>DASXCQ010000090.1:0-36944 GCA_036491115.1 Pseudonocardiaceae bacterium
GGGGTGTGTGTGGTTGATAGGGTTACGGCGGTTATGGCGGGAGGGAAACGCCCGGTCCCATTCCGAACCCGGAAGCTAAGCCTTTCTGCGCCGATGGTACTGCACTTGTGAGGGTGTGGGAGAGTAGGACGCCGCCGGACATTATTTGATAGAGATTCGAGGCCCTGGTCGAGACGGAGACGTCTCCCAGGGCCTCGAGTCGTCTCCGGGGTCGGGCAGTGTCGGACCAGAAGTGTCGGACCAGAAGTGTCGGACCAGAAATCCGGTCGCCTCAGGACGCCGTGCCGGCTCATGCTGGTCCGATGAAGGTCGTCTCGTACCCGGACGTGGATGAGTTCTGGCAGGTGTCGCAGGCGCTGCTGACGGCGGACCCGCTGATCAACACGGTCCCGATCACGGTGGTCGACAGCCTGCTCCGCGGGTCCCGATTCGGCGAGGACCAGCCGTTGTTGCTGACGGCCCACAACACGAGTGACAGCGACGGCGATCTCGTCGGCGCCGCGTTCTGCACGCCACCGTTCCCGCTCCATGTGGGCGCCCTGCCAGTGCGGGCGATGCCGGCGGTCGTCGACCGGTTGACCGCCATGGGAGCGTCGCCGACCGGGGCGACCGGGTTGCGGCCGCAGGTGGAGGCGTTCGCGGCGGCCTGGACCGAGCGCACCGGCGTCGAGGTGACCGAGCGGATGGACCAGCGGCTCTACCGGCTGGGCGCCCTGGAGCCGCCGGCCGACGTGCCCGGTGAGTCGTCGCTGGTCACCGAGGCCGATATCGAGCTGGTGGCGGACTGGCGGGCAGCGTTCACGGCCGAGGTGGGCCTCCGGCATGGCGGCCAGCAGTCGCGGGCCAAGCTGGTGCGGTTCACCAGGGATCGGTTGGCTGCCGGGCACGGCCAGTTCTTCTGGCGGGTGGATGGAGCGCCCGTGTCCCTGGCCGGGGTGAACGCGCCGAACAGCGGCATGTCGCGGATCGGCTCGGTGTACACGCCGCCGCAGGAGCGGCGCCACGGCTACGCATCCGCTGTCACCGCCGCGGCCAGCCGGTGGGCGCTGGACCAGGGCGCGGAACACGTCCTGCTGTACACGGACCTGGCCAACCCGACCTCGAACGCGATCTATCAGCGGATCGGCTACCGGCCCGTCGCGGACTTCCTGGACGTCACGTTCGGCCCGGTGCGGCTACGGTGAACACCGATGCCGGACCGTCCCCGTTCCACGCCAGCGTTGGCACGCTTCGGGCTGACCGATGAGCGCGCCGAGTCCGAGCTGCGCGCTGCCGGTTGGTGGGACACCACCGGTCCGACCCCCGGCAGCGAAGCGGTACTGATCAGCCTGTCCCGCAGTCCCGATCCCGACCTTGCCCTGCGCGGCCTGGACCGGTTGCGCGAGGCCGATCCGTCCGGCTGGGCGGATGTCGCCGAAGCGCTGCGCGTCGACCGTCCGCTGCGTGGCCGGCTGTGTGCCGTGCTCGGCACGTCCACGGCGCTGGCCGACTTCCTGGTCGCCCAACCGGAACAGTGGCGCCGCCTGGTCGGTGCCGACGCGCTCACCCCGCGCGGCGCCTTCAGTGAGGCGTTGCTGACCACGGTCGGCGCCGACCCGGCCGGTCCGCCGCCCGGCCTGCCGGGCGGGGCGCGTGCCGCGCTCACCGGGAGCGCCGCGATCCGCGCGTTGCGTCTGGGCTACCGGGGACTCTTGCTGGAGATCGCCGCCGAGGACCTCGGGCACCTGGTCGAACCGGAGCTGCCGCGGCCCACCTACGAGGTGGTCGCCGCCGCGTTGTCCGATCTGGCCGAGGGTGCGCTGCGGGCCGCGCTCGCCGTGGCTGCCGCGGATCTGGCAGGCGAGGACGGGCCGCTGAACTGTTCGCTCGCGGTGATCGCGATGGGCAAGTGCGGTGGCCGGGAGCTCAACTATGTGAGTGACGTGGATGTGGTGTTCGTCGGCGACGGCGACATCACCAGGGCGACGCGGCTGGCCGCCGGCATGATGGGGGTGGCGCACGAGGCGGCGTTCGACGTGGACGCCGCGCTACGGCCGGAGGGCAAGGCCGGCGCGCTGGTCCGCACCCTGGAGGGGCACACCAGCTACTACGAGCGGTGGGCTCGGACGTGGGAGTTCCAGGCGTTGCTCAAGGCCCGGCCGGTGGCCGGTGATCCGGCGCTGGGTGCCGCCTACCTGGACGTCGTGACGCCGATGGTGTGGCAGGCGGGTGACCGGGACGGGTTCGTGTCCGACGTGCAGGCGATGCGCCGCCGGGTCGAGGATCACGTGCCGTCCGAGCTGGTGGACCGGGAGTTGAAGCTCGGCCGCGGTGGGCTGCGGGATGTCGAGTTCGCCGTGCAGTTGTTGCAGCTGGTGCACGGGCGCAGTGACAGCGCGCTGCGCCTGTCCTCGACGGTCGACGCGCTGGCCGCGCTGGGTGCCAGGGGTTACGTCGGCCGGGAGGACGCGTCGGGGCTGGGGGAGTCGTACCGGTTCCTGCGGGCCGTTGAGCACCGGCTGCAGCTGCACCGGTTGCTGCGCACGCATCTGTTCCCGGACGAGCGGGACCATGCCGAGCTGCGCTGGCTGGCCCGGTCGATGGGGGTACGGCCGAGCAAGGGCAGGGACGCGGGTGCGGCGCTGTTCGCCGAGTTCCGGCGGCAGACCAACCGGGTGCGGCGGCTGCACGAGAAGCTGTTCTACCGGCCGTTGCTGGAGTCGGTGGCGCGGGTGCCGACCGAGGCGATGCGGCTGACCACCAAGCAGGCTGTCGACCGGTTGGCCGCGTTGGGCTACGCGTCGCCGGACGGCGCGCTGCGGCACATCCAGGCGCTCACCGACGGGGTGTCCCGCCGGGCGGCCATCCAGAGGACGCTGCTACCGGTCCTGTTGAGCCTGCTGGCCGACACCGCGGATCCGGACGGTGGGCTGCTGGCGTACCGGCGGCTGTCCGAGGCGTTGGCCAGCACGCCGTGGTACCTGCGGCTGTTGCGGGACGAGGGTGCGGTCGCCGAGCGGCTGGCGTACGTGTTGGGGACGTCGAAACTGGTGCCGGACCTGATGATCCGGGCACCGGAGGTGTTGCAGCTCTATGCGCACACCGACCAGTTGGCCCGCCGGGACCCGGCCGCGGTGGCGCATTCGCTGGACGCCGTGGTGAGCCGGCACTCCGAGGTCGCCGACGCGGTGGCTGCGGCACGGTCGTTGCGCCGGCACGAGTTGCTGCGCGTGGCGAGTGCCGATCTGCTCGACCTGTTGCCGCTGCACGCGGTGTGTACCGCCTTGTCCAGTGTGTGGATCGCGGTGCTGCGGTCGGCGTTGTCCGCCGTGCAGCGCGCGAAGACGCTGAACGGGCCTGCGCCGGCGACGCTGGCCGTGATCGGGATGGGCCGGTTGGGCGGTGGTGAGCTGGGGTACGGGTCGGACGCGGACGTGATGTTCGTGTGCCGGCCGATGCCCGGTGTCTCCGACTCGGACGCGGTGCGGTGGGCCGGTTCGGTGGCGGAGTTGCTGCGCACGGTGCTCGGTTCGCCGAGTATCGATCCGCCGTTGCAGGTGGACGCGGACCTGCGGCCGGAGGGTCGGCAGGGGCCGTTGGTGCGGACGTTGGACTCGTATGTGGCGTACTACGCGAAGTGGTCCGAACCGTGGGAGGCGCAGGCGTTGCTCCGGGCGACGCCGGTGGCGGGGGACGCGGAGTTGGGGGCCGCGTTCATCGATGCGGTCGACCCGGTGCGGTACCCGGCGGGCGGGTTGACGGTCGCGCAGGTGCGGGAGATCCGGCGGATCAAGGCCAGAGTGGACAGTGAGCGGCTGCCCCGAGGTGCGGATCCGTTGACGCACACGAAGTTGGGCAGGGGCGGTCTGGCAGACGTGGAGTGGACCGTGCAGTTGTTGCAGTTGCGGCACGCGCACGAGGTGCCGGACCTGCGCACGACGTCGACGCTGGCCGGCATCGAGGCCGCGACGAGTGCCGGCGTGTTGGACGTGGCCGACGGTGATGCGCTGGCGGCGGCGTGGATGTTGGCGACGCAGGCGCGCAACGCGACGATGTTGGTGCGGGGCAAGGCATCCGACCAGTTGCCGACGACGGCGCGGGAGTTGGCGGCCGTGGCGAGCGCGGCGACGGGGAAGTCGGTGGACGAGCCGGGCCAGTTCTTGGACGATTACCGGCGGACGACGCGGCGGGCGCGGGCGGTGATCGAGAGGGTGTTCTATGGGTGACGGTCCGGAGATTCGCACGGCAGGCCCGGACGACGCCGAGTTCCTGACGGACATGCTGGTCGAAGCCGCGAACTGGCCGTCCCATGTAGACAGAAGCAGGGCGGAGACGCTGGCCGATCCGGCGATCGCGCACTACGTGGCCGGATGGCCGAAGGACACCGACCTGGGTGTGGTGGCCATCGACGAAGATCGGCCGGTCGGCGCGGCGTGGCTGCGGTTGTTCAGCGAGACGGAGCCCGGGTACGGGTTCGTCGCGGCCGACGTTCCCGAGTTGGCCATCGGTGTGGTGGCCGACCGGCGTGGCAGAGGAGTCGGCCGGGCGTTGCTGCGGGCGTTGGCCGACACGGCCCGGCTGGCCGGGATCGAGTCGATCAGTCTGAGCGTGGAGCGGGCCAATCGGGCGATCGGGCTGTACCGGGCGGAGGGCTACCGCACGGTGGCCACCGGCGATCACGCCGACACGATGCTGCTGGACCTGCGGTAGCCCCGCTCGGCTATTCCCCGCCGACCTCGGCTGGCGGGTTCACCTTGCGCAGCAATACGAACGACAGCACGGCGAGGATCACCAGGATCGGTACCACGACCACGGCCGCCACGGCGAAACCACTGGTGAACGCCGACCGGGCGGCGGCCAGCAGCGCTGGGCCTGCCCCGCCGGGCAGGTGCCTGGCCGTGTCGACGGCCCCGACCAACGTGCCGTCACCGGCCTGCGCGGCGCCCGCCGGCACGCCGGCCGGCAGGTGACCGCTCAGGTCGCCCCGGTAGACGGCGAGTGCGATGCTGCCCAGCACCGCGACCCCCAGCGAGATGCCCAACTCGCTGCTGGTCTCCGACACCGCGGCGGCCGACCCGGCCTTCTCCGGTCGCACCGAACCGACGATCAGGTCGGTGCCCAGCACCCAGCTCGGTGCGACGCCGAAGGTGGCGATCACCACGCCGATCACCGTGAGCGCCACGGCCGAACTCGGCGTCACGCGGGCGAGCACCAGGAAGCCGACGGCGGACACGAGCAGGCCGATGCCGACCACGTGCGCCGCCGGGATCCGGCGCGCCACCACCGGTGCCAGCAGCGAACCGCCGATCAGGCCGGCCGTGTCCGGGATCATCAGCAGTCCCGCGGTGAGTGGGGAGAACGTGTGCACCAGTTGCAGGTACTGGGAGAACAGCAGGCCGACGCCGCCGATCGCGACTGCCCCGAACAGCAGGATGCCCAGTGCGGTACCGAACTCGCGATTGCTGAACAGTCGCAGGTCCAGCAGCGGATCCGCCAGCTTGCGCTGGCGGGACACGAAGCCGATGCCGATCAGGACGCCCAGTAGCAGGGCGAGCACCGCGGGCGGTGTCAGTCCGCCCCCGGCGAGTTCTTTGATGGCATAGACGATCGGCAGGATCATCCCCAGCGAGAGGACCACGCTGAGCAGGTCGAGTTTCCGGTCGGTGGGATCCCGGTACTCGGGCAGCAGCGACGGTGCGGTGGCCAGCAGCAGCACCATGACGGGTACGCCGATCAGGAACACCGAGCCGTACCAGAACCGGTCCAGCAGCGCGCCGCCGACCAGCGGACCGATCGCGGCTCCGAACAGCAGTGACGTGGCCCAGATGCTGATCGCCGTGGAGCGCTGGCGGGTATCGCGGAACATGTTGCTGATCAGCGCGAGGGTCGACGGCATCAGCGTCGCGCCCGCGACGCCCAGCAGGGCCCTGGACAGGATCAACAGCCACGCCGACGGGGCGTAGGCGGAGACGACCGACAGGACGCCGAACGCGGCGGCGCCGATCATCAGCAGCTTGCGGCGGCCGATGCGGTCGCCGAGATTGCCCATGGTGATCAGGAAGCCGGCGATCAGGAAGCCGTAGATGTCCTGGATCCACAGCAGTTCCGTGCTGCTCGGGTGCAGCGTCGCGCCGATCTGGGGCAATGCGAGGTAGAGCACGCCGAAGTCCATCGCGGACAGGATGGTCGGCAGGGTGAGGACGGCCAGGCCGGTCCACTCCCGACGTCCGGCCAGCACCGCGGCGGGTCTACCGGAGGCGTCCACTGCAGATCCTCTCCCGGCCCGGCGCTCTCATGACCAGGCCCGGTGCTCGACCGATTTGCACAGCTCGCCGGCGATGGTACGTACGTCGGTGTCGTCCAGTGCCTGGTGAATGGGCAGCAGCAGGGTACGTTCGGCCGCGTCGTCCGCGCCGGGCAGGGTGGCGTTGGATCGGTAGGCGGTGACCTTGTGCAGCGGCGCGTACCGGAACGTGGTGTAGATGTCGCGCTCCAGCAGGTCCGCGGCGACGACGTCGCGGATGCCCGCGTCGAGCTGCACCCAGTAGAAATGGTGCGATGTGGTCTGGCCGACCGGCGGTTCCTGCGGGGTGGCCACACAGTCGACGCCGGTCAGCAGCCGGTCGTAGGTCCGTGCGATCTCCTCGCGTCGCCGGATGAACTCCGGCAGCCGGCGCAGTTGGACGCTGCCGATCGCCGCCGTCATGTCGTTGCCCACCACCCGCCGGCCGAACTCGGTGACGACCGGCTCCCACCAGCGGCGCGCCAGTTCGGCCGTCGCTGCGACACCGCTGACGTGGCGCAGGCCGTGGAAGGCCAGCCGGCGCGCCCGCGCGGCCAGGTCCGGGTCGCGCACGTAGAGCATCCCGCCGTCACCGGTGACGAGGATGTTCATCGCGTCGAAGCTCCAGATCGCGACGTCACCGAACGTCCCGCACATCTGTCCGTCCACCTGGGAGGCCACGGCACCCGCGGCGTCCTCGACGAGCAGCAGGCCGCGGTCCCGGCAGAGTTGGGCGATCTCGGCGACCTGACCCGGGTAGCCGCCGTAGTGCGGGATCAGCACCGCCCTGGTGCGGGGTGTCAGTGCTCGTTCGACGTCCGCGACGGACGGGTTGAGCGTGCGCGAGTCGACGTCGCAGAACACCGGCCGGGCGCCGCTGGCGGATACCGCGTTGGCGGCGCCCACGAAGCTGATCGACGGCAGCACCACGTCGTCGTCCGGGCCGAGACCGAGCAGGTCGACGGCCAGGAACAGCCCGGCGGTGGCCGAGTTGAGGAACACCATCTGGTCGGCCGGTACGCCCAGATGCGCGGCGAACTCGGCCTCGAACGCCCTGACGCGCGGTCCGTGGCCGGGCCAGTTCGCCGCGAACACCTCCCGCAGCGCGTCGAGCTCCTCGTCGCCGAGCGACGGCTGGAATACGTTGCGCATATCCCCCATCCTTCGGTGACGACGCACGGTCAGCATGCGCTGTCCGAACAGGTGGAACGCTTGTGTCGTGCGTTCGATGCCCGTCGCGGACAGGACGTGCGACGGTCATGGCAACCTTATGAGCTGGTCCTGGCCTGTCGGTGGCAGCGCTGCGTGTCTCTAGACGTCGTAGTTGCGTACAGCCGCTGCGCTGAACTGCACTTTTACCGGCGGTACCCGGCTTGACCCGGTGGTTCCTGGTTGTCGTCGGTCGTTGCCGGTGGTCATTCCTCAACGTATGACGGCCTGTGGACGGCCTGGACTTGGAGCGGCCGGCGAACACGTGGCGTAACCACCCACGGTCGCGGCAGCGTATCGCGCATGACCGCGCCTGCTGCTGAACGATCAGTGGAGGGGACAATCCGAACATGCGTTACCGCCGAGCCGTCGAGAGGCTGCGTCTGCTGGCCGATGTGTGCCAGTGGACGACACGCCTGCCGGTCGATGAGCCCTTCCTACGGGAGGCATACGTCTTCGGTGAAGTCCCTGACGGTGCGGATCCCATCGAGTCCGTCCAGGTCGCCCTCACGCTCGACCTGCCCCCCGATGAGGTTCCCTGGTGCTCGCAGCCGCAGGGGACAGCGTGGCTGGTGGACAGTCTGCGGTTGGACAAGGGCGGCTTCGCGTACTGGTGGCGCTCCCGGCACGAGCCGGTATGGAACTACCTGATCCGTGACCCGGTCCGGTTCTGGTCGCTCGACGGACCCGATGAAGGCGTGCTGGGTGACCTACGCGACCGCCGATTGGCGGATCTGCCGAGGATCACAGCGACCCCGGCGGAACTGCGGCGACGCACCCGCGTGGAACTCGACCGAGCGCTGGGTCAACTCCATGCCGTCCACCAGAAGTACTGGGATCGGGACTGGCGCCACGAGCATCGAGGGCTTGGCCGCTATCCGGAGAACCACCTCTGGGAAGCTGCCGACGGCTATCTCGATCTCCTGGAGAACGCGCACCGCATGGACGCGGGGCAGGACGCGGACGATCCTGCCCGCTGAGCGAGATGCGTGGCCAGGCTGCTCGGATGCGTGCCGGTGGACGTGGCGCCGGCGGCTGGCTTTCTTGCGGACGCCTGGATCACCAGTTGCGGGTTGTATTGAGCTGGAGTTGTTTCTGCAGAGTCGGAGTGGCCTTCCGGATGGCTGACTCGTCTGCGCGGAAGGCTTTGGCCACGTCGGGATAGGTGGCCTGGGGTGCGCCGGACCAGTAACGAATGGCCCGGTCCAGTGCGGCGGCGAGGATGGCGGGGTCGAAGCGGATCAGGAGGTCCTCGGCGTTGGGCAGTCGCCACCAGGCGGCCAGGGCGCGGGCGGTGTAGGTCAGGCCGTGATGGGCGGTGGTGCGGGTGAGCAGGAGGGTGGCCACTGGGTCGAGACCGATCCGCGGGGCTGGTGCGAGCGTGGGCGGCCGGTGGAAGCCAGTGGATCGGCCCAGGTGCCAGGGGGCCGAGTACGGGAGGATCTCCTCCAGCAGCCGGTCGGCTGACCAGAGCAGGAGGTACGGGTATTCGTCGCGGTGGGTCCGCACGGTGCCGGCGGTGCCGCCGCGGTCTCCGGCGACCGGTCGATCGTAGTTGCCACAGGTGAAGCCCGTCGGTGTGTCACCGGCGGGGACACCGATGCCGTGTAGCGGGCCGGCGGCGCCGTAGAGCCGGACAAGAGCGCTCAGCGGGGAGTCAGCCGCGACCTGCCGGACAAGTTTTCGATGGTCTCCCGCACCGACGTGATTCCAGAAATTGATGACCTTGCGTTCCTCGGCCTTGCCGGGAAGTACGGGCCGGGTAGGGCCGACCACCGGTGACCGGGCTGAGGCCGGGATGCGCTGCGGCCTTTCGGCCGACGGCGGGCGCCGGTCCCTGCCGGTGGTTGGCGACGGAGTCCTATGGGGACGTGGGGAAGCCGGTTGCGTCGTGGGGGCTGACGGTGTCACTGGGGCGGGAGGCAGACAGGCGGCGCAGCCGAGGTGGGTCTTGGCCGCGACCAACGGGGCGTGTGCCTGGCAGTTCGGGCACCGGGTGGGGGCGACGGTGCCGAGGAGCGGCAGGTAGTCGAAGGTGACCGGCCAGCGGCGCTCGCCTCGGCGGACGTTGGTCGCCAGCCGCCAGGCCGGGAGATCGATCAGCTGTAGCCGGTACGGGCGCAGAGCGTGGTTGTGCTGGTATTTCTCGGTGATCTCGGCCAGTCGACGGTCGCGCTCGGCCAGCGTGGCCTGGGTGCGGGCGTCGAGCAGGGCGGCACGGTCCGGGTCGGCGTCTGTGTGCCGCTTGTCGATGGCGGCCAGAGCGGCGGCATAGTAGTCCGTGGCCCGAGCGATCTCCTCGGCGCGCTCGGCGTCGGCTCCCGCGGCCAGGGCCTGACCGCGGGCCGTGGCGGCTTCGTCGAGGACCTGGTTGGCGGCGGCAAGCGCTGGCACCAGGTCGGTCGCCCGCGGTTGGCGACCGGGCGTTCCCTCCGCGGCTGCCGCGGCCTGCCGCAGCCGGGCGGCCGCATCCTCCGGCCAGGCGATGCGCGAGGCCATGTCGATCAGGCACTCGGCCACTTCGGTGAACGTTTCCTCGGCCGAGACGGTGTGGCTGACCAGTGCCCCGAGCCGTAGCGTCGCGCGGTGAGTGCGGAGCGGTGCGGCGGTGGCGTCGATCCGGCCGTGGTCGACCGGGACCTGGTCGCGTACCCGGGCCAGCACGTCCTTGGTGGACACCGGCTTCCCCCAGTGGCCCAGGGCCACGGCCGCGACATCCCCTTCATCCACAATGGACTTGGCAGCCCTGTCGATCTCCGGGTGTCCGGCGCCCAGGAACAGTACGCCGTCTTCCCGGGCGATGTCCGGATCGTCGGTGATCAGTGTCGATTCCGGCAGGTCATGAACGGCGGCCAACTGGTCGGGCAGCATCGCCAGGACGGTGTCGCCGGACTGCTCCCACAAACCTCCCCGGGAGTCCAGATAGTCCAGCCAGAAGGCGAAGGAGGGGCTACGGCGGGCCGGACTCACGCCTCGTCGTCCCTTCCGACCAGAGCGTCGACATTGCGCCGCTCGCCGAGATAGGTGGTGCGGGCCGCGGCCAGTTCGTCGCCGAGGGCGTCCATACGGCGGGCGAAGCCGGCGTCGTTCTCGGTGGTGGTGAAGGCGTCGAACACGGCCTGCTCGAAGTCGAAGTCCTCGTCGATCCGGCCCAGGATCATGTCGAGTTCCCCGACCACCAGCTCAAACATGTTGATCTTGGATTCCAGGACCTGCAGGATCCGTTCCTCGATGGTGCCCCTGCTGACCAGGTTGGTCAGCAGGACGTCGTGGGTCTGACCGACCCGGTGCAGCCGGCCGAGGCGCTGTTCGATCTGCATGGGATTCCATGGCAGGTCGAGATTGACCATGACGTGGCAGAACTGGAGATTGCGTCCCTCGCCGGCGGATTCGGTGGACAACAGAACGGGCGCGTCACCGGCGAACGCGCCGATGACGCGTTCCTTCTCGGCCCGGGGCAGTCCGCCGTGATAGACGCGCGTGTCGATGCCAGCCGCCCGGGTCGCCGCGGCCACGGTGTCCAGGGTGTGCCGGAAGGCCGTGAACACCAATACTTTGTCACCGCGACCCACGTGGTCACCGAGCTTGGCCACCAGTCGCCGTACCTTGGCCGGGTCGGTGATCGCCTGAGCCGCCGTGGCCAGGTCGGTCCAGCCAAACTTGGTCAGGGTTGGTGCGGTCGCCGCCGGAAGGGAGCCGGCCAGGCGGGCGACCGAGCGCAACGCGAGACGGCGGGCGCCGGGAGCTTCTTTGGCCTCCATCCGGATGCGCTCGGCCAGTTCCGCGTAGAAAGCGCGTTCGTCGTCGTCGGGGATGACGACGGTCGTCTCGGCCAGGCGCTGCGGCAGCCGCAGCGCGACCTCGCTGCGCCGGTGGCGGACCATCACCTGCCGGGTTCTGGCCCGCAGCTCGGTCAGGTTACGCGGTTGGCTCACGTCCCCGCCCGTGGCGGTGTGGCGGGCGCGGAACTGGGTGGGGGTGCCCAACAGACCGGGTGCGACCAGGGAGATCATCTCGTAGAGGTCCTGTAGCCGGTTCTCCACCGGAGTGGCGGTCAACAACAGCAGAAACCGGGCGGTCACCGCCCGGATCAGCTTGCCCGACGCACTGCGCGCCGAGCGCAGCCGGTGTGCCTCGTCGGCGATCACCAGATCCCAGCCGCTGCCGGTGAGTTCGGTTTTCAGTGGGTCCCTGCGGGCCGCGGCAAGCGAGGCCAGCAGCACAGGCTGGTTTCCGCGTCCGGTGGGGACACGGTCCTTGCCGGACAGGATCGCGGTGGGCAGGCCGAACTTGCGTTCCAGTTCTTCGCGCCACTGCACGACCAAGCCCGCCGGGGTGATCACCAGGGTCCGGTCGGCCAGCCCTCGCAACCGCAGTTCGGAGGCGATCAGACCGGCTTCGATGGTCTTGCCCAGCCCGACCTCGTCGGCCAGGATCGCCCGCCCTCGCATCCGGCGTAATACCGTGGCGGCGGTCTCGCGCTGGTAGTCGAACGGGTCGAAAGCCAGTTGCGGCAGGGACAGCAGCGTGTCGAACCCGGGCCGCCGCAGTACCGCTACCGCCTGGTCCACCAGCGCCGAGGCCGCCGGGTCCACGGTTGGAGTGCTGGCCAGCCGGCCCGCCAGCCGCAGCAAGGACTCCGGCAGAGCCGGTTGGCCGCACGATTCAGCAGGGTCGTCTAGCCGTACCACCATCGAGCCGATGGTAGTCAGTCGCCCACGACCTCCTGGCGCGCCCACCCCGGCGCGGCGTGTCCTCGGCTCGTCGCGTCAGCATTCTGTCAGTTGTGCGTGACGCTCCGGGCGCGTTCCGGAAGCGGGGCGTCGATCTCGATCGCGGCCTGCTGGAACGCCCGGTGGCCGGGCAGTCGGGCAAGGCACTCGTGCACGAGTTTGCGGGCGCGGTCGAGATCGCCGCGCTGACGAGCCAGTTGTGCCTGTAGGAACGTCAGCTCCGGTCCGCCGAGAGCAGGGTGCCGGGTGAGCTTGTCAAGCCGGTCGTCGGCGTCGTAGTCGGGCAGCCGGTCCAGTAGCAGGCCGTGCCACTCGGTCAGATCTCTCGTTCGCTGATCGCGTTGGAAGTCCCGCACCCCACCGGCGTGATCCAGTGCGTGCAGGTAATGATCGGCGAAGGTCACCCACATGTCGGGCGCGTCCAGCATGCGCACGAGGACGCTGGCGAGGCTGGCCTCTTTCTGAGCGATCGAGCCCCAACCGCTGCGTGTCCAGCCGTACTGCGATTCCCATCGGGCCAGTTGGGGGGCGGCCTGTACCGCGAACCCGCCGAAGCCATAGGCGTGCCGCAGGCGGCCCCACAACTGCTCCACCGCGTCCGACACGACGAAACGCGCTGCCTCCATCGGATCGTCGGACCTGAAGTAGTCGTAGCGGCGGGTTTCGCACGCGAGATCGATCAGCAGTTCCAGAGCTCTGGTCGCCGTGCCAGGATCCTCGACGGCCAGAGCCGCCTGCGCCTTGCTCGCCAGACGTTTGAACGTGACGCGCCACTGGCTTCGTTCCTTCGGCGAGACCCGCCGGCCGCCGCCGATGTAGGCGCCCGAGCGGGCCAGTGAGACGAAATCGCGCACCTCCGCCAGCACCGCGTCCGGGTCGCTGGCCTGCCTGACGGTCGGCTTGGGGGTACCGGGATCGAGTTCGGCCTCGATGCGCTCGCGCAGCATGGCGTTGCCGCGCCAGTACAGGTTCCACAGCGCCCTTTTCAGGCGCTCTTCGTCGAGGCCGGCCAGCTTGCCGAAGAACTCCTCGCGGTTCATCCGATTCATCGGCACGACGCAGATGTTAGCGAACGTAATCGGGGTAGCGTGATGCCCTGCTTCTCCGTTGGCCAAGCTGGGTGGGCTGATTGGTTCTTTGCGCTGCCGACCCACTGTCGATTACTTTGCGTAGTCAAACTCTTTCAGTCACGTGCGCTGGTCAGTGCGGGATGCGACCGATCTTGGCCGTCGTGCGCGTGGCCCGCCAGCCGCGTGCTGACGGGCCATGATTCTTGCGCTCTGACGGCCTGGAGACGGCCTGAGAGAGTGCGCTGATCCCTGTTCCGCAGTTCAGCGCGCTTCTCGTTCCGGGAGGCTCACACGTCGTAGTACAGCGCGAACTCGTAGGGGTGTGGGCGCAGGCGCAGCGGGTCGATCTCGGTGTCCCTCTTGAGCGCGATCCACGTGGAGATCACGTCGGGGGTGAACACGCCGCCCTCGAGCAGGAACTCGTGGTCGGCCTCCAGGCTGTCCAGCACCTCCGGCAGCGACGCCGGGACCTGCGCGACCTCCTTGGCCTCCTCGGGCGGCAGTTCGTAGAGGTCCTTGTCCACCGGCGTCGGCGGCTCGATCTTGTTCTTGATGCCGTCCAGACCGGCCATCAGCATCGCGGAGAACGCCAGGTACGGGTTGCCCGACGAGTCGGGGCAGCGGAACTCCAGGCGCTTGGCCTTGGCGTTGCTGCCGGTGATCGGGATGCGCACGCAGGCGGAGCGGTTGCGCTGTGAGTAGACCAGGCTGACCGGCGCCTCGAAGCCGGGCACCAGGCGGTGGTAGGAGTTGACCGTCGGGTTGGTGAAGGCCAGCAGGCTCGGGGCGTGGTGCAGGATGCCGCCGATGTAGTGCCGCGCCATGTCGGACAGGCCCGCGTAGCCGGATTCGTCGTAGAACAGCGGCGCGCCCTCCTTCCACAGCGACTGGTGGCAGTGCATGCCGGAGCCGTTGTCACCGAACAGCGGCTTGGGCATGAACGTCGCTGTCTTGCCGGCCGTCCACGCGGTGTTCTTCACGATGTACTTGAACAGCTGCAGGTCGTCAGCCGCGTGCAGCAGCGTGTTGAACTTGTAGTTGATCTCGGCCTGGCCGGCGGTGCCGACCTCGTGGTGGGCGCGTTCGACGGTGAAGCCCGCGTCGATCAGGTTGAGCACGATCTGGTCGCGCAGGTCGGCGTAGTGGTCGGTGGGGGAGACGGGGAAGTAGCCGCCCTTGTACTTGACCTTGTAGCCGAGGTTGCCACCCGGCTCGTCCGCGCCGGTGTTCCACCAACCGGCCTCGGAGTCGATCTGGTGGAAGGCGCCGTTCTCGGCACTGTCGAAACGGACCGAGTCGAACATGTAGAACTCGGCCTCCGGTCCGAAGTACGCCACGTCGGCGACGCCGGACTCGTTGATGTACTGCTCCGCCTTGCGCGCGATGTTGCGCGGGTCACGGCTGTACGGCTCGCGGGTCACCGGGTCGTGCACGAAGTGGTTGACGATCAGCGTCTTCTCCGTGCGGAACGCGTCGATGCGGGCGGTCGCCAGGTCGGGCAGCAACAGCATGTCCGACTCGTGAATGGCCTGGAAGCCGCGCACCGACGACCCGTCGAAGGCCACGCCTCCGTCGATGGCGTCCGCGTCCCAGGACTGGGCAGGCACGGTGAAGTGCTGCATGATGCCGGGCAGATCGCAGAAACGGACGTCGACGAATTTCACGTCCTCGTCACGAATGAATCCCAGGACCTCGTCGGGACTGTTGAACACCGTCGTCGGCTCCTTCATGTCGTTGGCCGGTACGTCACGTCGCCGCGTCCGGGCTGGGCTCCATGGTCGCATCGCGCTGGTCAGCGGAAATGCGCCAGCCGTTTGGGTGACGACGGTAGGTGCGGGGTGTTGCCCCATGGTCACCCTCACGTTTCGCCGATGTTAACGGGACCGGGGGTTGGGCACACCCCCGGAGCACGACATACGCTGGACCGGTGGCGGGGCGTTTCGAGACCTGGTTGGCCGGCGGCAAGGCCGCGGCACCGGTGAACACGAAGAGTGAGCGACCCCAGCGGGTATCCCCCGATCGACGGTTTCCCGGCAGTCGCTACGGCCTGCCGGCCACCGGCCCCGGCTCGGTCGCGTCGCTCGGCCGCCGGCTGGTGGCGCTGTTCGTCGACTGCGTCCTCGCGACGCTCATCACGACCCTGTTCGTCCACCCTGCTTCGCTGAACCCGGACCACGTGCAGAACCTGAACTACTGGAGCCTGCTGACCTGGTACGTGATCACGGTCGTCGGCACGGGTTTCTTCGCCACCACGCCCGGCATGTTCCTGCTCGGGATCCAGGTGGCGCGGGTGGACGGGCGCCCGACGCTGCTGCCGCTCCGCGCGATCGTGCGAGCGGTGCTGGTGGCGACGATCATCCCCGGGGTGGTGTGGGACGCCGACCGCCGCGGCCTGCACGACAAGGTGGCCGGCACGATCGTCCTGACCACCCGCTGACCGATTGCGCTGGTCAGCGGCGGCGGATGGCTCGTTGGACGTTGCGGACCTTGGCGCCCTGCGGCAGCGGGCCCTTGGGCATCGCGGCGCCTGCGCCGCCGCGGCTGGCCAGGGCGGCCAGGCGGGTCTCCAGCGAGTCGATCTCCGACGGCGTGATGTTCCTGGGCAGCTTCATCACGTGCTGCTGTAGGCGCTGCAGTGGGATCTGACCCTCGTCGTTGCCCACGATGATGTCGTAGATCGGCGTGGTGCCGGCGACCCGCGCGATCCGCTTCTTCTCCTGGGCGAGCAGGGCCTTCACGCGGTGCGGTGCGCCCTCGCCGACCAGGACGACGCCCGGCCGTCCGAGCAAGCGGTGCACCACGTCGAGCTGGCCGGTGCCGGCGACCGCCTGGGTCAGGTTCCACCGGCCACGCAGGTTGTCCAGCGCCCACCCGGCGGCACCCGGCTGGCCCTCCGCCTTCCGGTACACCGTGCGCTGCGCGCGGCGGCCGAAGATGATCAGCGCGAGCAGCACGCCGAACAGCAGGCCGAGCACGAGCAGGTACCACTGGAAGTTGACGAACAGGCCGATCACGTACCCGATGGCGGCCAGGCCGAGGATCGACGCGAGCATCAGCGGCAGCAGCAGCGGGTCCTCGCGGCGCTGCATCTGGAACGCCTCGATGTACTGGCGCCACCGCGCACGACGGTCGGCGCGCTTCTGGGCCGCCTCGGCCTTCGCGGCTGCCTTGTCCTGCTTACCTGCCATGCCTACCAGGATACGGTTGCCGGCCAGCCCCGTGGACGCGGTATGTGGATCGTTGTTCGACTTGTCCACAGGCCGGGCCTGCCGCCGCCATGCAGTCGGTCGCCTCTGTCAGGATGCCGGGCATGGACGGGTCGCGGCGCACACTGGACGAGCTTGATCCCGAACAGCGCCGAGTGGTGGCGGCGCCCCGGGGACCGGTGTGTGTCCTGGCAGGCGCGGGCACCGGCAAGACCCGGGCGATCACCCGGCGGATCGCCCGGCTGGTCAGTGATGGCCAGGTCGCGGCCGGCCAGGTCCTCGCGGTCACGTTCACCGCGCGCGCGGCGGGCGAGATGCGCACCCGGCTGCGGGCGCTGGGCGTGCCCTCGGTCCAGGCGCGCACGTTCCACTCGGCGGCTCTGCGCCAGCTGCGGTACTTCTGGCCCAGGGTGGTCGGCGACCAGCCGTGGGACCTGATCGAGCACAAGCTGCGGCTGGTCGGGCTGGCCGCCACCAAGGTCGGGCTGCCCACCGAGGCGGAGACGTTGCGCGACCTGGCGGGCGAGATCGAGTGGGCCAAGGCGTGCCTGGTGACGCCGGAGGACTACCCGGCGATCGCCGCCAAGGAGCAGCGCGACACTCCGGCGCCGGTGGCTCAGGTCGCGGCCGTCTACCAGGGGTACGAGCAGGCCAAGACCCGAGCCAGAATGCTCGACTTCGACGACCTCCTGCTGCACACGGCCGCGGCATTGGAGGAGCACGGCGAGGTCGCGGGCGAGTTCCGCGACCGCTACCGCTGCTTCGTCGTCGACGAGTACCAGGACGTCACACCGCTCCAGCAGCGCGTGCTGGACGCCTGGCTGGGCGACCGGGACGACCTCACCGTGGTCGGCGACGCCAACCAGACCATCTACTCGTTCGCCGGTGCCTCGCCCCGGCCCCTGCTGGAGTTCACCCGGCGCTTCCCCGAGGCGACCGTGGTCCGGTTGGAGCGTGACTACCGGTCGACGCCGGAAGTGGTCGACCTGGCCAACCGGGTGATCTCCGCCGCCAGGGACCGGCCGGCCGGGTCACGGCTGAAGCTGGTCGGGCAGCGGGCCGGCGGGCCCCGGCCGAGGTTCAACGAGTTCGAGGACGAGCCGACCGAGGCCGGTGCGGTGGCCAGGCGGATCAAGGACCTGCTGGACGGCGGGTTGTCGGCCAGCGAGGTCGCCGTGCTCTTCCGGGTGAACGCCCAGTCGGAGGTGTACGAGCAGGCGCTGGCCGAGCTGAGCATCCCGTACCTGGTGCGCGGCGGGGAGCGGTTCTTCGCCCGGCCCGAGGTACGGCAGGCGATGATCGCCCTGCGACAGGCCGCCGCCGAGCCGCCGGCCGGTGACCTGCCCGCCGCCGTGCGGGACGTCCTGGTCCCGCTCGGCCTGGCGGAGGAGCCGCCCACCGGCGGTGCGGCGCGGCAGCGGTGGGAGTCGCTGCTGGCCCTGGTCGAGCTGGCCGAGGAGCTGGCGGCCGTGGTCGCCGATGCGGACCTGCCGCAGTACGTCGCCGAGCTGGAACAGCGGGCCGACGCCCAGCACCCGCCGACCGTCGAGGGCGTGACCCTGGCCTCACTGCATGCCGCCAAGGGGTTGGAATGGGACGCCGTGTTCGTGGTCGGCGTCGTGGACGGCACGCTGCCGATCCAGCACGCCGACTCCGACCCGGCCGCGGTCGAGGAGGAACGACGGCTGCTCTACGTCGGGGTCACCAGGGCCCGGGAGCACCTGTGGCTGTCCTGGGCGCTGTCCCGCTCGCCCGGCGGCCGGCGCGGTCGGCGGCGCAGCCGGTTCCTCTACGGGCTGATCCCGGACGATCACCCAGCGGCACGGGTGGCCGCGCCCAAGGAGACCAGGGGAGCACCGAAATGCCGGCAGTGCGGCGTCCCGCTGGTCGGCACGTTGCCGGTGAAACTCGGCAGGTGCTCGGACTGTCCGTCTGATGTGGACGAAGAACTGCTGGTCCGGCTGAAGTCCTGGCGTGCCGATCAGGCGCGCATGCTGAAAGTGCCGCCGTATGTGGTGTTCACCGACGCCACGCTGGTCGCGATCGCCGAGCAGCGGCCCGTCGACCCCGCAGGTTTGGTCTCGATCTCGGGCATCGGCGCGGCTAAGCTGGAGCGGTTCGGCACAGAGGTACTGGCGCTGGTCCGGGCGAACCCGGCCGGCGGCGCGTGACCTGGGGAGAGTCGGTGCTTGTGCAAGCACGTTCGCTCCTTCTGGTCAATCCGATAAAAGGTGTTGCCCCGGCCCACCTTGACCTAATAGCCTGCACTTACCCGGTCCGCACGGACCAAACATGTCCCGTCGCACAGAAGGAGGTGGCCCGGTGAGCGGCATCAACAACATCGCGACCCTCGGCCGCCCCGTGCCCGGGGCCACTCTTGTGTCCGAGGTCGGCGTCGGCGTGAAGAAGCGTCTCGCGCGACCGTCCGAGCTGCACCGGTACTGCGCCACAGGCGCCAAGTTTGCTGTTGCCAATGGTGATCTGGGTCGGCATGTCCAGGTCCAGACCACCCCGATGACGGATGCCGGTACCGGCATCCCACCGTCCGCGTATGCGAGGCGCACTTGACGTGTCAAGTGCACAGGCTCTCGAAGGCCGCGGACCCCATGGGATCCGCGGCCTTCGTGTTTTTCCAGCAACTCCACAACCACATCAACCACCAACAGGAGTCCTTCGTTATGTACACAGCAACCGCCTCGCCTGCCAGCGGGTCGGTCCTGGAACTCGGCGGAGGTGTCGCCGAACTCTTGGACTCGACACCACTGGCTGGGCCCGAGTTGCCCTGTCAGGTCAACGACCCTGACCTGTGGTTCGCCGAGACACCGGCCGACCTGGAGCGCGCCAAGGCAATGTGCGCCGACTGTCCGGTCCTGGCCCAGTGCCTGGCCGGAGCGCTGGCACGGCGAGAGCCGTGGGGCGTCTGGGGAGGCGAGATCTTCGAGCGCGGACTGGTGATTCCGCGGAAGCGGCCACGCGGCCGGCCCAGAAAGGACGACCGCAGGCACGGACCCGTGCCGAGCGTCCGGACCGAGAAAGCGGCCAAGGAGGCGGCGGCATGAACGCCCAGCTCACCAGTAACCAGATGAACACCCGCGAGTACTTCCCGAACGGAGCCGACATGTATCTCATGCAAGAAGAACTGGCACGAGCACGAATGCGGGAGAGCCAACGCGTTTCCGCTCACGAGCGGCAGGCGCGACGGCTCGTCTCCGCGCGGCGCTGGGGTCGGCTGGCCAAGTGGGCGGCCCGGCATGCCGAGGAGGCACGAAGCGGTCTGTGATCGCACGAGGACGTCCGGTGCCGGCGTGAGTCGCGCCGGCACGGACGGCCTCGGCGGCGTCGACTGTGATCGCGCGGGGACACCTGGGCGAACGGATGAACACCGGGTGGGCGGCACACCGGCGGCGGTAGCGTGCCGGTATGCCGCCACACACCCATGACGGAATCGACTGGGCAGCACGGCTGGCCGATTTGCGGCGCGCCGACGCGGCGAACGGCCCCGCCCTGCGCACCGTCGCCGAACGACTGCTCGACTCACTACCGGCACCGCGCCCGACCGTCCTCGACGTCGGTAGCGGTGCCGGTGGCATGAGTGCCGCCCTGGCCGGGGCGATGCGGCGGCGCGGCGGGCGCCTCGTGTTGGTGGACGCCGTACCCGAACTGCTGGCCGCGGCCGAATCGGCCGCTCGCGCGGTATCGGATTCGGTGGACGTGCGGACTGTCCGCACCGACCTGGCCGCCGACCCGGCGGTGGTGGCCGATGTGGTCGGCGGTGCGGATCTGGTGTGGGCGTCCAATGTGGCGCATCACCTACCGGACCAGCGGCAGGCCGTGGCCACGCTCGCCGGGTGGCTGGGTGCCGGTGGATGTCTCGCGCTCGCCGAGGGTGGGCTGAGCATGCGGTGCCTGCCGTGGGACGTCGGCGTGGGCGAGCCGGGCCTGCAGGGCAGGTTGTTGTCGGCGCACGAGACGTGGTTCCGGCAGATGCGGACCGGCATGGACGGCACGGTGCGGCTCCCGGTCGGGTGGAACCGGGTGCTGAGTGATCTGGGACTGGGTCGGGTCACCGCGTTCAGCTACCTGGTCGACGTGCCCGCGCCCCTGGATGCGGACGGCCGGGCGGCAGTGGTGAGCTGGCTGGAATGGCTGACCGGGGCCGCGTGCGAACTGCTCGACCCGGACGACGTGGCCGCGCTGCACCGACTGGCCGACCCGACCGACCCGGCCTACGCCGGCCACCGCGACGACGTGTTCCTGCTCAAGGCCGGCACGGTGCACATCGGTTGGCGTACTTGATCATCAAGGGCGTAGTTTCAGCTCGTGGCTGACGAGATGGCCGTGACGTGTGTGCGCTGTTCCCGGCAGCGGGACCAGCGGGTATGGACGGCGGACGCCCTGGCGTGGGTGGCGGAACGAGACCGAGGCGCGACCCGCTGGCTGTGCCCGACCTGCGCCCGAGCACACGCCCGGGACATCGAGGCAAAGCTCCCGCTGGAGTACTGGTGAGCCGCCGACCGACGGCTGCAGTGGGTCCGGCCGCCGGTGGCTGGGGCGGCTGATCGATGCAGGTGAGGTGGCCCGAGCCGGGCTCGGGTGAACCGTGGTCGGTTGGCGATGCGATGGGCGGGCGAACGGCTGGACGTCGGGCGGCGGCTGGATGCGGTGGTTTGTGCGACTGCGGCTGCTAGGAGCGATGGCGGCTGGTCGGGATGTCCGCCGGTGGTTCTGGGAGCGCATGCCGGCCGGCGCCGGGCGCGTTGGTGGTCGGCCGGGCTGCCCGGCCGGCGATGCGCTCTCGGGAGCGCGACCGGGTGTTCGCGACGGGCGGACGCCGGTCGCGGGCTGGCGATGCCATCGTGGGCGGAACAGGGTGTTCGCGACCGGCGAACACGGGTGCGCAGCGGGCGTTCGCGAGAGGCGAACGCGCGTGGCCGGGCAGGGTTCGCGACCGGCGAGCACGCACGGCTGGGCTACGTTCGCGACGGGCGGGCATCGGTCCGGGACGCTGCTGGGTCGGGTTGGTGGCTGGTGGCGAGCCCGGGTCGGTGGCTGGGCGTGTGCTGGTCGGTCCTGGTTGGTTAGGCGCCGCTGGCGGCTTCGTCCTCGGTGAAGCCCGGCTGCCAGCGTTCGACGATGGCTCGTAGGGCTACCTCGGCGTCCAGCTGGCAGAGGATGCCGGTGGCTCCCGCCGTCACCCGGTGGATGAGCAGGTACTGCGGCGGCAGGTTGAGGGACCGGCCGGTCCGGAAGTCCTGGCCTCGCGTGTCACCCACGCGGCCGGCCTGGCGTTGCAGCCAACGGCGGGTGAAGTGGAAGCGCTCGGCCTGCAGTGGCTCGGTGAACGGCGCCAGGTAGTCCACGACGTGGCTGGCCTCGAGGGTGGTGCCCGGCCGGATGAAGTGCTCGTTGTGCAGGAGCGCCAGCAGGTCCGCGGAACGGCCCTGGGCGGCGAGCCTGGTCATCACGCCCAGCGGCCTGGGGATGCCGTCGGGCAACCGTGCGCAGGCGCCGAAGTCGATCACACCGAGGCGGCCGTCGGCCATCAGCATGAAGTTGCCGGGGTGGGGATCGGCGTGCAGCAGGCCGGACCTGGCCGGGGCCGAGAAGTGGAACTCGGCCAGCAGTTGACCGGCGTGGTCACGGTCGGCCCGGCTGCCGTCGCGGATGATCCTGGCCAGCGGGACGCCGGTCAGCCACTCGCTGACCATCACCTTCGGTGCGCTGGCCACCACCTTCGGCACCCGGACCGACTGGTCACCGTCGAACGCGGCCGCGATCGTGCGCTGGTTGCCGGCCTCGGTCCGGTAGTCGAGCTCCTCCTCCATCCGGTCCCGCAGTTCGGCCAGCAGCGGCCGCACCTCCTGGCCGGGCACCAGCGCCTGGAACAGCCTGCTGAACCGCTGGAGCTGCCGCAGGTCGGACGTCAGCGCCTCGTCGGCGCCCGGGTACTGGATCTTCACCGCGACGTCCCGGCCGTCGTGCCACACCGCCCGGTGCACCTGCCCGATGCTGGCCGCGGCCGCCGGTTCCTCGTCGAACTCGGCGAACCGGGCCGCCCAGCCGGTGCCCAACTGCTCGGCCAGGACCCGGTGCACCGACTTCGCCGTCATCGGCGGCGCCGCCGTCTGGAGCTTGGTCAACGCCTCGCGGTAGGGCGCGGCCAGTTCGTCGGGCACCGCGGCCTCGAACACGCTCAGCGCCTGGCCGAACTTCATCGCGCCGCCCTTGAGCTGGCCCAACACGGCGAACACCTGCTCGGCCGTCTTCGCGGAGATCTCCGCGCTGACCTCGCCTGCGTCCTGCCCGGCCAGCCGCCGGCCCCAACCGCCCACCACGCGACCGGCCACGCCCAGCGGGAGAGTGGCCAGCTTGGCGGTCCGGGTGACGGCCTTGCGCGGGATGTCAGTCACGGCCTCCCTCTCCTGTTGTGCCGACATGTGCCTCGCCATTCCGACAGTGCCAACCAGTGTCGACGCGACCGTGTGGCGCGTCGTCTCAATCTTCGCCGATGGCGGTGGCCAGCGGATCATCTCCTGGTGTGCCTTCGGCGGTACGTCGGATGTCGAATCCTCCCCCGGCGACGTTATCCGCCCGACGCAACCCCTGGTGCGCATCCTGCGCAGCGACCCCGCACGGGCATCGGGCGTGCGGTCGCCACTCGATCCGCGTGCACCGGCCGGTGAAGACGTCGATCTCCACGGCGGCACCCCATACCGGCAGATCGTCCCGCCCGGCGCTGGAGCCGTGCAGGAATCGCAGCGCCTGGCCGGCCGAGAAGGCCGCGGTGGCCTGGGCAGACGCCAGGTCGGCCGGTCGCGGGTGGTCGGCGAGTTGGGCGGCCAGCGCCGGCCAGCACGGGTCGACGTCGGTGTTGTGCAGGTCGACGCAGCGCAGGCAGCTCGTCCGGCCCGGCACCACCAGCGGCCCGACCACGCCGGTGCCCTCGGCCGCGTGCACCATCAGGTGCGGCACGCCCGCAGCGGCCAGTCCGGCGGACACCGCGGGGTCGGCGACCGTGGCGTCGGTGAGCAGCACCAGGTCCGGTGGCTGCCGGGGACTCGGCGGGCCGGTGCGGGTGGCGGGCGCTATCCGGCGCACCGCCCGCTCGGCGGCCTCGGCGCGGGCGTGGCCGATGTCCTCGTCGAGATAGCCCGAGCCGGTGTCCTCGGGCTGCACCACGCCACCGGCGACGGTGTGCACCCAGCCGACCCCGGACGCGGCCAGCAGCGTGGCGACGGCCACCGCGATCCGGCCGCTGCCCTGCACCACGACCACGGCCCGGTCGCGCAGCCGGCTCAGCGCGGAGTACCGGCTGCCACCGCGCAGCATCCACGCGGTGCGGTCGGCGACCAACCGGGCCAGGCCACCGACCGCCGGTGAGGCGACGGACGGCTCGGCGTCGTCCACGAGGCCGAGGCCGGCCAGCCCGGCGAGGACACCGCGCAGCGCCCGCCGGTGGTCGGGCCCGGCTCTGGCCAGGAGCTCGTCGGCGGTGAGCCGGCCGTCCAGGCCGTGCAGCAGCCGGACGACCGGCTCGGGGACGTCGGTGACCACGACGGCGTGCCGTGGGTCGGTGCCGATCTGGGCCTCGCCGGCGGCTCGGCGCAGCACCGGCAGGCCGGGCAGCACCCGGGGCCGCCGGGGGAGCGGATCGGTGACGTATGAGGCGAATGAGGCGAATGGGGTTGTGGTCATGGGGCCAGCGTGGCAGGGGGCGGGAGGGCCGTCGAACGGCTGTCCACAGGCGAGCTGATCTGTCCACAAGCCACGATCGTGGGCTTGACATGTCCTGTTCGCGCCGGAAGAGCGGCCGTCACCCGTCTGCGTTGTTGGTCACAGCCAACTGGAGGGCCACTTGGTCGGTCGTTGGTCGTACGGTATTGCGGTGGCCGAACCACATGTCGAGGTACGCCGCAGCCGTCGCCGGAACCGGACGGTCAGCGCGTACCGAGAGGGGGACACCGTCGTCGTCCTCCTTCCCGCTCGGATGACCAGGGCCGAGGAGCAGCACTGGGTCGCCGAGATGCTCGCCAGGCTGCAACGCAGCGAGACCCGTCGCCGGTCCCCGGCCCGAGCCTCCGACGCCGCCCTACTGGCCCGCTGCCGCCAACTGGCCAGCAGGCACCTGCGGGGCAAGGCGGAACCGACCAGCGTGCGCTGGGTCCCGCCGATGCGCACCCGATGGGCCTCCTGCACACCCGCCGACGGCACGATCCGGGTCAGCGACCGGCTGCGCGACGTGCCGTCCTGGGTGCTGGACTACGTGCTGGTGCACGAACTCGCCCACCTGCTGGTGCCGGGCCACGGCGCCGATTTCTGGGCGCTGGTGCGCGGCTATCCGCGCACCGAGCGCGCCATCGGCTACCTGGAAGGGCTCTCCGCCGCGGCCGGCTGGGGCATCTCCGAGGACGACTGAACTCAGCCCTCCTCGGTCGACGAGGGTGGCTCGTCCTGCTCCCGCTCGGCCCGCTCGGTGCGTTCCAGTTCGGCCATCGGGTCCTCCAACTGGGCAGGACCCTCGCCGACCCGGCGGACGTAGTCGATCGGCTCGTCCAGGTCGTCCGCTGTCGGCACCAGGTCGGGGTGCGCCCACACGTCGTCGCGCGCCTGGATGCCGTGCTGCGTGCTCAGCATCTGCCACAGGTTCGACGCGTCCCGCAGCCGCCTCGGCCGCAGTTCCAGACCGACCAGCGTGGCGAACGTCTGCTCGGCGGGGCCACCGCTGGCCCGGCGGCGGCGCAGCGTCTCGCGCAGCGCGTCCGCGCCCGGCAGCCGGTCGCCGACGGCCTCGGCGACCACTACGTCGACCCAGCCCTCGACCAGCGCGAGCAGGGTCTCCAGGCGGGTCAGCGCGGCCTTCTGCGCGTCGGTGGTCTGCGGTTCCAGCAGCCCGGAGGACATGGCCTCCTCGATGGACTGCGGGTTGGCCGGGTCGACCTTGCTGGCCAGCTGCTCCAGGGCCGACGTGTCCACCGAGATGCCTCGGGCGAACTCCTCCACGGTGGCCAGCAGCCGCTGGCGCAGCCACGGCACGTGGGTGAACAGCCGGTGGTGGGCGGCCTCGCGGGCAGCCAGGAACAGCATGACCTCGCGCTCCGGCCGCTCCAGGCCGGCGGTGAACTTCTCGATGTTCGCCGGTAGCAGAGCGGCGGTGCCCTCCGCGCCCAGCGGCAGGCCGACCTCGGTGGACGTCAGGACCTCGGACCCGAGCTGGGCCAGGGCGCCGCCCAGCTGGGAGCCGAACGCCATGCCACCCATCTGGCCGACGATCGACAGCAGCGGGCCTGCTGCTTCCTTGGCCTCCGACGGCAGTGCGTCCACCCAGGCACCGGACACCCGCCGGGCCACCGGATCACACAGCCGCTGCCACGTGTTCAGCGTGCGCTCCACCCAGTCCCGCGCGGACCACGCGTCCACCTTCGTGGCGCCGGCCGGCAGCGTCGTCACCGGGTCGAGCCACAGTTCGGCGAGGTGCATCGCCTCCTTGACCTGGGCGACGTCCTTGGCCTCTGAGCCACCCAGTCCGGACGGCGTCAGGCGCTGCACCGCGATCTGCTTTGCCAGGTCGTAGTTGACCGGGCCGCCGCCCGTGTTGCCTGCCTGGCTGAGCATCTGGCCGAGTTGGCTGAGCATCTGGCCGAGCTGACCGAAGTCGATCGCTCCGTCGCCGCCGCCGCCGAAGGGGCTGTTGCCTCCTTGGCCGGACGGCTTGTTCTCGCCGTGTTCGTCGGGATCTTGCGGGCCGAACCCGAACGGCAGATTGGTCATGTGTCCACGGTACGCGGAGCGTGCCGGGCTGTGGTGATACCGGTCGCGGCGTCCGCCACCCGGTTTATACCTCGCCCCCCGTACCCTGTCGGTCCGTGAGTGACAGTGGGGAGCGGGAGGCCGGGATCACGGCCCGGACGGCGCCGACGCCGGAGGTCGGGCCCGAGCCGCCGGAGCCGACACCGAGGGCGCAACCGCCCGCCGGGGGACTGAGCAGGCGGACGTGGACGCTGATGTTCAGCTCGGTCGTGGTGATCGTGCTGGTGCTGGTCGGCGCCTTCGTACCGGTGCCCTACGTCGCCCTGGGCCCCGGCCCGACCTACGACACGCTGAGCTCGGTGGACGGCACCCCCGTGGTGGCGGTCGCGGGCACGAAGACCTACCCGACCGACGGTCAGCTGCGCATGGTCACGGTGTCGCTGACCAACGGCACCACCCTGTTCGCCGCCCTGGGCATGTGGATGAGCGGCAAGTACGCGCTCGCCCCGCGCGAGGACTACTACCAGCCGGGCGAGTCCGAGCAGCAGGTCGAGCAGCAGAACGTGCAGGAGTTCAAGGACTCGCAGAGCGATGCCGAGGTGTCGGCGCTGCGCTACCTGCGCTACCCGATCAACGCGGTGGCCCAGCAGGTCGTCTCCGATACGCCCGCGGACGGCCGGATCCACGCCGGCGACAAGCTCGTCCGGGTGAACGGCCGGTCGCCGAACAGCGCCGAGGGCGTGCAGGACGCGCTGGCCGGCACCAAGCCGGGCCAGACCGTGGATGTCCTCGTGCAGACCGGCAACCAGGCCCCCAGGGACCTGAAGATCAAGCTGGGCGCCAATCCCGACCCGAGTCGCAAGCAGGGCTTCCTGGGCATCACGCCCGGGTCGCACGCCAACGTGCCGTTCAAGATCACCATCAGCCTCAGCGACATCGGCGGCCCGTCAGCCGGCCTGATGTTCGCCCTGGCCGTGGTCGACAAGCTGACGCCGGGCAACCTCAACGGCGGCATCAAGGTCGCCGGCACCGGGGAGATCGACGACCTGGGCGACGTCAGCCCGATCGGCGGCATCCCGTTCAAGCTGGTCGCGGCCCGCAACGCGGGTGCCACCGTGTTCCTCACGCCGGCCGACAACTGCTCCGAGGCGCAGACGCACGTGCCGTCCGGTCTGAAGCTGGTCAAGGTGACCAGCCTGGGTTCCGCGATCAGCGAACTGGCCGACCTGAAGGCGGGCCGGCCGGTACCGGGCTGCTGACCGTCACTCCCGCAGGGTCTCCCGGAGGGCGTCGACCAGGTTGGGCGCCAGTTCCGGGTGCTCGACGATCTCGTCCGGGCTGTCCTCGTCGCCGCGCACCCGCAGTACGCACGCGGCCGAGCCGTCCCGCAGCACCCCGGCGACCAGCCTGGCCTCCCTACGCCGGGGGTGGGCCATGGCGATCCGGCGCATCCGGTCGGCGTCCGCGTCCGGGCCTACCTGTTCCAGGTCGGCCTCGGCGTCCGGCGGCAGCACCACGATCTCCTGCACCAGGGCGCAGCCGGTCACGGTCTCCGGCCACACGATGCCGGCCAGTGTCTCGGCGATGTCGTCACCGGGCAGCGGCTCCTGGGCCACCGGGGTGAGCGAACTGGCGACGTCCACCTGGCCGTCCAGCTCGGGCTGCTTGGCCAGCAGGTCGGCCGTGGCGACCAGGGCGAACAGCTGCGGCGGCTGGTCCCAGCCGCCGGTGGCCGCGAAGTCCTCGACCTCGCGGACGACCTGCGGCAGCGAGGATGGGGACGGCGACGGCGGGGCCGGGCTGGCTGGGTCGGACATGCCGCCATCGTCCCATCGGCCGGACCATGCGCGAACGCGAGGCAGCCGCGACGGGAACTGAACAGCACGTCCGTAAAGTTGACAGGGACAGGCGGGTGGCCGTCTGCCCGTCAGGGGTCGCCTCGGCCGCGGTCACCCGCGGTAGAGACCCGCAGATCGGAACCAGGAGAGTGTCCCAGTGGCCACTAGGCCGTCGGCCGGACTGCCGAAGCTGTCCCGGCGCAGCCGGATCCTGCTCATCATCGGCCTGGTCGTTCTGATCCTGCTGATCACGGGTGGTCGGCTGATCGACACATACGTGAACTGGCTGTGGTTCGGCGAGGTGGGCTACCGGTCGGTGTTCAGCACCGTCCTGGTCACCCGGATCGTGCTGTTCCTGGCGGTCGGCGCCCTGGTGGGCGGCGCGCTGGCGGCCAACATGATGGTCGCCTACCGCAGCCGGCCGGTGTTCGTGCCGGTCACCGGCGTGGACGACCCGCTGTCCCGCTACCGGACCGCCATCGTGCGGCGGCTGCGGCTGGTGGGCATCGGCGTCCCGGTGTTGATCGGCCTGATCGCCGGCCTGTCCGCGCAGGGCGACTGGCAACTGGTCCAGCTGTTCCTGCACGGCACGTCGTTCGGCCAGACCGACCCGCAGTTCGGCAAGGACATCGGGTTCTACGCGTTCACCCTGCCGTTCGTGCTGTGGTTGAAGAACTGGCTGTTCATCGCGGTGACCATCGCGTTCTTCGGCGCGCTGGTCGCGCAGTACATCTTCGGCGGCATCCGGCTGGCCGGTCGGGGCGGCCAGCTGTCCGCGCCCGCGCGGGTGCAGCTCGCCGTGTTGATCGGCCTGTTCGTGCTGCTCAAGGCGTTCGCGTACTTCACCGACCGGTACGAGTTGCTGTCCGCGGACGACAACGCGAAGTTCACCGGCGCCACCTACACCGACCTCAACGCGCTGCTGCCGGCGAAGCTGATCCTGCTGTGCATCGCGGTGTTCTGCGCCCTGGCGTTCTTCTCCGGGGCCTTCCTGCGCAACCTGCAGCTGCCGGCGATCGCGCTGGTGCTGCTGGTGCTCTCCAGCGTGCTGATCGGCGCGGCCTGGCCGGCGATCCTGCAGCAGTTCTCGGTCAGCGCGAACGCGCTGCAGAAGGAACAGGTGCCGATCCAGCGGAACCTGAACGCCACCCGGCAGGCGTTCGGGCTGACCGCGAACAAGATCGACTATGTCAACTACGACCCGGCCACGGCCGATCCCACGGCGGCCCAGGTCAACACGGACACGTCCACCATCCCGAACATCCGGCTGCTGGACCCGAACGTGCTGTCGCCGACGTTCACCCAGCTGGAACAGGGCCGCAGCTTCTTCGGCTTCCCCTCGAAGCTGAACATCGACCGGTACACCGTCGGCGGCCAGACCAAGGACTACATCGTCGCCGCCCGCGAGATCAACCCGGCCGGCCTCCAGCCCAACCAGCAGGACTGGATCAACGAGCACCTGGTCTTCACCCACGGCGACGGGTTCGTCTACGCGCCCGCCGACCAGGTCGCCAACGGCCAGCAGGGCGCGGCGGGCAGCGGTGGCTACCCGGTGTTCGGCGTCAGCGACCTGAACAACCAGGGCACGATCCCGGTGAGCCAGCCGAGGATCTACTACGGCCTGCTGGACAACGACTACGCCGTGGTCGGCGGCACCGGTGCGTCGAGGGAGTACGACTCGGACACCTCGCCGCGGTTCACGTACACCGGAACGGGTGGAGTCTCGCTGTCCAGCTGGTTCAACCGGCTGGTCTTCTCCCTGCACTACGGCGAGCGGAACTTCCTGTTCAGCGACGCGGTCGGGCAGGATTCGAAGATCATCTTCAACCGCAACCCGAGGGACCGGGTGGAGCAGGTGGCGCCGTGGCTGACCGCGGACGGCGACCCGTACCCGGCCGTGGTGACCGACAGCGACGGCAGCAACCGGATCGCCTGGATCGTGGACGCCTACACCACGCTGGACGACTACCCCTACTCGCAGAAGATGCAGCTGGGCGCGGCCACGAACGACTCGCTGACCGGTGTGGCGAAGCAGCCGGACAACCAGATCAGCTACATCCGCAACTCGGTCAAGGCCGTCGTGGACGCCTACTCGGGCAAGGTCACGCTGTACTCGGTGGACGACTCCGACCCGGTGCTGAAGGCGTGGGAGAACGTGTTCCCCGGGGTCGTGCAGCCCTCCAGCGCCATCCCGGCGCAACTGCGGGCGCACTTCCGGTACCCGGAGGACCTGTTCAAGGTGCAGCGCTCGCTGCTCACCCAGTACCACGTGAACAGCCCGCAGGACTTCTACTCCAGCAAGGGCTTCTGGAGCGTGCCGAACGACCCGACCAAGACCACGGACGGCTCGTCCGCGGTGACGACGGCGGGGGCTCAGGACGGCACGCTGAACCAGCCGCCGTACTACGTGACCACGCAGGCGCCGGACCAGACCAAGCCGACGTTCCAGTTGAGCAGCTCGCTGACCTCACTCGCGCGGCCCAACCTGGCCGCCTGGGTGTCGGTATCGTCCGATCCGTCCACCTATGGGCAGTTCACAGTACTGACATTGCCGATAGACACCCAGACCCAAGGTCCTTCGCAGATGCAAAGCCAGTTCGAGTCGACCCAGGAGTTCACGGAAAACAGAACGCTCTTCAACAACTCGGCCGTGAGACCCCTGTTCGGGAATCTGCTGAACCTGCCACTACTGGGTGGACTGCTGTACGTCGAACCCATCTACATCGAACCCAGTGGCAGTAACGGCTATCCACAACTGGCGATCGTGCTCACCGGTTTCAACGGCCGCGTCGGATTCGGCAACAATCTGAAGGCGTCGCTGAACGAGCTGTTCAGCGGATCGGGTGGCACCACGCCCGCGCCGCCCACCGGAGGCGGCTCGACGACCACGACGACGCCGCCTTCGACAACGACCACACCACCGTCCAACGCGTCGCCCAACGCGGCGGCGATGAGCAAGGCCATCGGCGACATCGACAAGGCGCTGGCGCAACTGGACAGCGCACAGAAGTCCAACGACTTCGCCGCGATCGGGCAGGCGTACACGGCGCTGGGCGCGGCCGTCAACGAGTACGAGCAGGCGAAGGGCGGGTCCACGACGAAGCCGTCGACCCCGCCATCGACTCCGTCCGGCCGATGAAACCGCTGGTGGCGGCCCGATTTGCATTGGGCCGCCACCAGCCGGTAATGTTGTTCTTACCAACGCGGGGTGGAGCAGCTCGGTAGCTCGCTGGGCTCATAACCCAGAGGTCGCAGGTTCGAATCCTGTCCCCGCTACAGAGGAAAACGGCCCTCCGGAATTTCCGGCGGGCCGTTTTCGTGTCGCGGGGTGTCAGTGGTGTGCGTCACCATACGGGCATGACGACATCGAATCCGCCGGTTGTGTTGCAGACGGTGTTGGACACGACGGACGCCCGGGGGCTGGCCGAGTTCTACCGGCTGTTGCTGGGCCTGCGTTACCGGGCCGGAGACGAGCCGCCGTCGGCCGGTGAGCCCGATCCGCAGGGCGCGGACTGGCTGGTGCTCACGGCCGCGGACGGGCCGCTGCGACTGGCGTTCCAGCAGGTGACCGAACTGCCCAGGGCGACCTGGCCGGAGGGGCCGTATCCGCAGATGCTGCACCTGGACACGATGGTGCCGACGGTCGAGGATCTGTCGGCGCAGCACGCGCGGGCACTGAAGTTGGGCGCCACCGAGCTGTACGACCGCTCGGCCGACCCCGAGGAACCGCTCTGGGTGTTCGCCGACCCGGCGGGGCACCCGTTCTGCATCTTCGTCGGCCAGGCACAACGAAACGGTCGGGCCTGATGCTTCCCCCATCAGGCCCGACCGCACGTTCAGTGTAGCACGACTGTCGAACGTATGTTCGAGTCCTCAGTTCCGGTAGTGCTCGACCTCGTCCGCCGGCCGGGTCTGCGCGGTGTTCGGGTCCTGCCCGAACTCGGCCTTGGCGCGGCGCTGTCGCAACAGGTCCCAGCACTGGTCCAGCCGGACCTCCAGGTCCGCCAGCCGGGCCCGCTCGGCGGTGGACAGGCCGGGCACGCCGACCGCCTTCGCCCGCAGTTCGTGCTCCTCGGCGATCAGGTCGTCGATCCGCCCCAGCACTTCCTTGTCGTCCATGCGGACATCATGCCGGCAATTCGGTACCGATTCGCGATGGGATCGCGCTACGGTCACGGCCCGTGGACGGGTACGGGGAGCCGAGCGCGGTCGGTGTGGTGCGGTTGCTGGCCGAGCCGGCGCGGCTGCGGGTGTTCGCCGCCGTGGTGCTCGGCGCCACGGCGCTCGGCGAGGTGACCGCCGCCACCGGACTGGACGTGCGGGACGTGGCGGGCGCGCTGCGCAAGCTCGCCGACGGCGGTCTGGTCGAGATGTCCGGTGATCGGGTGGCCGCGGCCGACGGTGTCCTCGCCGAACTGGCCAGGAGCACCGCCGTGGCCGAACCGGTAGAGGATCTGGGATATACCGACGAACGCGTCGCCACCGTACTGCGCACGTTCGTCCGAAATGGCCGGTTGCTCGGCATGCCGGCCCAGCGACGCAGGCGGATCGCCGTGCTGGAACACATCGCCCAGTCCTTCGAGCCCGGTGTCGAGTATCCCGAGTCGGAGGTCGACGCGACGCTGCTGGTGTGGTGCGCCGGCAGTGGCGTGGACCACGTCTCGGTGCGCCGGTACCTCGTCGACGAAGGTCTGCTCCGCCGGGCCGCCGGCAGGTATGCCCGCAGCGGCGGTTGGACCGATGTGTCGGCCTGATCGGACAAGTCCACTCGGGACGGTCAGGCCGACGACATCGTGCGATGATCGGCGTTGACCAGGACAATCCGTTACGGGTGGTCCGGGATGTCACTTCCAGTGTGAGACCATGAACTGCGCACATGTCGGCGAGCAGACCCGGTAGTCCCCGAACACCTTGCGGTGCCGCCGTAGCTTCTTCCCACACGCCTGGCATTCGTCGTATCCGGGTTGGCCGCCGGTGGCCCAGGACCGGGCGCCGCTGACCATCTTGTGTTGTGCGATCTTCGAGTTCCACAGCAGACCCATCGCGCACCTCCTCCGCAACCGATCTGGCGGACCCAGTGCCCACCAGAAAGATGGTGCGGTGTGAGCGGGCGGACAGCGCCAGGGCGGCCCATTTTCCACCGGTTCGACGTAATGCGACGTCACCCGCTCGGCGGATCGGCTACCTACGGTACTGGCGATTAATCGCGTTTTCGAGATCGCGGCGTGGCGAGTCGCGGTACCGCCGTTCGAGTTGATCTGGGACGACGCGGCGGGAAAGGTGGCGTCACCGCTGCTCCACTCGGCGTAGTCGACGCATCCCTGTGATCAGCCACAGTGGACAGAACGGCTGGCCACTGTGGACAGCATGCCTTCGGCGTGGCACGGTGGAGATGTGTCAGATCTCAACGCAACGGCGGCGGCCCTACTCGGCCTCCTGCACGAGGGCCCCCGAACGGGTGGCGACCTGGTGACGACGGCGCGCGAGCGGTTCGGTTCGTTCTTCAGCGTGACCCGCAGCCAGGTGTACCGGGAACTCCCGGTCCTCGCGGAAGCCGGTCTGGTCCGGCTCGGAAAACAAGGTCCCCGATCCAGTCAGCAGTACGTGATCACGGCGGCGGGCAAGAAGGCGTTCAAGGCATGGCTGATCAGCGAGCCCGGCCCCGACCACCTGCGCAGCCCGCTCATCCTCCGTGTGGTGCATGCTGCATCCCTCACCCCCAAGCAGCGGGGCGACCTCGTCAGCTCGGCGAAGGCCGCCTACGCGGCACAGCAGGACACCGCGCGGTCCGCGGTCAAGGAGGCTGAGGACCCTTACGGCAAAGCGGTCGCGGAGTTCGCGGTCGCCCACGCCCGTGCCGTTCTCAAGCTCCTGGACGCTGTGCCCACCGGCTGACCTGGACGGTTCTGGGGGACACACAGCACCGCGCATACGAGCGGACGGTCGCCGTCGCCAGCGAGTGACGGCGGCCGTCCAGTAACCTCACGTTGTGCATCCCGACATCGCGGCGGACCTCAAGGAACTGTCCAACACCCTCGGCGGCGTCGAGGTGGTGATGGACGTCCCTGCCCTGCGTCAGCAGGTGGCGGACCTCGAGGAGGTGACCTCCCGTCCGGACCTGTGGAGCGACCAGGAGAACGCACAGCGGGTCACCAGTGAGCTCGCCCGCAAGCAGGGCGAGCTGCGTCGCGTCGGCGAACTCCGGCAGCGCCTGGACGATCTGACCGTGCTCTACGAACTCGCCGAGGACGAGGACGACCAGGGCAGCCTCGCCGAAGCCGAGACCGAGCGCGGCAAGCTCCGCAGGGACATCGACTCCATGGAGGTCCGGACCCTGCTGTCCGGCGAGTACGACGGCCGGGACGCCCTCATCACCGTCCGCTCCGAGGCCGGTGGCGTCGACGCGGCCGACTTCGCCGAGATGCTGATGCGGATGTACCTGCGCTGGGCGGAGCGGCACGGCTACCCGACCGAGGTCTACGACACGTCCTCCGCCGAGGAGGCGGGCATCAAGTCGGCCACCTTCAAGGTGGGCGCGCCCTACGGCTACGGCACGCTGTCCGTCGAGCAGGGCACCCACCGGCTGGTGCGGATCTCGCCGTTCGACAACCAGGGCCGCCGGCAGACGTCGTTCGCCGGCGTCGAGGTGGTGCCGGTCGTCGAGCAGACCGACCACGTCGACATCGACGAGAAGGACCTGCGGATCGACGTGTTCCGCTCGTCCGGCCCCGGCGGCCAGGGCGTGAACACCACCGACTCGGCGGTCCGGCTGACCCACCTGCCCACCGGCATCGTCGTGACCTGCCAGAACGAGCGCAGCCAGCTGCAGAACAAGGCCAGCGCCATGGCCGTGCTGCAGGCGAAGCTGCTGGAGCGCCGCCGGCAGGAGGAACAGGCCAAACTGGACCAACTGAAGGGCGACGGCGGCACGAGCTGGGGCAACCAGATGCGCAACTACGTGCTGCACCCCTACCAGATGGTCAAGGACCTGCGCACCGACTACGAGGTCGGCAACCCCACCGCGGTACTGGACGGTGACATCGACGGCTTCCTGGAGGCCGGCATCCGGTGGCGCATGCAGCGGCACCGCGGTGACGAGTGACGACCGGCCGACCGGCGAGCGCACGGTAACGGCCTGATAGCGATTCGTTCACGCGCTGGTTGCAACTGCGCGAGCGCATTGCGCGGGGGAGACCAGGACTTCGCATCGTGCGGATGTAGACTCGCCGCTCGTGATCCGGCTCGAACACGTCACCAAGACTTACAAGCGCTCCACCAGGCCGGCGCTGGACGGCGTCTCGGTCGATGTGGACCGGGGTGAGTTCGTGTTCCTCATCGGCCCGTCCGGCTCGGGCAAGTCCACCTTCCTGCGGCTGTTGCTGCGCGAGGAGGTGCCCAGCAAGGGACGGGTGTACGTCTCCAACTTCGACGTGGCCAAGATGGCGCGCCGCAGAGTCCCCCGGCTGCGGCAGTCGATCGGCTGCGTCTTCCAGGACTTCCGCCTGCTGGCCAACAAGACGGTCGCGGACAACGTCGCGTTCGCCCTCGAGGTGATCGGCAAGCCGAGGCACACCATCCGCAAGGTGGTGCCCGAGGTTCTCCAACTGGTCGGCCTGGACGGCAAGGCAGGCCGCATGCCCAACGAGCTCTCCGGTGGTGAGCAGCAGCGGGTGGCGATCGCCCGCGCGTTCGTCAACCGGCCGCTGGTCCTGCTGGCCGACGAGCCGACCGGAAACCTGGACCCCGACACCAGCCAGGACATCATGTTGCTGCTGGAGCGGATCAACCGCACCGGCACCACCGTGGTGATGGCGACCCACGACCACTCCATCGTCGACTCGATGCGCCGCAGGGTCGTCGAGCTGCATCTGGGCAAGGTCATCCGGGACGACGCCCGAGGTGTCTACGGCGTCGGCCGCTGAGCGGCCCGCCGGACCAACCCACGCCCCCCGACTCCCAAGGAACAGCCACCGATGCGCGCCAGTTTCGTGTTCAGCGAGGTCGTCAACGGCCTGCGCCGGAACATCACGATGACCGTCGCGATGATCCTGACCACCGCGATCTCCCTCGGCCTGCTCGGCGGTGGCCTGCTGATCGTCAAGACGATCGACAAGATGCAGACCATCTTCCTGAACCAGCTGCAGGTCGCGGTGAACCTGACCGACGACATCAGCGCGACCGACGCGAGTTGCACCCAGGCCCTCTGCCAGACGCTCAAGTCCCAGCTCGACAGCACGCCCGGCGTCAAGGACGTGCACTTCATCAGCCGGAACCAGGCATACCAGCAGTTCCGCGCCGAGTTCGCGGACATGCCGGAGTTGCAGGCGCTGGGCAGGCCGCAGGCGCTGCCCGCGTCGCTGCGGGTCGACCTGACCGACCAGAGCCTGTCCGGTGCCCTCGTGAAGCAGTTCAGCGGCCGGCCCGGGGTGAAGAACGTGGACGACCAGGGCGTGTTCGTGCAGCGGTTGACCGATGCGCTGAACGGCATGAGAAACCTGGTGTTCTTCATCGCGCTCGCCGCGGCACTGGCCGCGCTGATGCTGATATCGATCACCGTTCAGGTGTCCGCATTCACCCGACGAACAGAAGTCGGGATCATGCGCCTGGTGGGCGCGACCCGCTGGTATACCCAGCTGCCGTTCCTACTGGAGGCGGTGGTCGCCGGCATTGTCGGTGCGGTGCTCGCCTCCGGCGGGCTGCTGCTGCTCAAGACGTGGTTCCTGGACAAGAGCGCCAGTTCACTGTTCCAGTCCGGGATCATCCCGCAGGTACAACTCAGTGACGTGCTGCTGTTCGCGGCGCCGTGGCTGCTGGCGATCGCGATCGTGGTGTCCGCGCTCACCGGCTACCTCACGCTGCGCATGTACGTCCGGCTCTGA
>DASXCQ010000091.1:0-1626 GCA_036491115.1 Pseudonocardiaceae bacterium
AGGCCGACTTCCAATTCGGCGGCGAACTCGTCGTCGAAGTCCGGTTCGGTGTGCCTGCCCTGCACCTGGCTCGGTTCGGGCATCAGGTCCGACGGCATCGCGGGCAACGCTGGCCGGGCCGCCTGGTCGCGCATCGCGTCCGGCGTGGTGTCCAGCACCGTGCGCAGGTGGTCCATGTGGCTGCCGGAGAAGTCGATCCGGATCCGCTCCACGCCACCGGCGCCGTCACCGAAGATGAACTGGCGCGGCGCCCTGTCCCGCTCGGTCATGCCGCGCTCGCCGCCGGGCCGGCGGCCCAGGCTGGCCACCACCTGCTCGTAGCCCGCGCCCACCGGCACCTTGAGCAGTCGCAGCGCGTCGGCCTGCGCGTCGTCGTCGTCCAGCCGGCCGACGAACACCGAGTCCAACAGCGCGACGAAACCCTGGATGCGCAGGAAGTCCGCCGGGATCTGGCTGGACAGCAGCACCCGCACGTTCCACTTGCGGGAGTCACGGGCGAAGCGGTTCATCAGCACCCGGCCGGTCGGCACCTCGGCCAGGAAGAACGCCTCGTCGATCCAGACGCCCTTGCGCAGGTCCTTGGGCCGCTCGTAGATGGACCGCTGGGTCAGCCACGCCGCCAGGTTCAGCAGTTCCACGCCCAGCGCTTCGGCGTCGGTCCAGTGTTCCCGGCCGACGCCGTCCTTGGGCAGGGTCAGCCCGGCCATGGTGAGCACGGTGAGCCGGTCGTCGCGGGTCTCCGAGTAGGGGTCCTCGCCGTGCTCGGGGATGAGCAGACTCATCCGCTCGCGCATCTCGTCCAGGAAGTCGGCGACCACCATGGCGTGCTCGTGGTGCTCGCTGGCGTCCCGGCGCAGCGCGTCGAACACCTGGCCGGGGTCGGCGTCGATCCGGCCACCGACCGTGCGGACCGCGCGCAGCAGCACGATCCTGGTCTGCGGCAGGCGCGCCACCTCGTAGGGCAGCAGGCCGGTCAGCACGTCCAGCACCAGCCGCCGCCGGGTCGCCGCGACCAGTGCCTTCTCCCGCCGCCACGCCCGTTCCGGGTCGGACTCGTCGAGGAAGTGCTCCAGTTCCGGCTCGGCCACCACCCGGTAGGGGTTGAGGATGCCGGGCTGGGCGTTGAGCAGGTTGATCGGCCGGGCGTAGGGCCGCAGTTCGGGCAGTTCGCAGATCCGGGCCAGCGGGCCGGACGGGTCCAGCAGCGTCCAGTAGGCACCCGAGCGCAGCGTCTTGTAGACCAGACCGCCACCCAGGAAGGACTTGCCCCCACCCAGGCCGGCGACCATCGCGGTCAGGCCGGAACCGTCCCGGATCTCCTGCGCCATCCACGGATCCCAGGCCACCGGCCGGCGGGTCGCCGTGCACGTCTCGCCCAGCAGCACACCGCGCCGGTCACCCACCTCGGCGGTGGCCGAGGGCACCGCGGCCGCCGTCCACACCACCGAGCCGCGGCGCAGGTAGGCGGTGGAGGCCAGCGGCTCGCCGGGGATGAACTCCCTGGCCATCGCGTACTGCGCTTCCGGGTGCTCGATCGCGACCTTCGGCTTGTACAGCTCCAGCAACTGCTGGGCCAGGCGCAGCGCCTCGCGCTCGGTCGCACCGGACACCGCCAGCCGCCACCAC
>DASXCQ010000092.1:0-14134 GCA_036491115.1 Pseudonocardiaceae bacterium
ATTACCGGGGCATTCGTGTGTAGCGGTGGCGACCGCCTGTCGACGGGCACCGACGGCGAGTACGGGATCTCGTCGTACCGGGGTCTCCGCGCGTCGTCCGGGCCTCGCCGGGGAGCCACATTTCCCTACACCGCCCGGAGCGGGACGTGACGCAGCCCGGCGCGGGTGCCTACGGTAGGGAGTGCAGGTCTGTGACCCGGCCTGTGACGAGTGACCAAGCAGCGCGACGCGGTGCCCGGTCCGCCGTCGGTCCGGCCGCGACGAGCGGCGACCGGCACGGATCGGGCGCGGACCAGCGGGCGTTGGGGATGGACCAAGGGCGGTTCTCCACCATGAAGGATGTACATCGGCTCGAGCCTGTGGCGGCGAGCCCGGGCAGGGGCTCCGTGCTCGCGGCCTGGGAACGGTTCGTGCAGGGCGATGATCACGCCCCGGGGGTCCGGCCCGAGGTGGCGATCTCCTGGCATCGCTGCCGAGAGCAGTACCGGGTCGACCCGCACCTCACCGAGGCACCGGTGGCCGTCGCGGAGATCGACCGCACGCTCGAACACGACGTCGTGTTCACCGAGCTGGGTTTTCATGCCGCGTCGGTGGCCCGCGAGGTGGCCGACCACGGCGGCATAGTCACCGTCACCGATTCCACCGGCCGGATCCTGGCCGAATGGGGCGACCCGGCCACTCTCGCGATAGCCACCGAGGCCAACATGGCGCCCTGGTTCTGCTGGTCCGAGTGCGCGGCCGGTACGAACGGCATGGGCACGGCGCTCGAAGCGCACGGCCCGGTGCTGATCAGGGGCGCGGAGCACTGGTGCCAGGCGTTCCACGACTGGGTCTGCGCGGGCATCGCGGTGCGGGACGTGGTGACCAGGGAGCCGATCGCGGTGCTCAACATCTCCTGCTGGCGCAGCCAGCTCCCGCCGTCCGCGGGGAGCTGGCTGGCGAACGCGGTCACCAAGACCCAGTGCACGCTGCGAAGGCGCGCCCGGGACAGCGGCGCCGAGCTGGTCGCCGCGTACAGCCAGGCCCGGGCACGCTCCAGCGCGGCGCTCGCCGCGGTGGACACGGCCGGCAAGGTGGTGATCGCCGACGAGACGGCGAGCATACTGATGGGCGTCCCGGCCTGCACTCCGGCGATCGACGCCACGCTGCGGTGGAACCCCGGGCTGCCGGAACTGATCGGCGCCGCCCGGTACGCCAGTAAGCAGGCACTCCGCACTCCCGACTGGGTCGGCTCGACGCAGATCTTCACCCACCTCTCCGACGAGCCGACTTCGATCAGCATTCGGCCGGTCTTCACCTTCGGACACCTGATCGGCAACCTGGTCTCGTTCGGCGCCTCGGACGGGGCGCAGGTGCCTCCGGCGGAGGGGTCCGCGCGTCCCAGGGCACAGCCGCGCCGACTGGTCGCGATGCGGGAGAACCGGATGGTGCTGTTGCGGTTGCCGGAGATCTCCTTCGCCGAGTCGGACGGAAACGACGTGTGGCTGGCCACTGCTCAGGGACGATTGCGGGCCGCCTCGCAGAGCCTGGACAAGCTCGACGGCGAGCTGGCGGATGCCGGCTTCCTGCGGGTACACCGCCGGTACGTGGTCAACCTCAGCCGCATCCGCGAGGTCGAGCGCGGGCTCAAGGGCGAGCTGCTGCTGGTCATGGATGACGGGACGGACGACATGGTGCCGGTTTCCCGACGGAACGCACCGGCCGTGCGCCGGGCGCTGGACATCTGAGGGAAGGATTCCGGTGTCTGACAGGCAGGGCGCCGTGGTCGGCGAGATGAACGAGGAGAGCGGGGGCGGCCTCGGCATGTCCGTCTCGGGCGGGCGCAGCCGTCATCCGTTCCCGGTCCGGAGCAACCGCGACTGGTGGCCCAACCAGCTCAACCTCACGATCCTCCGGAAACACCCCGCCGTGACCGACCCCATGGGTGAGGACTTCGACTACGCGGCGGAGTTCCGGACCCTGGACCTCGACGCCCTGGCCAGGGACGTCGACGAGGTGTTGACAACCTCGCAGGAGTGGTGGCCGGCCGACTTCGGTCACTACGGGCCGCTCGTGATCCGGATGGTCTGGCATTGTGCCGGGACGTACCGCATCGACGACGGCCGAGGTGGCCCGGCCGCCGGCATGCAGCGCTTCGCGCCGCAGAACAGCTGGCCGGACAATCGCAATCTCGACAAGGCGCGCCGGCTGCTCTGGCCGGTGAAGAAGAAGTACGGCCGCACGATCTCCTGGGCCGACCTGATGATCTTCGCGGGCAACCGCGCGCTGGCGACGATGGGCTTCCCGACCTTCGGTTTCGCCGGCGGCCGGGCGGACGCCTGGGAGGCCGACGATGACGTCTACTGGGGTCCTGAGCGTGCCTGGCTCGGCGACGGGCGCCACAGCGGCGTCCGGGAGCTGGAGAGCCCGCTGGCCGCCGCCCAGATGGGACTCATCTACGTCAACCCGGAGGGCCCGAACACCGTCCCGGACCCGCTCACCGCGGCCCGGGACATCCGCGAGACGTTCCGGCGGATGGCGATGAACGACGAGGAGACCGTCGCGCTGATCGCGGGCGGGCACACGTTCGGCAAGACCCACGGCGCGGCCGAGCCGGACAGGTACCTCGGCCCCGAACCCGAGGGCGCCCGCCTGGAGGAGCAGGGCCTGGGCTGGAAGAGCGGCTACGGTGCCGGCAAGGGCGCGGACGCCATCTCCAGCGGGCTCGAGGGTACGTGGACACCTACCCCGACCCGGTGGGACAACAGCTTCTTCGAGACCCTCTTCGGCTACGAGTGGGACCTGGAGCTGAGCCCCGCCGGTCTGTGGCAGTGGATCCCGAAGGACGGCGGCGGGGCCGGCACCGTGCCGGACGCCCACGACCCGTCGAGGACACACGCCCCGACGATTCTCACGACGGACCTCGCGCTGCGGACCGACCCGGCCTACGAGCCGATCGCGCGGCGTTTCCTGGAGAACCCGGATCAGCTGGCGGACGCGTTCGCCAGGGCCTGGTTCAAGCTGACGCACCTGGACATGGGCCCGATCCAGCGTTACCTCGGGCGGCTGGTGCCCCAGGAGACGCTGCTCTGGCAGGACCCGATCCCCGCCGTGGACCACGAGTTGGTCCGGGCCGCGGACGTCGCCGCGCTCAAGAGCCAGATCCTCGCCTCCGGGCTGTCGGTCTCCCAGCTCGTCGCCACAGCATGGGCGTCGGCCTCCACGTTCCGCATCAGCGACAAGCGCGGCGGGGCGAACGGGGCGCGTATCCGCCTCGAGCCTCAGCGGCACTGGGAGGTCAACGACCCCGACGAGCTGGCGCAGGTGCTGCGCACCCTCGAGGGGATCCAGGAGTCCTTCAACAGCTCCCGGACGCAGGGCACGAAGATCTCGCTCGCCGACCTGATCGTGCTCGGTGGGTGTGCCGCCGTCGAGCGGGCGGCCGCGGCCGGCGGCCACGACATCCGGGTTCCGTTCACCCCGGGACGCATGGACGCGACCCAGGAGCAGACCGATGCGGAGTCCTTCGCCGCGCTCGAGCCGGTCGTGGACGGGTTCCGCGACTACGGCGGGAAGGGCCACCGGCTGCCGTCCGAGCACCTGCTGGTCGACCGGGCGAACCTGCTCAACCTGAGCGCACCGGAGATGACGGTCCTGGTTGGCGGCCTGCGCGTGCTGGGCGCCAACCACGGACAGTCCCCGGTTGGAGTGTTCACCTCGCGGCCCGGTGTGCTGACCAACGATTTCTTCGCGAACCTGCTCGAAATGGGCACGGAATGGCGGCCGGTATCCGCGGCTGCGGAGATATTCGAGGGCTGCGACCGTATCAGCGGTGACGTCAAGTGGATCGGTAGTCGCGTGGATCTCGTTTTCGGCTCGAACTCCGAACTGCGTGCCATCGCCGAGGTGTACGCGAGCGACGACGCGGGAGAGAAGTTCGTGCGGGACTTCGTCGCCGCGTGGGACAAGGTCATGAACCTCGATCGGTACGACCTCGCCTGACTCTCCCAACGGCGCCACATCGGGTTCGAACGGTAGCCGGTCGCGGACGAACGGCAGGAGCCGGCCCGCACCGGCGCCCACACTTGTCGGTGTGATTCACCCGGCGTAGCGTGCAATTCGACTTCCGATTTGCAGTCGGACACCGGACGCCACGAAAAGGGTTCGCGCCGAATTCGAATAATGTACCGCGCGGTGTGCAACCAGCCGCGACCGGCAGCACGGCGCGGCCGATGCGAAGTCGATACGGGGATTCGGGACAAGGAGGGTGATGCCCGATGACGACCATAGATGCGCGATCCGACCTGCTGGACAGGCTCGGGTTGAACACGCAGAACAAAGCAGCGCTGGGTCGGGTGCTGGGAACCGGAAACATCGCGCAGGCCACCGAGGGATCGGATGGCCGCATGCGTGCCACAATTCGTATCAACCCGGACGAACTCGTCTGGGACCCCACAATTCTGGTCATGCCCCACGGCGGGGATATCGATCTCGAGCTCATCAATGACGATCTGAACACGCACTGCGCGCTCCTGCCAAGCAATGGCGACCGAAAGTTCATCTGGCTGGTGAACCATTCGCGGGGCCGGGCGACGCTCAACCTCGACGGACCGGGCTACTACTGGTTCAGCTCACCCACGGGCAACGACGAGGGCCGGGGGCTGACCGGGGCCATCGTCGTCCTGGGGGACGCACCACCAGAGGCCCGCCTCGACCGTCCGGCACAGCCCCAGCCGTAGCAAAGGAGGAGGACATGACCGTCGAGTACGTGGACGCGGGCGAGGCTGTCGACCAGGGAAACCTGAGTGGCAAGGTCGCGGGCGGCGAGATGGCGCCCCCGGTGACGTCCGGTGTCAACTACGAACGCATTCTCAACGCCCGCGAGGAGCCGCGGAACTGGCTCACCTACTACGGCGCCTACAACGGCCAGCGGTACAGCCCACTGGACCAGATCAACACCGAGAACGTCAAACGCATCGGCCCCACATGGATCTTCCAGGCCGGCACGACCGGTCTGATCGCGGGCGCGTCCACCTACTCGTTCGAGGCAGCCCCGATCGTCGTCGACGGGATCATGTTCCTGTCCGGCTGGGACGGCTGGGTGTGGGCCCTCGACGCGAAGACGGGTGTGGAGATCTGGCGGTACAAGCACGCCGTCCCGTTCGACGTGTCCCTGTGCTGCGGGAACGTGAACCGTGGGGTCGCCGTGGCTTCGGGAAAGGTCTTCTTCGTCGCGGCGAATGCTCGTCTGCTCGCGCTCGACGCCACCACCGGCAAGCGGGTCTGGGACCAGACCTACGGAGACGTGCGGGCAGGCGAGAGTGCCACGGTCGCCCCGCTGGTCGTGAAGAACATGGTCATCGTCGGGAGTTCCGGCGGCGAGTTCGGCGTGCGCGGCCACCTCGACGCGTTCGACGTCGAGACCGGCGAGCATCAGTGGCGCTGCTACATGGTGCCGAAGCCTGGAGAGCCCGGCTCGGAGACCTGGCCCGCCGAGGGCGAGGCCTGGGCGCGGGGCGGCGCGAACTGCTGGGTCACCGGCACGTTCGACCCGGAGATGAACCTGCTCTACGTGGGTACCGGCAACCCGGCGCCCGACTTCGACGGCGAGGTACGGGAGGGCGACAACCTCTACACGGACAGCATCGTCGCCGTCGACGTGGACAGCGGTCAGATCCGCTGGCACTACCAGTGCACCCCGCACGACTTGTGGGACTACGACAGCATCGCCGAGTGCATCCTGTTCGAACAGGACGGACGCAAACTGCTCGGGCACTTCGACAAGAACGGATACTTCTTCGTCCTCGATCGAACCAACGGCGCGCTGGTCCAGGTCACCCCCTTCGTGGACCGCATCACCTGGGGCGCAATCACGAGGGGCGGCGACGTGACGGCCAAGGTGTACCCGGAGAAGGAGGGAGAACCGGTTCACTTCTACCCGGGTCCGGCCGGCGCCAAGGAATGGACACACGCGGCGTACAGCCCGAAGACCGGGCTGTTCTACGTCCCGGTCCAGGACACCGGCGCGACGGCCACCCGGCGGCGCCGGGAGTTCAAGGAGAGCATCCCGTACTGGGGCGCGGGCGTTGCGGTGGACATCGATGACATGGCGGGGTCCATCAGCGCGTTCGATACCAACGGCCAGGAGAAGTGGCGCTGGCGCAACGAACTCCCGATGTGCGCATCGGCACTCGCCACCGGCGGCGACCTGGTGTTCGCCGGCGAACCATCCGGCGAGTTCAACGCGCTCGACGCGCGCACCGGGGAACTGCTGTGGCAGTTCCAGTGCGGAAGCGGCCACCACAGCAACCCGACCACCTACATGGTCGACGGGAGGCAGTACGTCGCCGTGCCGGTCGGCTGGGGCGGGTGGGCCGAGGGATTCCTCCCCGGCATGCTCGGCGCGGGCCACGGCAGCGCTCTGATTGTCTTCGCCCTGCCGGAAACGTCGTAGCGCATGTCCGTCAGCCGGCAATCCCGGGCAGAGAGGAGGTGAATCCATGGAGTCTCAGCTCGCTGTGTGGGAGACGCCCGAGTTCGACGAGATCGGAGTCGCGGCCGAGGTGACCATGTACGTCGCTCAACTGGAGGACTAGCCAGTCGGGCGTGGAGGGCGCCAGACCGACCTGGTCCGGTGCCCTCCACGGCTCGGGAACGACCACGGAGGAGTGCCAGGGTGTTGCTGCGGGTGCTGGGCTCGGCGGCGGGGGGCGGCTCCCCGCAGTGGAACTGCGGCTGCCCGGTGTGCACCGCGGTCCGCTCCGGGGCCGGCCTCGCGCGCACCCAGTCTTCGGTTGCGATCAGTGCTGACGGGCTCCGGTGGTTCCTGATCAACGCTTCGCCCGATGTCCGTACGCAGATCGAGGCATTCCCCGGCTTGCACCCGCACGGCAGCGACCGGGCGACGCCACTGGAAGCGGTGCTGCTCACCGACGCCGAGCTCGACCACACGCTGGGCCTGCTGCTACTGCGTGAGGCCCGCGCCCTGCGGCTTTACGCCACGTCGGCGGTGCGCACGACGTTGTGTGAGGGCACAGGGTTGCTGCGCACGCTCGAGCGCTACTGCCCGGTGGAGTGGCGGGCGGTGGTCCCCGGCACCGACGTGCCCCTAGCTGACGAGCTGTCCTGCCTGGCGTTCGACGTGCCCACCACCAAGCGGGCCCGGTTCGGACCCGGGGTGGACAACGGCCGCGTCGTGGGCTACCGGCTGACCGATGAGCGCCGCGGGGGGACGCTGGTGTACCTGCCGGGGGTACAGGCGCTGACGCCGGCGTTGCGCGCGGCGATCGCGGGCTGCGACTGCCTGCTGATCGACGGGACCTGTTGGCGCGACGACGAACTCATCCGGCTCGGCCTGGCCGGCAAGACGTCCCGGGAGATGGGTCACCTGCCCGTCGACGGCCCGGACGGCACCCTGGCTCAGCTCCCGTCGCTGCGCGTGGGGCGGACGATCTTCGTGCACATGAACAACACCAACCCGATCCTGCTGGAGTACGCGCCCGAGCGGCGCATCGTGGAGGACAGCGGCATGGAGGTAGCCATGGACGGCCTCGAGGTCGAGGTGTAGGGCCATGACGACGACAACCAGGACAACGACAACCGGCACGGACGGCTTCGTCGAGACGTTGCGGGCCCACTCGCGGCGGTACCACGACCAGCACCCGTTCCACGTCCGGATGAACGCAGGCCGGCTGAGCCGCCGCCAGATCCAGGGCTGGGTGGCCAACCGCTTCTACTACCAGGAGAACATCCCCCGCAAGGACGCGGCGATCCTGTCCAACTGTCCCGACCTCGAGGTCCGCCGCCGCTGGATCCGCAGGATCCTCGACCACGACGGCACCGGCGCCGGCGAAGGCGGCATCGAGGCGTGGCTGCGCCTCGGCGAGGCCGCCGGGCTGACCCACGACGAGATCCAGGACCACCGGCACCTGGTCCCGGGGGCACGGTTCGCCGTCGACGCCTACGTGAACTTCACCCGGACCCGGCCATGGGTGGAGGCGGTGGCGTCCTCGCTCACCGAACTGTTCGCCCCGGACCTGATGGCCCAGCGGCTGGTCGCTTTCGAACGGTGGTACCCCTGGATCGACCCCGAGGGCCTTGCCTACTTCCGCGCCCGCCTCGAACAGGCCCCCCGCGACTGCGACCACGCCCTCGATGTGGTCAACGCGCACTGTGTGTCCGCGGAGTCCCAGGCACGCGCCGTCGACGCGCTGTCGTTCAAGTGCGACGTCCTGTGGAGCCTGATGGACGCAATCGACCAGGCCTACCCGGAGTGATCACCATGGACTCGACCACGACCGAAACGACGATCCGAAGTCGTGCGTCCTCGTCGGACTATCCTCGGTTGGCGCGCCACGTCCAGCTGACCTTCAGCCGGACCAGGCAGCGTCACGTCCTGCTGCACCCCGAGACCGTGGTGGTTCTGAACGGCAGTGGCGCGGACATCCTCAAGCTGTGCGACGGCCGGCACACCGTGGCCGAGATCGTGGCCGAGCTGGGAGCGCGCTACCAGACCGTCCGAGAGGACGAGGTGCGGCAGTTCCTGACCCGGCTCGTCGCCCGGCGCTGCGTGGAGCTCGCCGATGGATAGCCCCTTCGGCCTGCTGGCCGAGCTCACCTACCGTTGCCCGCTGGCCTGCGCGTACTGCTCCAACCCGCTGAACATGGCCGACTACTCCGACGAGCTGGCCACCGACGAGTGGCGGCGGGTGCTGGTCGAGGCCCGCGACCTGGGGGTTCTGCAGTGCCACCTGTCCGGTGGGGAACCGCTGCTGCGGCGCGACCTGGTGGAGATCGTGGCGGAGGCCCACGCTCTGGGCCTCTACATCAACCTCGTGACCAGCGCACTCGGGCTCTCGCGCCCGAGGGCCGAGCAGCTGCGCGCCGCCGGCCTGGATCACGTCCAGATCAGCATCCAGGCCGACCAACCTGCCCTGTCGGACCGGATCGCCGGGACCCCGTCCTACCAACGCAAGATCAAGGCCATGGGCGTGGTCAAGGAGCTGGGCTGGCCGCTCACCGTGAACGTCGTGCTGCACCGGCACAACATCGACCGCGTCGCCGACGTGCTCGGGCTGGCCGATGAGATGGGCGCCGACCGGGTGGAGCTGGCCAACACCCAGTACTACGGCTGGGCCTGGCGCAACCGTGACGCGCTACTGCCGAGCCGGGCCCAGCTCGAGGCCGCGGAGGTCGTCGTACGGGCCGCCCGCGAGCGGTTGGGCGACCGCATGGACGTCATTTATGTCATTCCCGACTACTACAGCCGCTACCCGAAGCCCTGCATGGGCGGCTGGGCTTCGCGGCAGCTCACCGTGACGCCGAACGGCGACGTGCTGCCCTGCCCGGCCGCTCAGTCCCTGCCGTTGCCGCGGGCCAACATCCGCGAGGACTCGCTGGAGCGGATCTGGGCCGAGTCCCCGGTGATGACCGCGTTCCGCGGCACGGACTGGATGCCGGATCCGTGCCGGAGCTGCGATCGGCGGGAGCTGGACTTCGGCGGATGCCGCTGCCAGGCGTTCCAGTTCACCGGCGACGCCGCCCGCACCGACCCGGTCTGCCACCTGTCGCCCGACCACGACCTGGTCGCCCGGACGGTCGAGGCCGCCAACGCGGAATCACCGGCCGACGGTATTCCGCTGATCCCACGCCCGCACCGGGCTAGCTTCCGAACACCAACGGCAACGCCACCGCGGCGATGATCAGGGTGATCCCGCTGACCAGGTCCGAGCGGATCCGGATGAGGCGCGCGGCGGCCCGCCCGAGTTGCAGCCCGACCAGTGACATCGCAGCCGTGATGGCACCGAAGACGGCGGCCGAGAACCACGGCGAGAGCCCCAGGATCCCCAAGCTCGCCCCGGCGAGCAGGTTGTCCAGGCTCAGGGTCAGCGGGATGCCGAACAGTGCCCATGGTTGGTCCATCTCGTCCGGTTCGGGGTTCCGAAGGGCCGAGATGACGAGGTACAGACCGTACCCGCCGAGCGCCGCGGCCCCCACCCAATCGGCGACGTTCCCGACGGACTCCCCGATCTCGCGACCGATCACCAGCCCGACCAGGGGCATGACCGCGTCCCACAGCCCGAAGGTCACCGCGACCTGCACTGCGCGCTTCAAGCCGAACGGGACGGTACCGAGCGCGATCGAGACCCGGAAATTGTCGAGACTGAGGACGAAACCGAGGGCCAGCACTCCCCAGATCATGGCGACATCGCCACCCGATGGCGACCGATCCCGAAAGGAAAGACTCTTTCTCGACTGCCATCCACCATAGTTATAGATGGTATACGAGACGGTCGGCGAAATAAACCCGTACATCAATTCATTGACGATTTCTCGCAACTGCTCGCCGACGATGCCCACGGGCTCGCCAATGCACCTGTCGAGCGCATTCGTGTGTCCCGTCCGGCGCAGCCCACGGGTCCGCTATAGCGACGTGGCCGCTTCCGGAAATACTCTCGCGCCGACGGCAATTCTCCGTAGCCGGGAGCGGAAGCCGCTACCCCGCATCTCTGGACAACGCATTGATCCTGGCGGTTGATGAGCGTTTGTCAACGGCTCCGTCGCTGCTTCCCGGTAGGCAAGCTCTGCCTGATCCGCGATAACCATGGTCCGCACGGCGAGGCCGAGGCCACCGAGTGGTGCGCGGCGCATGGATCGAGTTGGCCTTCACGCCGAGCACGTCTTACTACCCATCGTTGCGTGATGCGGCACTGGCACCACACCAGCCGGCGCGACGGGTCGACTCGGACAACCACCGCGCGGCGGTCGCACGAACGGGCTCAGCGCAGTTCCTGGATGCGGACCAGGTTGCCGGCGGGATCGCGGAATGCGCTGTCGCGGACCCCGTACGGTTGCTCGATCGGCTCCTGGACGACCTCGGCGCCCGCGGCCTGCACCTTGTCGAAGGTGGCGTCGAGGTCGGAGGTGGCGAGCATGATCCAGCCGTAGGTGCCCTTGGCCATCATCTCGGCGATGGTGCTGCGCTCGGCATCGGTGATGCCGGGGTCGGCGCCGGGGGGTGCCAGGAGGATCGACGTGCCGGGCTGGCCGGAGGGGCCGACCACGATCCAGCGCATCGTGCCGTTCCCGACGTCGCTGCGGACCTCGAAGCCGAGGATGTCGCGGTAGAAGGCCAGTGCGGCATCCGGGTCGGCGTGCGGGAGGACCGTCGTGTGAATGGTGATGTCCATGGCGGTCACGCTAGCCGCGGTTCCGGGCCCTTGCTTCTCGATTCCTGACCGGCCCGGTCACCTGTTTCGCCACACAGGAGGGCATCCCGACGAGCATCCGACCGCGAAGCAGACCTCGGTGATGTCGAGGTGGCCACGACCCAGCAGCGCCATCGCGCGCTCGATCCGGCGGGTCATCAGGTAGCCGTGCGGTGACTCACCGTACGCGAGGCGGAACGTGTGCCCGCGGGTTCAGGCGGTCAGCCGTCGTCGCGGCACAGGCAGAAGGGGTGACCGGCCGGGTCGATGAGCACCCGGACATTGTCCTGCGGCTGGTGGGTAGCGACGGAGGCTCCCAGTGCGAGGGCCTCGGCGACCGCCGAGTCAAGGTCTGCGACCTGGAAGTCGAGGTGCATCATCGGGCGCTGCTGTCCGGCCACGGGCGGCCACACGGGGGCCTGGTAGCCGGTCGCCTGCTGGAATACGACATAGATGGATCCCTCGGGAGCGGCGAGGATCGTCGTGCCTGGCTCATCGTGACCGATGCTCCACCCGAGCAGTTCGGAGTAGAACCTCGCCAACGCGCCGGGATCGGGCGCCTCGATGGCGGCTCCCCACCACATGCCTTTCCTTCGAGATCGCACCCGTACACCTTCCAGGAGTGTCATCGCCGGTCAGGTGGCACTCTAGGGCCAATCGCGGACGTTCTACTTCCGGAATCGGGGCCCGTTGGCGGTCCAGTGCCCAGGCGCCCAGCGTGCTCAAACAGGACGCCGGACCGCAGCAGGATCGGCGGGCGCCGCACCGGCCACTGGCGTTCAGCCCGGTGTCCGATGTAGACCTAGTCGTAGCTCGGCGTAGGGTCAGTGCACAGGGGTGGCGCCGAAAATCCAGGTGACGCCGAAGCGGTCGGTGAGCATGCCGTGATCGCACCGATGGTGACCACCCAGCCCACCGCCACGCCGCCCTACGGACACGACACGGCCATGGTCTGGCGCATCGCCGGCCTATTGGCGCGTTCCCTGGCACAAACCTCGAGGTCAGGCCAGGGTGCATCAGCGGCAGGGTCGCGGCACGGGCCCGTGGCGTAGTTCCGCGCACCACGCAGGTGGGGATGGTCCACAGCCGTTCACGCATACGCCGTCACGCTTCGTCACACGACTGCCGGAACGCGGTACCGGGTACTCCCTGGCGTAGGTGTTCCTACTCGTGAAAGGCGACGAGATGCTTCTCCGCAGGCTGGCGCGTCCCCTACTCGCGTCCATTTTCATCGTCGGCGGCATCAACGAACTGCGCCAACCCGAGGCGCACGCCGAAGCCGCCAAACCGCTGCTCGACGACATCACCGAGCGTGCCAAGGACGCGCTGCCCGAGACCGTGCCCACCGATCCAGTGACCCTGGTCCGCGTCGATGCCGCCGTCAAGATCGGTGCCGGGGCCTTGTTCGCGATGGGCCGGGCGCCGCGTCTGGCCGCGCTGGCGCTGATCGGCAGTCTGGTGCCGACCACCGCCGCCGGTCACCCCTTCTGGGCTGCCGAGAACGACCAGGACAGGCAGCAACAGCTGATCCAGTTCATCAAGAACGCAGGTCTGGCCGGCGGTCTGCTCATTGCCGCGGCCGACACCGAGGGCAAGCCGTCCGTAGGCTGGCGCGCCCGCCGGGCCGCCAAACGGGCCGGCGAGCAGATCCAGCAGACCACCTCCACCACTCGCGACAAACTGCCGGTCTGAGGAGCCGTCGTTGGCATTGGTTGTGCGGCGGTGCTGAACTGGCACCGCAGGACGCCTTCTGGAAACTGATCGCCCGGGCTCACCGCTACGTCCGGTACCGGAAGATGATCCGGCCACGGGTGAGGTCGTACGGGCTGAGTTCCACGAGCACCCGGTCGTACGGCAGGATCTTGATGTAGTTCTTGCGGATCTTCCCGCTGATGTGTGCGAGCACCTTGTGCCCATTGTGGAGCTCCACGGTGAACGCGGCATTGCGGAGACACTCGATGACGGTGCCCTCCACTTCGATCCCCTTGGCTGTGCTTGCCATATCAGCGGCGCACCAGTTCCAGGTTGCTGCTCGCGCGCCGGGCACCGACGCCCTCGAACAGCGCCAGGGCCGCCTCGTTGGATTCGTCCACCTCGGCCGACGCCGTGTCGATCCCGGAGCGGTGCAGCGAGCCCAGCACGTGGGCCAGCAGCGCCCTGGCGATACCGCGGCGGCGCTGATCCGTGCGGACCGCGATCAGCCCGATCCGTGGCTGCCGGGTCACCGCCACCACCCGAACCAGTCCCACATAGCGGTCGAGTTCGGTTGCTACCGCATATTTCGTCGGGTCCAGCAGGGCAGCCCGGTCCGGCCGGGCCAGCACCTCACCCGGCATCGAGTCCCAGCCGACGGTGGCGTCGACCTCATCGCGAATCGTGCGGTCCAACTCGCGCAGTGGGCCTTCCTTCGCCTCACCGGCGGCCAGGATCGTCACGGCCGGGGGCGGACTCACGGTGTGCCCGGTGACCGTGCGATCGGTGGGCACGAGGTACTCCCACTCGCGGCGCCGGGTCGCGAAGCCGACTCGCGCCCAGCTGGACGTCAGGTCGAGGTCAGCCTCGTCGACGACCGTGTACAGCGGCGTCGGCAGGTCGGCCAGCATCGCACGGGCGAGTTGGTCGAAGACCACGCCGTGCCAGGCGTCGACGCTGAGGAAGGTCCGACCGTCGGGCCTGCGTGAGGCCACGCCCCGGCCGACCACCAGGTCGTCCTCCAGAGCGTGCCAGTGCCTGTCGGCGACCCGCGTGACCACCACGCCGTGCTCGCCCGTGCCCGGAGTGAAATGCACAGAATCCATAGGTACTGCCTTTCGGGATTGCCTCGTCAAGGCGCTCCCGGCGACACCTACGTCAATCGCCCGACCGTGACGGCGAGGGGAGCACCCACCTCGATACAGCGTTCATGGGATCCCACCTCCTCGCCCGATGTCACGGTCTCGCACACGCTA
>DASXCQ010000093.1:0-89458 GCA_036491115.1 Pseudonocardiaceae bacterium
GGCCTGTTGTCCGGGCCACGACTCGAACCATAAGGTGAGCGCGGCTGGCAGTGAGCGCGTTTCATCGGGTCACGCCGCTGCCGTCGATGCCACCTACCCGGTGAGATCGGCGGTGGTCGGCGTGCATGTCCCCAACGGCGGCCAGTTGACCCCTGGCGGTTCGCCGTCTCCTGCCTCACATTGGTAGCGGTACGGGTGACCCACCCCGACCCGCATCGGAAGAAGGGACGCCCCTGGCATGACCGGCTACTTGATCCGGCGCCTGGCCACGGCCGTCATCGTGCTGATCGGCATCGTCCTCGTCACGTTCGCCCTGCTGCACATCATCGCCCCCACGCCGGGTCGTGCCGCCCTGGGGCTGAGGGCGACTCCGGAGCAGGTGACCGCCTACAACCACCAGCATGGGTTCGATCGGCCCATCATCCTGCAGTTCGTCACCTACCTCAACCAAGTTATTCACGGGAATCTCGGGTTCTCCTTCAAGCTGAACCAGTCGGTCACCGACCTGGTGCTGGAGAAGGCGCCGCTGAGCGCGTTCCTGTCCGGCGTGGCGGTCGTGCTGGCCATCGGCATCGCGATCCCGCTGGGCATCTACCAGGCGGTGAAGCGCAACAGCGTCGGTGACAACGTGCTGACGGGCATCTCCTTCACGCTGTACTCGATGCCGGTGTTCCTGCTCGGCCTGATTCTGATCGACATCTTCGCGCTGCGGTTGGGGTGGGTCGATCCGAATGTCAGCCAGGATCAGACCCTGGGCGGCGCACTGAAACACGGGAAGGACCTGATCCTGCCGATCGTCTCGTTGACCGCGGTCAGCGTCGCCAACTACTCGCGATATCAACGCTCGTCCGCACTGGACGTGATGGCCCAGGACTACATCAAACTGGCCAGAGCCAAAGGTCTCCCCGAGCGCCTGGTGTTGATGCGGCACCTGGTGCGCAACGCCTGCCTGCCGATGGTCACCCTGATCGGTCTGTCCATCCCGGTGTTGCTGGCGGGCAACCTGCTCATCGAGGGCGCGTTCAACATCAACGGCCTCGGTCTGCTGTTCTTCAACAGCCTGCAGAACGAGGACTACAGCGTCCTGATCGGCTACACCCTCGTCGGCGCCATATTGACCGTTCTCGGAAACCTGATCGCCGACATCGCCCTGACCGTCGCCGACCCCCGAATCCGGCTGGTGTGACATGGCAACCCTTGACTCGTACACGACCATCGCGCCCCAGCGCACGCCCGAAGGCGGCGAAGTCGGTGCCGTGCAGAGCGGCTGGCGGCTCGCGGTCCGGGAGTTCGTGTCCAACAAGCTGGCGACCGCCGGCCTGGTCATCGTCGTCCTGCTGGTGTTGTTCTGCTTCCTCGGCCCGATCTTCTACCACAGCGACCAGCTCAACTCGAACCTGTTGCTGACCGACCAGTCCCCGGGCGGCGGCTACCCGCTGGGCACCGACGGCAACGGCTTCGACGTGCTCGGCAGGCTGATGAAGGGCGGCCAGACCTCACTGGAGATCGGTCTGCTCTCGGCGGTCATCGCCACCGTCATCGGCACGCTGTGGGGCGCCATCGCCGGTCTGGCCGGCGGCATCGTCGACGCGATCATGATGCGCATCGTGGACGTCCTGCTGGCGATCCCGTTCCTGTTCATCGTCCTGCTGGTGGCCGCGCGCTACAGCGCCACGACGGCGACGCTGAGCATCCTGCTCGGGGTGCTCTCCTGGTTGCTCCCGGCCCGTCTGGTCCGCGGTGAGGTGCTCACCCTGCGGGTCCGCGACTTCGTGTCGGCGGCCAGGGTCATGGGTGCCAGTCGCAGTCGACTGATCCTGCGGCACCTGGTGCCCAACGCGCTGGGCGTGGTCATCGTCAACATCACGTTCCAGGTGGCCGACGCGATCCTCGCACTGGCCGCACTGGGCTTCCTCGGCTTCGGTGTGCAGTACCCGGGCACCGACTGGGGCGACCAGTTGTACGACGGCGCCGGCAACCTGAACAACGGCTACTGGTGGCTGATCTACCCGGTGGGCATCCTGCTGGTCGTCACCGTCATGGCCTGCAACCTGATCGGTGACGCGCTGCGGGACGCGCTGGACGTTCGGCTGCGTCGCCGATGACCAACATGTGGCAGTCCGAAACCACCACATCGGCCGGGCAGCAAGCGGATCAGCAGACCCGCCGGCAAGGAGACCAATCCGTGGAGAACGTCCTCGAGCTCAGCAACCTGTCTACCCACATCGAGCTGAGTCGCTCGACGGTGCAGGCGGTCGGGAACGTCAGCCTCCACCTGAAGCCGGGTGAGACGCTGGGCCTGGTCGGCGAGTCCGGATGTGGCAAGTCCATGACCGGCCTGTCGATCATGCGCCTGCTGCCGCCGGGCGGTCACATCGTCGGCGGCTCGGTGAAGTTGAACGGCCGCGAGCTGACCAGCCTGCCCGAGCACGAGATGCGCAAGATCCGCGGTAACGACATCGCGATGGTCTTCCAGGACCCGATGACGTCACTGGACCCGACCAAGACGATCGGCAACCAGGTCGCCGAAGGTGTGCTCCAGCACCGGAACGTGACCAAGAAGCAGGCCATGGACCGGGCGGCCGAGGTGCTCGGCCTGGTCGGTCTCCCCCGGCCGAAGGAACGGCTGGAGGACTACCCGCACCAGCTCTCCGGCGGCCTGCGGCAGCGTGTCGTCATCGCCATGGCACTGGCCTGCGAGCCTAAGGTGCTGATCGCGGACGAGCCGACCACGGCGCTGGACGTGACGATCCAGGCCCAGATCCTGGACCTGCTGTCCGGCCTGAAGGACCGGCTCGGCATGGCGATGCTGCTGGTCACCCACGACATGGGCGTGGTGGCCGGGCACACCGACCGGATCAACGTCATGTACGCCGGGCGGATCGTCGAGACCACCGACACCGAGACGCTGTTCGAGCGCATGCACCACCCGTACACCCGGGCGCTGCTGGGCTCGATCCCGCGCCTGGAGCAGGACAACAACGAGCGCCTGTACAGCATCGCGGGCCTGCCGCCGGACCTGGCGAGCCCGCCGCCCGGCTGCCGGTTCGCGCCGCGCTGCCTGCTGGCCACCGACCAGTGCACGAAGGACGAGCCGACGCTGCTGAGCGCCGGCAGCGTGTCCGAACACCAGTTCGCCTGCTGGCACCCGGTGGACGGACCGCTGGACCTGAGCAAGGTGTCCGACGTCGAGGCGCTCGGCGCGGACGTCGCCGCCACCATCGGCCTGACCTTGGAGGCGGCAGGCGGCCACGAGCACCATGGACCGGAGCCCGAGACCACCCGGTCCACCGTCGTGGTCAATGAGCCCGAACCCGAGGTCGCCGGGTCGACCGTGAACGGCGGCGGCCTGCTGGTGGTGGACAACCTGGTCAAGGAGTTCCCGATCACGGCGGGTGTCCTGCAGCGCAAGGTGGCCAGCGTGAAGGCCGTGTCCGGGGTGTCCTTCGAGGTCGGCCGGGGCAAGACCTTCGGTCTGGTGGGCGAGTCCGGCTGTGGCAAGACCACCATCGGCCGGGTCATCGTCGCGCTGGAACGGCCGGACACGGGTCAGGTGACGCTGGCCGGCCGGCGGGTCTCGGAGATGAAGGGCAGGCAACTGCGCCGCAACCGCCGCGACCTGCAGATGATGTTCCAGGACCCGTACGCCTCGCTCGACCCCAGGATGCGCGTCAGCTCGATCCTGCGGGAGCCGCTGCAGGTGCAGGGTTCGGGCAGCAGCCGGGAACAGCTGTCGCGAATCCACGACATGCTGGACGAGGTCGGACTGCCCCACAGGGCACTGGAGCGCTTCCCGCACGAGTTCTCCGGCGGCCAGCGGCAGCGCATCGGCCTGGCCCGCGCGCTGATGCTCAACCCGAAGCTGATCGTGGCCGACGAGCCGGTGTCCGCACTGGACGTGTCCATCCGGGCCCAGGTGCTGAACCTGATGCGCCGGTTGCAGACCGAGCACGGGCTGTCCTATGTGGTCATTTCGCACGACCTCGCCGTGGTGAAGTACCTGGCCGACGAGATCGGTGTGATGTACCTGGGCAAGCTGGTGGAACGCGGTACCGGTGACGACATCTATCACCGGGCCGCCCACCCGTACACCTCCGGGCTGATCAACACCATTCCGATCCCGGACCCCAGGACCGAGAAGCTGAAGAACGGCGCGGCGATCAAGGGCGAGATCCCCAGCCCCATCGACCCGCCGTCCGGCTGCCGGTTCCGCAGCCGGTGCCCGCTCGCGCAGGACCGGTGTGCCGAGGAGGAGCCGCAGTTGCGGTCGTTCGGCCCCGGCCACGTCGCGGCGTGCCACTTCCCGCTGATCACCCCGGCAGCAGTGGAGCCGGAGTCGTCGGTGGCATGATGGCCGGATGCTCGACCAGCACACGGTGACCGCCTACCTGGCCAGGATCGACTCCCGGCCAGGGGCGGCACCGAGTGCCGGCGGGCTGCGGGACCTCGCGGTCAGCCATGTGACGACGGTGCCGTTCGAGAATCTGGACATCGCGCTCGGCGTGCCCATCATGCTGGCCGAGGACGCCCTGGTGGACAAGATGGTGCACCGCGGGCGGGGTGGGTTCTGCTACGAGTTGAACGGCCTGTTCGCCGCGCTGCTGGACGCCCTGGGCTACCGGGTGACGCTGCTGGCCGCGCAGGTGTACGACCCGGACGGTGTGCTCGGACCGCCGTTCGACCACCTGGCACTGCGTGTGGACCTGGACCGGCCGTGGCTGGTGGACGTCGGGTTCGGCCAGCACGCCCGACATCCGCTGCTGCTGGACGATCCGGCCGACCAGGTCGACCCGGACGGGGTCTACCAGGTGCGACCGGTGCCCGACGGCACCGGTGACGTGGACGTGGTCCGCGAGGGCAAGCCGGTGTACCGGTTGGAGCGGCATCCCCGTGCGCTGCGCGACTTCGCCGCCATGTGCTGGTTCCAGCAGCACTCGCCGGCCTCGGTGTTCACCCGCAGGTCGACCGTCACCCTGCCGTTGCCGGAGGGCAGGGTCACGCTGAGCGGGCGACGGTTGATCCGCACCACCGGGGACGAGCGAATCGAGACGAAACTGTCCGATGCCGACCGGCTGGCCGCCTACCGGGACGTGTTCGGCTTCACACTGGACCGGCTACCACCGGTACCCGACTGAGCACAGTGGATGGTCAGGTCCGGCGCGCGATGACGTGGGTCAGAGCGGCCACGCCCCGGTAGGGATCGGTGACGCCTGCGCGTTCCTCGCAGTCGAGGAGCGCGGCCAGGGTGGCGCCGTCCGGGAGCGGGGCGTCATCGGACGCGGTGTCGGTGAAGATCCGCACGCCGTACCAGGTGTCGACGGTCATGCCGTGACCGGCCAGGGCCGCCGTCAGGTCGGCGATCCGGTCCGCTCGGGCGGCCACGCCGATCCGGTTGCCGTAGGCGGAACCGTCGAACGCCCGCCACGCCGTCGCCCAGTCGCCGAGCAGGCCGGGACGCATCGCCAGGCCGTCGCCGTTGCGCACCAGCAGAGCGAGCAGGCCGCCGTCGCCCACCATCCGGGCCACCTCCCCCAGCAGCGGCTCGGGATCGGGGAAGTACATCAGCACGCCGTGGCACAGGACAACGTCGAACGCGCCCGGCTCGCACAGCATCGCCACGTCCCGCACGTCGCCCTGGATCGTCCGCACCCGCGCCCTGGTCGCCGCCGGTTCCGCCGCCAGCGTGTCGGCCAGGTCGGCGAGCAGCGCGTCGGACGCGTCGACGCCGGTCACGTCGTGACCGTGGCGCGCCAACTGCACCGACTGCGTACCCTGTCCACAGCCGACGTCCAGGATCCGTAGCGGCGGTCCCGCCAGGTGGCGGGCGAGCTGCCTGGCCACCAGCTCCTGGCGGACCACCTGCCGCAACGTGCCCAGCCGAGCCCGCCAGCGTGCCTCGCCGGCCAGAAAAGTGGATTCCGCCATAATGCCGGTACCTCCCGTGTCGATTCGCCGGACCGCCGTTCGTGTAGAGGGCAGGCACAGTCCTACCGTGAGGAGCTGACGATGAAGCAGTACCTACTCGGCCTGTACCAGCCCGACGGCGCCCCGCCCGGACCGGAGGTGCTGGAGCCCGTCATGCGGGACCTGGGACGGCTGCACGACGAGATGGTCGCCGCCGGGGTGTGGGTGTTCACCGGCCGGCTGCACCTGTCCGACGCGGCCACCGTGGTGCGCCGCGACGGTGACCAGATGCTGATCACCGACGGCCCGTTCACCGAGGGCAAGGAACACCTCGGCGGGTTCGTGGTGATCCAGGTGCCCGACCTGGACGCGGCCCTGGACTGGGCGCGGCGGATGTGCGAGGCCAGCACGCTGCCCATCGAGGTGCGCCCGATCCAGGACGACGCCTGATGCCCGACCAGCACGGCGTCGAGCGCGTGTTCCGCGAGGAGTACGGGCGCTCGGTCGCGGTGCTGGTCCGGTACCTGGGTGACATCGACGCGGCCGAGGAGGCCGTGCAGGAGGCGTTCACCGAGGCGGTCCGGCGATGGCCGGTCGACGGCGTACCGCCCAGTCCCAGCGGCTGGATCATCACGACGGCCCGCAACCGGGCCATCGACCGGATCCGCCGCGAGTCCACACGCGACGCACGGCACGCCGCCGCCGCCCTGCTGTACGCCGCCGACGAACCCGTCGAGGAGGGTCCGGTGCTGGACGACCGATTGCGCCTGATCTTCACCTGCTGCCATCCGTCGCTGGCCATGCCGACCAGGGTCGCGCTGACGCTTCGGCTGCTCGGCGGGCTGTCCACGGCCGAGATCGCCAGCGCGTTCCTGGTGGCCGAGCCGACCATGGCGCAGCGGCTGGTGCGGGCGAAGGCCAAGATCCGGGACGCCGGTATCCCGTACCGGGTGCCGTACGAGGCCGACCTGCCGGACCGGTTGCGGTCCGTGCTGGCCGTGCTCTACCTGGTGTTCAACGAAGGCTACGCGGCCAGCTCCGGCGGTGAGCTGGTGCGGGCCGACCTGTGCGGTGAGGCGATTCGGCTGGCCAGACTGCTGGCCGGGCTGATGCCGGACGAGCCGGAGGCGCTGGGCCTGCTGGGGCTGATGCTGCTGATCCACTCGCGGCAACCCGCCCGGACCACCGCGGATGGCGACCTGGTGCTGCTCGCCGACCAGGATCGGGCCCGCTGGGACGCCAGCCTGATCGCCGAGGGTCAGGACATCGTGCGCCGGTGCCTGCGCCGCGACCAGCCGGGGCCGTACCAGATCCAGGCCGCGATCAACGCCGTGCACAGTGCCGCGCCGACGGCGGCGGCGACCGACTGGGGGCAGATCGTCGCGCTGTACGACCAGTTGCTGATGGTCGCGCCGGGGCCGGTGGTGGCGCTGAACCGGGCGGTCGCGGTCGCCGAGACCAGCGGCCCGGCTGCGGCCCTGGACCTGGTGGAAGCCCTGGACCTGCCCGACTACCACGTCTGGCACGCCGTCCGCGCCGACCTGCTCCGCCGCCTCGACCGGCCCGCCGATGCGGCTGCCGCCTATCGGGCGGCCGCTGAGCGGACCGGCAACGAAGCGGAACAACGCTTCCTGCGCACCCAGGCCGACAACCTGACCTGACGGGAGACCGCCCTTCCATCGGACGGGGGCGCGCGATGAGGCTCAGGTCCTCTTCTGTTCGTACCGCGCGGCCGGTCGATCTTCGGCTCGCCGCGGCCGAAGTCGACGCGAGTGGGTCGTGCCTACTTGCCGTAGTGGTAGCGGCAGGCGGCGATCCATATCTCGTCTTCCTCGATCTTGTAGATCAGCCGGTGCTCGTCATTGATCCGCCGCGACCAGTAGCCCTGGAAGCCGTGCTTCAACGGCTCGGGCTTGCCGATGCCTTCATTGCCGTTTCGGCTGATGTCCTTGATCAGTTCGTTGATCCGTTTCATGATCTTGCGATCCTGCGCCTGCCACCAGAGGTAGTCCTCCCAGGCGAATTGGTCCCAGGTCAGGATCATTCAGCAAGATCCCGCTGGATTCCGTGGCCTGCTTCGAGGTGCTCGATGGCGGTCACGAGGCGGCGGGCGTTCTCCGGGCTGCGCAGCAGGTACGCGGTCTCCTTGAGTGACTGGTAGTCGTCCAGCGAGACGATCACCACAGGCTCGTGCCCTGCGCGGGTGATCACGACTTCCTCATGATCGTTGGCGACCGCGTCCAGGGTCTCGGCGTACCGTGACCGAGACTCCGAGTAACTCATGGTTCTCAAGGCCCACCTCCACGACGTACAGAATATTGTACGTCGTGCGCCAGCCGCCAGCAAGCGTGCCGTGTCGACACGGCCGGTCAGGTGCGGTCGCGCAAGACGAACTTCTGGATCTTGCCGGTGGCCGTCCTCGGCAGGTCCTCGACCACGATGACCTGCTGGGGCACCTTGAAATGGGCCAACCGCTCGCGGGCGAAGGCGCGCAGCTCATCGGCGTCCAGACCATCGCCGGTCGTGGTGACGTAGGCGACCGGCACCTCGCCCCAGTGGTCGTCCGGCCGGCCGACCACGGCCACCTCGGACACCGCCGGGTGCGCGGCCAGCACCTGCTCCACCTCGATGCTGGCGATGTTCTCGCCACCGGAGATGATCACGTCCTTGAGCCGGTCGCGCAGCTCGACATAGCCGTCCGGGTGCAGCACCGCGAGATCGCCGGAGTGGAACCAGCCACCGGCGAACGCCTGCTCGGTGGCTGCCGGGTCGCGGTAGTAGCCGAGCATGACGTTGTTGCCGCGCATGACCACCTCGCCGACCGTGCTGCCGTCGGCCGGCACATCGCGCATGTCCGCGTCGACCACCCGCATCCGGTCCGACACCACGGTGCCGACACCCTGCCTGGCCCGCAGCCTGGCCTGCTCGTCGTCGGGCAGGTCGTCCCATTCGGGCTGCCACGCGCACACCGCGAGCGGGCCGTACGTCTCGGTCAGGCCGTACATGTGGGTCATCGCGATACCCAGCTTCTCCGCACCGGCCAGCAGGCTCGGCGTGGGCGGCGCTCCCCCGACGGTCAGCCGGACCGGCGAGTCCGTCGGCCGTGCCTCCGGGGCGCTCAGCAGCATGGTGACCACGGTCGGCGCGGCACACAGGTGGGTGACGCCGTCCTCGGCGATCGCCCGCCACACCACGTCGGCCCTGACCTTGGGCAGGCACACGTGAGTGCCGCCGGCCGCGGTCACCGCCCACGTGTAGGCCCAGCCGTTGCAGTGGAACATCGGCAGCGTCCACAGGCAGGTGCTGCGGGTGTCCAGCCCGGCCTCCGCGATCACGCCCAGGCTGTGCAGGTAGGCGCCGCGGTGCGAGGTCATCACCCCACGTGGCCGACCCGTGGTGCCGGACGTGTAGTTCACCGACAGCAGCGCGTTCTCGTCCCCGGGGTAGGTCAGCGGTGCGGGCGTCGCACCGGCCAGCATCGCCTCGTACTCGCACCGGCCGGGATCGTCGGGATCCACCCACACGATGGCGTTGGGCGGCTGCGCCATCTCGACGAGCGCCGCATCGAGGGTGTCGCGCAGTTCGGTGGACGCGACCACGACCGACGCTCCACTGTGGTCCAGCACGTAGGCGTAGTCGGCCGGGGCGAGTCGGGTGTTCAACGGCACCAGCACCCCGCCGGCGCCGGGCACGGCGTAGTGCAGCTCCAGCATGGCGACCACGTTGGGCAGTAGCGTGGCGACCCGATCCCCTTGTGCCACACCGAGTTCGTTCCGCAGCATCGCGGCAGCCCTGCGCACCCGGTCGACGTGTTCGGCGTAGGTCCACCGTCGGTCGCCGTCGCGTACCGCGGTGCGCCGCGCCCACACGTACGCGCTGCGGTCCAGGAAGGCCAACGGGGTCAACACCGACTCGGAGACGTTCACGCCTTCCGACCGTAGCGGACAGGTCAGCCGAAGGTGAAGTCGTACGCCTGGACGCCGGGACTCATCGACAGGTTGAGCAGCGACTTCTGGCTCGGACCCGACACCAGCGTGTAGAGCTTCGGCACGCCTGCGATGGTCAGCGTCTTGGTGAGCTGCCCGTTCACGCGGACGCCGACCGTGCCGGTGCCGCCGATCACCAGGTACACGATCTTGGCCTGGAACCGCAGCGCCAACCGGGCGTTGGGCCCGGCGACCAGGTCCTCGGAGTTCGACGTCCACGTGCCGCCCAGCGCGAAGGTGTCCTGCTTGATCGCGTTGGGCAGCGTGCTGGTCTGTGCGGCGTCCTGCACCGGCGGCTGGCCGGTGATGTGCAGCGGGGCGTACTGGTAGCCCAGGTAGGTCTCCGGGGTCGACATCTCGGCCGGCGTCCTGTCCGGCACGTCGGTGGCCTTGGGCAGCGACGCCGACGGGTTGCTCTCCGAGACCAGTTGCCGGATCAGTTCCTCGGTGGTGCCGTAGTTGCCCTCGCCGAACGTGACGTGCCGGACCTGACCGTTGGGGCCGATCAGGTACTCGGCGGGCCAGTACTGGTTGCTGTAGGCGTTCCAGGTGGCGTAGTTGTTGTCGATCGCCACCGGGTAGTTCACCCCCAGCGACTTCGCCTGGGCCGAGATGTTGGACGACACGTGCTCGAAGGCGAACTCCGGGGTGTGCACGCCGATGATCTCGAAGCCGTCCTGGTGGTAGGAGCTGTACCACGCCTCCAGGTGCGGCAGGGTGCGCTGGCAGTTGATGCAGCTGTAGGTCCAGAAGTCGATCAGCACCGTCTTGCCGCGCAGGCCGGCCAGCCTCAACGGCTTGTCGCCCGGGGTGTTCAGCCAGCCGGTGATCCCGGTGAGCTCCGGGGCGGTGCCGCAGTTCTCCAGCGTCTGGCCGTCCTCGGTGCAGGGCGCGTTGCCGCTGTCACCGGAACCGGCCGAGCTGCCGGCGTTCGAGCTGACGTTGCCCGGTCCGTTCTTGTTGGCGGTGGACAGCGAGTGCAGCTCCTTGGTGGCCGATGCGTTGCCCTCCACCAGGTTCTGCAGCGCCGTGGTGTAGCCGGGCACGTTGCGCTGCAGGCCGTCGGTGAGGTTGAAGCCGATCAGTACGGCGACGACCAGCATCAGCACGCCGCCGGTGACCCGCAGCTGGCGGGCGTAGCGCTTGAGCACACCGGTTCGCTGGGTGACCTGCTCGCCGGCCAGCGCCAGAATGAGCAGCGGGACGCCGGCACCGATGCCGAACGCGACGGTGAGCACGAACGCGCCCCAACCGACGGTGTGGTTGGCGCCGACGATCACGATGGTGGCCAGCACCGGGCCGGCACACGGCACGTACAGCAGGCCCAGGCCCATGCCGAGCACGATCCCGTTGCTGTTCGGGTTGACCCGCCGCGACGGCAGCTTGGTGAACGGCCGCTCCAGCAGCTCGCCGAACGCCGGCCAGATCAGGCCGACGCCGATGATCACCAGGACGGCGATGCCCAGGTAGCGCAGCAGGTCCTGGGGCAGGTGCAGCGCGCTGAGCACGAGCGACCCGAACAGGGTGGCCAGGCAGAAGCTGATCACCAGGCCGACGACCACGCCGACCGGTCGCCAGGACCGCCTGCGGGCGGGCGTCTCGCCGTCGTCCGGGCCAGGGTCTGCCCCGCGGGCGGGCGCTCCGGCGGTGGCCAGCACCGGCACCGGCTCGCGGCGACTGGCGCCGGCGGTCAGCACCACCGGCAGCACCGGCAGGACGCACGGCGAGATGCTCGTGATCACGCCAGCGAGGAACCCGACGACAACCAACGTGATCATGCATGCTCCCGCGTCGACCGGCCCGACCCTGTGAGGCCCCAATCGATGATCGTGCCTGACAGCAGGGTAGTTCCTCGTATGGTCAGACCCCGCCGATCGGGTGGTTACCGATCTCTTACGGTCATCGGGCCGGCCGCTCGGGTCAACTCGCAGAATGCGTCCGACCCGCGCGTTACCGTCTCGTCATGACCGAGGTGAGCAGCGGGTACGCACCGATCAACGGCACGCGGATGTATTGGGAGAGCAGGGGTTCCGGTGGCGTCCCGGTGATCGCGACGCACGGCGGTTTCGGGACCACGCTGATGTTGCGCGACCTGGCCGAGCACCTGGCAGCCGACCGGCGGGTGATCACCGTCGACCTGCGCGGCCACGGCCACAGCCCGGACGCCGACCGCCCGTTCAGCTTCGAGGAGTTCGGTGACGACCTCGCCACCCTGGCCGGCCATCTCGGCCTGGACCGGGTCGACCTGGTCGGCTACTCGCTGGGCGGCGGCGCCAGCCTGCGCGCCACCCTCCGGCACCCGCGACGAGTACGCGGCCGTGGCACCGGACGTGGACGCCTTCCCGACGCTGATGGACAAGACGGGCAAACTGATCAGCTCGGACTACGACTGGACCGACGAGGTGCCCGGCATCACAGTGCCCACGCTGCTGGTGTACGCCGACACCGACAGCATCACCACCACACACGCGGCCGAGTTCTTCGGGCTGCTGGGCGGCGGCAGCACGGACGGCGGTTGGGACGGCAGCACGCCCACCCCGATGCGGCTGGCGATCATACCCAACACGACGCACTACAACATCTGGTACGCGCCCCAACTTCCGCCCATTGTCGCCGACTTTCTCGCCGAGCAGGCCGATTGACCTGTGGCACGATCGCGGTCATGACAGACCGGACGATCGACACGGGCACCACCGATGTGCTGGGCGAGGTGCGGGACGGCGTCGGCCGGATCGTGCTGAACCGGCCGGAACGGCGCAATGCGCTGACACCGGACATGTTGGGCGGCCTGGCCGCGCTGCTGGCCGAGCTGGAGTCGGCCGACGACGTCGGAGCGGTCCTGCTGACCGGTGCCGGCCAGGCGTTCTGCGCCGGTGGTGACGTGAAGGCGTTCGCGGAGCGCGGCGGCGAGGGCGGCTCGGCGTCGGCGCCGCAGCCGAAGCGGATCGCCCGGCAGCGGGACTCGCAGGCGGCGACTGTCGGTCGGCTGTACGGACTGACCAAACCGGTCGTCGCCGCACTGCCCGGTGCGGCGGCCGGTGCCGGTCTGGGTCTCGCGCTGGCCGCCGACCTGCGGATCGGTTGTCCGGCCACGGTGATGGTCACGGCGTTCGCGCGGGTTGGCCTGTCCGGCGACTACGGCACGGCGTGGCTGCTGCACCGGCTGGTCGGCCCGGCCAGGGCGCGGGAGATGCTGTTCCTGTCCGACCGGGTGAGCGCCGAGCAGTGCCGGGAACTGGGGCTGCTCAACCGGATCGTGCCGGCCGACGAACTGGCCGACGCCGCCCGGGTGCTGGCCGCCCGGCTCGCCGACGGGCCGCGACTGGCGCTGCGCAACATGAAGCAGAACCTGGTGGACGCCGACCACGACGATCTCGCCGCGTCGATGGAGCGGGAGATCCCGCGCCACATGGAGTGCGGGGTCAGCGAGGACCACCGGGAGGCCGTTCAGGCGTTCGTCGCGAAGCGGGAACCGGTGTTCGGCCGCACTCCCTGACCGCGCAGCCGGTTCTTCGTGACATGGTCACGCCTGGTTCGCCGTCGATTCACTCGGGCACGGGACGCCCTGGTTAGCGTCCAGCCGCAACCCGGCCACCCGAAGGGATCGCGATGGACCTCAATCGACGACAGTTCATGGTGGCGGGTTGCCGGTGGTCGAGTTGGACAAACACTTCTGGCAGGCCGATCTCACTCCGCTGACCCATGAGCGGTGGGCGACACGGCAACGTGCCCTGACCGACCAGCCGGAATGGATCATGGACGGCGATCTCGGCCCGTACGACGTGCTCGACGTCCGGCTGGGCGCGGCGGACACCGTGCTGCTGCTGGACTTCGCGCTGCGGCGCTGCGCGTGGCGGGCGCTGCGGCGGGCGCGGGAGCGGGCGGACTTCTGGTGGTGGCTGATCACCTATCGTCGGCGGTCGCTGCCCGAGGTGCGCCGCAGGATCGTCGCCACCGACGCCGATCTGTGGGTGTTCCGGGGACCACGCGCGGTGGCGGCGTTCCTCCGGACGCTGGGGTGAGCGCGGCTCAGGACAGCGATTCGTCCAGTTCGCCGAGAGACTCGATGAGTCGCAGGTTGGCCGAGTAGTCGACCGGGCAGGCGATCACCGAGACCGTGTCGGCGGCCAGCGCGGTACGCAGCGTGGGCAGCAGTTCGGCCGCCGAGGTGATGCGGTAGCCGGTGGCGCCGAAGCTCTCCGCGTACTTCACGAAGTCCGGATTGGTGAACCGGGTGTCGACGTCGTGGCCGATCTCCAGATCCATCTTCCAGCTGATCAGCCCGTAGGCGTCGTCCACCCAGATCAGGATCACGATCGGCAACCGCATCCGCAGCGCCGTCTCGATCTCCTGCGAGTTCATCAGGAACGCGCCGTCGCCGGTCGCGACCAGTACCTTGCGGTCGGGTTTGGCGAGCTTCGCGCCGATCGCGCCGGGCACGGTCCAGGCCATGGTGGACAGGCCGTTGGAGATCAGGCAGGTGTTCGGCTCGTACGTCGGGTACAGCCGGGCCATCCACATCTTCAGCGCGCCCGTGTCGACCAGGACGATGTCGTCGCGGTCCAGCGCCGTGCGGGTGTCGGCGACGATCCTGGCCGGGGCCAGCGGGAACCGGTCGTCCTGCTGGCCGGCCACCAGTTCGTTGGCCAGCAGGTCCTTGATGCGTTCCCCGCCCTGCCGAGTGTCGAACCGCCGGTCGACGGCGGCGGCGAGCGCGTCCAGGCTGTGCCCGATGTTGGCGTGCAGCCCGACGGACACGTCGTAGTGCGCGTCCACCTCGGCCGGGAACCGGTGCACGTGGATGATCCGGGTGTCACCGGTCGGGTTGATCCGGACCGGGTCGAACTCCTGCAGTTCGTAGCCGACGGCGACGATCACGTCGGCCCGGTCGAAGCCGAAGTTCACGTAGTCGTGCCGCATGAACCCGGCCGCGCCCAGGGACAGCGGGTGGTCGTCGGGGAGCACACCCTTGCCGTGGAACGTGCTGGCCACGGGCACGCCGAGCGTCTCGGCGAACCGCAGCAGCGCTGCGCCGGCACCTGCCCTGGCCGCGCCGTGCCCGGCCAGCACGATCGGGTCGTGGGCGGACATCAGGATGGCCGCCGCCCGTGCCACCTGCTCCGGCGACGGTTCCTCGGTGCGCGGGACGTTCACCCGCAGCGGTGTCACCGCGTCGGCGATCGCCGCCTCCTCGACGTCCTCGGGCACCGCCAGGTACACCGCGCCCGGCCGCTCGGTCTGGGCCAGCTTGAACGCCTTGCGCACCATCTCGGGCACCGCACCCGGCGTGGCCACCAGCGCCGACCACTTGGTCACCGGCGCGAACATCGACACCAGGTCGACGCCCTGGTGCGACTCCTTGAAGCTGCGGTGCATGCCGACCTGCGCGGACAGCGCGATCAGCGGCGTGGAGTTGGTGGTCGCGTCGGCGGTGCCCAGCAGCAGGTTGATCGCGCCCGGCCCGAGAGTGGCCGAGCACACGCCTGCCCGGCCGGTGAGCCGACCGTAGGTCTCGGCCATGAACGACGCGCCCTGCTCGTGCCGGGTCAGGACGTAGGTGATGGACGACCGCGAGATCGCGTCGACCAGCCTGATGTTCTCCTCGCCCGGAATACCGAAGATGTGGGTGACACCCTCGTTCTCCAGACAGCGCACGATCAGGTCGGCAACGGTTCGCTCATCGGCCACGCCCCGACCCTAGGCGACCCCCAGCCGTTCGGTCGCGTCAGGAGCCGGCACCGTTGTGCCGGAACCGGTCCGGCGTGGCCAGCGGCCAGCCGCCCGCCGCGAGCCGGGCGCTCACCCTGGCCACGTCCGAGTCCAGCGGCTGCTCGTTGGTCACCGCCGTGATCGCGTCCCGGATCGCCTGGCCGGAGGTGGCGTCACCGCCGGAAGCCAGTTCCTCGGCGACGGCGGTGACCTCGTCGTTGGTGAGCTGGCGCGCCAGCAACGCGAACAGCGGGATGTAGTCGTGCTCTGGCACGCCGTCGGGATAGCCGGCCCGCAGCCAACCGACGATCGACGCCAACACCGGAGGCAACTCCATGTGAGCCTCTCCCCTACGGCGACCTAGCTGGCCGCGACGATGAAGTAGATGCCGCCGGCGATGCTCGCCAGGACGATCAGGAAGCACACGCCGCCCAGCACCATGCCCACCGGGTTGCCACCGACGATCTCGTCGGACTCACCGGAGCCGGGTTGGGTGCGGGCGCCCAGGCTCAGGGCCCGCAGGCCGAGCGCGAACACCGCGGGCAGGCCGGCGCCCGCGATCAGCCCGAAGACGACGATCTGCCACAGGGCGGTCAGGTTGATCCAGTCCATCGTGACGTCCCCTCAGACCCCGGCAGGCGTCGGCTCGGCCGGCGCGATCGAACCGGTCCACTCGGCGTTGACATTCTTGCGGTCGACCGGCGTCCGGCGCGACGCGAGCCAGATGGCCAGCGCAACCCCGGCGAGGATGACGAACACCGCGATCCCGCCCGCGAGCCCGCCGATGACGTGGGCCAGGCCGAACGCCGCCGCGCCGACTATCGCGGCGGCCGGCAGGGTGAACAGCCAGGCCGTCGCCATGCGGCCGGCGACGTTCCACCGGACCTCGGCACCCGCCTTGCCGATCCCGGTGCCCAGGATGGAGCCGGTGGCCACGTGCGTGGTGGACAGCGAGTATCCGAAGTGGCTGGACAGCAGGATGACCGCGGCCGAGGAGAACTCGGCGGCCATGCCCTGCGGCGACTCGATCTCCACCAGGCCCTTGCCCAGGGTGCGGATGACCCGCCAGCCGCCCAGGTAGGTGCCGAGGCTGATGGCGATCGCGCAGGACACGATCACCCAGAACGGTGCCGACGCACCGGACTTGAGCGTCCCGTTGGCGATCAGCGCCAGCGTGATGATGCCCATGGTCTTCTGCGCGTCGTTCGTGCCGTGGGCCAGCGAGACCAGCGAGGCCGACCCGATCTGGCCGATCCGGAAGCCGTGGCTGCGGGCGCCGGCCGCGACCCGCCTGCTCAGGCGGTAGACCAGCCAGGTGCCGGTGGCGGCGACCAGGATCGCGATGATCGGCGACAGGGCCGCCGGAATGATCACTTTGGACACCAGGCCCTGCCACTTCACGCCGGACAGGCCGGCGGCCGCGATCGTCGAGCCGATCACACCGCCGATCAGCGCGTGCGATGAGCTGGACGGGATGCCCAGCAGCCAGGTGAGCAGGTTCCAGATGATGCCGCCCGCCAGGCCGGCGAACACCACGGTGAGGGTGACCAGGTTCGTGTCCACGAGGCCGCTGGCGATGGTCGCCGCGACGCTCAGCGAGAGGAACGCGCCGACCAGGTTCAGCACCCCGGAGAGTGCGACCGCCGTACGCGGACCGAGTGCACCCGTGGCGATCGAGGTCGCCATCGCGTTGCCGGTGTCGTGGAAGCCGTTGGTGAAGTCGAACGCCAGCGCGGTCACGACCACGATGACGAGCAGTGCGTCGTTCACGGTGTCAGTGTCACGAGTACCGTGCCGCAGGTCGACAAGTGCGACCAACTGTCAGGCAAGCTGACAGCATCCGGTCGGGGAAAGTTCACACGCTGTTGGCACGACTGAACTTGCGCGACGAGCGACTCGCGGCTAAGGGGAGGAATCCGCTGTGACCGATGCCTGGTTGGCCACGCATCTGGTGCGGCGGTATGGAATTCAGGTTACCGGAGTGACCGAACTGGACCGCGGCGTGTACCGCGTCGACCGGCCCGACGGGCCCGCCTGGGTGGCCAGGGTGTTCGGTCCGGAGCGCCCGGCGGCGCAGGTGGACGGCGACGCCGCGATCCTGCGAGCGTTGCAGCGTGCGGGTTTCCCGGCGGAGCGGTGTGCCGACCCGGAGCCGGTGTCCACGGTCGACGGTCGGGCCGTGCTGGTGACCGAGTTCGTCACCGGCACCAGGGCGGCGCCGAACGCCAGGACGTTCGCCGTGCTCGGCGTCCTGCTCGGCCGACTGCACACGCGGGCGGCGGACGGACTGCGGGCCGGTGGGGCGTGGCACCACATCGTGCCGGCGGGCGGCGGTCCGCGCGCCGAGATCGACGCGGCGCTGGCCGCGCTGCCGGACACCGCCGAGTACGGACCGGTGCGGGAAGGGCTGGTCGACGCGGACGACGGCGCCGACCTGCCGCACGCCTTCGTGCACCCGGACTTCGTGCCGGCCAACGCGATCACCATGCCCGACGGCGGCATGGTGATCGTGGACTGGACCGGCGCCGGCCGGGGCCCGAGGATCTGGCCACTGGCGTTCCTGCTGTGGGCCGCCGCACGGGTCGACGGCCGCATGGTCGACGTGGCCTTCTCCCGTTACCGCAGGCATGTCGAGCTCGAACCGGCGGAGCTGGACCGACTGGGCGACGTGCTGCGGGTGCGGCCACTCGTGATGGACTGCTGGTCGATACGCGAGGGCCGGCTGTCGGCGGAGGCCGCCCTGCGGAACATGTCGGTCACCGACGCGATCGCCGCGCGAGTGTCCGGGGGCGGCCGTACGGTGCCCGACATGACCGGCACTCCCCTGTGCACGCTGCTGTCCCAGGTGTGGATCGCGGTCACCGTCGAGATGGACAACGAGTTCGAGCACCGCATGGCGCACCGCACCACCCGGGGCGGGTCCAGGTCCGGACCGTGGCTGGTGGCGTCGCCGATGTGGTATTCGTGCCTGCGCTACGTCACCGACGACGGCATCACCGTCGCCGAACTCGCGCGGCTGGCCGGAACCGGCACGAACCTCGGCGGCATGCTGCGCTGGGGCTACGTCATGGCGGAACTCGGCCCGCGCGACCGCGACCCGAATCGGCCCGGCCCGCAGGCGGTGCTGCGCCCGACGCCGGCCGGGCGGAAGGCCCGTGAGGTGTGGGCCGAGGTGTTCGACGTGGTCGAGGGCCGGTGGCGGGAACGGTTCGACGCCGACCGGCTGCGGGCCGCGCTGTCCGCGGTGGCCGCCTCGCTGGACCCCGCCTTGCCCGACTGCCTGCCGATCATCGGCATCGACATGGTGACCAGGACACGGGTGCTGGACCGGGAGCCGCCCACGGGTCCGCTGTCGCTGGCCACGCTGTTGGCGCGGGTGCTGCTGGCGTTCACCATCGAGGTGGAGACCGGGTCGGAGCCCGCGTTGGCGCTGCGGCAGAACGTGCTGCGGGTGCTGGCCGACGCGCCCGTGCTCGTGCGGGACCTGCCCGGGCTGTCCGGCGTGTCCCGTGAGGCGATCGACACCTCGCTGACGTTCCTGACCCAGCAGCGCTACGTGGTGGTCGAACCGGCGCCGAGCCGGGGCAAGCAGGTGCGGCTGACCGACCGGGGCCGGACCGCGCGGGACGCGACCGGGCCGGCGTTGGCCGCCGTGGAGGCGCGGTGGCGGGACCGGTTCGGCGGCGAGGTGATCGACGAGCTGCGGGCGGTGTTGACCCCGATCGCCGGCTGGTGGCCCCGGCCCTACCCGGACGGGTGGCGAGCGACGATCCGGCACGGCGACACGGTGCCCCATTTTCCGATGGTGCTGCACCGGGGCGGCTACCCCGACGGCAGCTAGCTGTCCGGTCCGACGGCGGCCGCGGCCGCCAGGATGTTGACGTAGTCGCGCAGGTGGGCGATCTGCCCGTTGCGCACGGTGAGCACCATGAGGTTGGGGAGCGCGAACTCGCCGGTAGCGGTGCTGGTGCCGATGGCTTCCTGCTCGACGACGATCGTCTCCGGGTCGTCGGTGTCGTAGGTGGCGATGGTGCGGTAACGCTCGTACCGGAACGCATCGGTGTGCCACAGCGCTGTCGTCCAGTTCACGATCTCGTCCCTGCCTTCGAGGCGGGACGGGAGGCCCGGTGCGGTGAACGGGAACTCATGGACGGCGTCGACCGCGTACAGGCGGCCCAGCTCATCGGCGGACTGGCTGATGGACGCCTGGCGGAGCCGTTCCAGAACCTCTCGCGGCCCAGCTTCCTGTTGCGACAGCGCCATGTGACGACCTTTCCCATAAGATGAGGCATGGTCCGTTTACAGTAGCGGACTGTGCCCCCGGTTAGCCAGGAGTGGTCGATGCGTGCCGATGCCCGGCGCAACTACGAGCAGCTGGTCGAGCAGGCGAAACTCGCGTTCGCCGAGTTCGGCGTGGACGCGTCGCTGGACGAGATCGCCCGGCGGGCCGGGGTGGCGAGCGGGACGTTGTACCGGCATTTCCCCACTCGGCTGGATCTTGTCGAGGTGGTGCTCGCCGGGCAGATAGCCGCGTTGGCCGACCGTGGTCGCGGACTGCTGACGGCCGAGGACGGGTTCGACGCGTTGGCGACGTGGTTGCGCGCGGCGACCACGCACGCCCTGACCTATCGGGGGCTGGCGGCGGCTGCGCTGAACTCGGCGCCGGCGGCGGGGTGGCATGCGGAGCTGTTCGAGGTGGGAGCCGCGTTGCTGGCGCGGGCGCGGCAGTCGGGCGCGGTCGTCGCCGACGCGGACGCGGCGGATGTGGTCACGATGGTCGGCGCCATCGCCTGGGCGGCCCAGGACTCGCCGGACAGCGCCGACCGCCTGCTCACCCTGTTCATGAACGGACTACGCCACGACAGTGGCCAGCACTGATGGGACCTCGCCTGCCGCCCCGGACGGACCGGATCGCGTCCCGGACATCGCCGACGATCAGCGCGTGCCCACCACGCCCGTGGAGAACAACTCGACCGACGCGATCACCCTCGGTGTCAGGCCGGCCGCCGCCAACACCGACACCGCCGTCGCCACCTGACTCTCACCGGTCTCCATCAGCACGTGCCCACCGGGCGCCAACCACTCCGGAGCCCCCGACGCCACCCGGCGGAACACCGTCAGCCCGTCGGCACCGCCGTCCAGGGCCGCCTGCGGCTCGTGGTCGCGGGCCTCCGGCGGCATCGTGGCGATCGCTTCCGTCGGCACGTACGGCACGTTGGCCAGCAGGATGTCCACCCGCCCGCGCAGCGACTCGGGCAGCGCGTCGAACAGATCACCCTGGTAGACCCGGCCGGTCACGTTCCGCCGAGCACACCGCACCGCGTTCGCCGACACGTCGGCGGCCACCAGTTCCACATCGGGAACCAGCGACGCCAGCGCCACCCCCAGCGCACCGCACCCGCAGCACAGGTCCACCACCACGGCACCCGGCGCGGCCAGCGCGGCCGCCTCGCGGACCAGCAGCTCGGTCCGTTGCCTCGGCACGAACACGCCGGGGTCGACGGCGATCCGCAGGCCGGCGAACTCCACCCAGCCGAGTATGTGTTCCAGCGGCAGTCCGGCGATCCGGCGCTCGACCATCGCGGCCAGCTCGTCCGGTGATCCGGCTGCCGACGCCAGCAGCCGCGCCTCGTCCTCGGCGAACACACAGCCGGCAGCTCGCAACCGGTCCACGATGGTGGGATCAGGTGGGATGAGGGAGACCTTTCTGCGCGTTCTGCCTGACTGTACCGTGCCGACCAGGCGAGACAGCACGTCGAGGAGGGACACCGACGGTGACCGAATCCGCAGCCGGCCTCCGCGGCGCGACGCGGTGGACCACGGCCGTCAGGGCGCCGATGCGCGCGTTCCTGCGGACCGAGTCGGCCAGCGCGGGCGTGCTGGTGCTGGCGATCGTGGCGGCGATCGTCTGGGCCAACGTGGGCGTCGCCTCCTACGAGGGGTTCTGGCACACCGAGCTGGCGTTCCGGGTCGGCGGCGTCGGCGTCACGCGTGACCTGCGGACCTGGGTCAACAGCGGACTCATGACCCTGTTCTTCCTGGTCGTCGGGCTGGAGGCGCGGCGCGAGTTCGACCTGGGCGACCTGCGCGACCGCAGCCGGTTCGTGGTGCCGTTCTTCGCCGGTCTGGTCGGTCTGGTGATTCCGGCGCTGATCTACCTGGCCGTCAACCACGGCGGGCCGGGCGCGCACGGGTGGGGCGTGGCGATGTCCACCGACACGGCGCTCGCCCTGGGCCTGCTCACCCTGCTCGGCCGGGACGTGCCGGACCGGGTGCGGGTGTTCCTGCTGACCGTGTTCGTGGTGGACGACCTGGTCGCGCTGGTGGTGATCGCGGTCGCGTACAGCACGCGGATCAACGTGGTGCCGCTGGTGGTGGCGATCGCGGTGTTCTGCGCGCACCTGGTGCTGCGGGCGGCCGGGCTGCGGCGCGGCCTGGTGTACGCAGGGCTGGGCGTCATCACGTGGTTCGCGATGCTGGCCAGCGGTGTCGACCCGGTCGTGGTCGGCCTGGCCATCGGGCTGGTGACGTCCGCGTACACACCGGCCCGGGGTGATCTGGAGCGGGCCACCGGCCTGTTCCGGCTGTTCCGTGAGCAGCCGACGGCGCAACTGGCCCGCGAGGCGACCGCCGGGCTGACCGCGACCCTGTCCCCCAACGCCCGGCTGCAGAACCTGTACCACCCGTGGACCAGTTTCGTGATCGTGCCGGTGTTCGGTCTGGCCAACGCCGGCATCGCGGTGAACGGCTCGTTTCTGGTGCACGCCTACACCGCGCCGGTCACGCTGGGCGTGATGATCGGCTACGTGGTCGGCAAGCCGGTCGCGGTCGTCGGCACGTCGTGGCTGCTCTACCGGCTGTCCGGCCGCAGGCTGCGCCCGCAGGTCGGCTGGGCTGCCGTGGTGGGCAGCGGCACGATCGCCGGGATCGGCTTCACCGTCTCACTGCTGATCGCGACGCTGGCGTTCCACGGACCGCTGCTGGCCGAGGCGAAGCTGGGCGTGCTGTCGGCCGCGGTGGTGGCGTCGGCGCTGACCTGGCTGGTCTACCGGTTGACCGCGCTGCTGTCCCCGGAGCGGCGGACCATGGCGCTGCTCGGCGACGCCGAACAGCTCGTCGACCTGATCGATGAGGTGGACCCGGATCGCGACCACATCCGTGGCCCGGCCGACGCGTCCGTCACGGTGGTGGAGTACGGGGACTTCGAGTGCCCGTACTGCGGCCGGGCCGAGCCGGTGGTGCGCGACCTGCTGACCGACACCGATCTGCGGTACGTGTGGCGGCACCTGCCGTTGAGCGACGTGCACCCGCAGGCGCAGCTGGCCGCCGAGGCGGCGGAGGCGGCCGCCGCGCAGGGGGCGTTCTGGCGGATGCACGACCTGTTGCTGGAACGGCAGGAGAACCTGCGGATCCACGAACTGCTGCGCTACGCCGAGGATCTGGGCCTGGACACCCAGCGGTTCCACGACGACATCAAGCGGCACGAGTACGCGGCCAGGGTCGCCCAGGACGTGGAATCCGCCGACCTGAGCGGTGTTTCCGGCACGCCGACGTTCTTCATCAACAGCCTGCGGCACTACGGCGCCTTCGACATCGACACGCTGACCGCTGCGGTCCGCACCGCGCGGGCCCGAGCGGCGCTCGGCCTGCCCGGCACCGGCGTCGAGAGCTGAGATCAGCCGATCTCCACCGTGCTGACCGCGGTGACCGTGCCGTTCGGGAGGGGAGCCGGGTCGTTGCAGGTCAGTGCCTGGTCGCCGTTGCGGGCGGCCGGTTTGCCGTCGATGGCCACGGTGGTGCTGCCCATGCTGATGGTGGCCTTGTTGGTGGGCGGGTTGGCGAAGCTGCCGGACGGGGGGATGTGCGGCGGCAGGTTGGTCGCCCCGCTGCCGACCACCGCGGCCGGCATGCCGTCGATGAACACCGTGGTGCTGCAACCGCTGGTGATCTGACCGGCGAAGGGCAGCGGCGTCGGGGTGGGTACCGGGCCACCCGGTGACGGCACCAGCACGATGTGCGTGTCGGTGGCCGTCACCGTGTCGCCCTGTTTCGCCGCGGGTTGTCCCACTGCCGGCTCATTTCTGGGTGCTGCCGGAGAAGGAGACCGCGGCCGTGCAGTTGGCGTGGTTGGTGTTCAGGCATTCCACAGCAAGGACAAGTGGGGCCTTCGTGCTGAACTGCAATGGCTGCACGAAATGCAGGTCCAGGTTGCGGAAATCGTCCAGGCCGAACTCGAGCAGGGCGTGGTTGCCGGCCCTGATCTGCAGGATGCCGGTGTCCGCCAGCGGGTTCTGCAACACGAGGTCGCTGACCGCCAATGTCTTCTGGCCCTTGGCAATGGTGTAGGGGACGGTGGCGAAGGTGCCGTTCGTGGTGGGCGCCGCGTTCGACGCGAGCAGAGCGGACACCGGCGTGCCCGCCGCGGGACTCGCCCCAGCGGCACCGCCGGCACCGGCGGTGCCCTTGCCGCCCTTCGCGGCCGTGCTCGGCTTCGCGCCGGCCGACGTGCCGGACTGCGAACCCGACGCCGACCCGGCGGCGGCTCCCCCGCCGCCGCCCGCGGCCACCGCCGCCTTGCTGGCCTGGGTCGCCGCATCGTTGGCCGCGCTGACCCCGGCGGCGAGTCGCGCGTTCTGCTGGTTGGCCGCCTGCACCGCGGTGGACTGCACCTGCGGCTTCAACACCAGGAACCACAACGCGATCAGCACCGCGGCCGCGGCCACCACCAGCGCGATCGCGGGCAGCAGCCACTTGGGCATCATCTGCTGCTGCAGCACGGCGCCGTCGACGGTGACCGGCTCCGCCGACTCCGGCAGGACGAAAGCCTGGAACGGCAGCGACTTGTCCGGTCCGCGCACGAACCGCTTGCGCGGCGCGGCGCGGAGTTTGACATATGTGGAGGTTCCCGGCATCGCGACCACGACCGGCGGCCGGACCCGGAAGTTCAGCAGCAGGTCGGGGTCCAGCGCGGACACCTCGGTGGTGACGGGATGGTTGCCCAGATTGGAGACCACCAGCCGGAAATTCGCCGATCGACGACCACGGGCCGTCTTCGGCTCCATGTCCGCGGTGAGTTCGGTGAACCGCGTGACGGTGACCGAACCCTCCTCCACGACCGAACCGGCCGGGTCCTCCTGGGACCTGGCGCGCACGGCGTAGTCCACGGTGCCCGCCAGCACGTCGGACGACCGGGGCGGCTTGAAGGTCACCGTGGCGACGCCATCGGTGCCGGGCAACAGGTTCAGTTGCGGTGGCTCGATCACCGCCCAGTCGGCCGCTGCGCCCAGCACTTCGAGCAGCACACGGTCGACCACCATGCCGGTGTTGCGGATCCGGACCTCACTGGAAACCTCGGCACCCGGGTCGACATCCAGGGTGACGGTCTCGATCGTCGCGACGACTCCCACGGACGTCAGACTCACGGAAACCGGACGGCTCGGATAGTGCGCTACGGGACGGTCGTGGCGCACCAGAATCAGCCGAATGACGCAGTAACGCCTGCGCGAATCCGCACCACCCAGGCGATGGACAGCCCGGCGCCCGCAGTGAACGGCGTTATGGGCGGGTCGCCGCACACACTAGGGACAACCTGGGGATCGTCCCTAGGACAATCCGGCCCCACCATGGTGAACGCTGACAGCGGAGCACGTGACCGAGTCGGGGCGAATGGGGGTCGCGCGTGCTCCCGGTGGATCGGCGGCGGGGTGCCCGCCGGTCGGCCGTTCGATGGGAGGGGAAGCACATGCTGCGAAGACCGAATACAGCCGTGCGCAGATCGGGGACGATCTCCACTGGCGCGAGCACGGAGGTGGGTCCGTGACCGCACCGGTGGCCGTCCGGCTGTACGCCCGTGATCCGATTTCCCAGGCCGGCATCGCAGCGGCACTGCGCTGCCAACCGGAGATCCGGCTGCTGCCGGACAGCGGTGACGAACAGGCCGGGGTCGCGATCGTGGCGCTCGACGTCGTCGACAAGGCGGGCCTGTCCGTGTTGCACGGGCTGCGCGGCGACGGCTGCGACCGCATCGTGCTGGTGATCAACGAACTGAGCGACCAGGACCTGCTCGACGTGGTCGAGGCGGGTGTCTGCGCGATCGTGTGGCGGTGGGAGGCCACGGCATCGTGGCTGGCACACACCGTGACGAAGGCGGCGGCCGGGGAGGCCGCGCTGCCGTCCACGGTGCTGTCCAGGCTGCTCAAGCAGGTGTCCCGGCTCCAGCACCACGTGCTGGCGCCGAGGGGCCTGTCGTTCAGCGGTCTCTCCGAACGGGAGGCCGACGTGCTGCGGTTGGCCGCCGACGGCTTCGACACGGACGACATCGCACGAAAGCTGGCTTACTCGAAACGCACTGTGTCCAATATCCTGCACGCTGTGACCATCAGGTACCAACTGCGGAACCGAACGCACGCGGTGGCCTACGTGATCAGGGAAGGTCTCATTTAGCACGTCGGGGAGGGTGCGCAGTGGGGCGTGCGGGCCGCCGTTACAGCGGATGTCCCACGAACGGATCAGCACCGGGTCCGTGTCCACCGCGTACCTTCGTCTCGACGTGAACGGGCGGCTGCCGGGTGGTGACCACCATTCGGGGCTGTAACCCGGGGAGCGACACCGTGCACCACCATGCCACCCGTGACGCGTCCTGGATCACGGGACGGTCCGCGGAGCTCGACCTGCTCGACCGCCATGCGCGGGCCGCGGCGGCAGGCGAACCGTGGATCGTCCTGGTCGAGGGCGACTCGGGCATCGGCCGCACCACACTGTTGCGCCGGTTCGTGTCCGACGAACCCGATGCGGCGGTGTGGTGGGCGTGCTGCGATCCGTACGAGGTCGATCTCGCGTACGGGCTCGTGTCACAGTTCTACCGACACGTGAACCGATCGGTGCACCAGCAACACCCCTGGTCCGAACGGGTACCTGGGGCCGCGGCACCGGCGGACGTGGGACTACATCTGCTGCGGGTCGTGGAGGCGGCCCAGCAGGCCCGGCCTCTGGTCATCGTCGTGGACGATGCACAGTGGATGGACCAGCCGTCGCTGGCCGCCTGCGGCTATGTGCTGCGCAGGCTGGAGGCGGCCAGGGTCCTGGTGGTCTTCGCCATGCGGTCGGTCCGGCCGGGCGGTGGGCAGCCGGTCCGCGAGGTGTGCGACGGCCTGCGCAGGCTGGTCGCCGACCGGGAGCGGTCCGCGGTCATCCAGCTCGACGGGCTCACCGCGGAGGGCGTCCACGAACTGGCCGAGCACGCGGGCGGGCCGGTATCCATGCCGGTCGCGATCCGGTTGCGCGACTATGTCGACGGCAATCCGGGTCACGCGCTGGACATCGTGCGGCGCATGCGATCCGACGAGCCGACGGCCGCGCTGGGCATGTTCCCGGTGCCGGACGCGCTGGCCGGCGAAACCCGCCGGTTCTACAACGGTCTGGCCGCGCCCGCCGGCCGGCTGCTGGCCGCGCTGGCCGTGTTGGACGGCTACCACCCGCTCGCCGTCGTGGCCGAGATCGCCGGGGTGCCGCACGCCCCTGCCCATCTGGCGCCGCTGCTGGCCGGTGGGTTCGTCCGGTGGTGGCCGCAGGTACCCGGTACGCCGATCGGCATCGACGGCAGACCGCGCCGGGACGCCGTCTACCTGTCGCTGGACCCCGAGCTGCGCCGCCAGTTGCACGCCACGGTCGCGCCGCGCGCCGACCGGCTGGCCGCGCTGGAGCACCGGATCGCGGCGAGCACCGGCCAGGACGACGAACTCGCCGACGAACTGGAACAGGCCAGTACCGATCGGGCGGTCGCCGCGGACGTGGACCGGGTGACGACCTTCCTGTTGTGCGCGGCCGATCTGACCTGCGATCACGCGGCACGGGACCGACGCCTGCTGCGGGCGGCCGCCGCCCTGGTGGCCGCGTGGCGGTGGGACCGGCTGGCCGAACTGGCGCCGAGGATCGCCGACTGCTCGCCGGACCCGCTGCGCACGCTGGCCATGACCGCGCTCGCCCACCTGTCCGGCCGGCCGGCGGCCGCCGTGGAACTGGTCACCGCCAAGGACGATGCCGAGGTCGACGACGCCGACCGGGGACTGCTGGTGCGCGCATGGCTGCGGCTGGCGGCGAGCGCCGCGAGCCGGGACCAGGGCCGGCTCGAGGCCGCCATCGCCCGGCGGGTGCTGGCCGAGCCGGACATCGACCAACCGATCCGGCAACGGGCCGCGTGCCTGGCGGCGGATGCCGACGGCAGGTTCGGCGACGGGCCGACGGCGGCGCTGCGCACGCTGGAGGAGATGCTCGCCGTGCCGATCCAGGCCGGTGATCCGCTGGAGGCCGTGCCGCTGGCGGCGCGCGGCCGGTGGCAGGCCAGGGCGGGCCGCCTGGCCGACGCGGTGCGGACGCTGGTCGCACTGCACGAGCGGGCCACCGACGACGCCGTCGGCGAGACCGCTCCCCTGGTGCACGCCGATCTGGCGTTCGCCCAACACCTGTTGGGCGACTGGACGTCGGCGGGCCGCTGGGCGGATGTCGCGGTGGCCGAGGTGAGCAGGCGCGGCACGCCCGCCATGCGCTCCTACGTCTACTCGACGGCCGCGTGCGTCGCCGCGCCCGCCGGGCAGATCACCAGGGCGACCGAGCTGATGCTGGCCGCCCGGCGGTGGCAGCCCGCCCAACCGCCCGATCGGATGAACCACGCGGCACTGGCCGCGGCCACCATCGCGCAGGCGCACGCCGACCATCCGGCGATGCTGGTCGCGCTGTGCCCGGTCACCGAACTGCCGGACACCAACGGGCACGTCCGGTACTGCCAGCTGTGGTGGCGGCCGCTGCACGCCGAGGCGCTGATCGGCGCCGGCCGGCTGACCGAGGCCGCCGATGCGGTGCGCCGGTTGACCGAACTGGCGAGGCGGAGTCCCGCGCTGCGCACCACGGCGGCGTGGCTGCGCGGCTGGCTCGCCGAGCGGCTCGGCGAGCACGACAACGCCCGGCTGGAGTACGAGTCGGCGCTGGCGGCCACCGCCGGACCGGACGACATCGCGCTGGACCGGGCCCGCGTCGCGCACGCCTACGGCCTGCTGCTGCTCACCAGGGGCAACCGCAGGCTGGCGATCACCCAGCTGCGGCAGGCGTTCGACGCCTACTCGCGGCTGGGTGCGCAGCCGTTCCTGGAACGCTGCGCCGCCGATCTGGCCGACACCGGCCTGCGGGTGTCCGCAGGCCGGTCGGCCGGACCGCTCGCCGTGCTGAGCGCCAAGGAGCACCAGGTCGCTCATCTGGTGGCGGCCGGCCTGACCAACCAGCAGGTGGCCAAGGAGATCTACATCAGCGTGAAAACCGTGGAGTTCCATCTGGGCAACATCTTCACCAAGCTGGGCATCACCTCTCGCAAGGACCTGGGCACGCTGATCACCGGCGACGCGGCCGGTCAGGGCAACGCGAACAGTTCGATCTCGCTGATCGCCACGTCCGGCGGCTTGCCGCCGGAGTAGGTGGACGCGACCTCCAGCCGGACGCTGGACACCCGCAGGGCGTGGCTGATGTTGACCGTCTGCGGCTTGGACGTGTCCTTCAGGTCCAGCGACTCGGACTCCTGGTTGGAGTAGATCAGCACCAGCTGGGACGGCCGCCCGTGCGCGGTGTAGGCGGCCGGCACTCCGGAGTGGACGATCATCCGCTCCAGGGTGACCGGGTGCTGGAAGGTGAGCGTCAGCGACGGGAACTCGCCCTGGGCCGCGGGCGCCTGCCAGTAGGTGTTGAGCACCTCGTCCACGGCCAGCGACACGGGGTGGCCCTTCGCCGAGGCGCTGGCCACCACCTTGGACGCGTGCACCGGCACGAACACCGTGTCCACCTTCTGGGTCACGTCCTGCTTCACACCGGTGATCTCGCCGTTGATCGTGGTGCGGAACGGCGGGTAGGCCGCGTACAGCACGCCGCCGAGCAGCACCACGACGCCGACCACGACCCTGGCGACCCGGTAGACGCGGCGGGCGGCGTCGCCGAAGCCGAACGTGGTCCGCTTCCGCTTGCCGTGCTTGGCCGCGGTGACCACCTTCGGGCCGCGCCGCCGGAACAGCCTGCGCCACCACGGGGCGCTCACGACCTCGGCGGTGGCCAGGGACTCACCGCACCGGCCGCAGAACTTCCTGGTGGGCAGGTTGCCCTCGCCGCAGGCACCGCAGATCAGGTCGCCGGGCCGCAGCTTGCGTTCCGGCGCTGTCCGGGTGACGGCCGGTGCCTTGGGCCGCGCGGCCTGCGGCACCCGCTCGACCGGTTCGGCGGGCGGGGCCGGTTCGGCCTTGCTGACCGGCGCCACCAGCGCGGACACCGGCGGCGGAGGAGGGGGTGGCGGTGGCGCTGCCGCTCCCGGTGGTGGTGGCGGTGGCGGTGGCGGGGGTGCCCCGCCAGGGGGTGGCGGCGGTGGCGGCGGCGCGCCACCGGGTGGCGGCGGGGGCGGCGGCGGTGCCGCCCGACCGCCAGGGGGTGGCGGCGGAGGGGGTGGCGCGCCGGGTGGGGGTGGTGGCGGCGGTGCGGGGCGACCGGGTGGGGGTGGCGGTGCGCCGCCCGGCCTCGGTGGCGCACCGGGAGGTCCGGGTGGCCGGGGTGCGGCACCGGGCGGACCGCCCGGCCGGGGCGCCGTGGTGGGCGCGCCGCTGAGCACGCCCGCCCTGGCCGGGCCGCCGACCAGGTTCTGGCTGGCGGTGACGGCCCGCTGGAACAGGCCCCGCCTGGGCGGTGCGGCCGCTGCCTCCTCGGCCTGCGCCACGAACTCCTCGGACACGTTCGGCACGACCTTGTCGCCGGTCCATTCCAGGAAACCGCCGCAGTTGCCGCAGAAGGCGTCGCCGCCGGCCGAGTGCGTGCCGCAGGTGCGGCAGACGATGATCATCGAACCTCCAACCGGTGTGGGACGTGCGCCGGCTTGTCCGTGGCGATCAGTTCGTCCAGTACGCGGACACCGACCTGTGCGCCGTCCTCGGTCCGGACCACGACGGACAACCACGGCTGTTCGTCGCCGGGCAGTGCCGAGTCCGGTGTCTGTGACCAGGTGACTCCCCCGCTGTCGGTCACCTCGACGGTGCAGCCGGACGCCTGTTCCAGCCGGGCCCGCAGCCCGGCGATGGTGCCCCTGGTCCGGTGCAGCGGCACGGCGCCCGCCACCGCGATGCGGCGCTGGCTCAGTGGCACGTTCTCGTCCAGCGGCATGCCGAACCAGTCGGCCAGCCAGCCGAGGAAGTCCTCCGGTGCGGTGGCCGGATCGACGTAGGCGGCCAGGCAGTCCAGAGTGGACACGATCGGGGCGAGGACGTCGTCCAGCCCCTCGGTCCACCGGACCGTGAACGGGTCCTCCTGATAGACGGCCGGCAGCAGTGTGTGCAACGGATACGGCATGCCCAGCCGATCGACGACGCCACGCATCAGTTCTCCTCCACCCGTAGCTGGTGGTCGAACGAGAACACCAGGCTGTTCGGCTCCAGGTCGAGCCGCTGGGTCTGGGCGCCCCGCGAGCCGGTGACCGGGTCGGCGCCGAACAACCGGATGTCCTCGACCAGTTCCACGCCGTGCACCTGTTGCAGCAGGCCGAACAGCTCGCCCGCCTGCACCGGCCTGCCGAACGGCCAGCCGTGGCCCTCCGGCCCGCCGCCGGGCAGCGGGTTGAGGTAGCGGTACAGCGCGGTGAGCGCGTCCTCCCTGACCCGGTCCAGGCCGGCCCGTGGCCGCGCGACCAACCGGCCCACCACGGTCACGCCCCGGTACAGCGGCGGTTCCACGACGACCCTGGTGCCGATCACCCGTGTCTCGTCGAGCTTCGCCGCGATCGTGGCGAGCGTGTCGGCAGGCGGCAGCAGGTTCTCGAACTGCACCCGGCCCTTCTCGCTGGCCGCCGCCGGCACCACCAGCACCCGCGCCGACCCCGCGGCGACGTCCCCGGTGCCGGCCGGGATGCACCGCACCCTGGCCACCTCCGGCGCCGCCTGCCTGGCCAGTGCCTCGTAGTCCTCCGTGGTGACGGCCCGGCTGCGGGCACGCAGCATCAGCGGTCCCCTGACCTTCGCCTCGGTCAGCGTCTCGCCGGCGACACCGCCCTGCGCCGGACGCAGGTTCTCCACGCCCGCCACGAACGGGATGGACGACTTGAGCGTGTTGATCGTGCCGGTGGCGACGTTGCCGGTCGGGCCGCCGCCGGTGACGTAGCGGCGGATCCGCACCGGCTGGCCCATCGGCGGCACCTCGCCGTACCGGCGCAGCCTGCCGTCCGGCTCGCGCACCGCCGGTCCGAACTGCACCACGCCGTTGCTGGCGTCCAGCACGAAATGCCGGTCGTGCGGTGCGCTCGCGGCGAAGTGGTCCACCAGGGTCCACTCCTGCCAGCCGTCCGCGGAGCCGATCTCCACGATCGGGTCGGCACCGGCCAGGATCGGCGCCCTGGACACGGTGAACGACTGGCCGGGCACGCCTTCGGACTCGCCCAGGGTCTCGGCGGCGACGATCTCACCGTGCAGTGCGTCCGCGGTGCCGCCGACCGTGCACGCGGTCAGCCCGTGCACCATCGGCGCCTCGGTGTAGGGCGGCTGGCCCTCTTCCGGTTGCACCACCCTGGCCCGCAGCCAGCCTGCCCGGTCGCCGCCGATCACGCTGGGCTGGTGCTCGCCGGGGACGTGCACGATGACCGCGCCGGACCGGTTGAGACCACCGGTCTCGTCCAGGCCGAGCAGGCATTCTGTCCACTCCTCGCCGGTCCACGCCTCCCAGACCAGCGGTGGCCGCGACGGGTTCACGCCGATGCCCTCGACCCGGCCGTCGAACTCGATCCGTACCGCGCAGTTCGGCGCGGGGTCGTCCAGTCCGACCAGCAGCGCGTCGCCCGCCGTCGGCGGCGTGCCGAACGCGGCGAACGTGGTGTGCATGGCGAGTTGGTCGCTGCGGCCGGCCAGCGCGCGCTCGTCCGGCTCGCCCGCCGTCCTGGCCACGTCGGTGCGGACGTGGTCGATCGAGTGCGGCGCGACGACCAGTTCGTCCAGCGTGGCGAACTCGATCGACTGCTCGGACTCGGTTCTCGGCGTGCCGACCCTGGTGCCCGCCGCGACGGTCAGCGGTGTGGTGGCCGGTGCGGACAGCCAGAACGTGACCGGCACCCGCGCCGGTGTCGGCGACAGCAGCCGCAGGCCGATCAGCTCCAGGAACTTCAGGTACAAACGGTCGGGCACCCGGTTCAGCCGGAACAGCAACTGGTCGGTCATGAACGCGAACGTCTCGATCAGCGTCACGCCGGGATCGGACACGTTGTGGTCCGTCCACTCAGGACACCGCTGCCGGACGAGCCGCTTGGCGTCGTCCACCAGGTCCTGGAACCGGCGGTCGTCCAGGTTCGGGATCGGCAGGCTCATGCTGGTTCGTCCTCCCGCCGGGGAATCGTGTAGAAGGGAAACACCAGGTTCCTCGGGTCGTTGATCGTCTTGATGACGTACTGGATCTCGATGTAGAGGATCGACGGATCGTCATCGTCCGGCGTGACGATCACGTTGTCGATGATCACGCGCGGTTCCCAGCGCAGCAGCGCCACTCGCACCTCGCTGGCGATCGCCGCCGCGTTCTCGCCGTTCGCACCGTCGAACACGAAGTCCCGCAGGCGGCTGCCGAACTCCGCCCGCATCGGCCGCTCACCGGGATACGTGCGCAGGATCAACTGGATCGCCTGGTCGATGTCCCGTTCTCCCCTGGCCAGCGCGATCCGGCCGGTCGCGTCGACGCCGAGTGGGAACGCCCACCCGGTACCGACGAAGTCATCAGGCATCGCGCCAGCCTCCAGCTAGTTGAGGGTGATCCGGGTGCCCTTGATGGCGACCTGGCCGTTGCTTTCGATCTGGATCGACGACGCCGCCTTGAGGCTGAGCGAATCCCCGCCGTCGATGGTGACGCTGCCGCCCGCGCCGGTGGCGATGTTGACGACACCGGCATCGCCGCACTGGATGGAGATCTGCCCGCTGGCCGCGCTGCTGCCCGGCGGCGCGGGCTTGCAGGACAGCGTCACCGTGCCGGCCGTCTGGTCGATGGCCAGCGCGAGCGAGCCGTCACCGGTGCCCAGCACGAGATCCGACGCGGTCGGCGTTCCGCCACCCGGCGGCACCTCGTCGTGGAACATGAGCTTGTTGCCGGCCGAGGACACGAACCCGCGGTGCACCACCTGGCCGGCCTGGCCGGTCACCTTGATCGCGTCGCCGCCCAGGCTGTACGCGGTGTTGTTGTTGACGATCCCGCCCAGCACGTAGGGTCGGCGCGGATCGGCGAACTCGAACGCGACCAGCACCTCGTCGCCCACCTCGGGCAGGAACATCGCGCCGCTGGCCGTGCCCGCCGCGAACTGGACCGAGGACGCCCAGTCCGACTCGTAGTCCGGCGACAGCCACGGCAGCGTGACCTTGACCCTGCCCAGCTTGTTCGGGTCGTTGTTGTTCGTGACGACACCGCAGTACACGCCGGTCAGCTGCGGCCGGTCCGGCCGCGCGGCACCACCGCCGGACGCCAGGCCGAGCAGCGAGCGCACCTGCCGGCCGCTGGCCACGAACCGGGTCAGGTAGCCGGCTTCGGTGTTGTCGAACACGTGCTGGGCACCGGTCACCAGCCACGAGCCGCCGAACGGGTCGGACACCCCGGCGATGGTGACCGCCGCGCCCGCCTTGATGTACGGCGAGCCGGCCGCCTCACCCTCCGCCTCGGCGAACGTGCTGCCGACCTGCTCGGCCAGGGCCGTGGCGGCCTGCTGACCCGCCGAGTCGATGCCCGCGCCGACGGCGACCGGCCGGTTGTGCACGACGTGCGCCGACGTGGACGGCACCGGCCCGAGATCACCGACCGCCGAGCCCCCGGCCGCGGGCGGCTCCGCGGGGCCCACGCCGCTGGTGAAGGTCGTGCCCAGGGTCTGCGGCTGCTGGCCGGTCAACGACACCGAAGCAGCGCTGGCCGCCGCGACGTGGGTCAACACCTTGGCCTGCAACGGATCCCACACCCGCACCTCGACCTCGGGCGTCAGGTTGCCGGCCGTCACCCTGGGCCGGAACACCCACAGGTTGTCCAGGAAGTCCAGCGCCACCGGCGTACCGCCGGACACGCCGGACGACGCGCGGAAATGCAGGGTTCCGGCGTCCATCACCAGCTCGTAGCCGATCTCGGTGGCCCGTTGGCCGAGGAAGTCCCAGTCGGTCTGGTCGCACTGTCCGATGTGGTCGTGGGTGACGGTGCTGGCGTCGACCTGGACGTCGGTGATCTCGGCATCGCGCAGGATGCGGGACGCGATGTCCGAGTCGGTCATGTTCAGGAAGGTCCTGGTCCTGCGGACCCGCTGCAGCCGGTGCGTCATGTCGTAGCCCCGCACGACGACCCGGCGGTGCAGGTTCTCGAACCGGCCCTCCAGGCAGGTGATCTCACCCTTGATCAGGCAGGTGTCCGTCGTCTCTCCCGGCGCCAGGCTGAACACCTGCACCGCGGCGCCCATGACCAGGCCCGCCTGGCTCAGCGCGCCGGAGCCGTCGTCGACGAACGTCAGCTCGAACATGCCGGGCAGGTGCAGGTTGGTGTCGACGACGACCCGGATCAGGCTGTCGGCGGCGCCGTCGGCCAGCGCGGTGCCGGCGCCGGCGCCGAGCCGGACGCTCGCGGTGACCACCATGCTGAGCGTCATCGCGCGGTCCGTCCCAGTTCGGCCGGGCCGGGCAGGTACAGCATGTCGCCCGCCCGCACCCGCAGCGGATCGTCGATTCCGTTGATCTCGGCGACCTGCCGCCAGCGCCGGGGATCGCCGTAGGTCTCCCTGGTGATGCCCTGGATGTTCTCGCCCGCGGTGACCCGCCGACCGGACCGGTCCGGGTCACCGCCGGACGTCGGGTTCTGCTTGCCGGGCGCCTGGGCCTTGACCTTGCAGCCCAACGAGATGGTCGCGCGCGTGGCCGACCCGGACGACGTGAACCTGGTGTACTCGATGTCGACCTTCGTCAACACGAGGTACAGCGGGTCGTACGGGCCGCCGATGCTGAAGCTGCCCCACGAGAACGACAGGAGCGGGACCTCCATGGGGGCACTGTTGGCCGCCTTCACCTCGGGATGGGTCCACGTCATCAGTTGCTGCGCGGCCGCCAGGGTCCGTGCGCCGTCCAGGATGAGGTCGTTGAACGACAGAATCGTGTCGCCGGGGTCGACCGTCACCGGATTGCCGTCCGTGGACACCATGAGCGTCGAGGACCCGGTCGATCCCGTCCCCGCGGACGACGTCCCCGGCGGCTTCTTGACCGGTATGCCCAGCGCCTTCTTGACGGCGTTCGTGTCCGAGGAGTGGCTGACCTTGATCTTCTCTGGTGCGAACATGAACTCCACCTTGGTGCCCGGGTTCTTCACCTCGGACAAGGTGGCCAATGGCTGCGTCACGTCCATACGAACCCCCCGTGCTGCAACACGAGCGTCTCAATCGCCACGGCGTCACCGCCGTTGGCCGCCATCGACGGCCCGGACCACGACACCGGGCACACGTCCCTGAGCACCCAGTGCGCCAACTCCGGCGGGGTGTTGCCGGCACCGGCCGCGGGCGGGGATGGATGGAGCAGGGTGATCGTGACCTGGTACCCGTTCGGCCGGTCGGTGTCCTTGACCGGTGTCATCCAGCTGTTGGTGACGTTCTGCAGCCACTGCTGCACCTGGTTGGTGTCCGGCTGCCGGATCGCCCGCTCCAACACGATCTTGTCGTACTCCATGCGTTCCGGGAGGTACACCGACGACGTGTGGTCGCCGCCCCGCTGGACCTGCTTGTACTTGAACTCGACCTTGAGCCCCTTGCAGGACGACCAGTGGCCGAGCGTCTTGAGCGTGCCGCCGTCCTCGACCAGGACCTTGAATCGGGTCGTCAATGCGTAGGTCGGGTAGGCGTCCGGCGACGCGGCCGCGATGTCGCTCAGCATTCCGGCCGCGCGGCCGATCAACGTCGGCGACACCATCTGCGGGCTGACGAAGGCAGGCATCGGAATCAGGACCCTCTCTGGTCGTCGGCCAGGAAGCCGGTGTGCGCCAGTTCGAGCGTTTCCAACGCCGGCTTGGCCGCCGACGCGTCGAACTCGGCGATCGACCAGCCGACCGGGAAGAACTCGTACAGCCGCCATTCGACGACTGGGAAGCCGAGCCAGTCGATCAACTGGACACTGCCGCTGAGCGGTTGCGGGCTCCGCGACGTGGACTGCAGCCAGGTCTGCACGGTGGCGGAGTCCGAACAGGCCGCCCTGCGCAGCTTGATGTTCTCGTACTTGGTGGTGCCGGGCAGGATCCACTGGTGATTGGGCTGGTCGCCCGTCTTGTGCTCGGCGACGTTCCAGCGCACCGACAGCCCGGAGGCGGACGCCCAGGACCCGAGGTCGTACTGCGACCGGTCGATGGCCACCGCGAACCGGTGGTTCATGCTGACCACGCCGGAGAACAGCTCCATACCGGTACTCAGCAGTGACATGGTCGGACTCCTCGTCGGCTAACGGAAATCGCTCAGCAGGCCGGCACGTTCCCGGTCCACGATCAGCTCGCCGCGCAGCAGCCCGCGCAGCGGTTGGTACAGCTTGGCGGCGAGCTCACCGATGGACCTGCTGTCGTTCAGGTCGACGGTTCGCTTGTCGCACAGGGCGATGAGCTGTTCGTGGTAGTCGGCCAACACGTCCGGCCGGACCTCCGGCCCGGGTGGTGGTGGCGTGTCGTCGATCTGCGGTGGGGTGAACGCGGCTGGCAGCAGGTCGGGTTCGCGTTGCACTCCGGCCGGCACCAGGACCGGGGCACGCTGCTGCGGTTCGGCGAACTGGGGTTGGTACGACGGCTGCGGCGGTGCGAACCCGTGTGTCCCGGCGACGGCTTCCTGTTCGAGCGCCCGGCCGGCGGCCGTCCACTCCGGGGGCAGCGCGCCGCCGTAGGTTTGCTGCTGCACCACGTGCACCAGTTCGTGCGCCAGCGTGGCCTGCTCCTCGCGGTGGTCGAAACCGTCCGGCAGGTAGATCTCGCCGTCCCGGGTGAACGCTCTGGCCTGCCATGCCCTGGCCTGCGCGTTCACCGCCGGTCCACGGTGGACGGTCACGTCGGACAGGTCGGGCCGCCGCCCGGGCCCGGAGGCCAGCGGCGCGCCCAGGCCAGGCCCGCGGGCCGGCGGGTTGGGGGTGACCACCTGTCGCGGCCGGGGCGGGACCGGGTCGTCGACCCAAAGCTCATCGGTCTCCGGATACCCTTCCACCGCAGGCGAAACGGTCTCCCGGAGCACGGGGACCGGCGGCAACTCGAACCCCGCGTCGATCGTCCAGGCCACCGGTTCTACCGTTGTCGCCGCCGTCGGCGGGTCGACGGGTTCGGGTGCCGGCCGGGTGACCCCGGGTCCGGGCGCCGGTCGAGTGGCCTCGGGCTCGGGTGCCGGTGGCGGTGCCGGGTGGTGCAGTGGCGCGCCCAGGCCGAGGCGGGGTCGTTCGGGACGCGGCTCGGCCGGTGGCCGGACCGTCGCCCGCGGTAACGGCCGCTCCGGAGTCCGGGTGGGCCGAACATGGGTGGTGGGCCCAGCGACGTCGCTGGGGCCCACGGGCTCGACCACCGGCGGTGGTGTGGCCGGCCGTGTTCGCGGCACGGCCGGCGGGTTGGACGGCACCACCTCGGTGGCGGGGGTCGGCTCGATCAGGTCGGCCGGTTCGACGTCCGGCAGCCGGCCGACAGCCGGGCCACGGGGTGCGACCACCTGCCGGCCGGTCGTGGTGACGCGCACGGTCTCGACCGGTGCGTCCCTGACGTCGGACGGCAGGTCGGGTGGCACCTCGGCCGGTGGCGCCGGTTCTGGTTCGGTCAGGTCGGCGGTCGGGCTGCCGGGCGTCGGGTCGGGTGGGGTGTCCGGCTGGTCGGGTGGCGTGTCCTGGCGTGCCGGCCGCTGGATGGTCGGCACGCCGGGCTCATCAGGCTGCTCGGGGAAGGACGGTTCAGTGGTCGCCGGCTCGGGTGGGGCGGGGAATGCCGGCACCACAGGGATGTCGGCCGACGGAGTGTCGGTCACCGGCACGGCCGGTGTGGGAGTGGGTGCGACCGGCTCGTCCGGGCGGGGACGGACGGTGATGCCCTGGCGGCGGCTTTCCGCCAGCGTCAGGCGGCGTGGCCGGTCCGGTGCCGGTACGTCCTGCGGTGTGGACGCGGTCGCGGGGGTGACCGGTCGGCTCCGCCCGGGGGTCGCGGAGCCGGCCGGCACGCGCGTGCGGCCGGGGACGGTCGGTCGGGGACGGGTCGGGGACTGCTGGCCTGCGGTCGGTGCCGGCGGCGCGAACGGGTGCCGCTGTTGGGCGGCCTCGGGTTCGTCGTGCGCCCACGGCAGGCGCACGGGCGGCTCGCCGGGCGCCGGCCAGGACTGGCGGACGGTGCCCGGTTCCGCGTTGCCCGGCAACGGGTTCTCAGGTGCCTGCCATGCCGTGTCCGGCACGTCGGTATCGGTCGCCTGCCGGCGTGCCGCGGTGAGGATCGCCCGCAGTTCGGCGATCGAGTCGTCGTCGGTCCACGACGACTCGTCCGGTTCGAACTCGAGTTCCGGTTCGGGTGTGACGAACTGGGACGCCTGGTCCGGCCAGGGGAACGACGGGACGGCGGGACGCCGCGGGCGGGTCGGCGCCGGAGCGGGGAGGTGCTCCGCGACGGGCCGGCCGTCGATCGGTCGGGCCATGGCCGTCGTCAGCCGGGCCGGCACGACGATGCCGCGAGTGGCCAGCGGCCGGATGTTGCCGCGCAGCCGCTCACCCACCGTCGTGAGTGGACGCATGCTCACCGTCACGGTCAGCGGCGCCGCATCCCGCCAGCTGCCGATGTGCTCCACCGGCGCCGCGGCCGCCGACCGACGGCGACGGGGCATCAGCAGTGACGGGAACCGAACACGCATCACTCTGTCTCCCTGCCTCTCCCCATCGCGAGCGGTGTCCCGCCGAACGGAATGCCCGCCGGGAACGGCATCTCCACCGGTGCGGCAACCGCCACCGAGGCCATCCCCCCGCTCACCCGCACGTTGATCGTGCCGACCTGCTCGATCACCTGGGCCCGGATCTGGTGCGGAAGATCAAGAATCTCGCCCAGCGACCAATGCAGGTAATAGGCGAGGTACACGGCCTCCTCCCACACCCGGTCGACCGCGCACCTCAGCGTTCCCCCTGGGCACCACCTGCCACATCCACCGCGAAGTCGTGGCCGCACGCCGGGCACGACACGTCGACCTCGGTGTGGCCCTCCTGGTTGATCCGCCGGTACAGGTCCTGCAGGAACGCCAGGTCCGACGCGAACAGGTTCTCGACCACGAACTCGTTGACCGGCGCGATCGTGCCGAGCTGGGTGACGGTCCTGGCCAGCAGCAGCACCGTCAGGTACGCCGGGTTCTGGCGCACCCTCGGGTCCGGCTGCGTCATGATCTCGTCGCGGGCGGTGGCCAGGCGCATGACGCCCTCGCGGTGCACGGTGCCCCGCTCGTCCACGTAGCCGCGCGGCAGCACGAACGGATACGACACAAGGACCGCGGCGCCGTGCGGTGCCGCGTCCCGTGTCATGTCGAAGCCGGTCACAGCGAGACCGACGCGCCGCTGGGCAGGAACTCGATCTGGTCGCACACCAGGATGACGCTCTGCACCGCGACCGCGCTGTCGCCTGCCTTCAGGCCGGAGACCTCCAGCTTCTTCGGCCACGCGTTCAGCAGGCTGAACGCCATGACGGTCTCGACGTCCGACGGGTCCTTCGCGCCCGGCTTCGTCTGTACGACGTTGAGGTGCGCGTCGATGGCCGCGGTCGGGTCGTTGTAGCGGACCCGCATGTGCCACGTCCACAGGTACTTGTCGTCGTCGAAGCCGCGCTTGAGCGTGACCTCGGGTGGCTTGGTCTTGCCGTACTGCTTGGTGTGCGTGACGGTGCCCGTGTTGTCACAGAAGATGTACTCCTGCGCGTCGACCTCGCTCACCAGGCTGCTCATCTCCTGGAACGAGGCGACCGGCACTCCGTCCACGGAGATGTAGAAGCGGGGTGCGCTGACTACCTTGCTCTGCGTTGCTCCGGCCATGGCGGGTTTCCACTCCCTTCGGGAATCGGCGGGTTATTCGGCGAGTTCGGCGCCCTGCGCCAGCTGGGAGACCCGGAAGACCACGAACTCGGCGGGCTTGACCGGGGCGATCCCGATGTCCACGGTGAGAATGCCGACGTCGATGTTCTCCGGCGGGTTGTTCTCCGCGTCGCACTTGACGTAGAACGCCTGCTCCGGCGTGCCGCCGAACAGGGCGCCGCTGCGCCACACCCGCCGCAGGAACGCGCTGATGGTGCGCTGCACGCGCTCCCACAGGTAGCGGTCGTTCGGTTCGAAGACCACCCAGTTCGTGCCCAGCAGGATCGACTTCTCCACGAAGTTGAACAGCCGGCGCACGTTCAGGTAACGCCACTCCGGGTCGCTGGACAGGGTGCGCGCACCCCAGATCCGGATGCCCTGGCCGGGGAACGTGCGGATGCAGTTCACGCCGACCGGGTTGAGCTGGTCGTGCTCACCCCTGGTCATGCCGGACTCCAGCGCGATCACGCCGCGGACCACCTCGTTGGCCGGCGCCTTGTGCACGCCCCGGGTGGCGTCGGTGCGGGCCCACACGCCTGCCATGTGACCGCTGGGCGGCAGGAACACCGGCTTGCCCTGCAGCGGGTCCATGACCTTGATCCACGGGTAGTACAGCGTGGCGTACTTCGAGTCGTAGCCTGCGTAGTCGACCCGCCATTCCTTCATCCGCTGCGGGCCCAGGCCCGGCGGTGGGTCGAGGATCGCGACCCGGTCACCCATCAGTTCGCAGTGCGCGATCATGGACAGGTGGATGGCCTTGAGGCCCTCCTCGTCGATCACGCCTGCCTGGTAGGCGGACATCGCGTCGGGGACACACAGCATGGTGATGTCCTCGATCGTCTCCAGCCCGGCGAACCCGGTCCGCGCACCCGCGTCGCCCGCGTACTGGTCGGGCGTGACCTGCGGCAGCGCCGGCGATTCACCGGCGTCCAGCGCGACCTGGGTACCCTTGCGCGGCACGGCGACCGTGCCGGTCTTGGGCTCCTCGATGCGGATCAGCTTGGACTGCTGGCGCACCGCGGTGACGACGTTGGACGCGCCCCGCTTGGTGGTGAGGTTGTCGAACGTCTCGACGACCTGCCCACCCTGGCTGACCACCAGCTTGAACGTGTCGTCGCTGGGTTCGGTGGCGTCGGTGACCTCGACCGAGATGCCCTGGCCGGCCGTGCCTTCGGCCAGTGCGCGCACGGTGAACGCGGCCTTGCCGTTGTCCGAGCCCGCGGTCAGCTCGGCCGCCGCCGGCCTGGCCGACCCGGCGTCCGCGCCGTCGCCGCCGAGGGCGCCGATGCTGACCACGTAGGCGGAGCCGCCACCGTTGAGGAAGTAGCCGTACACCGAGTGTGGCAGGTAGGCGTTGTCCACGAAGGACCCGAACGTCTTCGTGTACTGGGTCCAGTTCGTGACGAGCACGGGCTCGTGCTGCGGGCCCCGTTCAGTGAACCCGACGAACGCGCAGAGAGCGGTACCGACGCCCTCGATCGGGCGTGACCCGGAGGACACCTCCTCGACGTACACGCCGGGCGACAGGTAACTGGGCATCGGTCCCTCCATGCTGGACGGCTGTGACGTGTCGAGCGTGCCAGCGGGTGGCCCGGCGGCAGCGCCGAAGCCGACCTCATCTCGCGCACTGATCGCTGCGCGATCACGCACCAGACCTGGCCGCGCACGCTGCATCCCCGGCGCGCCGCGGCAGCGGTGCCGCCGGGGACGATGGCCGGGTGATCCACGACGTGGACGAGTCGCTGCGTGCCTTCCTGCTGCGCTGCCTGCCAGACGGCGCCCGGGTGGAGTTCACCCGGCCCAGGGTCGAGGAGCCGACCGAGTCGTTGCTGCTCAACGGTTTCCTGTACGACATCCGGGAGGACGTGAGCAGCCTCGCCGCCTACTCCGACGACATCCGGGCCATCGACGGCACGGTGGCCGCCCGGCGGATGCCGGTCCGCCGCTACCGGCTGCGCTACCTGCTGACCGCGTGGACGGCGGAAGACGCGGTCGCCTCCGAGCACCAGCTCCTGGGTGCGGTGATGATCGGGTGCGTCGAACACCAGACGATGCCGGCCGACTGCCTGGCCGGGTCGCTGGCCGACACCGGGCACCTGATCACGTTGCGGTGCGCTCCGTCCGACGAGGAACCGGTCGGCATCGACCCGTGGGTCCGCCTCGGCCTGCCGCCGCGCACCACCCTCGACCTGATCGTCATCGCCCCGCTCATCCCGCCGTCGCACACCGGACTGGCCGACGCGCCCAGCGAGTTCAACCTCCGCCCCAGCCCGCAGCGCCGCCAACCACCGCAGCTCCCCCAGCCCGGCAGGCGCCCACGAGGCCGCGTCACCGAACCGTCCTAGGCAGCGCGGCCCGGCGGGCGTCACCCGCCGGGCCCTGGCCTACGGCCCTGCCTTGTGGAACGGCGGTTCCTCGGGCGCCGCGGCGGCCAGGAACGGGGTGGACGCCAACTGGATTCCGGTCGGCCCAGCCGCCTGCAGCATCCGTTCGCCGATCATGTCGTCCGGGAACAGCACCACGTCGACGCCGAACGAGCCGGCCGCGTTCGTGGTCACCTTGGTCACGCCAAGACCCTTGTTCCAGGTCAGCGTGATCGTCGCGTCCGGCGGGAACGCCACGCCGGTGGCCCGGACCACCTCACCGCCGTACGCCACCGTCGGCGACACGGTCAGCAGTGGCGCCGCCGGCACGACGACCGTGGCGGTGATGTCGACCCCGGTCTGCTGCGGCGGTTCGCCGTCGTCGGCCGTCGCCCACGTCAGCGCGCCGGTCGGATGGCCTGCGGTGAGCGGGCGGAACAGGATGATCGCCTGGCAGGTCTGGCCGGCGCGCAGGACCTGGCCGGCGCACGACTCCAGCGTGAGCACGTACGGGCCGGTGATCCGGACGCCGGTGAACGTCACCGGCCCGGGTCCGGTGTTGGTCACGGTGACGCCCCTGCTCTGCCCGGGCAGGCCGGCGATGAGGCGCCCGTAGGACACCAGGCCGGGCGCGACGACGAGATGACCGAACCGCTCGAAGGTGTAGACACTGTCCACTTCGGCCGGTGCGCCGGGCAGCAGTCGGCCGGTGCTCTCGAACGCCACCAGCCTGCCGTGCGCGTCCAGTGTCGGGCGGATGCCCGCCGAGCCGCGCGGGGTGACCAGCGTGACGCCGGGGGTGCCGGGACCGAGGTCGACGAGGAACAGGTTGGCCACCGGTCGTCCGCCGGTCGGCGGGTTGAGCAGGTCGGTGGCCACCGACCCGAACGCGACCGCGGTGCCGTCCGGGGAGATCACCGGGTCGCGGGCCGCGCCGTTGGACACGGCCGTGCCGCGCCCCCGATCCGACGACACCGGAAGCGTCGCGCCCGCGACGATCTCCCGGACGTAGACCTGGTCCGGTGTGGCGGCCCTGGGTTGGCCCACGAAGGTGATCCTGTTGCCGTCACCGGAGATCGACGGGTCCGACGCGGTGAACGCCTGACCGCATCCGGTGCCGGGCAGGCACGATGCCAGCACGGTCGCACCGGAGTGGTGGCTGCCGTTGCCGGCCGCATCGGTGTCGTGGCGCCATATCTCGTCGCCGGTCACCGGTTGCTGGCCCGGCCGGCCCAGCGGCACCGATGCCGAGAAGCCGACGAACCTGCCGTTGGCCGACAGCGTCGGCTGGGCCGCGCCCGGCATGTCCGTGCCGGCGCCGTCGACGCTGACGACGGTTCCGGTGGACGCGGCGAAGTTCGGGCCGCGCCGGGCCACGACCACGTTGCGGATGCCGGTGGCGGTGAGGTAGAAGCTCCGCGTGTCGCAGTTGAGTTCGCACTCGAAGTCGGTCACCTGGACCAGACCGGCGGCCGTCGCCAGGCGCAGCGCGTCGACCAGGAAGTACGCGGTACACGAGGTGTCGGCCGGGCCCTGGTCGTCGATGAACTGGCCCAGGAACTCGCCCTTGGTGCAGGGTGCCGGCCGGTCGGTCGGCAGCGGCGTGCCGGTCGGCAGCGTGGTGGGGTCGATCAGTTGCAGTGAACAGTCCGGTGACGCGAAGTCGAGTTGGCCGAAGCCGGTCACAGTGGTCCAGGCGATCTCCGGCCGGCCGATCTCCACCGAGCCGTTGTCCACCAGGTCGGTGCCCTCGTTGTCGGTGTTGCTGGAGACGTCCGGTGCCTCCACCACCGGCAGCCCGTCGGGCACCGGCGCGCAGCCCGTCTGGGTGGACGTCGGCGGCGCGCCGGTGAAGGCCGACGGGACCGTGGACTGCGGGCGGGCGATGCGCGGGCCGGGCGGGGACAGGGTGCCCTCGTGGCTCTCGCAGGCGGCCACGACGGTCACCTGGCTCTGGCCGTCCGGGGTGGTCGCGCCGGTGGTCAGGTCACCGGTGAACACGGACGTCGAGTTGTTCGCGTTCAGGCAGACGCTGTCCCCCTGGAAGATGAGGTCGATGTCGCAGGTCTGGCCGACCTTCAGGGTGAGGTCCTGGGTGGTGTCGCCGCAGTTCGTCTCGACGATGAAGGGCCCGGTCACGGCGGCGGGTCCGGTGAACTGGATCGGCGTCCGGCCCTCGTTGGTGATGCCCAGATCCACCCCCTCGTTGAATGTCGAGCCGCCGGCGATCTCCATCTGCCCGGCCGACACCATGTCCACGATGTTGCCCGAGAGGTCCACGTGGTCGCCGTCGTCGAACTCGAAGTAGTCCAGCGAGGGCGAGATCGGCGACAGTTGTGCCGGGTAGGCCAGCGTGCTGCCGTCCTGCGACAGTGCTGGCCCGCATCGCTCGTTTCCCGCGCTCTCGTCGTTGAATCCGCAGAACCTGACGCGCTGGAAGTGCGGGTCACCCTGGTTGCCGGTCACCTGCCGGCGGACCAGGTTGCCCGGGGTGTCGAACCTGCCCCTGCCGGTGGCCAACCGGTCGACGACGTCGATCTGGTTCTCGGTGGCGTCGGTGTGGGCGGCGTCGTAGGCCACGATCCGGCCGGTGTTCGAGATCGCCGGTGCGGTCGATCCGTCCAGGCCCGCGTCGCTGATCAGGGTCGTGGCGCCGGTGAGCCGGTTGCGCACGTAGATCCGGTTGTTGTTGGTTTCGCCCTCCTCGGGCGTCTGCGGCACGGACGCACCCACCGTGAGGTCGGCACGGGACGTGAACGCCGTCTGGGTGCCGTCGGCGGCCAGGGCCGCCTGTCCGCTGTCCTGGCCGCCGGCGACGCCGTCGCTGCCGGCCGAGGTGAGGGTCAGTGAGGTGGCGGCCGTCGCCGCGGACGCGGTGGACGTCGCCGACGTCACCACGGGGAAGGCGAGCAGCAGCACCGCCAGCACGGTGAGCTGGCGGGGGCCGGGCACGCGACTCATGCCGGCCATCCCACCAGTTCTCCGGCCCGCTGCCAGCGGTGGTGCGCGTGAACTTCAGCGCACCACCGCATGCCACATCAGGCAGCCGGGCTCGTTAGTTCCGGTTCCACCGGGGTGGCGTCGGTGACGGGCTGGACCTCGTTGTAGACGTACTTGCCGCCGCGCAGCGCGGACGCGATCGCCGCGATCACGCAGGCCGCGATGGCGAAGGCGAACGCGACGCCGAGGCCCTGCGCGAACGGACCGGAGATCAGCTGCGGGAAGAACGCCCGGCCGGTGAGGAACGCGGCGTGACCGGCCGGCAGGTGCGCCAGGACGGCCGGGCCGAGCAGCGTCTGGATCGGGTTGTAGCCCAGCAGCGACGCGAACAGCACCGACACCGGCGGCAGGCCGGCGACCTGGGCGGCCGCACCCGGTGGCACGCCCTGAGCGACCAGGCCGGTGGCCAGGGCGTGCGGCAGCGACGACGCCAGGCCGGCGATCATCAGGCTGAAGAACACGCCGATGGACAGCACGGTCGCCGAGTTCTGGAACGTGGTGGACATGCCGGCGCCGACACCGCGGCGGTTCGCCGGCAGGCTGTTCATGATCCCGGCCCGGTTGGGCGAGGCGAACAGGCCCATCCCGATGCCGTTGACCAGCAGCGCGGCGGCCAGTTCCCAGTACGCGAAGTCGACCGGCATGACCAGCAGCCACACGAAGCTGCCGGCCGCGATGACCATGCCGCCGGTGCCGAACAGCCGGGCGCCGAACCGGTCGGACAGCCAGCCGGACACCGGACCGGCCACCAGGAACCCGATGGTCAGCGGCAGCATGTAGATGCCGGCCCACAGCGGTGTCGACTCGAAGCTGTAGCCGTGCTGCGGCAGCCAGATCCCCTGCAGCCAGATGATCAGGATGAACATCAGGCCGCCCCGGCCGAGGCTGGACAGCAGGCTGGCCAGGTTGCCGGCGGTGAACGCGCGGATCCGGAACAGCCCGAGCCGGAACATCGGTTCGGCGACCTTCGTCTCGATGACGCAGAAGGCGACCAGCACGGCGAGCCCGCCGATCAGGCAGGTGAGCACCATCGGGTTGGTCCAGCCCATGGTGTGGCCGTGGTAGGGCTGGATGCCGTAGGTGATGCCGACCAGGACCGCGATCAGGCCGACGGCGAAGGTGACGTTGCCCCACCAGTCGACCCTGGCCGGCTTGCGGATGCCGGTGTCGTGCAGTTTGAGATAGGCCCACGCGGTGCCGAACAGGCCGACCGGGACCGACACCAGGAACACGATGTGCCACTCGATGGGCGCGAGCAGGCCGCCGAGGATCAGGCCGATGAACGAGCCCGCGATGCCGGCCACCTGGTTGAGACCCAGGGCCAGGCCGCGCTGGTCGGCCGGAAAGGCGTCGGTCAGGATCGCGGCCGAGTTGGCCATCAGCAGCGCACCGCCGACGCCCTGCAGCACGCGCATGATGATCAGCCAGAACGCGCCGGCCGTGCCGTGCAGCCAGGTCACCGACAGCAGGATCGAGAACACGGTGAACACGGCGAACCCGGCGTTGTACATCCGGACCCTGCCGAACATGTCGCCCAGGCGCCCGAAGCTCACCACGAGGACCGCGGTGACCACCAGGTAGCCCATGATCAGCCAGAGCAGCAGGCTGGTGTTACCCGGCTCCAGCGGGTTCACGTCGATGCCCCGGAAGATGTCCGGCAGGGCGATCAGCAGGATCGACATGTTGATCGTCACCATCAGCACGCCGAGCGTGGTGTTGGACAGGGCGATCCACTTGTATCCGGGACGGGCCACAGCGGCCTGTGCCCGCCGTTCGCGGACATCCCGTTCCATCGGACATCACTTCGCTTCCCGACACGTCTCTCACAGTTACGTTAGCTATGCTAACCTTCTGCGCTACGCTCGGCAACCGGTACGCGGGTGTACCGCGTCACACCCGTTGTTTTCATCCATTCGAGTCCGAATTTCACTCGAAGGTTATTCGCGTGTGTTCCGGCCCTGCTCATGGGCAAGAGTGAACCATCGCGTCGGCGCCGAAACGGCGCCACAACGGAAGGAGCGGACAGTGCTGGCGGATATGTCAACGTCCACACTGGCGGCCATCGACATCGGCGGCGGACTGTCCTCGGCGTGGACGTCCGTAGCCAATTTCGTGCCCAAACTCGTCGCGTTCCTGGTCATCCTGCTGATCGGCTGGATCATCGCGCGGGTGCTGCGCGCGGTCGTCGCGACGGTGCTGCGGAAGGTCGGCTTCGACCGGCTGGTCGAGCGCGGCGGCATCAAACAGATGCTGGAGCGGAACAACTGGGACGCCTCCGAACTGATCGCCAGGATCGTCTACTACGCGATCCTGCTGATCGCCCTGGAGGTGGCGTTCGGCGCATTCGGGCCGAATCCGATCAGCAACATCCTGACCACGATCGTCGGATGGCTGCCCAAGCTGATCGTCGCGATCCTGATCATCATCGTGGTCGGCGCCATCGCCCGGGTGGTGCGGGACCTGGTCGGACGGCTGCTGTCCGGCGTCTCCTACGGCCGCATGCTCGGCACGGTCGCCGCCGTGTTCATCTGGGGTCTGGGCATCATCGCTGCCCTGAACCAGATCGGCATCGCCACTGCCGTGACCACGCCGGTGCTCATCACCGTGCTGGCCACGATCGGTGGTGTCGCTGTTGTTGGTTTTGGTGGTGGTCTGATTCGGCCTATGCAGCAGCGCTGGGAGACGTGGATCGGGCGGGTCGAGGATCAGTTGCCGGCCGCTGGGGCGCACAACGAGGCGTACCAGCGGGGGCGGGAGGACGCGATGCGTTCTGGTTCGACCACGCGGTCTGTTCCGCCGGGCAGTCAGGAGGCCGGTCAGGCTGCTGGGTCGGCCGGGGATCAGGGGTGGCCGCAGACGCCGCCTGCTGGTGACGCTCGGTGATTGGTTGGTGACTTCCGTGGTGGGGCGGCCGTTTCCGGTCGCCCCACTGTTCACTGACGGGCTCGTGGCCGTGCCACCTCACCAAGCGGTGGAAATCTCACCCCGCTGAGCCAACTCACACACCGCCACCAACCGGGCCGTCAACCAGTCCACCTGCGTCCACCCCACCAAGCCGGACGGCGCCCCGAACCGCCACCCCATCTCCCGAGCCTGAGCAAGCAACCCCCGCGCGTACCCGGCCAACACCACCGCGCCGACCACCCCGGTGGACGAGACACCCAGGACCAGGATGTCGCGCACCGCCGCCGCGTGCTGGTCCACCGCGGCCAGCAGCCCCGGTACGACCGCTGCCGCGGCCAGGCCGGGGCCGCCGACCAGGTCGTGCAGCTGGGTCAGCGTCCGCTGGGCGGACGCCTCGACCCAGCCGTGGACGTCACCGAACATGCAGGTCACGGTAATCACTGACCGCGACCGTCACGGTGTGTTCTCCAGCACGTGACCGTTACGAACGGGTGACGACACACACTCTCAGTGAATGGACATGGTCTCCGCGCCCAGGTAGGTCCGTGCCGCCCATGAGGTCGGGTCGGCCGCGAAGTGGCGCTGGAGGGCGCCGTTGTCCAGGGCATTGTCCAGCGCCGCCATGATCATCGACTGGTCCAGAACCAGGCGACGGTGACCGATGGCGCCGGTTGTCGGGTTGACCGCGTCGAAGAACCCGCCATCGGACGTGTACACGCCGGGGAACCGCGACCGCAGCGTCTGGATGTTCGCGTACGCCTGCTGCGGCAGCACGTCCAACGCGATCACCGACGCGTGCGGGGTCACCGTGGTCTCCGTACCGCACGTCGTGCACTGCGACAGCTGCTGACCGGTCGGCAACGTGAGGCCCTCGGCGCCGAACCCGCTGTAGTCACCCGTGTCGTCCGCCGTGCTGGAGGGCGAGATGCCCCACACCGGGTAGCCGAGCTGCTGCGCGTACTTCATCTGCACCTGGACCGTGCGCACGTCCGCCAGGCCGAAGCTGTGCGGACCCCACGCGGTCTCCGGCACGACCTGGTCGGCCATCAGGCCCTCGAACATGCCACCGGCCCACGTCGGAACGTAGGTGAGCGACGTGCCCGGGTACACATAGTGGCCCTCCCAGACGCGGAAGACCTTGCCGGACTGCGGGTCGCGGATGTCGTCCCAGTGTCCGGGCACCGGCCACTGGCCCTGGAACGAGAAGTCCGGGTCCGTCGCGCACTGCTTCGGCGGCAGCGTCCGCCACGTCCGCCACCACACGTCACCGGGCATCTGGTGCAGGCCCATCCCCAGGTACATGGCGATCCGGGGGTCGCTGTACAGCGCTCCGTTGTGGAAGCCGGCCGGACCCTGGTCGACGTAGAAGCCGCCGTACATCTGGCCGGTCGGCTGGTTGCCGGAGATGGCGGGGTTGGTGTTGCAGGCGATCTGCGGACGGTTGTCGTAGAAGATGTTGAAGTTCAGGTCGCTGACCAGCGGGTTGATCAGGCCGCCCAGCTCGGGCAGCGCCTGCCGCGCCACCGCCAGGCCGGACGCGTACCAGCCGTTGTCCACCGCGGACAGGAAGAAGCAGTTGTCCTGGGCCGGCGTGGTCTCCGTCTTGCAGTCGATGTCACCGGGGTTGCGGATCACGTCACCGTTGGACGTGTCGTACCACTGGTAGAGGAAACCGTCGGTGCGCTTGAGACCGCGCACCTCGGTCAGCGTCGACGCGACCATCGACCTGGCCCGCGCACGGTTGATCAGGTGAAGGTCGTCGGCCGCGACCACGGCCCACAGGTACACCCCGATGTTCGCCGCCGACGTGTACGTGCCGCGCACCGCACCGGGACCGAGATTGTCCAGCGGCAGATGGGTGTGCGGATCGAGGTCCTCGCCGTAGAACTTCCAGGTGTCGCGGGCGATGCCGTACAGCACTGCTCGCTGTCCGGCCGTCAGCCCGCCCGGGCCTGCCGATGCCGCAGGTACCACGGCGGCCAGCATCGAGGCCAGTAAGGCGATCACCACAAGGATTCGGCGTCGCATGTCAGGTTGTGCCTCCTCGCTCAGCGTTGGGCGAACGGTGTCGGCAGGGCGTCCAGCAGCGCCCTGGTGTACTCGTCCCTGGGATTGCGCAGCACGTCGACCGTCGGGCCGTGCTCGACGATCCGACCCTGATGCAGGACCAGCATCCGGTCGGCGACCACGCGGGCGGACAGCAGATCGTGGGTGATGTACAGCAGGCTGACGCCGGTGCCGGCGAGCAGGTCCAGCACGCCGGCCCGCAGTGACACGTCGAGCATGCTGACCGGCTCGTCGGCCACCAGCAGCTCCGGTTCCGGCGCCAGCGCCCGGGCCACCACCACCCGCTGGCGCTGCCCGCCGGACAGCTGGTGCGGCAGCTTGTCCGCGTACTGGGCCACCGGGGTCAGCCCGACCGTGGTCAGCAGCTCGTCGACCCTGCGGTGGGCGTCCCGTTCGGACAGACCGAGGTGGTTCACCAGCGGCCGGGTGAGCGTGTAGCGGACCGTGTGCAGCGGGTTCAACGCCGCGTACGGGTCCTGGAACACCATCTGGACGCGCCGCCGGTAGGCCCGCAACTCCTTGCGCCGCAACCGATCCACCTGGGTGCCGGCGAAGGTGATGGTGCCGGTGTCCTGCCGTTCCATGCCGGTGACCATCCTGGCCAGCGTCGACTTGCCGCTGCCGCTCTGGCCGACCAGCGCCACCGCCTCGCCGGGCTCGATGGTGAACGACACGTCGTCGGCCGCGGTGACCACCCGGTCGCCGCGCCGCCGGCCCGGATAGCGCTTGGTGACGCCCTCGACCACCAGGCTCATGACGCACGTCCCGTCACGTAGCAGGCGACGCCGTCGGCCAGCGGCGGTTCCGCCACCCGGCAGCCGGTCTCGGCCAGCGGGCAGCGCGGCGCGTACGAGCAGCCCTGGGAGGGCACCGACAGGTCGGGCGGACTGCCCGGGATGCCGCTGATCCGGACCTCGGCGGCACGAGGGTCGGCGTAGCAGTCCAGCAGCGCCCTGGTGTACGGGTGTTTCGAGTTGCCGATCATGGTGGCGGACGGCTGGTCCTCGACGATTCGTCCGGCGTACATCACCAGCACCCGGTCGGCCGACTCCAGCACCATGCCCAGGTCGTGGCTGATCAGCAGGGCGGTGAAGCCGACATCGCGCTGGAGTTCCTTCACCGTGTCGATGACGGCCTTCTGCACCAGGACGTCCAGGGCGGTGGTGGGCTCGTCGAACACCACCAGCCTCGGCTCCAGCGCCAGGACCAGCGCGATCACCACCCGCTGCCGCATCCCGCCGGACAGCTCATGCGGATAGCGGCCCAGCGTGTCCGGCGGCAGGTGCACCTTGGTCAGCAGTTCGGCCGCCCGCCGGCGCACGGCCGAACGGGCCAGCCGCCGGTGCGCGCGGAACACGTCGACGAAGTGGTTCTCCACCGTGCGGACCGGGTTCAGCGCGTTCATCCCGCTCTGCAGGACCAGCGAGAACCCGCCCTGGCGCAGCGTGCGCAGCGACTCACCGGACAGCGCGGCGATGTCGGTGCCGTCGAAGACCACCCGGCCACCGGACAGCCTGCCCGGCGGGCGCAGCATCCTGGTCAACGCGTAGCCCAGCGTCGACTTGCCGCAGCCGGACTCGCCGACCAGGCCGACGAACTCGCCGGCCCGCAGGGTGAGGGACACGTCCCGCACGGAGTGCACGGCAGGCGCGCCGGACGGCTGGTAGACGACGTTGACGTCCTCGGCGGCGAGCAGTGCCGTCATCGGGACACCCCCTCACGCAGGCGTGGATTGGACAGCGCGTCGATGCCGAAGTTGATCAGCGACAGGGACGCGGCGAGCAGCGCGATCGCGAGGCCGGGCGCGAGGATCTGCTGCCACTGGCCGACCAGCAGCACATTGTCGTTCTGCGCCCAGAACAGCATCGTGCCCCAGCTGATCGTGTTCGGGTTGCCCAGCCCGATGAACTCCAGGCCGGCCTCACCGAGCACGGCGGCGTTGGCCGCGGCGAGGAAGCTCGCCGCGACCAGCGACAGCATGTTGGGCAGGATCTCCCGGAACACGATGCGGTGGATCCGCTCCCCGCTGAACCGGGCCGCCTCCACGAAGTCCCGACGGCGCAACGTGGACGTCTGCGCGCGCAGCACGCGGGCACCGAACGCCCATCCGGTGATCGCCACGACGAGCACGATCAGGCCGACACCCCGGCCGGGCGAGTAGGTGGCGATCACGACCATCAGCGGCAGGGCCGGGATCACCAGGAACAGGTTGACGACGAAGTTGATCGTCTCCTCGGCGAACCCGGACAGGTAGCCGGCGAACAGGCCCACCGCGATCGCCACCAGGGTGGCCAGAATGCCGGCCGCGAACGCCACCAGCAGGGACACCCTGGCCCCGTAGAGCAGGCGGGACAGCACGTCCTGCCCGGACCCGGTGGTGCCCAGCCAGTGCGCACCGCTGGGCGAGAGCGACCGGCCGAACCCGGTGAACGTCGGCGAGTAGGGCGCGATCAGCGGTGCGAACACCGCCAGCGCCACCAGCACGAGCAGGATCACCAGGCCGGCCCGCGCCTTGCGGTTCGCCCACACCGTGCGCAGCGCACGCGCCGCCACCCGCGACCGCCGGGGCGGCGCCCACACCCCGACCGCCAGTTCCACACCCGAAGCACTCATATCCGCCTCGCTCTCGGGTCGAGCACCCCGTACAGCAGGTCGACGATCAGGTTCGCCACCAGCACGCTCACCGTGATCACCAGGAACAACGCCTGCATCAGCGGAAAGTCCTCGTTGACCACGGCGTTGAACAGCAGATAACCCACGCCTGGGTAGGCGAACACCACCTCGGTGAGCAGTGACCCGCCGACCACCAGGCCCAGCGCCATGCCGAACGCGGTGATGTTGGGCAGCAGCGCGTTGCGGGCCGCGTAGCGCAGCGCGATGGTGCGCCCGCGCAGCCCGTTGGCCTCGGCGAACGTCACGTAGTCCTCGCCGAGCGTGTTGACCATGTTGTTGCGCATGCCCAGCAGCCAGCCGCCCAGGCCGCTGACCAGGATGGTCAGCGCGGGCAGCACGCTGTGGAACGCGGCGTCGGCCACGAACGACGCCGACCAGTTCGGCGACGCGTCGGCCGCGTAGCCACCCTTGATCGGGAACCAGTTGAGGCCGAACGCGAACACGAACAACAGCAACAGGGCGGTCCAGAAGTACGGGAACGCCGAGGTGAACGTGCTGCCGACGGTGGCCAGCGTGTCGGTGATCCGGCCGCGCCGCCAGGCCGCCGCCACCCCGGCCAGCGTGCCCACGACGAACGCGAGCACGGTGGCCGAGCCGACCAGGACCAGGGTCCAGGGCAGGGCACCGGCGATCAGCGAGCCGACCGACTCCGGGAAGTACGTGTACGACAGGCCGAACCGCAGGTGGACGATGTCGTCCAGGTAGTGCCCGTACTGCGTGGCCAGGCCGCCGGTCGGCACGCCGAGCGTGTCCTCGATGGCCTGCCGCGTCGCCGGGCTGACCGGTCCGTCACCGGCCAGCTTGCCGATGGCGGCATCCGCCGGGGTGCCCGGCATCAGCCTCGGGATGAAGAAGTTGACCGTCACCGCGGCCCACAGCGTGGCCACGAAGATGATCAGCTTGCGCAGGATGGGATGCACCGTTGCCACCCGCCCCGGTCAGGACGACACCGCTTTGAGGTGGGTCACGATCATCAGCGGTGGCGCCAGGTAGGGCGCGGGCGGCGCGTACGGGTTGCTCGCGGTGGGCCAGCCGGTGAATCCCTTGGTGGAGAACTCGCCCCAGGTGGCGCCGTAGAACAGGGCGATCACCGGAACCTGCTGGTACATCACCTGCTCCAGTTCGTGCACCGAGTTCCGCTGCTGGGCCAACTGGGTCTCGCCCTGCATCTGGCTGAGCAGGCCGTCCAGCCTGGGGTCGGAGAACCGGCTGAAGTTGGACCCCGCCGTCTTGCCGACCGGCGCGGTCTGCGCGCTGGCCAGGGTGTTGAAGAAGTCGACGTACGGGCTGCCGGTGCCGCCGAACGAACCGAGCGACGCGTCGAAACTGCCCTGCTGGAGCGCCTGGTTGTAGGCGGCGTACTCCGGGGTCTGGATGTTCACCGCGATGCCGACGGCCTTGAGCTGCTGCTGGATCGTCTGCGCTGCCTGCAGCCAGTCGGTGAACCCGTTGGGCGTCTGCAGGTTCATGGTCACCGGCTGGCCGTCCGGGCCGACCAGCGCGTTGCCGCGCACATGGTAGCCGGCCTGGCCGAACAGCTGGGTGGCCTTGGCCATGTCCTGGTTGACCACCCCCGCGTCCGGCAGGGACGGGTCCAGCCAGCTCTTCAGGTTGGGCAGCAGCAGGCCGCTCTGCGACGCGGGCTGCACGTAGCCGTCCTCGGCCTTGTCCGCGATGTCCTTGCGGTTGAGCGCCGCGGACAGTCCCTGGCGGAAGGCCAGACTGTTGTAGGGCGCCTTGGTCAGGTTCAGGTACAGCGAGATGGTGCCGCCCGGCGGGAACCAGAAGCGGTGGTGCTGGGCGTCCTTGTTCACCCACGTCTGGTTGACGTTCGGGATGAACAGCGACGCCCAGTCGTAGCCGCCGCGCGACAGTTGCAGCTGGGACTGCGCGTTGCCGGTCAGCGCGGGGAACACCACCTTGGCCGCGGCCACGTTCTGGACCTGCCAGTACTTCTGGTTCCTGGTGAGCGTGTACTGGTTGGGGTTGAACGTGCCGAGCACGTACGGTCCGGTGACCACGGGCGAGGTGTTGGTGAACGTGGTCGGATCGGTGATCTTCGACCACACGTGCTGGGGCACGATCACTTCCTGGTCGACCTGCTGCACGAAGGGCACGTCGGGCTGCTGGAACGTCACCGCGACGGTGTCACCGGAGGACGTGACCGACTTGACGTGCTGCCAGATGCCGGTGCTGTCCAGGGCGGGGAACTTCTTGAGGTAGTCGAAGGTGAACACGACGTCGGCCGGGGTGAACGGCTTGCCGTCGCTCCACGTCACGCCCCTGCGGATCGTGTAGTCCACCTCGGTGGCGCCGCGGAGGGTGTGGCCGGTGGCCAGGAACGGCGTCTCGTGGCCGTTCACGGCGTTGACGTACTCCAGGGGCTCGTACATGTACGTGGTGCCGATGCGCTTGTTCGGCGAGAACGGGTTGAAGTTGTCCTGCAGGGTCGGCGACCCGTTGTCCACGCCGATCACCAGGGTGCCGTTGCCGCCACCGGTGCCGACGTCGTTGGCCGAGCCGGAGCAACCCGCCACGCCGGTGGCCACCATGGCGAGTGCCGCGCCGGTGAGCAGTGCCGACCGGGCGCCGGATAGTCGGGTCATCGTATGTTCTCCTCCTTCGTGCGCGGCGCGTCGTCGCGCGCGGACAGCCGGATCCGGGCCACGCCCGGCATCGGAAGGTCGAGTTCAAGCTGGGCGGTGCCCTCGGCGTCGGACTCGACGTCGGGCAGCGGCCTCTCGTGCAGCCGGTCACGCTCGTGCAGGTGCAGCCACAGCGCGTCGTCCGGCCAGTCCACGTCGGGTGAGCACTCGGCGACGATGTTGGAGTGCCGCTGGTCGACCCTGGCCAGCGTCGCCGCATAGGTGCCGGCGGGCAGGCCGTGCACGGCGAGCCGGACGCCCCGGTCCAGCCTGGGGTCGCCGTTCATCAGTTCGGCATTGACGGTTCCGTTCCACAGCAACACGTCCACCGTGCCGTCGTCGTGCAGGGCGGCCCACGCGTGCACCAGCACGTCGGCGCCGTCGCCGTCGACCCGGCTGGCCAGGACGTGGTCGCCCAGGTGTGCGGCCAGGTGTGCCGCCCAGTAGCGGGGTTTGCGCAGGTTGCCGACGGACAGCAGGCCGAAACCGTTGTGGAACAGGCGAGGCGGCCGGCCCAGTTCCTCGAAGTGGTCGCTGATCACCCAGTACGCCAGGGCGTCCACCCTGCCCTGCGCGGCCTGGAACCCGCTGAGCACGAACGGCGCGCCCTGCACCCCGTCGTGGATCGGGCCGAAGTGGGTGGACCCGACACCCCACTCCGTCCACCACACCGGCACGGCGGGCAGGTTGTGCCTGCGCAGCGACGGCCGGGTGTCCAGCGGCAGGTTGCCGTACGTGTGGGTGGTCAGAAAGTCAAGCGGCACACCGGTTTCCGCCGCGTGCGCGACCAGCGCTTCGACCCACTCGCCGGCCGCCGTGGACGGGCCGCCCACCAGCAGCCGGGGGTCGACCGACTTGAGCGCGCGGGCCGTCTCGTCGTACAGCCGCAGGTAGTCCGTCCGAGTGCCGGACCAGAACACCACCAGGTTGGGCTCGTTCCACACCTCGAAGCCCCAGCCGGCGACCTCGTCGATGCCGTACCGGTCGACCAGGTGGCGGGCCAGCGCGGCGACCAGGTCACCCCACCGGTCCCAGTCCTTCGGCGGCGAGATGATGCCCCGGTAGTCGAACACCGTCTGGTCGGGGTCGGCGGCCAGCGCGGCCGGCATGAACGACAGCTCGACGACCGGCCGGACGCCCAGGGCGAGCAGGCCGTCGTAGAGGGCCTCGACGCGACTGAAGTCGTAGCTCAGGTCGTCCCGGACCACATGGTTGTCGTCGTGCAGCACGGCGTGCGCGCGGACGTGCGTGACGCCGAGGTCCTGCTGCGCCATGCGCAGCGCCTCGGCGAACTCGACGCCGATGTCGTTGCCGTGGCCGTCGTCGCCGAACTCCAGCTGGGTCAGCCGTTCCGAGCCGACCATCCGCCAGACTCGGTCCAGCGTGCCGGTCACGGTCGCCGCGTCCACCTCGACGGCGACGGCGGCCGCCGGACCGGGCAGCATGGCCGCCCGCACAGGTTCCGACCAGGCCCACGCCGGGTGGTCCGCACCCGCCACGGCGCCGATCCGGTAGCGGTACTCCACGCCGTCGGCCAGACCGGTGTCGGCGAACCGGTTGCCGGCGACGGCGGCGACGTCACTGCCGCCGTGCCGCACCAGCAACGGTTCCGCGTCACCGTCGGTGCGCTCGATCAGGTAGCCGGCCGCGCCGGGCACCTCGTCCCAGCTCAGTCTGACGTGCCCCACGGCCGGTTCGGCGCGGACCCCGGCCGGGGCCGGCAGAGCCAGTGCGGCGTCGGCACCGTCGGTGTCGGTCAGCCGCAGGTAGATCCGCCGTTCCCAGTCGTCCCTGGCCGTCGTCTCGCCCGCCTGGCGCGTCATCCGGATGTCCTCCCACGGTTCTCGGTCAGATGTGGCCGGCAGCCGCAGCTACGCCGTTGCACGAGGGCGGTCGGCAGGATCAGCGAGCGGCGCTGTGCGTCGGGATCCGCGAGGCGATCCAGCAGTAGCCGCACGGACCTCTCGCCGAGTTCCCGCATGGGCTGCCGGACCGTGGTCAGCGGCGGCCGGACGTGCCTGGCCACCGCGATGTCGTCGAACCCGGTCACAGCGATCTCGCCGGGCACCCGCACCCGCGCGGCCCGCAGCGCGGTGAGCGCGCCGATCGCCATCTCGTCGTTGCCGAACACCACGGCCCTCGGGCGCCTGCCGCCGGCCAGCAGCTCGCGCATCGCACGTTCGCCGCCCGCCTCGGTGAAGCCGCCGGACGCTGCGGGCTGGTCCGGCACCGCGAGGCCGGCGGCGCCCAGCGCGTCGCGGAAGCCGGCGAACCGGGCCAGCGAGTCCGGTGAGCGGGGCGGGCCGGCGACGAACACGATGTCGGTGTAGCCGTGGACGTCGATCAGGTGCCGGGTGATCCCCCTGGTGCCGCCTCGGTTGTCCGCACCGACCAGATCCAGCCGGCGGTGCGTGTTGTTGGCCAACACCACGACGGGCAGACTGCGGGACAGCATCACGATGTCCTGATTGGACAGACTGCGGGCCATCACGACCAGGCCGTCCACCTTGCCGGCGACGGAGAAGGCGAGTTGCCGGCCGGACGACGTATGGGTGGCCGCGATCAGCACCGCGTCGCCGACCGCCGTGGCGGCCCGCTCCGCACCGCGGATCACCTCGTCCACGTACAGCGGCGACTCCTGTTCCGCCTCACCGGATCGGTCCAGGTCGGGGAACAGCAGGCCGACGATGCCGGTGCGTCGCGACGCCAGGCCACGCGCCGAACCACTGGGCACCCAACCGAGTTCGGTGGCGGCGGCGAGCACCTTGTCCCTGGTGGCGGGAGAAAAGCCGGCGCCGTCGTGCATCACGCGCGAGACGGTCGCGGTGGACACACCACTGCGTTGTGCCACCTGGTAGATCGTGGATCGGTCGGCCACGGTCAGCCCGTCTCCCGGTTAAGCGGTTACGTTGGTTAAGCGCTTACGTAACCACCGGCGATGCGGGACGTCAAGGAATTCACAGTTGACGGCTGCTGCCATACTGCAGCCATGCCAGACGCTCCCGCGTACCGGATCGCCAAGGCCACCGGTTCGCCGGAACTGGCCGCCATCACCGAAAACCTGCTCGCCGCGCTGCCGAACTGGTTCGGTATCCCGGAGGCCAACGCGGAGTACGTCGCCGCGGCCACCCGGCTGCCCGGCCACGTCGCGCACGCGGGCGACGACGCGGTCGGAATCCTGTTGTGCGAACGGCATTTCCCGGAGTCGGCCGAGATCCACCTGCTGGCCGTCGATCCGACATGGCACCGCAAGGGCATCGGCAGGGCACTGGTCGACGCGCTGGTCGACGAGCTGCGGCCGACCGGGTGCCGGCTGTTGCAGGTGAAGACGCTCGGCCCCGGCCGCCCGGACGCCGGTTATGCGAGGACACGGGAGTTCTACCGTGCCGTCGGGTTTCTACCGTTGGAGGAGTTGGCCGAGCTGTGGCCGGGCAACCCGTGTCTGATCATGGTGCGGGCACTGGTCCGAGCGGAGTAGGGGGCTGCGCGTAACGGCGGGGCATTTCGCCGGAGACGTGCCATTCCGGTGCTAGCGTCGGTTGAGGCCCGAGTTCCTGGGTACCCACCGCGTGATGGCAGGAGGTGGCCGAGATGGATGACGCACGCCATGCGATGCCGGCCGTGCCGCTGCCAGAGCGTTTCGAGCCGCGCGAGCTACTCGGCCGGGGCGCGATGGCGGATGTCTACGCCGCGCACGACAGGACGCTGGACCGAACCGTCGCCGTGAAGGTGTTCCGGATCGACCCGGACGCGGTGACCCGCATGCGGTTCCAGGACGAGGCGCGGGCCCTGGCCCGGCTGTCCCATCCGGGACTGGTCGCCGTCTACGACGTGAACACCCAGGAGGCCCGGCCTTATCTGGTGATGCGCCTGGTGCACGGGCAGAGCCTGCAGACCCGGCTGCTCGGTGGCCGGCTGCCGCCGGACGAGGTGTCGCGGATCGGCGCGACGCTGGCCGGTGCGCTCGCCCACGTGCACGCCATGGGCGTGGTGCACCGAGACGTCAAGCCCTCCAACATTCTGCTGGACGAGGACGACTCGCCGCTGCTCGGTGACTTCGGCATCGCGCTGCTCACCGGGTCGACCCGGCTGACCCGGACCGATGAGATCATCGGCACGCCCGCCTATCTGGCGCCGGAGCAGGTGCTGGGCGGCGAGGTCGGCCCGCCGGTCGACGTGTACGCGCTGGGTCTGGTGCTGCTGGAGTGCCTGACCGGCGAGATCGAGTACTTCGGCGGCAGCGAGGTGGAGATCGCGCTGGCCCGGTTGCACCGGTCGCCGCGCATCCCGTCCGACCTGCCCTTCGACCTGGCCGGCATGATCGCGGCGATGACCGCGCAGAACCCGAATGAGCGGCCCAGCGCGGCCGCGGTGGCCCGGCATCTGAGCGGCGCGGAGGATCTGACCGAGCCGATCGGCCTGGCCACCTCGCGCCTGCCCGCCGGGGTACCGGTCGGGGGAGCCGGCAGCCGGTCCACCCGGTCGGGTGTGTGGCGGCCGATCGCGGTGGTCGCCGCGGCGGCCGCGGCACTGGCCGCCGGGTTGACACTGGCGCTGGGCGGCCCCTCGCCCACGTCCGGCGTACAGAACCCCGGTGTGGCGGACAACTTCCCGAACACTCCCCCGCCCTCCAGCACCACGACCACGACGGCACCGCCGACCACGACGACCGACCCGTCGGTCGTGGCACGGCACGGTGGCCCCGGCAACGGTGGTGGCGGTGGTGGTGGCGACGGTCGGGGCCCCGGCGGTCCCGGTGACCACGGTGGCGGCCACGGCGGTGGTGGGGACAGTGGCGGCGGTCACGGCGGCGGTGGCGGCGGGAACTGACGCCGCACCAGGTACGCCATGATCCCGACCGCCACCACGACCAGTCCGGACAGCACGGCACTCACCGGCAGCGAGAACGCCAACACGAGGCACCCGGCCAGACCGGCTGCCGGCAGGATTCGCTGCCGCCAGGCCCGGTCCAGCGTCCACGCCGACGCGTTGGCCACCGAGTAGTAGAGCAGCACACCGAACGACGAGAACCCGATCGCCGCGCGCACGTCCGCCGTGGCGGCGACCACCGCGACCACGACGCCGACGGCGAATTCCGCGTGGTGCGGCACCTCGAACCGGGGATGCACGGCGGCGAGCGTGCCGGGCAGGTGGCGGTCGCGGGCCATGGCCAGCGTCGTGCGGGACACACCGAGGATCAGCGCGAGCAGCGACCCGAGCGCCGCGACAGCGGCACCGACGGTGACCACCGGCACCAGCCCGGGCAGCCCGGCCGCCCGTACCGCGTCGGCCAGTGGTGCCGATGACGCGGCCAGCCGGACCGGACCGAGCACGGCCAGCACGGCGACCGCGACGACGGCGTAGGCGACGAACGTGATGCCGAGCGCGATCGGGATGGCCAACGGGATCGTCCGCTCCGGGTCGCGCACTTCCTCGCCCAGCGTGGCGATGCGCGCGTACCCAGCGAATGCGAAGAACAGCAGACCGGCGGCCTGGAGCACGCCGAGGGCTGTGGTGTGCGGGACAAGTCGTCCGCCGGCGCCGACTCCGCTGCCTACGCTCACCGCCACCACCACGACGAGCACGGCCAGCACGACGGCGACGATCGCCCTGGTCAGCCACGCGGCTTTGTGGACGCCGACGTAGTTCACCGCGGTCAGCGCCAGTACGGCCAGCACCGCGATCAGGTGGGCCCGCGCGGGCCACACGTACTCGCCGACGGTCAACGCCATCGCGGCGCAGGATGCGGTCTTGCCGATCACGAACGACCAGCCGGCCAGGTAGCCCCAGAACCGGCCGAGCCGTTCGCGGCCGTAGACGTAGGTGCCGCCGGACTCCGGGTAGCGGGCGGCCAGGCGGGCCGAGGAGGTGGCGTTGCAGTACGCCACGAGGGCTGCGACCGCGAGCGCGACGAGCAGCCCCGATCCGGCAGCGGCCGTCGCCGGCCCGAACGAGGCGAAGATGCCGGCACCGATCATGGCACCCAGCCCGATGACGACCGCGTCGCCCAGCCCCAGCCGGCGCGCCAACCGCCCCGACGTCACCAGCCCGCCCTCGCGTCGGATGCGGATCCCGGCCGTTCGGGCGTCACACCGGTTACCTCTTGCGCCCGACGCCGCCGATGATCCGGGACTGCGAGCCGTGGTCGAACCGGCTCCTGCCGTCCGGATGCCAGTCCGGCGCCCACACCAGACCCGGCTCCACCAGGTCGAAGTCGCCGAAGAACCGGCCGAACTCGTCGCGGGTGCGCAACTGGCCCGGATTCGTGGTCCGCTCGTAGAACTCCTCCAGCTGGCGGAGCGCGGCGGCTTCCTCCTCGTCGCTGGGGTTCTCGTCGGACATCTGGCTGAGCACCAGCAGGCTGCCGGCCGGCAGTTTCCGCCGGTAGAAGGCGAGCGCCTCGTCCGGGTTGGCCTCGTCCTTGATGAAGTGCAGGACGGCGGACAGCAGCAGCACGATGGGCCGCTCGGTGTCGATCACGCCGGTCTCGCCGACCTGCTGCCACAGGTTCAGCGGGTCGAGCATGTCGGCGTAGACGGCGCGGTGCCGCCGGGCGTCGGCCAGGTCGTCGAGCAGCGTCTCGGCGTGCGCGAACGCGATGGGCTCGTTGTCGATGTAGACGACGTGCGAGTCGTGTTCGGTCCGGGCGGCGTCGGCGATCTCGTGCACGCTGCCTGCGGTGGGCAGGCCGGAGCCGATGTCCACGAACTGGGTGTAGCCCAGTTCGGCCGCATAGCGCACCACTCGGCCCATGAACAGCCGGCATTCGGTGGCGTAATCGCCGATTTTCGGAATACGGGACCGCAGCGTCTCGGCAAACTGCCGGTCAATGGCGAAGTTGTGTTCGCCGCCGATGAAGTAGTCGTAGATCCGGGCGGCCGACGGCCGGTCGATGCTGTTGGCCAGCTTGGCCTTGCGTGCCGCCACATCCGTGGGGTCGAACACCATCGACTCGCCGGATGACTGCTCTGTGTTCACCGATACTCCCGCGCGAAGTGCCGTGTCGTGCGAACAGCAGCGTATCCCTGCGCTCAACCGAGCGTCAGCCAGATGAGTGCTGCCGTGCCGGCAACGACACAGTAGATCGCGAACGGGGTCAGTGTCCTGGTTCGGAACCAACGGGTGAGAAATCGAACGGCCAGATATGCCGTCACGAACGACGCGACGCTGCCGGCCAGCACCTGCCCGTGGATACCGACGCCGAGCGGGCCGAACAGGTCCGGGATCTTCAACACGCCCGCCGCCAGGATCACCGGCGTGGCGAGGAGGAAGGCGAACCGGGCAGCATCCTCATGGGACAGTCCGCGGAGCAGCCCGGCCACCATCGTGACCCCCGAACGGCTGATACCGGCGAGTAGCGCGAGGACCTGGGCCGAGCCGATCAGGGTCGCGGTGCCCACCGAGAGTTCGGCCAGCCGGGTGTCCGGATCGGTGGCCGCGCCCGGTCCCGACCCCGCGGTGACCTCGGCGCGCCGCCGCAGGCGTTCGCCGGCGAACAGGATGACGCCGTTGGCGATCAGGAACGACGCCGCCGGCACGGGCCTGCCCAGGGTGGTACGGAAGACGTGCTCCAGCAGCAGTCCGGCCAGCCCGACCGGGATCGTGGCGACGACGATCAGCCAGGCCAGCCGTTCGGCGTTGGTCCGCACCCGCCGGTACCGGATCGAGGTGACCAGGCCGCCGATGATCCGGACCCAGTCCCGCCAGAAGAACACCAGCAGGGCGAGTGCCGTCGCGACGTGCAGGCCGACGATGAACGCCAGGTACGGCGACTCCGGCCGGGACACGTCCAGGTCGACCGCCCACCGCCCGCCGATGATCGCCGGGAGCAGCACCGAGTGCCCGAGGCTGGACACCGGGAACAGCTCGCTGACCCCCTGGAGGGCACCGATCACGATCGCTTCGACGTAGGTGAGGCTCACCCGCGAGATGCTACATGCGTGTAGAAGTAGTCCGTCGTCCCGCTGTCAGCGCGAAGAACTCCTGCCGCGACCGGGCATCCTCGCGCAGGGAGCCGAGGAGGGTGGAAGTGGTGGTCGTCGCGCCGGTGGCGTGCACACCACGGAGGGTCATACAGGTGTGCTCGGCTTCGATCACCACCCCCACCCCTTGCGGGTGCAGGTGCTGGCAGAGCCAGTCGGCGACCTGCTTGGTCAGCCGTTCCTGCACCTGTGGCCGGCAGGCGAAGTGCTCCACGATCCTGGCCAGCTTGGACAGCCCCAGGATGCGGTCGCCCGGCAGATAGCCGACGTGGGCCACGCCGACGAACGGCAGCAGGTGGTGTTCGCACACCGACCGGACCGGAATGTCGCGGGCGAGGACCAGTTCGTCGTAGCCCTCGTCGTTGGGGAACGTCGTCAGGTCGAACGGGCGCGGGGTGAACAGCTCCGCGTAGGCCCTGGCCATCCGGGCCGGCGTGCCCTCCAGGCTCTCGGTGTCCAGCTCGATGCCCAGGGCCCGCAGGAAGTCGCCGGCCGCGGTGGTGGCGGCCTCGATGTCGACCCCGGTGTCGGGCTCGTGGACCACCCGCAGGGCGTTGGTACGCATGTCAAACCCCCAACGCGGCGAGCAGGACCGTGACGACGGTGACCACCGCCAGCAGGCCGTGACCGCCGACGGCCACCACCGGGAAGTGCCGCTCGGCCGGCACGGCGGCCGAGGACGCCGAACTCCCGGCGGGCACCGTGGCGCGCGACTCCCGGTAGGTCGGGATCCACCGGAACAGCATGGTGAACCCGAGCACGGCCACCACGGCCAGCAGGACGAACGAGACCCACGCCAGTGCCTGGGTTCGCGCGACCACGTAGACGATCCACAGCACCAGGCCGACCGCGGCGACCGCGAAGTGGCCGAAGATCAGTGCCGGCGGGAACTTGCTGGTCCTCGGCGCTCGGGCGCCGCCCTTGGCGATCCAGGTGGCCAGCAGGTAGAAGCCACCCAGTGCGGTGACCAACCAGGCGATGAGCGCCGTGACAACCATGATCATGCCCCTTGCTGTGACGTAGCGGGCCGATATCCCTCGGCCTGAGTGGATTCGGTGGCGACGCGCACGCCGTAGCGGTAGGCGAGCTTGCCGCCCAGGTAGCCGGAGACGCCCAGCGCGACCAGGCTGACCACGGACAGCACCAGCGGTCCGGCCGCGACGCCGACCGGCCGGCCGTAGTCGGCCTGCCGCCAGAGGAAGTTGCCCACGTAGGCGACCGTGACCAGCAGGTTCAGCGTCATGTGGATCAGCCCGGTGCGGAACGCCCTGGTCCCGGTCGGGATGGCCATCAGGTCGAGGAACCCGATCATCGCGGCGGCCAGCGCGCCGACCACGCCGACGGCGATCAGCCAGACCGAACCCTGGGACAGGAACCCGGGCGTGCGCACGAACTCGGACGCGATGTCGAACACCAGGCTCGAGACCCACGCCCCGATCGGCACCGTCACCAGGATCGGATGAAACGGGTGCCCGTACGGGCCGGCCAGTGCCGCACTCACCGGCTCCTTCGCCTGCGTGGCTGGACCGATCACCGCTGCCTCCCGCTCTGGTTTCACTAACAAATCTTGGTCTTATTGACCCGGTACGTCAAGCGCTAGGAACAAGAGAAAGTTCCGACAAGCCGCGTAGGCGATACGCTGAGAGCATGGAACCTGCGATCCGAGCGGTCGCGGCGCTGGACGACGACCTGCGCCACGGCATGTACGTGTTCATCCGCGCCGCCCGCCGCCCGGTCACCAGGGACGAGGCAGCCGCTGAGGTGGGCATCTCGCGAAAGCTGGCCGCGTTCCATCTGGACAAGCTGGTGGACGCCGGGCTGTTGCGGGCCGGCTACGAGTCGACCGGCGGCCTGCGCAAGGTGGGCCGGGCGCCCAAGGTCTACCAACCGACCGACGGCGACATCGCGGTCACCATCCCGCGGCGCCAGCACGACGTGCTCGCCGACATCCTGCTGGACGCGGTGCTCACCGAGACACCGGGCGAGACCGCACCCGAGGCCACCATGCGCGTCGCCGCGGCCCGGGGCGAGGAGCTCGGCAAGGCCGAACGCGACGAGGGTTCGGTCCGGGGCAGGCTGGGTGCGGAACGGGCCCTCACGCTCACCCAGGCGCTGCTGGCCAAGCACGGTTTCGAGCCGACCAGGGAGACCCCGACCTGCGTGCGGCTGCGCAACTGCCCGTTCCACCCGATGGCGGCCAAGGCACCGGAACTGGTGTGCGGCGTCAACCAGCGGTTCGTCAGCGGTGTGCTGGCCGGTCTGCGGGCCACCAGCATCGAGGCGACACTCGCCCCGCGCACCGGTGAGTGCTGCGTGGAACTCAACCCGGCCGACCGCTGATCACGGTTGGGTGACACCTGGGCGATCGGCCGTGTGACGTGCGAGTCGTTGCCGCGATGTGCCCACGCCTGATGCCGGATACGGACTAGTTTGGCCTCCAGACACTCATACGGAGGAGAGAGGTCAACACCGATGGACGGTGACCCGGAGGCCCTCGGCCGCACCGGTGTTCTCACCGTCGCCACACGCGGGCCGGAGGGTCCCGGAGAAGTCCTGGTCAAGATTCGCGGCGGCTCGGAGAGCTTCCTGGCGTGGTCGGAGGAGCCACTGCCGAAGGGCACCGCGGTGTTGGTCATCGAGTACCGGGGAGCCCGAACGGTCAGCGTCGTCAGGTGGTCAGAACCCTCCGCCGCGATCGGGTTTCCTGACTGACTGGGAGAAATGATGTTCGGGTACCACGTGCCAGCGCCAGACCAGGCGATGTTGATCTCCGGTGGCCGGATCGGCCACCACGGCACTCCGTTCCGGGTGGTGACCGGCCACGGCGCCTTCGCCCTGCCGATCTTGCGCAGGGTGCGCTACCTGACGCTCGCCATGAACGAGGCCGAGGTGGCCGAGGCATGCGTGACGCGGCAGGGCATCGCGCTCAACGTGCGGGCCGTGATCGCGTTCAAGGTGGGCAACGACGACGAGAGCATCGTCAACGCCGCGCAGCGGTTCCTGTCCGACCAGGACCAGATGTCGGTGCTGACCGGCCGCATCTTCTCCGGTCACCTGCGGTCCATCGTCGGCTCGATGACGGTCGAGGAGATCGTCACCGAGCGGCAGAAGCTGGCCACCGAGGTGTTGGACGGCTCCAAGGAGGAGATGGCCAAGATCGGCCTGGCCGTCGACTCGCTGCAGATCCAGTCCATCGACGACATGAAGCTCGGCTACATCGCCGCGATGGCCGCACCGCACAACGCCGCGATCCAGCAGCGGGCGCAGGTCGCGCAGGCGCAGGCCAACCAGCTCGCCGCCGAGGCGGAGCAGCAGTCGCAGCGCGCGCAGGCCGAGTACGCCCGGCAGACGTCGATCGTGCAGGCGCAGTACAAGGCGGAGGTGGACCGGGCCCAGGCGTCCGCGGCCCAGGCCGGACCGCTGGCCCAGGCGCAGGCCCAGCGGGAGGTCCTGTCGATGCAGACCGAGTTGGCCCAGCGCAACGCGGAACTGCGGCAGCAGCAGCTGGTCGCCGAGATCGTCCGGCCGGCCGAGGCCGAGGCCGAGAAGGTGCGCATCCTGGCCGAGGCGGAAGCCCAGCGGATGCGCATCCAGGCCGAGGCCGCCGCGTCCAACGACAAGGTGGCGCTGGACCAGATGATCATCTCGCAGCTGCCCAACATCGTGCGCGAGGCGTCGCGCGGGCTGGCCGGAGCGAACGTGAACATCCTGAACGGCTCGGACGGGCTGAGCGAGATCGCCGCCGGCCTTGTCGGCCAGGGACTGTCCATTCTCGACTCGGTGAAGAAGGGCATGAACAACAACATCAAGCCCACGTCCGAGCAGGACGACACCGACACCGACACCGGTGACGCCCGTCGGCAACTGGAGCGGTGACCGGGTACGCATGACCAACGCCGGGCGCGATCCGCGCCCGGCGTTCGCCGTGTGGTGGATGCCGAGCCGGGGTGGGTCGGGGGGAGTCGCCACCCCGGCTCGGCTGGTCAGTTGCCGTGCGTCGTCGAGCTGCGGTACTCGGTGTACGTGTACGGGTTGTCCAGCACCTTGGACTCGGGGACGGCCGGGTTCATGCCCTGCTGCCAGGCCTGTTCGCCCATCGTGCTCCGCAGGTGCTCCACAGTGGACTCGATCGCACGGCGGGCAGCGGCCAGGTCGATGCCGACCAGGTGGTGGTCGCGCTTCACGACGCGGCCGTTGACGATCACCGTGTGCACGTCACCGCGCTGCGCCTGGAACGCGACGTGGCCGTAGGGGTTGAGCAGCGGGAACATCGCGGGCGACTCGTCGTTCTTGATCAGCACGACGTCGGCCTTCTTGCCGACGGCCAGGCTGCCCAGGTCCGAGTCCCTGCCCAGCGCGCGGGCGCCGCCCATGGTGGCCCAGTCCACGACGTGCTCGGCGCGCAGGCTGCACTGCGTCACGGTGTCGCCGTGGGAGTGCGCCTCCATGTGGCAGCGTGAGCGGTCGGCCCCCAGCGTGGTGCGCATCGCCGAGAACAGGTCGCCGCTCCACCACACCGTGGTGTCCATGGACAGCGACACCGGGATGTCGTGGTCGCGGATCGCCCAGGTGGGCGGGTAGCCCTGGCCCGCGCTCTGCTCGCTCTCCGTCGACACGGACACCGAACCACCGGTGGCCGCGATCCGGTGATAGGAGTCGGTGGACAGCGACGCGCTGTGCACGTAGATCGTCCTGGGCTCCATGAAGCCGTTGTCGTACATGAGGCGGATGCCGTCGTCGCTGGTCGCGCCCCACACACCGGCGTGGGTGGTGACCGGCACGTCCAGATCGCGGGCCACCTCGAAGGCCGCCTTCTCCGGGAAGGACGGGTCGCCGGTGACGTCGAACGCCATCTGGAAGCCGAGCATGTCGTCGCCGGTGATCCTGCGGTTGACGAAGTCGCGGAACTCCGGGGCCCTCGACCACTCGCCGGGCGAGTTCTGGATGTTCCCGTAGGCCAGTACGAACCGGCCGGGCACCGCCTGCAGCGCGTCCACGGCCGCGTCGGCGTGCTGGGTGGTCTGCAGGCCGTGCGACCAGTCGACGGTGGTGGTGACACCGGCGTCCACGGCCTCGATCGCGCCCAGCAGGTTACCCGCGTAGATGTCCTCCGGCCGGAACGCCTTGCCCCACTCCAGGTAGTACCAGACGAAGTACTGGGTGAGGGTCCAGTCGGCACCGTAGCCGCGCATGGCGCTCTGCCACATGTGCCGGTGGGTGTCGATCATGCCGGGCATGATGATGCCGCCGCTGGCGTCGATCTCCTCTGTGCCCTCGGGTACTTCGAGTCGCTGCCCCACCGCGGCGATGCGGTCGCCCACAACCAGGACGTCGCCGTCGAGCAGCACGTCCTTGGCGTCGTTCATGGTCAACACCGTGCCGCCGCGGAGCACCACGGGTCGCCCGGTGTCGGTCAGCTCACTCATCGCGATCACTCCAGCACGGGACGCCATTCCGGACAACCGTTCGGACAGCGGTCGCCGGTGACATGTGGGCACCCTCGCCGATGCCGGCGCCGGTGTCAACGGGTAGCGCGGACCGATCCCTGGCGACTCATGTCCGCCAGGCGGACACACGCGCTAAGCTGCCGGGACACCAACGGAGGGCGGAGCCGCCATGCCACGAGAAGGCACGGGCCCTGACTTCATCGAGGCGCTGGCCAGGGGCCTGGAGGTCATCGCGGCCTTCCGGCCGGGCACGTCGACGATGTCGCTGGCCGAGGTCGCCACCGCCACCGGCCTGGCCCGGCCCACCGCCCGCCGCATCCTGCTCACCCTGCAGTCGCTGGGCTACGTGCGCTCCACCGGCCGGGAGTTCGCGCTGACGCCCAGGGTGCTGGAGCTCGGGGTCGCCTACGTGCGGTCGATGGGCCTGTGGGACGTGGCCCGCCCGCACCTGGAACGCCTGGTCGCGGCCACCGACGAGTCCTGCTCGATCGCCCAGCTGGACGGTTCCGACATCGTCTACGTGGCCAGGGTCGCGGTGCCCAAGATCGTGTCGCTGGCGGTGCAGATCGGCACCCGGTTCCCCGCGCTGCAGACGTCGCTGGGCAAGGTCCAGCTCGCCGCGCTGCCGCCGGACGAGGTGGACCGCGTGCTGGCCGAGCCGAGCCGGTCCGGCCTGGTGCCGCGCTGGCAGCCCGACCGGGCCGAGCGGGACACGGCGCTGCGCGAGGTGCGGGCGCGCGGCTGGGCGGTCACCGACGAGCAGCTCGCGCTGGGCATCCGGTCGGTGGCCGCGCCGGTACGGGACGGCAGCGGCACGGTGATCGCGGCGGTCAACGTGAACGCGCACGCCGCCGAGACGTCGATCGAGCACCTGGTCGGCCACCACCTGCCGCTGCTGCTGCACGCGGCCGGCGAGATCAGCGCCGACTTCGCCCGGGTGCAGGCGGTGCCGCAGGTGACGGTCGACGCGCTTGACTGAGCCGGTTGGCACACCAAGAATCCGTACAGCGGACAATCGTCCGGTAATCGCCGAAGGGGGTTCCACGGTGACCGAAGCAGGCGCGGCTCCGCTGTCCGGGCTGCTGGTCGCGGACTTCTCCCGGGTGCTCGCCGGCCCGTACGCGACGATGCTGCTCGCCGACCTGGGCGCGACCGTGATCAAGGTCGAGGGGCCCCAGGGTGACGAGACCCGCACCTGGATGCCACCGGTCCGGGACGGCGTGTCCACCTACTACCTGGGCATCAACCGGGGCAAGCGGTCCATCGCACTGGACCTGAAGGACCCGGCGGATGCCGAGGTGGCCCAGGAACTGGCGCGGCGGGCCGACGTGCTGATCGAGAACTTCAAGCCCGGCGGCCTGGCCCGGTTCGGCCTGGACTACCCGTCGGTCAGCGCCGGCAACGCGGGCATCGTGTACGCGTCGATCAGCGGGTTCGGTTCCGGTGCCGGCGCCCACATCCCCGGCTACGACCTGATGGTGCAGGCCATCTCCGGCCTGATGAGCCTCACCGGCGACCCGGCCGGCCCGCCCTACCGGGCCGGGATATCGGTGTTCGACGTGATGGCCGGCAACCACGCGGTCATCGGCATCCTGGCCGCGCTGCGGCACCGGGACGCCACCGGCGAGGGCCAGCACGTCGAGGTGAACCTGCTGTCGTCGGCACTGACCGGGCTGGTCAACCACAGTTCCGCCTACGCCGCCGGTGGTGTGGTGCCCTATCGGATGGGCAACGCGCACCCGAGCGTGTTCCCGTACGAGCCACTGCCCGCCGCCGACCAGGACCTGATCATCGCGGCCGCGAACGACGGCCAGTTCCGCAGGCTGTGCGAGGTGCTGGGCATCCCGGACGTGCCCGACGACCCCCGGTTCACGCACAACGCCGACCGCACCGCCAACCGCGAGGAACTGCGGCCGATCCTGGTGGGGCGGCTGGCCACCCGGACCGCCACCGAGTGGTTCGACGCGCTGGTCGCGGTCGGCGTGCCGTGCGGGCCGATCAACACCATCGACGGCGGTTTCGCGATGGCCGATCGGTTCGGGCTGGAGCCGATCGTGGAGGTGGGCGGCATGCCGACCACCCGGCACCCGATCCGGTTCTCCGCCACGCCGGCCCGTTACGAACTGCCGCCGCCCGCGCTGGACGAGCACGGCGCCCAACTGCGCGCGTGGCTGACGCGGGAGGACACAGATGACTGAGCCGTACCCCACCGCGCTGGGCGCGTCGTCGCCGACCGCGATCACCCTGCTGGGGACCGATCTGGCGCGGGACGTGATGGGCAAGGTCGGGTTCGGCGAGCTGGCCTACTGGCTGGCCACCCAGCGCCGGCCGACGCCCGGCCAGACCAGGGTGTTCGAGGCCGTTCTGGCGGCGCTGGCCGACCACGGCTTCACGCCCACCGCGATCGTCACGCGCCTGACCTACCTGTCGGCGCCGGACTCCATCCAGGGCGCGCTGGCCGCCGGGTTGCTCGGCGGCGGGTCTCGGTTCCTCGGCGTCACCGAGGACACCGGGCGGTTCCTGCACGACACGCTGGCCGCGCACGACGGCCCAATGCCCGCCGGCGACGCCGGCTGGGACGAACTGGCCCTGGCCACCGTCACCGGGCAGCGGGCGGCCAAGCGGTTCGTGCCGGGACTCGGTCACCACGTGCACAAGGAGGTGGACCCGCGCACGCCCCGGCTGATGGAGATCGCCACCGAGGAAGGGCTGTTCGGGCCGCACCTGTCGCTGTTCGCGGCGATCGGCAGGGTGCACCCCCAGGTGTTGGGGAAGCGGCTGCCGCTCAACGGTGCCGGCGTGTGCGGTGCCGCGCTGGCCGACATCGACCTGCCGCTGGAGCTGCTGCGCGGCTTCGCCCTGCTGGCCAGGACGGCGGGCCTGATCGGCCAGCTGGCCGAGGAACTGCACCGGCCGGTGGGCAACCGGATCTTCCTGTCCGTTGACCTGAACAACGAGTCCGTCGAGCCATTCGGAGGTTCGCATGGCTGAAGTGGTCGCGGTGATCGCCTCCACCCACCATCCCTTCTACTACCGGGCCAGCACGTCTCTCGGCGAGGACCGGCCGCCGTTCGCGGACGAGTGGGTGCGCAAGATCGAGGCGTTCCGGGAGACGCTGACCAAGGCCCGGCCGGATGTGCTGGTGATGGTCGGCTCCGACCATTTCCACCAGCTGTGGCTGGACAACATGCCGCAGTTCCTGATCGGCAAGGCGCCCTTCTACGACGCGAACTTCTACAACGAGGAACGCGAGTTCGGGCTGCCCAGGCTGCTGTTGCGCGGCCAGGAGGACCTGTCCGGCCACCTGCTGCGCGAGGGCCTGGACGCCGGCTTCGACCTGGCGTTCTCCAACGAGCTGCGGATCGACCACTCGATCACGTGCCCGATCATCACCCTGCGTCCGGACAACGACCTGCCGATCGTTCCGGTGTACACCAACATCTTCGCCCCTCCCCTGCCGCGGCCGAAGCGGTTCGTGCAGCTGGGCAGGACGATCCGGCAGCTGATCGAGTCGTGGCCGTCCGACCAGCGGGTCGCGGTGATCGGCACCGGTCACCTGTCGCTGGAACTGGGCGGCCCGAGGCAGTTCGGCCCGCACGGTCCCGATCCGGAGTTCGACCGTAGGGCGGTGGAGTGGATCAGCACCGGTGACATCGAGAGCTGCCTGTCCGAGGTGACGCTGGACAGCCTGCACGCGCCGGGCAACGCCACCCACGGGTTCATGGACTTCATGCTGATGATGGGTGTGGCCGGCGAGGGCCGGAAGGCCGACTACGTCGACACGTACGACCTGTTCCACACCATGGAGGCGTACTTCACCTGGTACCCGCAGGGAGGCGCGCGGTGAGCAAGTACCTGCTGAACAAGTTCCTGTACACGGTCGACCGCGACCCGGCGCTCGTCGAGCGGTACCGGGACGACCCGCGCGGCACGGTGGCGTGGTGGGAGGCCGAGGAGGCCAACCGGATCCTCAACTGCCACGACGGCGAATCGAGCACCTGGCTGCGGTTCGCCGACGACGAGCGGACCGCCCTGGCCACCCACGACTACCCGGCCCTGTTCGACCTGGGCGCGCACCCGTTCCTGACGCTGACCCTCTTCATCGCCATGTTCGAGCGCGACCACGACGAGCCGCTCGGCTTCCAGCTGGAGTACGCGCGCAGGCTGAGCGACCGGACGCTGCCCTACCCGGACATCGCCACCTGAGCTCAGGCGTCCAGGGCGCCGAGGTCCAGGTTCCTGAGCCGGTCGACGTCGGACAGGATGTCCAGCTGGGCGATCTTGTCGCCGACGACGGTGCAGCCGACCACGGACCGCAGCTCGCCGTTGCGCATGGACACCATGCCGACCGAGCCGTTGACCAGGACGCGGCGGATGGTGAACTGGCCGTCGCCGGCCCGGCGGAACATCAGGGCGTTGTTGGCGACGTTGGCCGCGCCGTGGATGGTGGCCAGTGTGCGGCCGCCCATGTCGGCCCGCAGCACCACATCCGGGTCGAGCACGGCGACCAGCGCCTCGAAGTCACCGGAGGATGCCGCCGCGAAGTAGGCGTCGACCACCGCGCGCTGCCGGGCCCGGTCGGGTTCGGGCGCCGTCGTGGTGCCGCGCACCCTGCGCCGCGCCCGGCTGGCCAGCTGCCGGGCACTGGCCGGGGTGCGGTCGATGATCGGCGCGATCTCCTCGAACGGCACGCCGAACATGTCGTGCAGCACGAACGCCAGCCGTTCGGCCGGGTTGAGCGTCTCCAGCACGACGAGCAGCGCGATGCCGACCGAGTCGGCCAGCAGCGCGTGTCGTTCCGGGTCGGCGTCGGTGTCCGGTTCGATGATCGGGTCGGGCAGGTGCTCGTCCAGCGGTTCCTCGCGGCGGGACGTGCGGCTGCGCAGCATGTCCAGGCAGACCCGGGACACGACGGTGGTCAGCCAGCCGCCCAGGTTCGCCACGTCGGAGGTGTCGGTGCGGCTCAGCCGCAGCCAGGACTCCTGCACGGCGTCGTCCGCCTCGGTCAGCGAGCCGAGCATGCGGTAGGCCACGGAGCGCAGGTGGGCGCGATGCGCCTCGAACCGCCGCGCCAGCCAGTCGTCATCGGTCACGATGCCTCCCTCTGTAGCACTGACGGATAGGCGGCGCCCGATGTGACACGCCGAAGGTGGCGGGCGTGCTCTGGGCCTGCCCTACCCTGGCCGTCATGTACCTCCACGTCGACGCGATGGCGGTCCCTGCCACGGTCCAACTGGTCGAACCGAACGACTTCACGTCGTTCGCGGTCGTCGTCACGGGACCACCGAACCGGGTGACCGAGGTGGCCGCGGCACTGGCGCCGCTGGGCACGGTCGACGCCGACGGCGGCCACGCCCACCTGCGCCCGGAGGCGGTCCGGGGGCTGACCGACGCCGACGAGACGTGGGACGCCGGCTTCGGCACGATGATCGACTACGCTCGCACGCACGGCTGGGTCGACGACGATGGCCGCGTCCGGGCACACCTGGAGTGGCGCGGTTAGTCGAGGACCCGCACCGGGGAGCCGTCCAGCCAGGCCACCACGTCCTCGACCGCGTCGCTGTAGATCCGGGCGTAGGACTGCTCGGATACGAACCCGATGTGCGGTGTCAGCACGGTGTTGGGCAGTGTCCGGAGTGGATGGTCCAGGGGCAGCGGCTCGACGTCGAACACGTCGAGGCCGGCGCCGGCGATCGTGCCGTCGCGCAGGGCGGCGACGAGGGCCGGTTCGTCCACGACCGGGCCGCGGGACGTGTTCACCAGGTAGCCGCGCGGGCCGAGTGCGGCCAGTTCCGACGCGCCGACCAGGCCGGTCGTGCGGTCGGACAGCTTGAGGTGGACCGTGACGATGTCCGAGCGTTCGAACAGTTCCCGCTTGCCGACCGGTTCGGCGCCGTGCGCAGCGGCCACGTCGGCGGTCAGGTTCGTGCTCCACGCCAGCAGGCGCATGTCGAACGCGCGGGCGTAGCCCGCGAGCGCCTGGCCGAGATTGCCCAGGCCGACGATGCCCAGCGTGCTGCCGGCCAGTTCCGGGCCGATCGTGGTCTGCCACTCGCCGGCCCGGACGGCGGCGTCCTCGGCCGGGATGCGCCGGACCAGCGCCATGAGCAGCGCCCACACCAGTTCCGCCGTCGACGCGCGGGAGCCGCCGGTGCCGCAGACCGTGACGCCGTTGCGCCGCGCGGCCGCGATGTCGATGGACGCGTTCGCCATGCCGGCCGTGATCAGCAGCCGCAACGTGGGCAGCCGGTCCAGCAGGCTCGCCCGGAACGGGGTGCGTTCCCGCATCGCGATCACCACGTCGAAGTCGGCGAGCCGCGCCGCCACCTCGGCCTCGTCGACGAGGTGGTCGGCGAACGCGACGACCTCGGCCCTGCCGGTCACCGCGCTGAAGTCGGCACTGGCCAGTGCCACTGACTGGTAGTCGTCCAGGATCGCGACGCGCACGTGTCTCCTCCGGCCGCTGGAAGTGGTCGCCGTAGCCTAACGAGCCGGACTCAGGTGAGGACCGCCGCGAGAACGACGGCGACCACCAGGACCGACACCGGCAGCCAGAAGGGCACGGTGGCCGTCCTGTCGGTCAGCCGCCACCACTGGTACCCGCCGGTGGGATCGACACCGAGCGACTTCCCCGCGGCCGGGGAGGTGCGGACCTGACCGGGCCGCGCCGCCAGGGCGCGGCGGACGATCTTCAGCACCTTGGGGTCGTCGGCCCGGACGGCGAGCCGCCCCCCGTGCGTGTCGGTCAGGACCAGGTAGGTCGGCACCGGCGTGGATCGCCATAAGTCCATGCGTCCGGTCGCGTGCCTGCTCCACTGGATGCTCCGGAGTCGGCTCAGGTCGATCGTCCGCGTCCCGGTCATCGTCCTGGTGGTCCAGAGGGTGTCGTCGGGACCGTGCAACCGGCGACCGGGGAACGGCTGCTCGACGGGGAACATGCGCAGCGCGACGATCGAGCAGACGGAGACCAGGCACGCGCCGACGACCCAGCGCGCGTCCTCGACCACACCCGGCCGGAACAGGTGGTACCACATCGGGACACCGAACGTCACGATCACCGTGGGTGCGACCGCCGCCACGATCCACGCCCTGTCGCGGATCCGCCGCATGAGTCCTCCGGTCCACGACCGGGTTACGCTGCCGGCATGGCCGTGGAATTGTACGCGCTCCCGCTCGGTGACTGCTCGTGCCCGTTCGAGGTGGTCGCGCCAGGACTGCACGACGGCATGTGGACGAACATCCCCGTGTCCGGCTACCTGATCCGGCTGCCCGGTGACCAACTGGCCCTTGTGGACACCGGAATGAACCGGCTGCACGTGGAGGACCCCGACCTGACCTGGCGGGGCACCCGCGCCGCCGACTCGCTGAAACCGGTGATGCGGCCCGAGGACAGCCTGCTGTTCCGCCTGGCGCAGTTGGACATCGCGCCGCAGGACATCGACTACGTGATCAACACGCACCTGCATTTCGACCACGCCGGCAACAACGACCTGCTCGGCGGCGCCACGTTCTTCGTGCAGCGCGACCAGTACGAGCTGGCCAAGGACAACCCGTCCTACCCCAACCAGTACTGGAACCTGCCCGCGCTGAGCTACGAACTGGTGGACGGCGAGCAGACCGTCTTCGACGACGTCCGGGTGATCCCGACGCCCGGCCACACCGTCGGCCACCAGTCGGTGCTGCTGCGCCTGCCCGAGACCGGTGCCGTGATCATCTGCGGTGACGCCGTCTACTGCCAGGAGAACTACGACCACGACACCTGGGAGAGCCAGGCCGATCCGGTCACCGCGCGGGCCAGCGCGCTCAAGCTGCGGGCCATGGCGGACAACGAGCAGGCGCGGATGTTCTACGGCCACGACAGGGAACAGGCCCACTCGATGCGCTGGGCCCCGGCCGATTCGTACCGCTAACAGCCCAGGACGGTGAACGCCTGGCGCAGCAGTTCGGGCAGCGTCGGGCGGTCCTGCACCCCCGTGGTGCGCAGCCGCCAGTCCCAGATGAAGGCGCTGCGGCACGCGGCGACGGCTGTCCTGGCCACGATCTCGGCCAGGTAGTCGGTGGACACGACGGTGTCCGGGGGGCACGACTCCAACCGGGCGCGTACCGCGTCGGCGAGGCCGGCCTCGAACTTGAGCAGCAGGCCGGGCGCCGACCGGCGCATCCTGGGCGCGGGCGGGCCGTCGGTGAACAGCCACAGCGGCATCGGCCGCCGCACGTCGATGGTGGCCGCGACCTTGCTCAGCTCCAGGAGCGCCTCGCGGACGGCGGTCAGCGGCGGTTCGGCGGCCGGCCGGTGCACGATCGCGGCGGCGACCACCGGCAGCCAGTCCAGCGTCTGGTCGGCGACCAGGTCTTCCTTGCTCTCGAAGTAGCGGAAGAAGGTCCGCTCGGTGACGCCCGCCGCGGCCGCGATGTCCCGGACGGTCGTGTGCTCGTAGCCCTGGTCGGCGAACAGTTGGGTGGCGGCCTGCTGCAGTGCGTGCCGGGTCGCCTGCTTGCTCGCCTCCCGCCGACCGGTCTGATGAGTCACGGTCGCATCGTGCCATGGCTGCCCGGGGGCGGCATGTCGCCTGTCGTCAGCCGGCGAAGGAGTGGACGACGGCGTAGCCGACCAGGGCCGCGCCGAGTCCGGCGACGACGCTGACCACGATGTTGACCACGGCGTAGAAGTACGTCCGCTGCTCGACCAGCCGGAACGTCTCGTAGCTGAACGTGCTGTATGTGGTCAGGGCTCCGCAGAAGCCCGTGCCGACCAGCGCGAGCCACGGCGCCGGCAGGGACAGGCCGGCGCCGGACAGGCCGCCGAGCACCAGGCAGCCCGCCACGTTGACGGTCAGCGTGCCCCACGGGAACACCGTGTCGTGCTTGATCTGCATCGCCCGGTCGGTGAGGTAGCGCAGCGGGGCGCCGACCAGGGCACCGGCGAAGACCAGGACCAGCGTCATGCCGGCCTCGCGGTGATCACCCTGGTCAGCCACACGCCCGCGAGCACGGCCAGCAGCGCGCACAGCAGTGTGCCGAACAGGTAGAGCAGCGCCGTGCCGGCCGAACCGGGGGTGAGCAGGGCACGGGTCTCGTTGGCGTACGTGGAGAACGTGGTGAATCCGCCGAGCACGCCCACCCCGAGGAACGGCCGGACCAGCCGGTGCGCCGACCACACCTCGCTGATCAGCACCATCAGCACGCCGATCAGGAAGCAGCCCAGGACGTTGATCGCGAACGTGCCCCAGGGGAACTCGCCGGGCCGGGTGGGCAGCAGCCGGCCGACGCCGTAGCGGGCGATCGAGCCGAGACCGCCGCCGACGGCGATCACCGCGAGTGCGGCGCCGTGGGTGCGGATGAGCTGGGTTCGTCGGGTCCTGACCCGGACCACGCCGGGCTCGACACGGGTCATCACTGCCTCCTACTCGGGTCCGGGCTCGGACCGAAGCAGGGACTGTCGGCGGTGACCACACCGCGGTTTCCCCTGGACGAGGATGGCGAGCCCCACCGCCACGATCGATTCAGCGTAACCCGGCGCCCCGGCCCGGCCGACCGAAGGTGCGCCGGATCATGCCGTGGACACCGGCCCCCCGCGATCGCCGGCCGAGCCGGGCGCTAAGCTTCTACACCGCTGTAGATGACTTGGAGGACGTCCGTGCTGCCCGACCAGCGATTCACCGGCCAGTTGGCGCCGCCCGCCGCCGTCCGGGTCCCCGAGATCACGGCGTACTTCTGGATCGTCAAGGGCCTGTCCACCGCGCTCGGTGAGTCCACATCGGACTACCTGGTGCGGGTGATCGGCCCGGTGCCGGCCGTGGCCGCCGGATTCGTCGCGTTCGCCGTGGCGCTGGTCGTCCAGTTCACCCGGCGTCGCTACCGGGCGTGGAGCTACTGGTTCGCGGTCGTCATGGTCGGCATCTTCGGCACGATGGCGGCGGACGTCCTGCACGTCGGGTTCGGCGTCCCGTACGTGCTGTCCGCGGCCCTCTACGCCGTGCTGCTCGCCGCCGTGTTCTGGTCGTGGGCGCGCACCGAGCGGACCCTGTCCGTGCACAGCGTCGACACGCCCCGCCGCGAGGCGTTCTACTGGGCCGCCGTGGTGGCGACCTTCGCCCTGGGCACGGCGGCCGGCGACCTCACCGCCGTCACGCTGCACCTGGGCTACTTCGGGTCCGTGGTGCTGTTCGCGGTGGCCATCCTGGTGCCGGCCGCCGGTTACCGGTGGCTGCGCTGGAACTCGATCTTCTCGTTCTGGTTGGCCTACGTCCTCACCCGGCCACTGGGCGCGTCGGTAGCCGACTGGCTGGGCAAGCCGCGCTCCGCCACCGGGCTGGGCATCGGCGACGGGCCGGTCAGCCTGGTGCTGGCGCTGCTCATCGCCGTGCTGGTCGGCTACCTGGCGGTCAGCCGGGCGGACGTGTCAGCGGATCCGGACCGTCACGCCTGACTCGGCGGGCACCAGCTCGCCGATCACCGTCCCGCCGGGGACCTCCCCCGCGATCAGCAGGCCGCCGGAGGTCTGGGCGTCGGCCAGCAGCAGCAGTTCCAGCTCGCTCGCGGCGCCGGCGTCGAGGTGCGGGCGAACCCAGTCCAGGTTGCGCCGGGTGCCGCCGGAGATGTAGCCCTCGGCCGCCGACCGGCGGGCGCCCTCCAGGTAGGGCACGGCGGCCGCGTCCACGATCGCGGTGACGCCGCTGGCCTTCGCCATCTTGTGCAGGTGGCCGAGCAGGCCGAACCCGGTCACGTCGGTGGCGGCGCGCACGCCCGCGGCCACGGCGGCTTCGGCCGCGGCCCGGTTGAGCGTGGTCATCGACTCGACCGCGGCGGCGAACACGTCGCCGGTCTGCTTGTGCCGGTTGTTCAGGACGCCGACGCCGAGCGGCTTGGTCAGGGTCAGCGGCAGACCGGGCCGTGCGGCGTCGTTGCGCAGCAGGCGATCCGGGTCGGCGGTGCCGGTGACGGCCAGGCCGTACTTGGGTTCCGGGTCGTCGATCGAGTGCCCGCCTGCCAGGTGGCAGCGGGCCTGGGCCGCGACGTCGAACCCGCCGCGCAGCACCTCGCCGGCCAGCTCCATCGGCAGCACGTCCCTGGGCCAGCCCAGCAGGTTCACCGCCAGCAGCGGCACACCGCCCATCGCGTAGATGTCGGACAGCGCGTTGGCCGCGGCGATCCGGCCCCAGTCGTACGCGTCGTCCACCACCGGGGTGAAGAAGTCCGTTGTGGACAGTATCGCGGTGCGGGCGTCGAGCCGGACGGCGGCCGCGTCGTCACCGGTGTCCAGGCCGACGAGCAGTTCCGCGTCGCCAACCGGTCCCGTCGGGCGCACCGACGCCACCATCCGCTCGAGTTCGCCTGGCGGAATTTTGCAGGCACAGCCCCCGCCCTTGGCGTACTGGGTGAGTCGGTGGGTCGTCTCCGGTGCGGCCATCGGCACTCCTCGCTCTGGGTCACCTCAAGCCTACGACCTCGGCGTGGTTATGCTCGCTGGCGGAGGCGTATGTGTTCCTGGTGGACACCGCGGTCTTCAAAACCGACGTGGTCCGGTATCCGGATCAGGCAGGTTCGATTCCTGTCCGCCTCCGCCACCCGGTATGAGAGGCCGAATGCACGTCATCGCCACAGCTGGACATGTCGATCACGGCAAGTCGACGCTGGTGCGCGCGCTCACCGGCATGGAACCCGACCGGTGGAGCGAGGAACGCCGCCGTGGTATGACGCTCGATCTCGGCTTCGTCTGGACCGAGCTGCCCGGCGCCGGCACGGTGGCGTTCGTCGACGTGCCCGGCCACGAGCGATTCGTCACGACGATGCTGGCCGGCGTCGGTCCGGTGCCCGCCGTGCTGGTCGTGGTGGCCGCCGACGAGGGCTGGCGCGCCCAGACCGCCGAGCACGTGGGCATCCTCAGTTCGCTGGACGTGCGGCACGGGCTGCTCGTGGTCACCCGCGCCGACCTGGCCGATCCGGCGCCCGCGCTGGCCGACGCCCGCACGCGACTGGACCGAACCAGTCTGGCCGGATGCGAGTCGGTCGCGGTGAGCGTGGTCACCGGCGCCGGCATGGCCGAGTTGCGGGCCGCGCTGGTCCGCCTGGTGACCGGCCTGCCGCCCGCGCCGACCACGGGCAGGGTGCGGCTGTTCGTGGACCGGGCGTTCACCATCCGGGGCAGCGGCACGGTCGTCACCGGCACGCTCGCCGCCGGCACGCTGGCCCAGGGCGACCAGTTGCAGTTCACCCGCAGCGATGTACGCACCCGGATCCGCGGCCTGCACGCGCTGGGCAGCCCGGCCGAGTCGGTGTCGGCGGTCGCGCGGGTGGCGGTGAACCTGCGGGGCGTGCCGGTCGACGAGATCACCAGGGGCGACGCGCTGGTCACGCCGGACGCGTGGGTGCTCACCGACGAGGTCGACGTCCGGCTGCTGGACATCGGACCGGCCGATCTGCCCGGCGATCTGGTGCTGCACATCGGATCGGCCGCCGTGCCGTGCCGGATCCGGCCGCTCGGCGAGGACACCGGCCGGGTGCGGCTGGCGGCCCGGCAGCCGTTGCGGCCCGGCGACCGGGCGGTGTTGCGGGAACCGTCGAGCAGGCTGGCCACCGGCGCGGTGATCCTGGATGTCGACCCGCCCGCGCTGCGCCGCCGGGGTGCCGCGCGGGCGCGAGCGACCGCACTGGCGGCGCGGGCCGACCGGCCCGACGTGGTGACCGAGGTGGCCAGGCGGGGCAGCGTGACGCGGGCCCGGCTGGCGGCGTTGGGCATCCTCGACGTGACGGAGCCGCTACCGACGGGCCTGCTGGCGTTCGGCGAGCACGTGGTGCACCCGGACCGGTGGCGGCACTGGCAGGCGGAGCTGGCCAGGGTGGTCGACCAGCACCACGCCACCGCGCCGCTGGAACCCGGCCTGCCGGCCAGGTCGGCGCAACACCTGCTGGGCGTGCCGGATCTCCGCCTGGTCGACGAGTTGGTGCGCGGGGCCGGCGGGAAGCTGGTGGGTCGGGACGGCAGGATCGCCCGCCCCGGCACCGGTCCGGCGTTCAGCGATGCGGTGCGGCAGGCGCTGGACGCGTTGCGCGAGCGTCTGGCCGCCGACCCGCTCGACGCCCCTGACGTGCCGGAACTGGCCGAGGCCGGCCTGACCACGAGCGTGCTCGCCGCCGCCGCGCGGTCCGGCCTGGTGCTCCGGCTGCCCGGTGACGTCGTCCTGCACCCGTCCGCCGCCGACGCCGCCGCAGCGGCTATCGCCGCGCTACCGCAGCCGTTCACACTGTCCGAAGCCAGGCAGGCGCTGGGCACGACACGCAGGATCGCCGTGCCGTTGCTGGAGTACCTGGACACCATCGGGCGCACGGTGCGCGTGGACGCGACCCGCAGGAGGGTCACCGACGTGCCGGCGGCGACGCGGTAGCAGGCGACCGCGACGGCCGCCAGTGGGTTGATCGCTGGGGCGGTCGGCCCTCACTTCCGATATATCGTGTACCAAGTACCGCTCCTTGGGCGGTACCAAGGAGGGTTCATGGCGGCGAGAACATCGATGCTCATGACCACCGAGTCCCGCCCGGACGGCCTACAGGACTTCGTCGCGCGCAATCTCGTACGGGCCATCGCATCCGGTGAACTGCCGCCCGGCGCCCGGCTGTCCCCCGCCAGGCTCGCCGGTGACCTCGGCGTCTCGCACATCCCGGTCCGCGAGGCGCTCGCCGCACTGGAAGCGGTCGGGCAGGTCAAACGCATTCCCCGCGTGGGATTCTTCGTCGCGGAAATGTCCACTGAGGACATCGAGGACATCTATCACTGGCGCCAGGTCCTGGAGGACGAGGCCCACCGGATCGCGCTCTCCCGGTTATCCGGCGAGGACCTGGACCACATGCGCGAGCTCAACACGGCCATGGCCGCCGCGGTCGACCACGGCGAGACCTACGCCGAACTGGACCGGGCGTTTCATTTCGTCCCTTTCCAGCGGGCCGGTAGCGATCACCTGCTGCGGTTCATCACGCACCTGTGGGACGCAGCGGGCAGGTACCACGGCGTCGTGCTGGCGCGGGTCGACCGGTCCGTGCTGCAACAACACCACGACGCGCTGCTGCTGGCCTTCGACGCACGCGACGTGAACTCGGTCAACGCCCTGTTCGCCGCCCACCGCGGACACACGCTGGACGCGATCAGGCAGGTGTCCTGACGGCGGCGACCACGGCGTCGACGAGGTCGTCGTCGTCGGTCGCCGCGACGGTCCGCAGGTCCAACAGGCAACGGTCGGCCTCCACCCGGCCGACCACCGGCGGCCGACCACGCCGGAGCACAGGCGCCAACGCGGGCGCGACGCCGACGGCGGCGCTGGGCAGTTCGACGCCCGGCGCCCCTCCCCCGCCGACGGCTGCCACGCAGTCGACGACCTCGGCCGGCACGTGGTCCTGGCTCAGTCGATCGACGATCGCGTGTGCCCTGGCACGCAGGTCGTCAACGGGTGTGGCGAGCATGTCGGCAACCGGTGGCCGGGGGCCGCGCAGGGTGGCTTCGAGGGCGGCGAGGGTGAGTTTGTCGACCCTGAGCGCGCGGGCGGCGGGGTGGCGGCGGAGGCGGTTGACCAGGTCGGTGTCGCCGAGCAGGAGGCCGGCCTGGGGTCCGCCGAGGAGTTTGTCGCCGCTGGCGGTGACGAGAGTGGCGCCCGCGCTGAGGGTGGTCTGGGCGTCGGGTTCGTCGGGCAGCAGTGGGTGTGGGGCGAGTAGGCCGGAGCCGATGTCGACCACCAGGGGCAGGCCGAGGGTGGCCAGGTCGGGGACCTCGACGCCGCTGGTGAAGCCGAGTACGCGGAAGTTCGACGGGTGGACCTTGAGGATGAAGCCGGTGTGCTCGGTGATGGCGTCGGCGTAGTCGCGCATGTGGGTGCGGTTGGTGGTGCCGACCTCGCGCAGGCGGGCCCCGGTCGCGGTGACCAGATCCGGAATGCGGAAACCGTCGCCGATCTCGACCAGTTCGCCTCGGCTGATGAGGATTTCCTTGTCCTGGGCCAGAGTCAGGGCGCAGAGGAGGAGCGCGGCGGCGTTGTTGTTGACGACGTGGGCGGCCTGCGCGGCGGGGACGGCGGCGTTGAGGGCGGCGAGGGTGTCGCGGCCCCGGGTGGCGCGGCGGCCGGTGGCCAGGTCGAACTCGACGTCGGTGTAGCCGGCGGCGGCCGTGATGGCGTCGCGGGCGGCGGCGGACAGCGGGGCGCGGCCGAGGTTGGTGTGGACGATGACGCCGGTCGCGTTGATGACCTGGTGGAGGGTGGTGGCGAGGTGCGGGAGTGAGGCGAGTGCTGTCGCGGCGACGTCGTTGGGCGCGATCTCGCCTCGGCGGGCGCGCTGTTGAGCGTCGACAACAGCGGCCTTGACCAGGCCCGGCCCGAGCGTCGCGACGGCCGCCTTCACCTGCGGGTCCGCGAGCACGACGTCGGTCCGCGGAATCTCCCGCCGCAGATCACCCATCCCCCCATTCTCCCCAAGCCCGTTCCCGGCAGCGACCCGGCCGGCAGGTTCAGCGGTCCGGGACGGGCTCGGCCAGTGCGGCTCGTGAGGGAGTCGCCGGGAACGGGTCGGCGAAGTACTGGGTCTCGTGCGTGACGAGGCCGTCGGCGAACTCCATGATGCTCACCGCGTTGGTGGGTACGCCGTCGTAGGTGATCACGCACTCGCTGACCAGAGGTCGCCGGCGCCCTGGATCCGGCCGATGGCGAAATGGCGCTCGGCCGGGTGTCCGCCGCGTTGTTCCCGGATCGTGGCGCGACCTCGGAAGCGCTCGCCCGACCGGGGATAGTCCAAGATCGCGCCGATGGCGTAGATCGCGTGCTCGCGGCCGGTGTCGCCCGAACTCGGAGGCCGTCCAGTGCTCCTCGATCCGGGCCCGAGTCTCGGCGTCACGTGTCATGTCGTCCTCACCTGGTCCGCATCAGCGCAGGTGAACGCTACCCGCCCGGCGCCGCATACGCCGGACGCGTCGGCCGTGCGGCTGGCTTCCCGGAGTAACTGCGGCACGCCGTTCGGTGAAACCATGTGCGTGTGGCGTTCCGGTGGGGTTGCTGATGGCCGAGGGTGAACTCGGCGCCGTGTTCAAGGGTCTGGCCGAGGACGTGGACCAGGCCGGCGGGCAGATCGCCGACTCGATGGCCAGGATCAGCGAACAGACGGCGGACAACGAGGAAGCCAACGTTGCCAACACACTGGACACCGAGGCGCAGAACGCGAAGGCATTCACCGACATCACGGACGGCGCACCGGCCAGGGCACCGGCCGCCGAGTCGTCCACCATCGGCTCCAAACTGGCCGACGACGGCGGGTGGGAGGGCGAGAACGGCCTGCACCTCTCCCCGCAGGAGAACGCCGCCGCGGACCACTTCCTCGCCAACGCGCGGGACGCTGAATCGAAGATCAGCCCCGTCGTCCTGGGCATTCGGGACGAGATACCAGCCGCCGACACCGTCGGCTACCCCGACTACGTGGTCAAGGACCCGGAGTCGTTCAAACGCAAGCTCGCCACCACACTCGCCGAGAGCCCGAACCGCGACCTGGACGGCGCGCTCGCCGACATGAAGGACTCCGTCCGCTACACGCTGAAGTTCCCCGGTGAGGGAACCACCTACACCGACGGCGTCACCACGACGATCGACCGCTTCACCGCCGCCGGCTACGAACCCGTCAAGTTCAAGAACACCTGGGGCTCCCCCGCGTACCAGGGCATCAACAGCTTCTGGCGGGACCCGCAGACCGGACACGTCTTCGAGATGCAGTTCCACACTCAGGACAGCTTCGACGCCAAGATGGTCACCCACGACCTGTACGAGCAGGCCCGGCTGCCCGGCGTCCCCCTGAGCGGGTCGCCGAACTGGAGGCCGAGCAGAATCGGATCTTCGGCACGGTCACCCCGCCGGCCGGCGGGCCAGACCTGCGACTGCCCGCACGATAGGACGATGCGATGGACAACGAGCCCACGGTGCAGTACTTCGCGCTGATCAAGGACGGCGGCAGCGCCGAGGACGCCACCGGCCTGGTCCGTCGTGTGCACACCCAGCCTCGTCCGACCGACGACGCGATCGGTAACGACCTGGACTGGCACCCGACCGACTACCTCGAGCGCTACCACGTACTCGGCACCATGGACCGCGAACACGTCGAGATCACCGCGGACGCGGCGAACCGCATACTGGCACGCTGGCGGGCCCAGGCGGCTGCCCGTAGCGACTGACCGCTCGTCGGCCAGCGGGATGCCGCGTGTCGCGGCTCGGTGGGCTCAGTGCGAGCCGTTTCGGGGCTGCGGGTCGTCGGGCGGTAGGCCGGCTCGGCGGCGGTAGTCGGCCAGGTACTGCGGCAGCTCCACACCACGCGGCCGTCGACCGGGCTGGATGTCGCACGTGGCGGCCTTGGCCTCCTGGATGTGCACGTTGGGATCCAGCACCAGCGACAGCAGCTCGTTCGCCGCATCCCCCGTGCTCAATCCGTTCGGGCCCCAGTGGTACGGCAGGCCGACCTGGTGGATCGTCTTGCCGCGCACCTTCAGCGGCGGGATCCGGTTGGTGACCAGCACTCGCGCCTCGACCGCCGCACGGGCCGACACGATCGTCGCCCACCCCAGGTGCGTCAGCCCGCGCTCGGCCGCCAGTTCGGGCGACACCTCGCAGAAGAACTCGGGCTGCAACTCCGCCAAGTACGGCAGGGTGCGGCTCATGCCGCCCGCCGTGTGGTGTTCGGTCAGCCGGTACGTCGTGAACACGTACGGGAATATCGGGTTCGCCGCTCCGCTGGTGCGGTTGTCCGTGCGGTTCAACACATCCCGCGTCGGGTTGACCTGCTGGCCGTACAACGGATTGTCCACAGGGGACTCTGCCGGCTCGTAGTGTGTCGGCAGCGGGCCGTCGGCCAGGCCGACCGGGGCGAACAGCCATGCCTTGCCGTCACTCTGCATGATGAACGGGCTGGTACCGGCGATGGCCGCCTGCGCCCTGGCACCGTCGGGCGGCACGTAGTCGGGCGCCTTGCCCACCTCGAAGTCGGGCACGTCGTGGCCGGTCCACTTGCCCTGCTCGGCGTCCCACCACACGTAGGCCTTGCGCTGGCTCCACGGCTTGCCCTCAGGGTCGGCCGACGCGCGGTTGTACAGCACCCGCCGGTTCGCCGGCCACGCCCACGCCCAGCCGGGCGCCACCCAACTCTGCTCACGGCCGGGCTTGCGCCGCGCGGCCTGGTTCTCGCCGCCCGCGTAGATGCCGGTGTAGATCCAGCAGCCTGCCGTCGTGGAGCCGTCGTCCTTCAGCAGGCCGAACGTGGCCAGGGGCCCGTCCGGGCCGGAGCCGTTGACCTCGGCCAGCACCGACTCGGCGCTCGGCTCGTCCAGCGGGCCGCTGGTCGGGTAGTCCCAGGTGAGGTCGAGGATCGGCCGGTCGCGGGCGGCGCGGGAACCGGCCAGCTTCTCCCGGATGATGCGGCCCAGGTGGAAGTAGAACCACAGGTCGCTGCGCGCGTCGTTGGGCGGCTCGACCGCCTCGTGATGCCACTGCACCAGGCGCTGCGTGTTGGTGAAGCTGCCGTTCTTCTCGGTGTGCGCGGCGGCGGGCATGAAGAAGATCTCGGTGGGGATCTCCTCCGTCCTCAGCTCGCCGGTCTCGATCTCCGGCCCGTCCTTCCAGAAGGTGGCGCTCTCGATCATCTGCAGGTCGCGCACCACCAGCCAGTCCAGATTGGCCATGCCCAGCCGCTGCAGCTTGGCGTTCGCGGAGCCGACCGCCGGGTTCTCGCCGACCAGGAAATAGCCCTTGCACTCGCCGGAGATCTGCCGCAGCACCGTCTGGTAGGTGCCGTGGTCGCCGGTCAGCCTGGGCAGGTAGTCGTAGCAGAAGTCGTTGTCGGCCGTGGCCGCGTCGCCCCACCACGCCTTGAGCAGGCTGACGAAGTACGACCGCATGTTGCCCCAGAACCCGTTGTCACCGGCGTTCGACGCCACGAAGTTGTCCAGCGACTCGTGGTGTGCCTTGGGCATCGGGATGTAGCCGGGCAGCAGGTCGAACAGCGTCGGGATGTCCGTCGAGCCCTGGATGGAGGCGTGGCCGCGCAGCGCCATGATGCCGCCGCCGGTCCGGCCCATGTTGCCCAGCAGGGTCTGCAGGATCGACGCGGTACGGATGTACTGCACGCCCACGGTGTGCTGGGTCCAGCCGACCGAGTAGACGAACGCGGTGGTGCGTTCCCGCCCGGAGTTGCTGGTGATGGACTGCGCCACCTGCAGGAAGTGTTCCTCGGAGATGCCGCAGATGTCGGTGACCATCTCCGGCGTGTACCGGGCGAAGTGCCGCTTGAGCACCTGGAACACGCAGCGCGGGTCGGTCAGCGTCGGGTCGACGGTGGGCTGGTGGTCCGGTCCGGTGGCGTCCGGCGGCACCGGCTTGTGGTCCCGGTTGCCGGCCGCGGCGGCGGCGTCGGCGCCGTCGTACATCCAGCTCGACTTGTCGTACTGGCGCCGGTCGGGGTCGAAGCCGGAGAACAGGCCGTCCAGGTCCTCGGTGTCGACGAAGTCGTCGCGCAGGATCGTGCCCGCGTTGGTGTAGGCCACCACGTAGTCGTGGAAGTACAGGTCGTTGCTCAGCACATGGTTGATCAACGCGCCGAGGAACACGATGTCACTGCCCACCCGCAGCGGCACGTGCAGGTCCGCGACCGCGCTGGTCCGGGTGAACCGGGGGTCGACGTGGATG
>DASXCQ010000094.1:0-75218 GCA_036491115.1 Pseudonocardiaceae bacterium
TCTTTGCCGCCGGCGTTGGGCAGCACCAGATGTGGGCGGCCCAGTTCATCCAGTACGAAAACCCGTACACCTGGCTCAACTCCGGCGGGGCCGGCACGATGGGCTACGCGGTGCCGGCGGCGACCATCGGCCACACCATGGCGTCCTCGTGCACGATGAAGTCCACCACGACCGGACGGTCGTTGATCTCGTTCGCCTTGGCGATGACGGCGTCCAGTTCGTCGGCGGACTCGCAGCGCAGGCCGACGCAGCCCATCGCCTCGGAGAGCTTGACGAAGTCCGGCACCCGGGTGCCGCGGTTCTGGATGGAGCCCACGCCCTGGGTGGAGCCGGGCACCGACTCGGCGCCGGAGTGCAGCACCGTGTTGGAGAACCGCTCGCCGTAGAAGAGGTGCTGCCACTGGCGGACCATGCCCAGGGCGCCGTTGTTGATGATGGCGACCTTGATCGGGATGTTGTTCAGCGCACAGGTCGTCAGTTCCTGATTGGTCATCTGGAAGCAGCCGTCGCCGTCGATCGCCCACACCTGCGTGTCCTGTCGACCGAACTTCGCGCCCATCGCCGCGGGCACCGCGAAGCCCATCGTGCCCAGGCCGCCGGAGTTCAGCCACGACCTCGGGTGCTCGTAGGAGATGAACTGCGCCGCCCACATCTGGTGCTGGCCGACACCGGCCGCGTACACCGCGTCCGGGCCGACGAGGGCGCCGATCCGCTCGATCACGAACTGCGGGGACAGCGTGCCGTCCGCCGGCCACTCGTAGCCCAGCGGGAAGGTGCCCCGCCACTGGTCGCACTGCTGCCACCACGGGCCCAGATCCGCGGGCTGCTCGCCGGTCCGGTCCGCCTTCACGGCCGCGATCAGCTCGATCAGGATCTCCTTGCAGTCACCGACGATGGGCACGTCGGCGTGCCGGTTCTTGGAGATCTCGGCCGGGTCGATGTCGGCGTGCACGATCTTGGCGTCCGGCGCGAACGACGAGAGCTGGCCGGTGACGCGGTCGTCGAACCGGGCGCCCAGCGCGACCAGCAGGTCGGCCCGCTGCATCGCGGCGACGGCCGCCACCGAGCCGTGCATGCCGGGCATGCCCAGGTGCAGCTGGTGCGAGTCGGGGAACGCTCCCCTGGCCATCAGCGTGGTGACCACCGGGATGCCGGTCAGCTCGGCCAGTTCACGCAGCTGCTCGGACGCGTCGGCCCGCACCACGCCGCCGCCGACGTAGAGCACCGGCCGGTGGGCGGCGCAGATCAGCTTGGCCGCCTCCCTGACCTGCTTGCCGTGCGGGCGGGTGGTGGGCCGGTAGCCGGGCAGCCGCAGTTCCGGCGGCCAGCTGAACGGCGCCATGTTCTGCAGCACGTCCTTGGGCACGTCGATCAGCACCGGGCCGGGTCGGCCGGTGGACGCCAGGTGGAATGCCTCGGCGACCGTCCTCGGGATCTCCGCCGGATCGGTGACCAGGAAGTTGTGCTTGGTGATCGGCATCGTGATGCCGCAGATGTCGGCCTCCTGGAAGCCGTCCGTGCCGATCAGCGGCTGCGCCACCTGACCGGTGATCGCGACCACGGGCACCGAGTCCATGTAGGCGTCGGCCAGCGGCGTCACCAGGTTGGTCGCACCCGGACCGGAGGTCGCCACGCAGACGCCGACCTTGCCGGTGGCCTGGGCGTAGCCGGTGGCCGCGTGGCCGGCGCCCTGCTCGTGCCGGACCAGCACGTGCCGCACCTTGGTGGAGTCCAGCAGCGCGTCGTACGCCGGCATGATGGCGCCGCCGGGAATGCCGAACACGACCTCACAGCCGACCGATTCGAGGGATCGAACGAGCGACTGGGCGCCGGTCAGCCGTACCGGTGCGCCCGCGGGCGGCGCGGGCTTCGGCCGGGTGCCGGCCGGCGGGTGGGGCACCCCGGGTGGTGGGGTGGGCCGTGGCGTAGCGCTGGTCATCGGTTTCGCCTCGCGGTCTTGGTCGAGATCCTGTCGCTGTCCGGGCAACAAAAAACCCCCGCCGACCATGGTGGCCGCACGAGGGTAGCGCGTCGATGCCTCGCTGTTCGTCAGGCTTCGACGCGCCCTTGAAGTACGAGAATGTCGAGGGAACGCACGACGGCGACGCTAGTGCGCAGCGAGGGCGAGAGTCAACTGTGCGAGACGTCGCTCTCGCATGGTGGACGCCAACGGGTGACCCGCCGCGACCGGCGGCGCGGCCGAAGGGCACCATCAGGGTGTGTCCGAGGAGACCACCGAATCCGTGCCGGACGACGTCGACACCGAACCCGGCACCGAGCCCGGCACGACGGATGACGCGCCGGCCGACATCGACCCGGCCGCCGAGTCACCCGAGCCCCCTGCCGAAGCGCCCGTCGTGCCCGTCGTGCCGCGCCGGCTGGTCTTCCGGGTGCCCGGGTCCGCCTACGTGGTGATCGCCTTCATGGCGCTGTGCGTCTCGTTCGTCGCGGTGGCCTCGCCCTACGCCACGCTGGTCTACCTGCTGCCGCTGGCCGCGGTCATCTGGGTGGCCCGCACCAGGACCGAGGTGGACGCCGACCGGCTGGTGGTCCGCACCGTGCTGTTCCGCACCGTCCTGCCCTGGTCGACGGTGGCGTCGCTGCGCGTGGCCGAGCGGGGCTGGATACGCGCGGTGCGCACCGACGGCGGCGAAGTCGCGCTGCCGTCGGTGCGCACCAGGCACCTACCCGCTCTCGCGTTGATCAGCGGCGGCCGGCTGACCGATCCGACCGCCGGCCAGTCCTAGGGACCTGTGTAGGTCACCGAGAAGCTGTTGCCACCGGTGGGGGCGGACGGTGTCGAGTAGGTCGTCGAGCCCTGGACCAGCAGGATTTCCTGGGCGGTGGTCAGGTTCGGGTTCGCGCCGTTCGCGGTCAGGGAGTTGAACGTGAACGTGCTGAACCGCGGCGGCGCGCCGATCACGCCGTTGACCTGGGTGGCTTCCTCGATCCACTCCGCGGACGTGCCGGCACCCCGGTAGGTCTTGTTGGAGTTGAACGCCACACCGGTCGTGTTGTCGGTGAGCTTGATGTTCCACGTGGTGCCACTGACCTTGCTGATGGTGGCGGTCATCGAGTCACCGGGGTGGATCGTCATGCCGGTGATCACCGTCTCCGCCGCCGGCAGGATTTCCCACCACGCGTCGTAGCTGGCCCTGCCGTTGACGACGTCGGCCTCGGTGCCGGTCTGGATCAGGTTCGAGTTGCTGAACCCGTCGATGCCGGCCCACTGCGACGAGAAGTGGCTGCCCGTGCCGGACACCGTCGGGACCGTCCAGTGACCACTGACCGTGGTGAACGTGCCGGTCTTGGCGTAGCCGGACCAGTTGCTGGACTGGGAGACCGACTTCACGTGACCGAAGTGGGTGATGGTGTGGTTGGCCGCATTGGTCGCGGCAACCGCGCCACCGGCGGCCAGACCGGGCAGCACGGCGAGCGCCAGGCCCGCCGTCGCACCGGCGATCGCAATGGAACGCAGGGATTTGATGCCCATCGGGTACCTTTCTGGGTAATGGCACGTGCGATATGCCCTCGATCGACACGTGCTGGTAACCGGGCCCGGTGCGGCCGGGTCGCCACACCGCTGCGCTGATTTTGTGTGACATTCTGAGCTGCGGCAAGACCCTTCACTCAAGTAGACGCGCATTCACAGGAAATTGTTTGTGTGAATGCGCGGCAGTAACAGAGTTAATGCCTGTTAATGGGCCCACGCGGAGTGGTCGCATACCGTCCGGCCTGGACGATCGACCGGCCGGAGTAGCCTGGTAGTCGCCCTGTCGCAACGTCCTTGGAGGGGCCGTGCCCCAGCTCCGCTCCCGCACCACCACCCACGGCCGCAACGCCGCGGGGGCCCGCGCCCTCTGGCGGGCCACCGGCATGACGGACAGTGACTTCGGCCGGCCGATCGTGGCGATCGCGAATTCGTACACCCAGTTCGTGCCCGGTCACGTGCACCTGCGCGACCTCGGTGAGCTGGTGGCCGGTGCGGTGCGCGAGGCGGGCGGCGTGGCCAGGGAGTTCCACACCATCGCGGTGGACGACGGGATCGCGATGGGACACAGCGGGATGCTCTACTCCCTGCCGTCCCGCGAGATCATCGCCGACTCGGTGGAGTACATGGTCAACGCGCACCAGGCGGACGCGCTGGTGTGCATCTCCAACTGCGACAAGATCACCCCGGGCATGCTGAACGCGGCGCTGCGGCTGAACATCCCCACGGTGTTCGTGTCCGGCGGTCCGATGGAGGCCGGCAAGGCCGTCGTGGTGGACGGCGTCGCGCAGGCCCCGACCGACCTGATCACCGCGATCTCGGCGTCGGCCAGCCCGTCCGTCGACGACGAGGGGCTCACCCTGGTCGAGCAGTCGGCCTGCCCGACCTGTGGTTCCTGCTCGGGCATGTTCACCGCGAACTCGATGAACTGCCTCACCGAGGCGCTCGGGCTGGCGCTGCCCGGCAACGGCTCCACGCTGGCCACCCACGCCGCCCGCCGGGACCTGTTCCTGGCCGCCGGCCGGACCGTGGTCGAGCTGGCCCAACGGTGGTACGACAAGGACGACGAGTCGGCCCTGCCCCGGCGGATCGCCACGCGGGCCGCGTTCGGCAACGCGATGGCACTGGACATGGCGATGGGCGGCTCCACGAACACGGTGCTGCACATCCTGGCCGCCGCGCACGAGGCCGAGGTGGACTTCACCCAGGAGGACATCGACGCGATCAGCCGCCGGGTGGCGTGCGTGTGCAAGGTCGCGCCGAACTCCAACTACCACATGGAGGACGTGCACCGGGCCGGTGGCATCCCGGCCATCCTGGGCGAACTGAACCGGGCCGGCCTGCTGGACCGGGACGTGCACTCGGTGCACAGCCCGACATTGGAGCAGTGGCTGGCCGAGTGGGACGTGCGCGCGCCGTCGCCGAGCGAGCAGGCCGTGGAGCTGTTCCACGCCGCTCCCGGCGGGGTGCGCACCACGCAGGCGTTCTCCACCACGAACCGCTGGTCCAGCCTGGACACCGACGCGACGGCGGGCTGCATCCGGGACGTGGCGCACGCCTACACGGCCGAGGGCGGCCTGATGGTGCTGCACGGCAACCTGGCCGAGGAGGGCGCGATCATCAAGGCGGCCGGCGTGGACGAGGAGCTGTGGCGGTTCACCGGCCGGGCCAAGGTGGTGGAGAGCCAGGAGCAGGCGGTGTCGGCGATCCTGGGCAAGCAGATCGAGCCCGGTGACGTGGTCGTGGTGCGCTACGAGGGTCCGGCGGGAGGTCCGGGGATGCAGGAGATGTTGCATCCGACGGCGTTCCTCAAGGGAGCCGGGCTCGGCCAGAAGTGCGCGCTGATCACCGACGGCCGGTTCTCCGGCGGCACGTCCGGCCTCGCGGTCGGCCACATCTCGCCCGAGGCGGCGGCAGGCGGCACGATCGCGCTGGTCCAGGACGGTGACGAGATCCTGATCGACGTGCCGGAGCGGAAGCTGGAACTGCTCGTCGACCGGGCCGTGCTGGCCGAGCGGCGGGCCAAGATGGAGGCCAGCGAGCGGCCATGGCAGCCGATCGACCGGGTGCGCCCGGTCAGCGCCGCCCTGCGGGCCTACGCGCGGATGGCCACGTCGGCGGCCACCGGCGCGGTCCGCGACGTGGACAAGTAGTCGCGGTGTGGGGCGGGTCCGGGCAGGCCCGCCCCACCAGCGATCAGTGGTCGCGAAGGACGAAGAGGAACAGCACCGACGCGGCGGCGGCCAGGAACAGGAAGATGAAGCCGTTCAACCCCGGTCGCCGGAACCACGGCGCCGGGCGGTCCAGCGATACCCGGCCTGGGCCGGTGAACAGCAGCGCGAACGCGGCTCCGCCCAGCGCCACTTCCAGTTCGACTCCGCCGGGTGCGAAGAACCCGTGGTGGTACTGCAGGAAGACGACGTTGGCCAGCAGCCCGAGCAGGGCGGCGGAGGCCAGCGGGGTGAACAGGCCGACGACCACCAGCGCGCCACCGACGAGTTCGGTGATGCCGGCGATCCAGGCCAGGACGTGCGGGTCGGTGTAGCCGCTGACCCGGATGAAGTCGATGAGCGCGGTGAACCCGGTCCCGTGGAACAGACCGAACAGGTGCCGCAGCCCGTGGCCGACGAAGATGCCACCGAGCACGAGCCGCAGCACCAGCAGGCCGAAGTCGGCGTTGCCGCGCCACTGCACGGTTCTGAGCTGGTCGTCCTCGTCGAAGGGTGAAGGTCCGAAGGTGGCGGGGCCACCACTCGGCTGGATGACTGAGGTGTTGTCGCCGCCGGTGTAGCCGAACTCGTCGTCCGGATCGAACGTGGACGATGGGTCACGACCAGCGGCGTTGTACGTCGAACTGCTGCTCGTCTCGGCTTTCCGACCGGAAAGGAACAGACCGTCGTCGGAGTACGTGCTCACGCGCGGCAGGGTACGTGATTCGTGTCACCAAAGCGACACGTTCGGGTGATATCTCTGGCCCGGTCATCTGCCGGACTCGCCTGACCTGCGGGCTTGTGTCACGAATGCGAGATCGATCACGGTTCAGTACTCGCCGTGCACCAGGTTCCTCGGCTGTTCGCCCTTCGCGTAGCGGGCGATCTCGCTCGCCGCGACCCCCCACGCCCGCTGCGCGCCACCCCGGCAGGAGCCGCCGACGTGCGGGGTGAGGAACAGGCCGTCGACGGTCCACAGTGGATGATCGGGCGGGAGCGGTTCCGGGTCGGTGACGTCGAGAATCGCCCGCAGGCGGCCGGTGCTCAGCTCGGCCAGCAACGCGTCGGTGTCCACCACCGGGCCGCGCGCCGCGTTGACCAGGACGGCGCCGTCCGGCATCGCGGCCAGGAACCGCGCGTCCACCATGCCCCTGGTCTGGCTGGTCAGCGGCACCATCAGCACCACGGCGTCGTGTTCGCCCAGCAGACTCGGCAGGACGTCGATGCCGAACACCCCGCCCCTGGCGTGCCGGCCGACCAGGGTCGTCCGCGCCACGTCGAACGGCGCCAGGCGGCGGGCCAACTGGTCACCGAGATCCCCCGCGCCCACGATGAGCACCCGCTTGTCCTGCAAGGTGTCCGTGGAGTGGAAGTCCCACTCGTGGCGGGCCTGCGCGGCGATCAGCCGGGGGAAGTCCCGGTACACCGCGAGCAGCCCGGCGACCACCCACTCCGCCGTGCTGCCGCCGTGCGCGCCCCGGCAGGTGGACAGCAGGACGCCGTCGGGCACCCTGCCGATCCAGTTCTCGGCGCCCGCCGACAGCAGCTGGACGTACTCCAGCTCGGGCAGGCCGGCCAGCAGGCGCGGCACGTCGTCGCGGGCCAGGAAGCCGGGTACCAACACCTGGGCGGACGCGGCGTCCGCCGGCCAGTCCTGGCCGGCCTGATAGCGCACGGGCACCACGCCATCCACACCGGACAGCGCGGTGATGCCGTTGTCGTCGGGAACCAACACCGAGATAGTCACGCGCATACGGTAAGCACTCCGGGCAGAGCGGCGCTGCGACCCGTGGTGCGGCACACTTTTACAGTGCGTGAACACGACATCCGCTCGGCGGACGGTACGGCGATCAGGGTGTGGCGGGCCGGCGGCGGTGGCCGGGAGGTGCTGCTGTGCCCCGGCCTGGGCACCATGCCCGAGGCCTGGCCGTACCTGGAGGGGCCGGACGCGCGGCGGTGGCGGGTGCACAGCTGGTACCACCGGGGCACGCTCGGCTCGGCCCGACCGGCGGACCCGAGCCGCATCCGGCTGGCCGACCACGTGGCGGACGCGCGGGCGGTGCTGGACGACGCCGAGGTCGAGCGGGCCGTGGTGATGGGGTGGTCGGCCGGGGCGGCGGTGGCGTGCGAGCTGGCGCTGCGATACCCGGAGCGGGTATCCGGATTGCTGCTGGTGGCGGGCGCGCCGGGTGATCCGTTCAGCGGGCTGTTCGGCCTGCTGGGCCTGCCGGACGCGGTGCGGCGCGGCATGGCGTCGGCGGCGGCACAGGTGGTGCGGGGTGCCGGGCCGGTGCTGAACGCGGTACTGCACCGGATGCCGCTGAACACGGTGACGGCGACCCTGGTCCGGCACAGCGGGGTGATACGGCCGGCCAGCCGGACCGAGGACGTGGTGGCGGCCGGGCGGCGGTTCCTGTCCCACGACTGGGGCTGGTACGGCGAGTTGGCCCTGGCCCTGGCCGGTGAGCCGTCGCCGGAGCTGAGCGGGGTGAGCTGCCCGGTCACCGTGCTGGTCGGCCGGTACGACGTGATCGCCGACCCGAAACACGTGGCCAGGTCGGTGGGCGCGCTGCCACAGGCCAGGATCAGGGTGCTCCCCACCAGCCATTTCCTGCCGCTGGAGGCACCCGGCGAGGTGGCGGCCGAGCTGGCGCTGCTGGTGGCACGGATCGACGCCGTGCACGGCGCCAGCCACTGGATCGCCGGCCTGCCTGAGCAGCGCACTCTGGCGCACCGGGTGTGACGCTCACCCGACACTCACGCTTGCCGGCCTAGGCTGGATGTCGTGTCTTCAGCACGGCGAACCAGGTCACACGCCTCACGGTGGCCAGCGGCCTTGGTGGTCGGGGCCGCGGTGGTGACGCTGGCCGGGTGCGCGAGCTTCACCCAGGAGGCGGCGCCGGGCAATTGGTCGGCCGCGCCGAGCCTGGCCCCCGAGTCCCCGCCGAATCCGGTACTGCCCGGCCAGTCCGGCCAGGGCCAGGGTGGCGGCGGCCCGCAGCAGCCGCAGGACCCGACGTCGGTCCCACCACCGCAGGGCTGCCAGGACTTCAACCCGGCCGTCATCGCGACCTGTCTGGACCCGGTCTCGGCAGTGGTGGCCCTGCCCGGCACCGCGGCCGACCCGGTCGGCCTGGCCGCAGAGCGCACCACCGGCCGGATCGTCCGGGTGCACAAGGGCGACCAGCCGGTCCAGGTGGCCAAGCTGTCGGTCACCGCGACCGGCGACGGCGGCCTGACCGGACTCGCGCTGTCGCCCACGTACACGCAGGACCAGTTGATGTTCGCCTACGTGACGACGCCGCACGACAACCGCGTCCTGCTGATCGCGCCGGGCGACACGCCGAAACCGGTGCTCACCGGCATTCCACGCGGCGCCACGGACAACCGGGGCGTGCTGGCGGTGGACCACCGGGGCGAGCTGCTGGTGGCGACCGGCGACGCCGGCAACGCCGCCGCGGCGACCAACCCGCATTCCCTGGCCGGCAAGGTGCTGCGCATCGACGTCGACGGCGCGCCCGCGCCCGGCAACCCCGACCCGAACTCACCGATCGTGGCATCCGGCCTGATCGACCCCGGTGGCGTGTGCACGTCGTTGGACGGTAGCAAGGCGTGGGTGACGGACCGGGCGGCCAGCCAGGACGTGCTGTACCGGCTCACCATCGGTCAGCCCCTGGATCAGCCGGCGTGGACGTGGCCGGACAAGCCGGGTGTCGCGGGTTGTGCCGCGTTCAGCACGTCGGTGATGGTGGCGATGACGACGGCCGCTGACGTGCAGTCGCTGTCGTTGAACAGCGACGGGTCGTTCACGAGCAAGCCGACGGTGTCGTTGCAGGGGCCGAACGGGTTCGGCCGGTTGAGCGGGATGGACATCATCGATGACCGTGGGGCCATGGCTGGGACGGTGAACAAGGATGCCGGCGGGCATCCCGGGTCGAGTGATGATCGGGTTGTCGTCATTACGAGTCAGCCGGCCGGTGGCGGGCAGGACTGAGGCTCCTGCCGGGGCTCAGTGGGCCGGCAACCCGGCCTCAGCGAAGTGCCGCCGAAAAATATGCTCCTGCCCGGTCTCGATCTCCACCCGCCCGAACGCCGAGGCAGCAGGCACCAACTCACGATGAGTCATCTCGAACTCGGGCGCCCAGGGCTCAACAGACACCTCAGCCACCCACATGGCCCGAACCAGCACCAGGCCCTCCTCGGGCCCGGCAACACAAGTTCCCCGCGCATACCCCAGCAACCGAGCAGAGATCACCGAAGCACACGCCTCCTCGGCCACCTCCCGAACCAGCGCGTCATAAGCAGTCTCCCCAGGCTCAGGACGACCACCGGGCAACGTCCACCGAAGACCGTCCGGGCTCACCAACACCGCCCGGTCACCGACAACGCAGACACCAGCGGAACCGTGGGGCCGCCCGGACGGAACAGGCCTGGGCGGGCACCACTCGGCGATCCACGACGGCTCTACCGACAGCGTTCGACCACCAGTTCCTTGACCCGCTGCGGGTCGGCCTGGCCCTTGGTCGCCTTCATGACCGCGCCCACGATCGCCCCGGCCGCGTTCACCTTGCCGCCACGGATCTTCTCCGCCACGTCGGGCTGCGCCGCCAACGCCGCGTCGACCGCCGCGATCAGGGCCGTGTCGTCCGACATCACCTTCAGGCCGTGCGCCGCGACGACCTCGTCCGGCTCGCCTTCGCCGGCCAGCACGCGGTCGACCACCTGACGGGCCAGGTTGGTGGTCAGCTCCTTCGAAGCCACCAGCGCCGAGACCCGTGCCACCTGGGCGGGCGTGATCGGCAGGTCGGCCAGTTCGACGCCACGGGTGTTGGCCTGCTGCGCCAGGTACGACACCCACCAGGAGCGCGCCTCAGCGGGAGCAGCACCGGCATCCACAGTGGACGTGATGAGGTCGATGGCGCCGATGTTGACCAGGTCGCGCAACTCGGCGTCGGACAGGCCCCACTCGGTCTGCACCCGCTTGCGCCGCTGCGCGGGCATCTCCGGCAGGGTCGCGCGCAACTCGGCCACCCACTTGCGGGACGGCGCGATCGGTACCAGGTCGGGCTCCGGGAAGTAGCGGTAGTCCTCCGCCGTCTCCTTGGTCCGCCCGGACGACGTGGACTGCGTCGACTCGTCGTAGTGCCGGGTCTCCTGCGTCACCGTGCCGCCGCTGGACAGCACCGCGCCCTGCCGGCACATCTCGTACCGCACGGCCCGTTCGACGCTGCGCAGCGAGTTGACGTTCTTCGTCTCCGTGCGGGTGCCGAACACGTCGGCACCGTGCGGCATCAGCGACACGTTGGCGTCGCACCGCAGGGAACCCTGATCCATTCGCACGTCCGACACGTCCAGCGCGCGCAGTAGGTCGCGCAGCGCGGTCACGTACGCGCGGGCCACCTCGGGTGCGCGGGCGCCGGTACCGGTGATCGGCTTGGTGACGATCTCGATCAGCGGTACGCCTGCCCGGTTGTAGTCCAGCAGCGAGTACTCGGCGCCGTGAATACGACCGGTGGCACCGCCGACGTGCAGCGACTTGCCGGTGTCCTCCTCCATGTGGGCGCGCTCGATGAGCACCCGGAAGACCTCGCCGTCGGCCAGCTCCACGTCCAGGTAGCCGTTGTACGCGATGGGCTCGTCGTACTGCGACGTCTGGAAGTTCTTCGGCATGTCCGGGTAGAAGTAGTTCTTCCGCGCGAACCGGCACCACTCGGCGATCTCGCAGTGCAGCGCCAGGCCGATCCGGATCGCCGACGCCACGGCCGAACCGTTCACCGCGGGCAGCGCGCCGGGCAGGCCGAGGCAGGTCGGGCACACCTGGGTGTTCTGCTCGGCGCCGAACGTGGTCGAGCAGCCGCAGAACATCTTGGTGCGGGTGGACAGTTCGGTGTGCACCTCGAGGCCGAGCACCGGGTCGAACCGGGCCAGGACGTCCTCGTAGTCCATCAGGTCCGCGACCGCGGTCACGAGTCGTCACCGTCCTTGCGCATCGACCGGAACAACAGCGCGCCACCGGTCACCACGGCGGCGATGTTGACCACCGCGTTGGCCAGTGCCAGCCGGTCCTTCTTGCCCTTCGCCTCGCGCAGCTGCCGCACGGCGCCCACCGCGCCGAGGGCCAGGCCGAGCAGGCCGAACACGTCACGGGTCCGCTTCATGAGACCGTCACTCCCCACTCCGGGATGCGCTGGATCTGCGGGCCGCCCTCAGCCGCGTCGCGCGCCACCTCGTAGGCGGCGGCGATCCGGTACATCCGGTCCTCCCGCAGCGCCGGGGCCATGATCTGCAGGCCCACCGGCAGGTTGTCGTCCGGCGCGAGCCCGCTGGGGACGCTCATCGCCGGGATGCCGGCCAGGCTGGCCGGGATGGTGCACAGGTCGGCCAGGTACATCGACATCGGGTTGCCGGTGCGCTCGCCGAGCCGGAACGCCGTGGTGGGCGTGGTGGGCGACACCAGCACGTCCACCGACGTGAACGCGGACTCGACGTCGCGCCGGATCAGCGTGCGCACCTTCTGCGCCTGGCCGTAGTACGCGTCGTAGTAGCCGGACGACAGCGCGTACGTGCCGATCATGATGCGCCGCTTGACCTCCGCGCCGAACCCGGCCTCGCGGGTGGCGGACATGACGTCCTCGGCACTGGCGCCGTCGCCGTCACCCACCCGCAGGCCGTACCGCATGGCGTCGAACCGGGCCAGGTTGGACGAGCACTCGCTGGGCGCGATGAGGTAGTACGCCGCGAGTCCGTAGCGGAAGTGCGGGCACCGGACGTCGACCACCTCGGCGCCCAGCCCGCGCAGCGTGTCCACGGCGGCGTGGAACGAGGCCAGCACGCCGTCCTGATAGCCCTCGCCGCCTGCCAGGTCGGTCACCACGCCGATCCGCACGCCGCTCAGGTCGCCGGACATGCCCTCGCGGGCCGCGGCCACCACGGCCGGCACCGGTTCGGCGATGGACGTGGAGTCCATCGGGTCGTGGCCGCCGATCACCTCGTGCAGCAGGGCCGCGTCCAGCACGGTCCGCGCGCACGGGCCCGCCTGGTCCAGCGATGACGAGAACGCCACCAGCCCGTACCGGGACACGCCGCCGTAGGTGGGCTTCACGCCGACCGTGCCGGTGACCGCGCCGGGCTGGCGGATCGAGCCGCCGGTGTCGGTGCCGATCGCCAGCGGCGCCTCGAACGCGGCCAGCGCGGCCGACGAGCCGCCGCCGGAACCGCCGGGCACCCGGTCGAGGTCCCACGGGTTGTGCGTGGCGCCGTAGAAGGAGTTCTCGGTGGACGAACCCATGGCGAACTCGTCCATGTTCGTCTTGCCGAGGATGACCACACCGGCCTGCAGCAGCCGCGTGGTGACGGTGGCGTCGTAGGGCGGCACCCAGTCGCGCAGCATCCGCGAGCCGACCGTGGTGGGCACACCCTCGGTGACGACGACGTCCTTCATCGCCAGCGGCACACCGGCCAGCGGCGACGCCGGCGCACGGCCGGCGGCGACGTCCTCGTCGACGGCACGGGCCGCGTTCAGCGCGCGCTCGGTGGACACGTGCAGGAAGGCGTGCACCCGGTCGTCGACCTCGGCGATCCGGTCCAGGTGCGCCTGCGTCACCTCGACCGAGGACACCTCGCCGGCCTGGATGCGCGCGGCCAGGTCGACCGCGGTGAGCCGGGTCAGGTCGTCGGTCATGACGCCTCCCCCAGGATGCGCGGCACGCGGAACCGGCCGCCCTCGGCGGCGGGTGCGCCGGACAGGGCCTGCTGCTGGGTCAGGCAGGGCCGGGCCGCGTCCTCACGGAACACGTTGACCAGCGGCACGGCGTGTGTCGTGGGCGGGATGTCGTCCGCGGCGACCTCGCCGACGGAGGCCACGGAAGTCAGGATCACGTCGAGCTGCCCGGCGAACAGGGTGAGCTCGTCCTCCGTGACCGCCAGCCTGGCCAGGCTGGCGAGGTGGGCGACCTCTGCTCGGGAGATGTTGGGCACGGTGGGAGGACTCCTGGTGCTGCGCTGATCTGGTTTCGTTGTTGACCCATTGAGTCTATGGCGCACCCGACTCCCGGCTCGACCGGGTTTGACGGCCACGGAACGCGCACTCGACACGAGCCTGGAATCTGTCCGACATCCACCCGACATCCCGCCGGGATGCGCTGCCCCGACTCCCGGCTTCTGCCACAATCGACGGCCGGTGACAGCCCGGCAGTGGTTGGGGCCGGTCTGGTCGGGGCAGTCTTCTTCCAGTTCAATGGTGGAGTCGACTGCTGCCCGCAACTGAACGCGGACGGCGAGGCTCCGCGTGTGAAGCAGGAGGCGTTCGCCTTGTCCTTCCTGATCCGGGTGCTGCTCCCGGACACCCCAGGCACCCTGGGCGCGGTGGCCACCGCGCTGGGCGGCATCGGGGCCGACATCCTGAGCGTCGACGTCGTCGAACGCGGCCGGGGTACGGCCGTCGACGACCTGGTGGTGGAGCTGCCGTCCGGCCGGCTGCCGGACGTGCTGATCACCGCGGCCGAGTCGGTGGAAGGCGTCGAAGTGGACGCGGTCCGGCCCTACGCGGGCGTGCTGGACACCCATCGGGAGCTGGAACTGGTGGAGGCCGTCGCGGACGACCCCAGAGCCGGCCTGGACACGTTCACCGAGGGCGTACCGAAGATCGTCCGGGCCGGCTGGGCCATGACGCTGCACAGCGACGGCCACGGTGTGAGCCGGTTAGCGGCCAGCACGGCGGCGCCGCAGATGGACGTGGACATGCCGTGGATGCCGTTGCAGCGCGCCACCGTGCTCGACGGTGAGTCACCGTGGGTGCCGGACACGTGGCAGCAGTTGGGCACCGAGTTGGCGGCAACGCCGGTGGGCAAGCCGGACCGGGCGCTGTTGGTCGCCCGGCCCGGCGGGCCGATGTTCCGCGCCGCCGAGGTGGCCCGACTGGCCCACCTGGCCGGCATCGTGGCCGTGGTGCTGGACGGCTAGCCGTTCGGCGCGGGCGCGTCGGACGCGGCGGCGGCAACCAGGAGTGCGCCGGCGACCAGCAGGCCGGCGACCACACCGCGTGCGATCCAGGTGGTCGGTTTGGTGGACATGGGCAACTCCTCGGTGCGACGAGGATCGATCCAACGTGGATGCACCCGCCGGTAAACCTCGGTGCCGCACCAGTTTGCTGGGTTGATGGCGGGCGAAGACGGACATAGCCTCTATTCCGTCAGTCGGCTGCGGGATCGGTGTCGGTGTCGGTGTCCGGGTCGTCCCCGATGGTGGCGACCTCGACGGCCGCGTCCGGGCCGGAGTCGAGCAGGACGCGGAAGCCGTCCTCGTCCAGGATCGGCACCTTCAGCTGCACGGCCTTGTCGGCCTTGGTGCCCGGCACGTCGCCGATCACCACGAACGCGGTCTTCTTCGACACCGAACCGGCAGCCTTGCCACCGCGCTCGGTGATCGCCTCCTTGGCCTCGTCGCGGGAGAAGCCGGTCAGCGAGCCGGTCACCACGATGGACAGTCCTTCCAGCACGCGCGGCACACCCGACGTCCGGTCCTCGGTGAGCCGGACGCCCGCGTCCCGCCACTTGCGGACCACCTCGCGGTGCCAGTCGACGTCGAACCACTCGCGCACGGCGGCCGCGATGGTGGGGCCGACACCGTCCACATCGGCCAGTTCGGTCTCGTCGGCCTCCTCGATGTCGGCCAGCGAACCGAAACCGCGGGCCAGAGCCTGGGCGGCGGTGGGGCCGACGTGGCGGACGGACAGCGCCACCAACGCGCGCCACAGGGGACGGTCCTTGGCCGCCCGGAGGTTGGCCAGCAGCCGGACCCCGTTGGCGGACAGGCCGCCTTCCTTCTTGCGGAACAGGTCCACCAGGAGGAGCTGCTCCTCGGTGAGGGCGAACACGTCGCCCTCGTCGGTGAGCACGCCGGAGGTGAGCAGCGCGGTGGCCGCCTCGTAGCCGAGGCCCTCGATGTCGAAGGCACCACGGCCGGCCAGGTGGAACAGCCGCTCGCGCAGCTGCGCCGGGCAGGACCGGGCATTGGGGCACCGGATGTCGACGTCGCTCTCCTTCTCCCGGCGCAGCACGGTGCCGCACTCCGGGCAGACGTCGGGCATCACGAACCGGGTGAGCCTCCGGCCGTCCTCGCGGGCGGCCGCGACCGGGCCGAGCACCTCGGGGATCACGTCACCCGCTTTGCGGATCACCACGGTGTCGCCGATCAGCACGCCCTTGCGTTCCACCTCGTCGGCGTTGTGCAGGGTGGCCATGGCGACGGTGGAACCGGCCAGCTTCACCGGTTCCATCACGGCGAACGGCGTGACCCGGCCGGTGCGGCCGACGTTGACCTGGATGTCCAGGAGCGTCGTGGTGGCCTCCTCCGGCGGGTACTTGTAGGCGATGGCCCAGCGTGGCGCCCTGGACGTGGTGCCCAGCCTGCGCTGTTCGACCACCTCGTCGACCTTGAGCACCAGGCCGTCGATCTCGTGCTCGACGTCGTGCCGGTGCTCGCCCCAGTACTGGATCTTCGCGATCGCCTCGTCGATGGTGTCGACCATCGTGGTGTGCGTGGACACCGGCAGGCCCCATGCCCGCAGCGCGCGGTAGGCGTCGGACTGGCGGGCCGGCTCGAAGCCCTCGCGCTTGCCCAGGCCGTGGCAGATCACCCGCAGCGGGCGACTCGCGGTGACCTTCGGGTCCTTCTGCCGCAGCGAGCCGGCGGCGGCGTTGCGCGGGTTGGCGAACGGTGGCTTGCCCGCCTCGACGAGGCCCGCGTTGAGTTGGGCGAACCCGGCGACCAGGAAGAACACCTCGCCGCGCACCTCGATCAGCTTCGGCACCGGGAACTCGTCGGTGCCGGTGAGCCGTTCCGGCACGTCCCGCATGGTGCGCACGTTGAGCGTGACGTCCTCGCCGGTCCGGCCGTCACCCCTGGTCAGCGCCCGCACCAGGCGGCCGTCCTGGTAGAGCAGGTTGATCGCCAGGCCGTCCACCTTCAGCTCGCAGAGGAAGTGGTACGTGCCGCCCGCCGCCTTCTGTACGCGGTCGGCCCAGGTGCGCAACTGGTCGAGGTCGAAGACGTCGTCCAGGCTGAGCATGCGTTCCAGGTGGTCGTGCGCGGTGAAGTCGGTGGAGAACGTGCCGCCGACCTGCTGGGTGGGCGAGTCGGGCGTGACCAGCGACGGGTGCTCGTCCTCGATGTGCTGCAACTCCACCAGGAGCTCGTCGAACTGGGCGTCCGAGATGGTCGGCGAGTCCAGGATGTAGTACCGGAACTGGTGGCCGCGCAGTTCCTCGGCGAGCACCGCGTGGCGCTCGCGGACGTCGGCCGGTACGTCCTCGGCACCCTCCGCCGCTGCGGTGGACGTCAGGTCCGGCTGGCGCGGCAGGTCTTCGTCGTCGCTGGTCACACCGGCAGGGTAGCCAATGCCGCCGACGCGGTCAGCTGTCCTCGCGGTCCGGATCGGGTGGGTCGGGCAGCCCGGCCAGGCGGCGTACCAGCACCCGCAACTCACGCAGGGTGATCGCGTTGGCCGGCCGCTGCAACGCCGTCTCCACCCGGCGCAGCCGCTCCCCGGCCAGCCGCTCGCCGAGGGTGGCGTCCAGCGGCAGGAACGTCATCGCCGACCGGCCAGGTTCGTCCAATTCGGACAGTTGAGGGTGGTAGACGGCGACGTCCACCACGCCGGCCGCCTCGTCCACCTGGGCGGCCACGAGAAAGTCGGCCAGCCGGATCCGGTGGCCGGACAGGTTCACCGTGACGCCGTTGGGGTCCGGCACGGCCGGCACCGAGTCGTGGTACTCCCACAGCACGTCGGTGGGCGGCGCGGCCGCGATCCAGGCGTCGGTGTACGGCCGCAGGTCGGGGTCCTCCTGGCCGCTGACCACCAGTGCGTACACGGCCTGCTGGCCGCGGTCCAGGGAGAAGTGCAGTTCGGGGTGGATGGCGGCGACGGCCTCGCACAGCTGGTGCTCGACCCTGGCCAGTTCCCGGTCGCCCAGCGCGGCGCTGATGCTGGGCAGCAGCTCGTCCCAGCGCACCCAGAACCGCTGCGCCGCCGTTGCCGGGTCGGTGCGGGCCGCGCCGGCCGGCGGGGTGTCCGTCCCGGGCTCCCCCTCGGCCGCCGCGCGTCTGCGTCGGCGAAACCACCTCATGCCGGCCATTGTGCGCCTGTGAACCGGGCCCTGGCCGGTCCCGAGACCGATTTGTCAGTCCTCGGACCAGGACTCCGGCGGCTCGACGAACGCCTTGGCCAGGTCGGCGGTCAGGCGGAGAGCCCGGCCGGCCCATGTCGGTGTGGCGCCGGCCAGTCCGCAGGTGGGCGTCGGCACCGCTCGCTCGGCCAGCCAGGTCCTGGGGAAGCCGAGCCGGTCGGCGATGGCCAACGCGGGTTTCGCCACGTCGTGCAGGGTCACCGGATCGAGCGGTTCGACGGACGGCACGAGCCCGAGGAACAGTAAGGCGCCGCCGTCCCACGTCTCGCCGATCTCGTCCCAGCGTTCGGCGGGGGCCGTGTCCAGGCCGGTGGCGTCGAAGGCGATCACGTCGGCGCCCGCCGAGCGCAGCAGGGCGATCGGCGCCCGGTCGGCGCAGCAGTGCACGATGACCGGCCGGCCGCTGACGGCCCGTGCCGCGTCGATCACCTCGGCCAGCAGGTCCCTGGCCTCCGGTTCGCCGACCGGCGCCACGGCACCCAGCCCGGACGGCGTGGACAACGCACCGGCCAGCACGGCGGGCAGGGTGGGTTCGTCCAGCTGCACGAGCACGGCGGCACCGGTGCGGGCGGCCACCTCGGTGACGTGCAGGGCGAGGCCCTCGCACAGCGACTCGGTGAACTCACGCAGTGCGCCGGGGTCGGTGAGCACCCGGTGGCCACGGACCAGCTCGACGCCCGCGGCCAGCGTCCACGGCCCGGCCAGCTGCACCTTCACCAGGGCCGGCCGCTGTGCCTCCATGACCTCCTGGAGCGCGTCCAGGTCCCTGGCCATCAGGTCGTTGGCCCGGCGCAGGTCGTGGCCGGGGTGCGGGGTGACGCGGTAGCCGGACGGCACCACCTCGACCGGCAGGTCGACCAGCAGGCCAGCGGTGCGGCCGATGATGTCGGCACCCACCTGGCGGGCCGGCAGCTCGGGCAGGTGCGGCAGGTGCGGCAACTCGCCGGCCACCGTCCGGGTGACCTCCACCGGGTCGGTACCCGGCATCGATCCGATCGCGGTGGCCGTCTCGGGCGGCCATGGAGTGGCAGACACGCCCACAGCCTGTCACCCTCGCCCGGGCGGCGGCGAACCGGTATGAACCCGCTGAACAGGGCATTGCCCGCGAACCACCACACGAGTAATTTGACTGGACCACTGCCGCCGGCAGCCGGTGGACGGAGGACTTCCGATGCCTGTCAAGCACATCCGGATCGACAACCGCCTGATCCACGGACAGGTGACCGTGACATGGGTGGGCCGGATCGGTGCGAATCACATCATCGTCGCCAACGACGAGGTGGCGGCCGACGAGTTCCAGCGGGTGCTGCTGCCGCAGGCCGCCCGAGGGGTGCGGACATCGGTGTTGACCATCGACGACGCCGTCGCGAACTGCACGAGTCCGGCGGCGGCGGGCGAGAACATCATGGTGCTGGCCAAGTTCCCCGGTGACGCGCTGCGGCTGCTGGAGGCGGGCGTGGTGGCGGGCGAGGTGAACGTCGGCAACCAGGCGCCTCGGCCGGGCACCAAGTTCACCATGGTGACCAGATCCATCTCGGTGACCGAGGAGGACGCCAAGGCGTACCGGCGGATCGCCGAACTGGCCGGGGCGCTGCGCTGCCAGATGATGCCCAACGACAAGGCGGACGACTTCCTGCGGCTGCTGGCCAAGAAGAAGCTCTGACCGGCATCCGTTGAACTGTCAATTATTGACGGTCCGCATATGACATGCCGGTAACGTCCCACCATTGGCCCTTGACGACAACCGGCCCGGTGTTAATCTGCCGTGAGATTTGACCACTGGTCTAGTCCAACTTCGACAAGTACACCATCGCGATTCTCCGAAAGCGGGGCGCAATGCTGCTGACCGCTCTGGTGCTCACAGTGTGGGCCATCTTCTGCGTATACGACATGCTCGGGCCGTCGCTGTTCTTCGCCAGCCGGCCCCTGATCGCCGGCACCGTCGCCGGCCTGATCATCGGCAACCTCACGCTCGGCATGGCCATCGGCGCCACCATGGAGCTGGCCGCACTCGGTGTCTACACCTACGGTGGTGCGTCCATTCCGGACTACACGACGGGCGCCATCGTCGGCACGGCACTGGCCAACGCCAGCGGCGGCACGTTCACCCACCAGGTCGCGTTCGGCCTGGCGCTGGGCATCCCCGCCGCGGTGCTGCTGCTGTCGCTGGATCCGATCGGCCGGTTCCTACCCACCTTCTGGATACACCGGGCGGACTACGCGGCACTGGAGGGCCGAACACGGGAGTTGACCGTCCTGCACTGGACGGCGTTCATACCGTGGGCCGCGGTCCGGGTGGTGCCGACGTTCCTCGGCGTGTACTACGCCAACGACGTCGCCAAGATCGAGCACGCCATCCCGACCTGGTTCACCAGCGGCATGACACTTGTCGGCGGCATCCTGCCGGTGGTCGGTTTCGCCATGCTGCTGAGAATGCTGCCGGTCGCCCGGTACTGGTACATGCTGCTGATCGGCTTCGTCATGTTCGCCTACCTGAAGGTCCCGCTGCCGGGCATCGCGATGGTCGCGCTCGCCATCGCGATCATCTTCATGACCCTCAAGCCGCAGACCCCGGCCTCGACGGAAGGCCCACCACCGCCGTCGACCGGACCGGCGCCCGCCACCGCCGGCACCAGTGAGGAGGCCGCGAATGTCTGACACCATCGTCACCAGGGAGCCACCGACCACCGGACCACCCGTGGAGGCACCGACGACCGCCCTGCCCAAACGGGTGCTGAACCGGTCGTTCTGGCGGTTCTTCTGGTCGTTCCAGATCTCCTGGAACTACGAGCGGATGCAGGCCCTCGGCTTCTGCTGGGCGATCATCCCGGTGCTGCGCTACCTGCACCGCGACGACAACGACTTCGTCGTCGCCATGCAGCGGCACCTGTCCTTCTTCAACACCTCGCCGGTGGTCGGCGGCCCGTTCATCCTGGGCAGCACGATCGCCATGGAGGAGGGCGGGTCCGCCACGTCGGCGGACAGCGTCAAGGTGGCCATGATGGGCCCGCTGGCCGGCATCGGCGACGCGGTGACCTATGTGGTCTACAACAGCATCATCTTCACGCTGGGCGCCAACTGGGCGTTGCAGGGCAAGGTGATCGGCCCGATCTTCGTCGCGGTCTTCGTGCTGGTGCCGTACTTCCTGGTGCGCCGCTGGCAGTTCAACTTCGGCTACCGCCAGGGCAAGGACCTGATCACCCGGCTCGCCTCCGGTGCGCTGGCCCGGTTGAACGAGGGCGCCATCATCATGGCGATGATCGTGTTCGGCGGTTTCATCCCGAGCATCGTCAAGTTCGTGACGACCCTGTCCTACCACGGCCAGGCCACCACCGGTGGCAAGGCGGCGGCCGCGCAGCTGGTGCAGACGCAGCTGGACGGCGTGGTGCCGTTCCTGCTGCCGGTGGCGCTCACCGCGCTGGTCTACTTCCTGCTCAAGAAGTTCAACCTGCACCCGATCTGGGCGATCGTGATCGTGTTCGGCATCGGACTGCTGCTGGGTGGTCTTGGCTGGTTCGCCACGACCGTGCCCACCGGATGACCGGGGAGGTCGCCGCCGTTCCGGTCGTCCTGGTCGGGCACGGCGGCTTCCCGGACGGCGTGCGGGACGCCGTGGAGATGATCCTGGGCGACCAGGAGAATCTCGCGACGGTGTCGTTGCGGCCGGAGGGCAGTCCGGAGGGCGTCGCCGAGGAGGTCACCGATGCGGTGGCGAAGCTCGGCGGCGGCCAGGGTGCGCTCGTGCTCGCCGACCTGATGGGGGGCAGCCCGGCCAACGCGGTCGGGCTGCTCGCCCTGCGCGACCCGTCGCTGTGCCTGGTGTCCGGGCTGAACCTGGCGATGGCGTTGGAGGTGCTCACCAGTCCCGCCGCGACGGCGGCGGAACTGGCCGGGGTGGCGCTGGCCGCGGGCGCCGAGGGCATAGTGGACGTGGGTGCCCGGCTGCGCGCGGCGAGCGGGTGACGTTGCTCTGCGCGGCGGGCGTCGTCGATGTGACGCCGCCGCTGGGTCCGATGGCCGGCTACGGCGCCAGGGGCGACGTGCCGGCCACCGGCGTGCACGACCGGTTGACCGCGAGCCTGCTGCGGCTGGGCGGGGTCTGCTGGGTGGCGGTGGACGCGCTGAACGTCACGGTCGCGCTGGCCACGCGGATCCGCACCGCCGTGGCGGGCGCGCTGGGCCTGTCGCCGGACGGTGTGCTGGTGTGCGCGTCGCACACCCATTCCGGGCCGTCGGCGTGGCTGCGGGACGGGCCGGTGACCGACCGGTTGGTCGCGGACACCGCGGCGGGCGCCGCCGGGCTGCCGGCCGCCGTGCCGGTGACGGCGCACTGGGCCGTGGTGCCCGACGTCGGCGTGGGCGGCAACCGCTACGACCCGGCGGGCCCGCACGACGCCAGTGCCGGGGTGCTGACCCTGCGGGACGCCGACGGTGCCGTGGTGGCGGTGCTGGCCGACTACGCGTGCCACCCGACCGTGCTGAGCCACCGGAACCTGGCCTACTCGGCCGACTACCCGGCCACCGCGCGCCGGCTGGTACGGGACACGGTCGGCGGAGTGGTGCTGTTCCTGCAGGGCGCCGCCGGGGACGTGAGCACGCGGTTCACCCGGCGGGAGTCGTCGTTCGCCGAGGCCGACCGGCACGGCGGCCTGCTGGCCGACGCGCTGCTGCGGGGCGTGGCAGCGGGTACGCCGCTGGCGGGTGAGCCGTCGATGCGGCGCGCGGCGCGCGCAGTGCCGACCAGGGCTCTGCCCGACGCCGCCACGGCCGCGACCACCCTGGCGGGCACGGAACGGGCGTGGCTGGCCGTCGCCGATCCGGCCTCGCCGGAGGGCCGGATCGCCAGGACCCGCTACGAAGGCGCCCAGTTGCAGGCGGCGCTGTGCGCCGAGGGGTTGCCGCCGTCGCTGACGCTGCCGATCGGCGTGGTCGAGTTCGGTGACGTGGCGTGGGCGCACCTGCCGGTCGAGCCGTTCACCTGCTATGGCGAACGGATCCGCGCGGCCGGCAAGCACCCGGTGACCAGGACGGTCGGCTACACCGATGGCTACTTCGGTTACCTGGCCGACGAAACCGCCCACCGGGACGGCCGCTACGAGGCCCTGGGCAGCCGGTTCGACCCGGCAGCCGGCGATGTCGTGGTCGGTGCGGCGGTCGATCTACTGTGAAGGCATGACGACCAGCCTCCTGCCCACCGAAGCCGACGTCGCCGCCGCGGCTGCCCGGATCGCGCCGCACGTCCGCCACACCCCCGTGCTGGACGTGGAGATCGACGGCCGGCCGGTCGTGCTGAAACTGGAACACCTGCAACACACCGGGTCGTTCAAGCTGCGCGGCGCGCTGAACGCGCTGCTGTCCGGGCCGGCCCCGGAACTGGTGGTGACGGCGTCCGGCGGCAACCACGGCCTGGCCGTGGCCGCCGCGGCACAGCTGCTCGGCCTGCCGGCCGTGGTGTACGTGCCCGAGTCGGTACCCGGGGGCAAGGCGCGCCGGATCGAGGCGCAGGGCGCCCGGCTGGTGCGGCACGGCGCGCGGTACTCGGACGCGGCGGAAGCCGCCGTGGCGGCGGCCACGGACCCGGGAACGCGGTACCTGCCGGCGTACGACGACCCTGCGGTGGTGGCCGGCCAGGGCACGGTGGCGGCCGAGATCGTGGCAGCGCGGCAGGACGTGGACGCGCTGGTGGTCGCCGTGGGCGGTGGCGGGTTGGCAGGCGGCTCGACCGTGGGCGGTGGCGGTGTGCCGGTGGTGGCCGTCGAGCCGGAGCGGTGCTGCTGCCTGCACGCGGCCATCGAGGCCGGTGCGCCGGTGGACGTGGCGATCGACTCGGTGGCGGCGAGCGCGCTGGGTGCCACGCGGGTGGGTGCGATCCCGTTCGAACTGTTGCGGCGCGGCCGGTCCGTACTGGTCAGCGACGCCGACCTGCTGGCCGCGAGGGACCTGCTGTGGGAGGACTACCGGCTGGCCGTGGAACCGGCCGCGGCGGCCACGCTGGCCGCGTTGCTGGCCGGCCAGGTGCCCGGACAGCTGCCCTGCCTGGTCCTGTGCGGCGCCAACACCGACTGGACGCCGAGTTAGTCCGTCCGCGCGATCGTCGCGCTGGCCAGCACCAGGTCGCCTGCCGAGTCCGGTCGGTAGAGAACCGCCGTCTGGCCCGGTGCCACACCGCGCAACGGCTCGGTCAGGCGGAGCACCAGCTCGTCGCCGGCCAGCTCGGCGGACGCGGGCACCACACCGCCGTGCGCCCGCACCTGCACCACGCAGTCGGTCGCGGTGAACTCCTGCCCGGACGGGAACACCGGCCGGATGCCGACCACGGTGGACACCGCGAGGCGCTCCGCCGAGCCGACCCGCACGTCACCGGTGACCGGCTCCAGCGACAGCACGTACCTGGGCCGGCCGTCGGTGGCGGGCGCGTCGATGCCCAGGCCCTTGCGCTGGCCGACGGTGAAGCCGTGCACGCCGTCGTGGCCGCCCAGCACCTCGCCGGTCGCGTCATCCACCAGCGAGCCCGCGCGGACGCCGATCCGGCCGGTGAGGAACGTCCTGGTGTCGCCGTCCGGGATGAAGCAGATGTCGTGGCTGTCCGGCTTCTCGGCCACCGCGAGGCCGCGCTCGGCGGCCTCCTCGCGGACGGCGGGCTTGGTCGAGTCACCCAGCGGGAACATGGCGTTGCGCAACTGGTCCGGCCGCAGCGACGCCAGCACGTAGGACTGGTCCTTCGCGTCGTCCGCGCTGCGCCGCAACGCGGGCACACCGTCCTCAACGGACAGTCGGGCGTAGTGGCCGGTGCAGACGGCGTCGAACCCGAGCCCGACGGCCTTGTCCAGCAGGGCGGCGAACTTGATCCGCTCGTTGCACCGCACGCACGGGTTGGGCGTGCGGCCCGCCGCGTACTCGGCGACGAAGTCCTCGATCACGTCCTCGGTGAACCGCTCGGCGAAGTCCCACACGTAGAACGGAATCCCCAGCACGTCGGCGGCCCGCCGGGCGTCGCGCGCGTCCTCCACCGTGCAGCAGCCTCGGGCGCCGGTACGCAGCGTGCCCGGCTTGGCGGACAGCGCGAGGTGCACGCCGACCACCTCGTGCCCGCAGGCGACGGCACGGGCGGCGGCGACCGCCGAGTCCACTCCACCGCTCATCGCGGCCAACACACGCACTGCTCAGACCTCCACCTGTCGGGCGGCGGCCGCCCGTGCCGAGCGCCGCGCACCGGCCAGTCCGGCGCTGCGGGCCCGTTCCACCACCCCGCCGATCACCGAGGCGACCGCGGCCACGTCGGCCTCGGTCGTGGTGTGGCCGAGGGAGAACCGCAGCGAGCCGCGGGCGGCCGTGGGGTCGACGCCCATGGCCAGCAGCACGTGGCTGGGCTGGGCGACGCCCGCGGTGCACGCGGAGCCGGTCGAACACTCGATTCCGTTGGCGTCCAACAACATCAGCAGGCTGTCGCCTTCACAGCCGGGGAACGTCAGGTGGGCGTTGCCGGGCAGCCGGGACGGTCCGTCGGCCACCGACGACGACCCGGGATCGCCGTTGAGCACGGCGTCGGGCACCACTCGCAGGACGGCCTCGACGAGCGAGTCGCGCAGCGCGGCCACTCGGGCGGCCCGCCGGGGCAGGTCGGTGACGGCCGCCCGCACGGCGGTGGCGAACGCCACCACGGCCGGCACGTTGAGGGTGCCGGAGCGGACGTCCCGCTCCTGCCCGCCGCCGTGCAGCAGCGGGGTGCACACGGCGTCCCTGGCCAGCAGCAGCGCGCCGATCCCGTAGGGGCCGCCCAGTTTGTGGGCGCTGAGGGTGAGGGCGTCCGCGCCGGACGCCGCGAAGTCGACCGGCACCGCGCCGACGGCCTGCACGGCGTCGGTGTGCAGCGGGATGCCGTGCTCGTGGCAGGCCCTGGCGAGTTCGTGGATCGCGTTGACGGTGCCGACCTCGTTGTTGGCCCACATGACCGTCACCAGGCCGACCGACGCCGGGTCCTCGGCGATGGCCGCCCGGACGGTGTCCTCGTGCACCCGCCCGAAGTCGTCCACGTCCAGCCAGGTGACGTCGGCGCCGTCGTGGTCGGCCAGCCACTGCGCCGAGTCCAGCACGGCGTGGTGCTCGACGGACGAGGCCAGCACGCGGCGGCGGGCCGGTGGTGCGCCCCAGAACGTGCCCTTGACCGCGAGATTGTCCGCCTCGGTGCCGCCCGCCGTGAAGATCACCTCGGAGGGCCGGGCGCCCAGCGCGTCGGCGATGTCCTCACGGGCCTCCTCGACGACCCTGCGGGCCCGCCGGCCGGAGGTGTGCACGGCCGAGGCGTTGCCCACCGCGGACAAAGCCTCACTCATCGCGGCCACGGCCTCCGGCAGCATCGGTGTGGTCGCGGCATGGTCGAGATACACCATCGGGAGTTCAGCGTAGTCGCCCCTCGGTACGACGAGCCGACACAACCGCTCCCAACAGGGCAACGGAACACATCAGGAGGTCGAACACGAACAGCGGCACGGTCGGCCGAGCGGTCGACCCGAGCGCGTTGACCAGCACGCCACCCACGCCGACCAGCAGCACCGTGCAGATCATGTCGGCGAGCTGCACGGCGGACGAGTTGAACCCGCGCGCGTGCTCCGGAGACAGGTTGAGCAGCAGCAATGAGATGCTGGACACACCCAGGCCCATACCCATGCCGCCGACCATCCACGCCGGATAGGCCAGCCACGGCGACCCGCCCTGCCAGGCGATCACCGACACGGTGCCCAGCCCGACGGCCACCAGCACGAAGGCGACCCGCAGCAGCGTCGTCCGGGACACCTCCACGTGCCTGCCCTGCCACGCGGACGCGCCCGCCCAGCCGATCGCGGACAGCGTCAGCGGCAGGCCGGACTCGGCGGGACCGAAGTGGTGCACGGACGTCAGGGTGAGCGGCAGGAACGCCTCGACAGCGCCGAACGAACCGGCCAGCAGGCCACGGGACAGCACGACGGCCGGCAGGCCGCGAGCCGCCCGCACGGTGCCGGCGGGCAACAGGGTGCGCAACGACACCGCGAGCACCACGAGCCCGGCGACCGCGATCGGCACGGCGACCAGGTCCAGCCGCTGCGCCGCCGCCGTGCACGCGCTGACGCCGACGGCCGCGCCGATGCCGGCCACCACCAGACCCCGCTTCACCGGCCGCCGCTCGGTGCCGGCATCGCGCACCCGGCGCATCACCGGCACCAGCAGCGGCAGGCCGACCAGCACCAGCGGCACCAGCCCGAGGAACACCCACCGCCAGCCGAACTGCTGGGTGACCAGGCCGGCCACCGGTGGCCCGATCAGCGAGGGCACCACCCATGCCGCGGACAGCAGCGCGGACGCGGCAGGCCGGTCCCGTTGCGGGTAGACCATCGCGATCAGCACCCACACGGTGACCACGACGACGCCGGCGCCGAAGCCCTGCACGACCCGCCCCAGCAGCAGCACCAGCATGCTTGGCGCGACACCGCACACCACCAGACCGGCGGCGAACAGCACGACGCCACCGAGGATCGGCCCGCCGGGTCCGCGCCGGTCGCAGATCCGCCCGCCGACCACGGTGCCGATCGCGCTGGCCGCGGTGAACGCCGCGATGGGCCAGGCGTACAGCCGGCCGCCGTGCAGGTCGGCGACCATGGTGGGCAGCGCGGTGGCCACACCCAGGAACTCGAACGCGATCAGCGTGACGATGAGCACCAGGCCCGCCGTCGGCACCCGGTGTTCCCGGACCCACAGGGTGCTGCGGTAGCGGCCGGCCCGCTGGGCCGGTGTCGTGTCGGGCTCTGTCGCTGTCACCGCACCATCATCGGACCTCCAGCCCAGTGGAGGTCCACATATTTCAGGCAGTGAGCTCCGCCACCGGGTGCGGCACCGGCCGGTTGCCGTACAGCACGTCCCGGACGGCCGCCTCGGCCAGCGCGGCCAGGTGGTGCCGGTCGGTCGCCCGGCCGGGGGCGATCTCGGGCAGCACGTGTACCTCCACCACCAACCCACGCAACCGGGCTGTCCGCCGCACCGAGTCGATCAGCGTCTCGTCACCGACGAACGCGGGCCACGTGGTCGGGCCGCCGTCGGGCACCCGGTAGCGGACGACCAGCGGCCGCACCGGCACACCACCGTCGATGGCCGCCTGGAACAGCGCCGGCCGGAACCGGCCCAGACCCAGACCGCACCACGTGGTGCCCTCCGGGCTGGCGTTCACCAGCGCGCCGCCGCGCAGCGCGCCCGCCAGTTCGGCCACCGTGCCGGGCAGCGCCCGCAGCGAAGCCCGGTCCAGGTAGACCGTGCCGGCCTTGGACGCCAGCTTCCCGACCACCGGCCAGGACGCGACCTCCCGCTTGGCCACCGACCGCATCGGCCGGACCGCGTTCACCGCCACGATGTCCAGCCAGGACACGTGGTTGTCCACGACGAGCGCGCCGCGGTGCGGTCCACCCTCGGGCGGTACGCCGAGCGTGGCGTCGCCGTGGATCTCCAGCGTGGCGCCCATCGCATCCAGCACGCCGAGGAAAACCCTGCGCACCATGGCTTCCCGGCGCCGGGCGCCGACCAGGCCGAGGAACGGCAACCGCGCCGCCGCGGCCAGCAGCACGCCGACCACACTGATCAGCCGCATCGCCCGCCTGGCCCGGCGGACCGTCGGCATGGTCCCGCCGACGCAGCCGGGACCGCAGGGGGACACCGGCATCCAGCCGTGCGCCATCACGACTCCCCGAGGAAGAACTTCAGGTACCGCTGGTCGACCCGGTCCAGGGACAGGAGCACGAAGAAGTCGGCGACGCCGAAGTCCGGGTCATGCGCCGGCCGACCGCAGATCCACGCGCCGAGCCGGAGGTAGCCGCGCAGCAGCGGCGGCACCACCGGCCGCGCGGGCACCGAGTGGGCGTCGACGTCCCACGGCCGCAACGGCCTCACACCGAACTCGTTCGGCGCGAAGTGCTTGCGCCGCACCACATCCCACACACCGGCCGCCTCGGCGCCACCGTCGCGCAGCTGCACGGACGCGCAGCCGGCCAGGTAGGAGTGGCCGGACAGCAGCATGTACCGGGCGATGCCCGCCCACACCAGACCGACGACGGCCCCGGTCCGGTGGTCCGGGTGCACGCACGACCGTCCCGTCTCCACCAGACCACCCCGCAGCCCGGCGAGCGCGGTCAGGTCGAACTCGGCGTCGGAGTAGAGCCCGCCGGCATCGGCGGCCCGTTCCGGCGGCAGCATGCGGTAGGTGCCGACGATCTCGCCGGTGGTCTCGTCCCGGACCACGAGGTGGTCGCAGAACTCGTCGAACCGGTCGACGTCCAATCCGTCCACCGGGCTGTGCAGGGTGGCGCCCATCTCGGTCGCGAAGACCTGGTGGCGCAGCCGCTGGGCGGCGCGCACCTCGTCGTCGTCCTGGGCGACCAGGAGTGAGTAGTGTCGTTCGGCTGAGGCGTTGCTGACCAGCAGTCTCGGCTGCGACATGCACACTGTGTACGGCCACAAGGGCAACGAAAAGTAGGGGGAACCGGTGGCGTGCGGATGGAAAGTGTGTGAACAACGCGAACGGGCCGGTATTCGTCGCCACCGACGAATACCGGCCGTTCCCGTCGAGCTCAGCCTTTGCGCTTGGCGACCTCGTCGGTGAGCTGCGGAGCCACCTTGAACAGGTCGCCCACGATGCCGAAATCGGAGATCTCGAAGATCGGCGCCTCGGGGTCCTTGTTCACCGAAATGATCGTCTTGGACGTCTGCATACCGGCCCGGTGCTGGATGGCACCGGAGATGCCCAGGGCGATGTAGAGCTGCGGCGCCACCGTCTTGCCGGTCTGGCCCACCTGGAACTGCGCCGGGTAGTAGCCGGAGTCCACCGCGGCCCGGGACGCGCCGACGGCGGCACCGAGCGCGTCGGCCAGCGTCTCCACCACGGCGAAGTTGTCCGCGCTGCCCACGCCGCGCCCGCCGGACACGACGACGGTGGCCTCGGTCAGCTCCGGCCGGTCACCGCCCACGATCGGCTCGCGGGACAGGATCTTGGTCGCCTTGGCGGCATCCGTCGCCGGCAGGTCCACACTGGACTGCTCAGCGGCACCGTCTGCGGGCTCGGCGTCGATCGCGCCGGGCCGCACCACGATCACCGGCGCGCCGTGGGTGACCTTCGCCTTGACGGTGTAGGCGCCACCGAACACCGACTGCGTCGTGCTGCCGTCGTCGGCCACGTCCACCGCGTCCACGATCAGGCCGGAGCCCAGGCGGACGGCCAGCCGGCCGGCCACCTCCTTGCCCTCGGCGGAACCGGCGACCAGCACCGCCGCCGGGCTCGCGCTACCGGCAACCGCGGCCAGGGCGTCCACCTTGGGCGTGACCAGGTAGCCGGCCGCGTCGTCGGACTCGGCCGCGTACACCTTCGCCGCGCCGAACCCGGCCAGCGCGTCGCGCACCTTCCCCGCCGTGCCTGGCGCACCGACCACGACGGCGGCCGGCTCGCCGAGCCGCCGCGCGGCGGTCAGCAGTTCACCGGTGACCTTCTTGACCTCGCCGTCGACCTGCTCGACGAGGACCAGAACCTCAGCCATGACGTCTCCTCGTCCTCTCGTCAGATCAGCTTCTGCGCGACCAGGTACTCGGCGATCTTCGCGCCGCCGTCACCCTCGTCCTCGACCTTCTGGCCACCGGTGCGAGGCGGCTTCGGGGTCGCCTCCAGCACGCTGGACCAGGCGTTGGCCAGGCCGACCTGGCCGGCGTCCACGCCGAGCTCGGCGACCGTGAGCGTGGTCACCGGCTTCTTCTTGGCGGCCATGATGCCCTTGAAGGACGGGTAGCGCGGCTCATTGATCTTCTCGGTCACGCTGACCAGTGCCGGCAGTGCCGCCTCCAGCTTGGTCAGGCCCTCGTCCGCGGTCTCGCGTTCCACCCGGACGGTCGTGCCGTCCAGTTCGACCTTGCGCGCGTGCGTCAACTGGGGCAGGCCCAGCAGTTCCGCCACGATCGCCGGCACGGCACCGGCCACGCCGTCGGTGGACTCGTTGCCGGCCAGCACCAGGTCGACACCCTCGACGGTGCCGATGGCCTTGGCCAGCACGGTGGCCGTCTGCAGGACGTCGGCGCCGTGCAGCGTGTCGTCGGACACGTGGACGGCGGCATCGGCGCCCATCGACAGGGCCTTGCGAATGGCCTCGGTGGCCCGTTCCGGGCCGACGCTGATCACGGTGACCTGGCCGCCCTGCGCCTCCTTGATCAGCAGGGCCTCCTCGACGGCGCGCTCGTTGATCTCGTCGAGCACCGCGTCGGCGGCGTCGCGGTCGAGCGTGTGATCGGCATCGGTGAGCTTGCGCTCGGAATAGGTGTCGGGCACCTGCTTGACCAGAACGACGATGTTCATGGGTCTGGATCGACCTCCTGGAAACTGGCATGTACTGGCATGCGGGTCGCGCCCGACCTTGCCATGTCGTCGACGGGTTGGCGAGCGAAGCCCCTGGCAACGCGCAGTGGGCTGCACCACCCCGATGTTACCGACCGGTATACCGCCGGCAACCCGAGACACCGGTGACCGTGCTCACCAGGACTGGTCCGGATGGCTCAGCACGGAAGTCGGGACCCGAATCCCGGTCGCGGAACGCATTGACTCGATCACCGGCCCGGACAAGCATCGGACATATGCCAGGTAAGCGCTTACAGGCCACGGTCAGGACAAGCCTCGTGCTCGCCGCCTCGGCCGGCCTCGTCACCGCATCGTTGTTCGCCATCGGCGGCAGCCCGGCCGCCGCCGCGGGCAAACCCACCTACCTCGACCCGCACGCCTCGGTCCAGGCGCGGGTGAACGACCTGCTCGGCCGGATGACCCTGGCCGAGAAGATCGGCCAGATGACCCAGATCGAGGTCGGCAAGATCGTCGGCAACTGCAACGACGGCCCCGGCCCGCTGAACCAGACCTGCGCGCAGGACGTGCTCGGCACGGACGGCGCGGGCTCGATCCTGTCCGGCGGCGGCGCCCCGCCGACCGAGGACATCAACGGCGCGGACAGCCCGCAGGACTGGGCCACCGCCGTGAACACGGTCGTGCAGTACTCCATCGACCACAGCCCGCTGCACATCCCGGTCATCTACGGCGCGGACGTGGTGCACGGGCACAACAACGTGCTCGGCGACACGCTGTTCCCCGAGGAGATCGGCATGGGCGCGACCTACGACGTGCCCCTGGAGCAGGCCACCCAGGTATCCGCGGGCAAGGCAGCGCTGGCCACCAACGTGCGCTGGGGCTTCGGCCCGATCGCCGACGTCGACCGGGACACCCGGTGGGGCCGGTACAACGAGTCCTTCGGTGAGGACCCCGCGCTGGACGGCGCCATGGAGGCGGCCGGCGTGACCGGCATGCAGGACACCGGCCAGGTGGCCGCCACGGTCAAGCACTTCGCGGGCTACGGCGCCGCCAGCACCGGCCTGGACCGGACCGACGCCGACCTGTCGATCCGCTGGCTGCAGGACGACGAACTCCCGTCGTACCAGGCAGGTCTGGACGCCGGCGGGCAGACCGTGATGGTCAACTCGGGCGCGGTGAACGGCGTGCCCGCCACGTCGTCGCGCTATCTGCTGACGACCGTGCTGCGCGACCGGATGCACTTCACCGGCCTCGTGGTCAGCGACTGGGCGGACGTCGCGGCCCTGCAGACCAACTACCACCTGGCGGCCGACTACGAGCACGCCGCCGCGATCGCGATCAACGCGGGCGTGGACATGGCGATGGAGCCGTTCAACGCGGACAGCTTCGACGCCGCCGTCACCCAGGCCGTGTCCGATCACCTGATCAGCATGGCCAGGATCAACCAGGCGGCCGGGCGGGTGCTGGCGCTGAAGTTCCGCACCGGCGTGTTCGACCACCCGCTGGTCGACCCGTCGACAGCGAACCAGACCGTGGGCATGGACGCCGGACTGGCCAAGCAGGCCGCCGCCGAGTCGACCGTGGTGCTGCAGAACAGCAACAGCGTGCTGCCGCTGCCCGGCAGCGCCCACGTCACCGTCACCGGTCCGAACGCCGACTCGATCCCGGCCACGCTGGGCGGGTGGAGCATCGGCTGGCAGGGTGTGCCGTCCGGCAGCCCGGAGCAGGCCGTCACCGTCCTCAAGGGACTCCAGGCCGACGGCGGCGCCAACGTGAGTTTCGCCGCGAGCCAGGCCGACGCCGTGGCGGCCGCCGCCACGACGGACGACTACGTCGTCGTGGTGGGCAACGGTCCGGGCGCCGAAGGGCCGAACGACAAGCGCGACCCGAGCCTGCCGGCGGCGCAGCAGGCCGAGGTGGCCGCACTGGTCGCGACCGGCAAGCCGGTCGTCGTGGTCGTCGTGGACGACCGGCCCCTGGCCATGGGTTCGCTGGTCAAGTCGTCCGGCGGCGTCACTCCGGCCGGGCTGGTGATGGCGTGGCGGCCGGGCACCCAGGGCGGTGCCGGCGTGGCCGACGTGCTGTACGGCACGGTGAATCCGAGCGGCAGGCTGCCGGTGTCGTGGCCGAAGCTGAACACCGACAACCCGAACAGCTACCTGCTGCTCACGTTGCCCAACACCAGTAACTCCGGCAGCGCGACCTACCAGCCGCTGTTCCCGTTCGGCGCCGGCCTGAGCTACACCGGCTACACGTTCGGCACGGTCAGCGCGGCCAGGCACGGATCGTCGGTGCAGGTCCAGGTGGCGGTGAGCAACACCGGCACGAAGGACGGAGACGTCGTGGTCCCGGTCTACGTGTCGCAACCGGTGAGCGACCCGATCCAGCCGACGAAGCGACTGGTCGGCTTCACCAGGACCCACCTGGCGGCCGGTCAGTCCTCGACCGTGACGGTCACCGTGCCGGCGTCCCGCCTGGCCATCACCCAGGGCGACATCGACGCGACGGCGGCGCCGTCGGTCGAGCACGGCCGGTACGTGTTCTCCAGCGGTTCGCTGTCCTCGAAGCTGCCGACCAACGCGGACGCGGGCCTCAGCCTCTGACCGACGTGACGGGGTGGCCGACGGGCCACCCCGTCACGGGTCAGATCCGTTCGATGGCGATCACCGGGATCTCGCGGTCGGTGCGCTCCCGGTACTTGTCGTAGTCCGGCCACACCTCGGCCATCAGCGGCCACAACCGCGCCCGCTCCGCGCCCTCGGTGGTCCTGGCGCGGCCCTCGAACACCTCGTCCCTGACCTGGACGGTCACGTCCGGGTCGGCGGCCAGGTTGAGGTACCAGGCGGGGTGGTGATCGTGGCCGCCCTTCGACCCGACGATCACGTAGGCGTCGCCGACCTGACGGTAGATCAGGGCGGTGCGACGCCGGGTGCCCGTCTTGCGGCCCGTGGTGGTGAGCAGCAGGATGCTGGTGCCCCGCCAGTCGTAGCCGCTGGCACCGTCGGTGCTCACGTACCGCTGGATGTGGTCGTTCACCCAGTCGACCGGACTGTCCTCCGGCTGGCCTGCCGTTGCCATCGGTCACCTCCTGTTACCCGCTGTCGTCCGACTTCTCGTGCAACCTCGCGGGCCGGGAGATCATTCCGGCTCAGTAGTAGCGGGCTCCAGGGCGGTATCGACGCGACGGCGTCGCTGCGCAGATGGGTCCGCTCGAAGGAGCCGCCGCCCGCGTAGTGACCCGACGTGTCGGTCAGGCTGCTCACGGCGTCGCGCCACGAGTCGTGCACTGTCTCGTCCGATGTCGGCCGGAAGCCGACGGCCGGGCGGTGCACCGTCCAACGACCGTCGGAGCGGCGCGAGATCTTCGGTTTCACCCTCACCTGACCAGGGTGGCGCGCCGCCGGGCGGCCGTCCAGGTCCCCTCACCCGCGACCCGGCCCAGTAGCCTCCGCATGTGGCTCCATCGGTTCCCGACCCCTGCGGACTGCTGACCGGTGAGCGGACCGTGCCCGACCTGCCGCCGGAGAACTACTGGTTCCGACGCCACGAAGCGGCTTATGCCTGGCTGCGGCCCCGGTGTGCCGGGGCGGTGGTGCTGGACGCGGGCTGTGGCGAAGGTTACGGCGCCGACCTGTTGGCCGGCGTGGCGGCGCGGGTGATCGCCGCCGACTACGACGAGCCGTCCGTCGCGCACGTGCGGGCGCGGTACCCGTCGACGAATCCGGTGCGGACCAACCTGGTGGTGCTGCCGGTGCGGTCGGGCGGGGTCGACGTCGTGGCGAACTTCCAGGTGATCGAACACCTCTGGGACCAGTCCGCGTTCCTGGCCGAGTGCCACCGCGTGCTGCGGCCGGGTGGCACGCTGCTGGTCACCACGCCGAACCGGCTGACCTTCTCCCCCGGCCGCGACACACCGCTGAATCCCTTCCACACCAGGGAACTCGCGCCCGACGAGCTGGACCAGCTGTTGCGTGCCGCCGGTTTCGACGTGGAGTTCCTCGGTGGTGTGCACCACGGTGCCCGGCTGCGGGCGCTGGACGCGACCCACGGCGGCTCGCTGATCGACGCCCAGGCCGGCGTGGTCATCGGACACCTGCCCGGCGAGGCGACCTGGCCCGCTGAACTGCTCGCCGACGTGGCAGCGGTGCGGGCGGACGACTTCGACATCCACGACCATGACGTCACCGGCAGCCTCGACCTGGTGGCCGTCGCGAGGCTGGCCGGGTGACCGACGAGCCGGTCGGCACGTTCTGCCTTGTGCTGCACAGCCACCTGCCCTGGCTGGCCGGGCACGGTTCGTGGCCGGTCGGCGAGGAGTGGCTCTACCAGGCGTGGGCCCATTCCTACCTGCCGGTGGTCGACCTGCTGGAGCGGCTGGCCGCCGAGGGCAGGAGCGACGTGCTCACGTTGGGCGTCACACCGGTGCTCGCGGCCCAGTTGGACGACCCGTACTGCCTGCGGTCGTTCCACGAGTGGCTGGGCGGCTGGCAGTTGCGCGCGGACTACGCGGCCACCCGGTGGCACGGCCGCTGGCCGGCCGCACCCCGGCTGCGGGAGCTGGCCGCGGCGGAGCACCGAGCGGCGACCGCGGCGCTGGAGATGTTCGAAACCCGTTGGCGGCATGGGTTTTCTCCCGTCCTGAGGCCACTGGTGGACGCGGGGGTGGTCGAGGTGCTCGGTGGTCCGTTGACCCATCCGTTCCAGCCCCTGCTGGACCGGCGGGTGCTGGGTTTCGCGTTACGCGCCGGCCTGGCCGACACCGCGTTGCGGATCGGCCAGGCGCCTTCCGGCATCTGGGCGCCGGAATGCGGTTACGCGCCGGGCATGGAGGACGACTACACGGCGGCCGGCGTGCGGCGGTTCCTGGTGGACGGTCCCGCGTTGCGCGGCAGGACGTCGGCGGCGCATCCGGTGGGCGACAGCGACGTGGTGTGCTTCGGCCGGGATCTCGACGTGACCTATCGGGTGTGGTCGCCGAAGGCCGGTTACCCCGGCGATCCGGCGTACCGCGACTTCCACACCTACGACCACCCGTCCGGCCTGAAACCGGCCAGGGTCACCGGCCGGCACGTGCCGCCCGAGGCGAAGCAGCCCTACGACCCCGACCTGGCCGCCGTGGCCGTGGACCGGCACGTCACCGACTTCGTCGCCACCGTGGTGGCCAGACTGCGTGCCGCGCGGGCCCGGGACGGCCGGCCGGGGCTGGTGGTGGCCGCGTACGACACCGAGTTGTACGGGCACTGGTGGCACGAGGGCCCGGCCTGGCTGGCCGGTGTGTTGCGGGCACTGCCCGAGGCGGGTGTGCGGGTCACGACGCTGCGCGGAGCGCTGGCCGCGGGCCACATCGGACCGCCGGTGCGGCTGCCGGCGTCGTCCTGGGGATCCGGCAAGGACTGGCGGGTGTGGGACGGCGAGCAGGTCGCCGACCTGGTCGACGCGGGTGCTGCCGTGCGGCGCGAGCTGTTGTCCACAGTGGATGCGCTGGTCACCGACCACCGCGACCCGCTGGCCGACCGGCTGGCCACCGAGGCGCTGCTGGCGTTGTCCAGCGACTGGGCGTTCATGGTGACGAAGGACTCGGCGGCCGACTACGCGCTCCGGCGGGCAGCGGGCCACCGCGCGCGGGTCACCGAGTTGGCGGCCGCGCTCCGGGCCGGTGCGGCAGGATCACCCGGCGGGCCGTTCGGCCACGTCGATGCGCGTGACCTGCGCAAGGACCGTTAGTTGTCCTCCGGGCAGGATCCCTGCTCGGCGTCCGCGGTCTCGTTGTCCTGGCGATCGCGCGACCTGTCAGTGAACCGGCCGAACACGCCCAGCCCGGCGGCCGCGAGCAGCGCGATCAGCCACGGAGCGATCGACCACGCGGTCATCGCCACCTCCCAATGGTGGCCCGTGGGGGCGGGCACCATGCCAAACAGTACGGCGGTGGAGGGCGCACCGCGGACGGACGGATCACCGATTGCGCCGCACCGCGCTCCACGGTGTCGTCGCAGCCCCGCTGGTTCCGGCTCACCGTACAACCGGATGTCCGAATCTGCCATCACGATGGCGGCTCGGTTGGATACCGGCCGGTAGCCACGAGCCGGAGGATGCGAGGATCAGTCGGATCATGCGCGTACTGATGCTGTCCTGGGAGTACCCACCCGTCGTCGTGGGCGGTCTCGGCCGCCACGTCCACGCGCTGGCCACGCGGCTCGCGGCGCAGGGACACGACGTGGTGGTGCTGTGCCGGCAGGAGGCGGGCACCGACGCCAGCACCCACCCCACCACCGACGACGTCGTCGAGGGTGTGCGCGTGGTGCGGGTCGCCGAGGACCCGCCGCATCTGGCGTTCGAGCGTGACCTGGTGGCGTGGACGCTGGCCATGGGGCACGCCATGGTCCGGGCCGCCCAGCGGGTGCTCGGCGGCTGGCGGCCACACGTGGTGCACGCCCACGACTGGCTCGTCACGCACCCGGCGGTGGCCGTCGCCGACCAGGTCGACGTCCCGCTGGTCGCGACCGTGCACGCGACCGAGGCCGGCAGGCACAGCGGTTGGCTGTCCCAACCCCTCAACCAGCAGGTGCATTCGGTCGAGTGGTGGCTGGCGAACCGGGCCGACGCACTGGTGACGTGCTCCGCGGCGATGCGGGCCGAGGTGGCCCACCTGTTCGAGGTGGCCGCCGAGACGGTCACCGTGATCCACAACGGCATCCGGGCCCGAGGCTGGCGGATCGGCGCCGCCGACGTGGCCGCGATTCGTGCCGCGCACAGCCCGACCGGCGCCCCCTTGTTGTTGTTCTTCGGCCGCCTGGAATGGGAGAAGGGCGTGCACGACCTGATCGCGGCGCTGCCTCGGATCAGGGCTCGGCATCCCGGCACCCGCCTGGTGGTGGCCGGCAAGGGCACCCAGGCCCAGGAGCTGTTGGCGGCGGCCCGCAAACACCGGGTACGCCGGTCGGTCGACTTCGTCGGGCACCTGTCCGACCGCGAACTGCGAGCCGCACTGGCCGCCGCCGACGCCGTGGTGCTGCCCAGCAGGTACGAGCCGTTCGGCATCGTGGCACTGGAAGCGGCCGCCGCTGGTGCCCCGCTGGTCGCGTCGACGGCAGGCGGGTTGGGCGAGGTCGTGATCGACGGCCGGACTGGCGTGTCGTTCCCACCGGGCAACGTGGTCGCGCTGGCGGAGGCCGTACACACCGTGCTGGCCGATCCGGCCGCGGCCCGCAACCGCGCCCGCGCCGCCCGCGCCCGGCTGGCCATCGACTTCGACTGGGACCACATCGCGACGGCGACGGCCCAGGTCTACCGATTGGCGCGGGCGGGTAAGCATGCGGAGCTCGGCCGGCCGAAGATCGCCACCGGCAACGCATTCGCCTGATGCGAGTCGACCTGCCGGACGACTAGGCTCAGGCGCTGGCCGTCCAGGATCGCTTGCGTGGCCTGGTGACCCGGACCGGGCTGGACCTCGCCGAGGTCAGGACCGTTGCCGGGCTGGACGTCGGCTACGCCAGGGACTCCGACGAGCTGGTCGCCGCCGTCGTCGTCCTCGCCGCCGCCACCCTCGACACCGTCGAACAGCACACCGTCGCCGGCCGCGCCACCTTCCCCTACATCCCCGGCCTGCTGGCGTTCCGCGAGGTCCCGTCGCTGCTGACCGCCCTACGCCAGCTCACCACCGCCCCGGACGTACTGCTCTGCGACGGCTACGGCATCGCCCACCCGCGCTTCGGCCTTGCCTGCCATCTCGGCGTGCTGACCGGTGTGCCCAGCATCGGGGTGGCCAAGACGGCCTACGTCGGCGAACCGGCCGAGCAACGCGGGTCCTACACCGACCTGACCGACAGCGGCGAGGTCATCGGCCGCGTACTGCGCACCCAGGATGGCGTCCGACCCGTATTCGTCTCCATCGGACATGCCGTCGACCTGGATACCGCGTCCGAGTTCGTGCTCCGGCTCGCGCCGCGGCACCGCCTGCCCGAGACGACCCGCGCGGCCGACCATCTCGGCCGGATGGCCCTGAAGACCTACCGGCCGTCGTCCTGAGCCACCACCGACGCCGTGTCCCGCAACGTCTCCTGCAGCGCCGCGGCCGCCTTCCGTGACATGTCGGCGATCGCGGCGCGGTGCTCGGCGTCGGCGTCGTAGTCGGCCCTGCGGTCACGCACCACTCGCGCCGGCATGCCGACGGCGATGGCGTAGTCGGGGATGTCGCCGCGCACCACGGCGTGCGCGCCCAGCACGCAGCCGCGGCCGACCCTGGTGCCGCGCAGCACCGAGACCTTGGTGCCGACCCACGTGTCCGGGCCGATCCGGACCGGCGCCTTCACGATGCCCTGGTCCTTGATCGGCACGGTGATGTCCGCGGTGACGTGGTCGAAGTCGCAGATGTAGACCCAGTCGGCGACCAGCGTCGCGGCGCCGAGTTCGACGTCCAGGTAGCAGTTGACCGTGTTGTCCTTGCCGAACACGGCCTTGTCCCCGATCCGCAGCGAACCCTCGTGGCAGCGGATCGAGTTGCCGTCACCGATGTGGACCCACCGGCCGATCTCCAGGCGGCCGTAGCCGGGTCGGCAGTGGATCTCCACGTGCTTGCCCAGGAACACCATGCCGCGCAGCACGATGTGCGGGTTCGCCAGCCGGAACCGCAGCAGCCGCCAGTACCGGACCAGGTACCACGGGGTGTACGCACGGTGGCGGATTACCCAGCGCACCGAGTCGAGGGTGAACAGCCGGACCTGCATCGGGTCACGGCGCGACCGGCGCCACGCCCCGACCCGCTCGGCCACGGGTGACCCCCACATCGATGTCATTCCTCGACGGTAACCGAGGCGTGGCACACGAACGCGGTGGGGACGTCACCGATCCTGGTCAGCACCACGGTGACCGGCGTCGACCCGGTGGTGCGCAGTTCGCGGCGCAGCTCGTCCGGCCGCACGGCCAGGCCCCTGACCAGGATTTCCAGCGCGCCCGCGTCGTGCCTGCGCAGCGTCTGCCGCAGTGTCTTGACACCGTACCGGCCGTGGTCGACCACCTGGAACGCGCGGACGCCCGGCGGCGGGGTGTCACCGGTGAGGTAGGCGATGTGCGGGTCGAGCTGGCCGAGGCCGTGGCGGGCCGCGTAGTGCCGGACCAGCCCGGCCCGCACCACGGCACCGTCCGGATCGACCAGCCATCGGCCGGGCCGGCGGACCGGGCAGTCGTCGGGGTCGGCGTCCGTGATCGTCCACTGTGGTCTGTTGCGATGCAGAACCGTTGCCCTGCGGGTGATGCCAGGCGTGGCCAACCTGCTACTCCATAGGCACGCCTCGCGCACCGACCCGTCCAGTGACACCAGTTCCACCTCGGCGGCCCACGGCACGGCGGCGAAGTCCAGGCCGGGTGCGCACTTGACGACGAGGTCCCGGCCCGCGCAGGCGGCGACCAGTTCGGGCAGCGGTGGCGCGAGGCCGTCCGGGTGCCAGCGGCGCCTGCCCTCGGTGTCGCGGCGAGCCGGGTCGGCGAACACGACCGCGTCCCTGGTCACCGGGGTCAGGGCGTCGGCCCGCACGAGCGCGGGGGCCACCCCCTGGGCGGCGCAGTTGGCCTGGGCCATGGCCAGCCGCACGGCGTCACGGTCCGAGCCGACGCAGCGCCCGGCGACGGCGGCCAGTTCGACCAGGTCGGCACCCACCGAGCAGGTCACGTCGTGCACGTCCCGGCCGCGTAGCCGTTCGGCGCGGTGCGTGGCCACAGGTGTCGCGGTGGCCTGTTGCAGGGCGGCGTCGTCCAGTAGCCAGGCGTGGGCGCTGGCCAGTTTCGCCTCGGCCCTGCGGCGCAGCAGGGCGGTCTCCAGGGCGGCCGCGAACCGCACGCCTGCCACCGCTTTGGCGGCCGGGACGTCGGTCAGCGGCGACGTGAGCGGCCGGTCGGCCAGCGCGGCGAGTGCGGCCGTGCCGTCGGCCGACCGTAGGTAGGCGACGTCGGCCGGGGTGAAACGGTAGGCCACGGATCAGTTGGCCGGTTTCGTCCCGGTGACGAGTACGTTGTAGAACAGTTCCCTCGGCATGACCCTGGCCAGCACGTGCTCGTCCAACCAGGACAGTCGCAGCCATGACCGGTAGGCGAACATCGCCCAGCCGAAGCCCAGTTTGTCCCGCTGTACCGCGGCCTCGAAGGTGCGCACGGGCCAGCCGAACAGCGCTGCCGACAGTTCCTCGGTGACGGCCTTCACCTGCCGGGCGCCCGCCGCCCTGGCCATCCGCTCCAGGTGGCCGGGGTCGAAGGTGTGCAGGTCGACGACCGCCTCCAGCGCCGCGGCGCGGGACGACGAGTCCAGTTCGGCCTGCGGCCGGCGCCACGTGTTGAGCACCGGCAACCGGGTCACGTTGGTGGTCAGGAACCAGGTGAGCTGGCCCAGCCGCCGCGCGTACACGTCGCCGACCCTGGTGGGCTCACCGGCGAACACGAACCGGCCACCCGGCCTGAGCACCCGCAGCACTTCGCGCAGCGCCGCCGGTACGTCCGGAATGTGATGCAGCACGGCATGTCCGACCACCAGGTCGAACGTCTCGTCCTCGTAGGGGATCCGCTCCGCGTCCGCCACCCGGCCGTCGACCGGCAGGCCGAGCCGCTCGGCGTTGTTCAGCGCGACCTGCACCATGCCCGGTGACAGGTCGGTGACCGAACCCTTCTCGATCACGCCACCCTGCATCAGGTTCAGCAGGAAGAAACCGGTCCCGCTGCCCAGTTCCATGGCCCTGCCGTACGGCCGGTCCGTGTCCCCCGCCACGGCCCGGAACCGGCCGACCGCGTAGTCGATACACCGTTCGTCGTAGGAGATCGACCACTTCTCGTCGTAACTGTCCGCCTCCCAGTCGTGGTACAGCACGTTGGCCAGCTTAGGGTCCGACCAGGCCGCGCGGACCTGTTCGGCGGTAGCGTGTGGATTCGGTACCGGATCATTCATTGCCGCGTGATCCTCACTGTGCCTCACTTCCCGGTGAAGGTGGCCTTGCCGGGTCCGCTCTCGATGAACGAACGCATGCCGTCCCGTTTGTCGTCGGTGGCGAAGAGTGCGGCGAACAGGTGACTTTCCAGCTTCAGTCCGTTGGCCAGGTCACCGTCCAGGCCGCCGTCGATGGCGGCCTTCGCGGCGGCCAGGGCCACCCCCGGTCCGGATGCGAACTGCCCGGCCCAGGTCTGCGCCGCCGAGTAGACGTCGTCCGGCGCGGTGATCTCGTCGGCCAGGCCCATCGCCAGTGCCTCGTCGGCGCCGACGTAGCGGCCGGTGTACACCATGTCCTTCGCCTTGGCCGGGCCGACCAGCCGCGCCAGCCGCTGGGTGCCGCCCGCGCCGGGGATGATGCCGAGCAGGATCTCCGGCTGGCCGAGCTTGACGTTGTCGCCGACGATCCGCCGGTCGCAGCACATCGCCAGTTCCAGGCCGCCGCCGAGGGCGTAACCGGTGACGGCGGCGACGGTGGGCTTGGGGATCTCGGCCACGGCGGTGAACGACCCGGAGAGCCGGTGGGCGCGGGCAGCCATGTCGGCATAGGACATGTCCGCCATCTCCTTGATGTCGGCACCGCCGGCGAACGCCTTCTGTCCGCCGTAGACGATCACCGTGCGGACGTCGGCGCGCTGTGCCGCCTCGGTCGCCGCCACCAGGATCTCGTCCTGCATCTGCTTGTTCAACGCGTTGACCGGCGGCCTGTTCAGCCGGATGGTGCCGATCGCGCCGTCGACCTCGAGGTTGACGAACTCGCCCACCGATGTCCCCTTCCGTCGGAGAAGCAGGTTACCGCCGGTTGGTCACGCCCTGCGGGCGAAGAAGCGACCACCGGCCCGATCCAGTGACAGTCGCTGGTCGAACGTCACCGACAGGTTGTCGGAGGTGATGACGTCGTCCAGCAGGCCCTGCGCGACCACCCGGCCGTCGCGCAGCAGCATGGCGTGGGTGAAGCCGGGTGGGATCTCCTCGACGTGGTGCGTGACCAGCACGGTGGCCGGCGCGTCCGGGTCCATCGCCAGCGCGGACAGGCGGGCCACCAGGTCCTCCCGGCCGCCCAGGTCGAGGCCTGCGGCGGGTTCGTCGAGCAGCAGCATCTCCGGGTCGGTCATCAGTGCCCTGGCGATCAGCGCCCGCTTGCGCTCGCCCTCGGACAGGGTGCCGAACGTGCGGTCGGCGAGGTGACCGACGCCCATCGCGGTGAGCAGGTCGACGGCCCGCCCGGTGTCCACGGACTCGTAGGCCTCCCGCCACCGGCCGAGGACCGCGTAGCCGGCACTGACCACGACATCGGACACCTTCTCGTCGCCGGGCACGCGGACGGCGAGCGCGGCGCTGCTCAGGCCGATGCGGGGACGGAGCTCGAAGACGTCGGTACGGCCGATCCGCTCGCCCAGCACGTGGACGCGGCCGCTGGTCGGGTGCAGTTCGGCGGCGGCGATCCGGAGCAACGTGGTCTTGCCTGCGCCGTTGGGGCCGAGCACGACCCACCGCTCGTCCAGTTCCACCGACCAGTCGACGCCGGAGAGCAGCTCCGTCGTACCGCGCCGGACGGTGACCCCTTCCATGTGCACCACAAGATCACTGACATCGACAGTCCCGTGCTCTCCCCGCGCCTCCGTCACGACCACATTGTGTCTGTCGCCGATCCCCGTGCGGCCATCGGCCCACCAGGTCGACACGGGTCGATCATCACCCGAACGGGCGATGCGTGTAGTGGGTCGGACACCGAGCGATTTCCCCATCGTGGGACGGCCTTTGTCGGATCCGTTTCGTTTGCCAGTCTGTGGCTCGACCGAGCTGTTCACCTGGCCGGCGACCTGCTGTTTCATCTGTCAAGGAGCATTTCTGTGACCGCAGTATCCATTCATCCCGGGCTGGTCGATCCGCTGGTGCGCGAGTTGGTGCCGCGGGAAAAAGCGCGCTGGACGCCGGCCGAACTGCGCGACCTCACCTCGACGGTGGCGGACGAGTTGGGTGGGTCCCTGCGGCGGGTGCTGCGGTATCGCTCGGACCGGCGGTGGTGGGCGCGGCTGGCGTTGACGGACGGCGTGGAGTTGTGGCTGCTGTCCTGGCTTGCGGGGCAGGGCACGGGTGCGCATGATCATGGTGGCGCTGCGGGGGCGTTCACGGTGTTGGTGGGGGACCTGGTGGAGCGGTACCGGTATCCGGCGGGTCCGGTTCGGGTCGTGTCGCGTTCCCGTGGTGCGGCCGTCGGGTTCGGGCCGGCGCGGGTGCACGACGTGGGGAACGAGGGGGTGGCGCCCGCGGCGAGCGTGCACGCCTACTCGCCGCCGTTGCTGCCGACGCGGCACTATCCCGGGTTGTTGACTGTTGGTTCGGTTGATTCGGTTCGTCTGGAGGCTCGGGCGTGAACATCGACGGGATGCTGGCTTCGGCGCGGGCCGGATTGGTGCGGTTGTCTCCGGTGGAGGCCGATGCGCAGCGGCGGGCCGGGGCGATGTTGGTGGACATTCGGCCGGTGGCCAACCGGATGGCGGAGGGTGAGATTCCGGGGGCGGTGGTGGTGGAGCGGATCGTGCTGGAGTGGCGGCTGGATCCGGGGAGTGAGTGGCGGCTGCCCGGGGTGGGGGCGGACACGATGGTGATCGTGGTGTGCAACGAGGGTTATTCGTCGAGCTTGGCGGCGAGGGATCTGCGGCGGTTGGGGATTCGGCGGGCGACGGACCTGATCGGCGGCTACCGAGCCTGGCAAGCCGCCGGCCTCCCGACGGTTCCCGGCGGCACCCCGGCGATCCCCTGACGCCCAGCCCGCGCGTAGCACCACTGCCCGGGCCTACGCCCAAGTCGACCGCTGAACGGACGACACGCCACAGCATCGTCCACCAACGAGTCGACCGCCCGGCGGCCAACACAGCCAGACAACCAACCCGGCAAGCCACCCGCGCGTGTCGACCACTCAGCGGACGACAGCGAGCCCCACCCGCGTGTCGTCCGCCCAACGGCCAACTCGACCAGGCCGATACCGACGACCGCCGCGCTTCCGCGTGTCGTCCGCGCAGTGGCCAACGCGACCGAGCCCCGAACCTGTCAACCGCCAGCACGCGCGTGCCGTCCGCCCAAGGGCCGACTCGACAAACCCGGACCGCAACCACCGACCCGGCCGCGCGTGTCGACCGCCCAGGGCGACTCAACCAGAGCGCGACCGGACAACGGCCCAACCCCGCGTGTCGTCCATGCAGTGGTCGACTCGCGATCAAGCGTCGCCGATCCTCAATTCGCCAACACAACCCGCCCCAACTCGGCCGGACTGGCCAACAACTCGTGCCGAGGCAACACCCGGACCGTGTAGCCAAGAGCCCCCGCATGAGGCAGTCGCAGGTCCGCCACGTACTCCCCCTCCGACACGGACCGCATCGACTCCGTCACCACCTCCCGCAACTCGTCCGCGTCGTCGACCTTCCCCACCACCACCTGAACATCCACATCGGACGGCCCCAACCCGGCCAGGTCCACCTTGGCCCGGACCCGCATCATCGCCCCGATCACCGGCGGAGTCGGCCCGTCGACGGTCAACTCGCCGCCCAGCACCCGCACTCGCGGCCACGCCGAAGCCACCCGCGACCGATACGCGGCCAACGCCCGCGCCCCCGCATACTCCGACCCGCCGACCCGCAGCGCGGCAGCCGCCGCCGGCACGTAGTACGACTCGACGTACTCCCGCACCATTCGGCTCGCCTGCACCTCCGGTCCGAGCGTCGCCAGCGTGTGCCGGACCATCGCGAGCCAGCCGGCCGGCACCCCGGTCACACCCCGGTCGTAGAACAGCGGCGCCACCTGATTGCCCAACAGGTCGTACAGCGCCTCGGCCTCCAGGTCATCGCGGCGCTGTTCGTCCGTCACGCCGTCGGCCGTGGGGATGGCCCAGCCGTTGCTGCCGTCGAAGCACTCGTCCCACCAACCGTCCCTAATGGACAGATTCAGTCCGCCGTTCAACGCCGACTTCATCCCGGAGGTGCCGCACGCCTCCAGGGGCCGGGTGGGGTTGTTCAGCCACACGTCGCAGCCCCAGTACAGGTACTTGGCCATCGACATGTCGTAGTCGGGCAGGAACACGATCCGGTGGCGTACCGCGGCGTCGTCGGCGAACCGGACGATCTGCCTGATCAGCGCCTTGCCACCCTCGTCAGCAGGGTGCGACTTGCCGGCCACCACCAACTGCACCGGACGGCGTGGGTCCAGCAGCAGCGACCGGAGCCGTTCGGTGTCGCGCAGCATCAGCGTCAACCGCTTGTACGTCGGCACCCGCCGGGCGAAGCCGACCGTCAGCACGTCCGGGTCGAACACCGAGTCGACCCAGCCCAGTTCCAGCGCTGATGCCCCGCGCTGCAACCAGGCCGCCCGCAGCCGCCGCCGCACCTCGGCCACCAGCCGGCCGCGCAACCCGCAGCGCAGGCTCCACAACTCGGCATCCGTCCCACCGGCCCCGGACAGCGGCAGTTCGCTGGCCGTCCAAGTCGGTCCGTGTACGCCGTTGGTCACCGATCCGATCGGCACCTCGGCAGTGTCGAACCCGGGCCACAGCCTGCCGAACATCTCCCTGGTGACCCTGCCGTGCAGCTTCGACACACCATTGGCCCGCTGCGCCAGCCGCAGGCCCATGAACGCCATGTTGAACATGCCCGTGTTGGGCTCGCTGCCCAGCGCCAGGATCCGGTCGGTGGGCAGGCCGGGCAGCAGCCGCTCGGTACCGAAGTAGTGCCGCACCAGGTCGACCGGGTAGCGGTCGATACCGGCGGGCACCGGCGTGTGCGTGGTGAACACCGTGCCGGCGCGCACCGCGGACAGGGCCTGGTCGAAGTCCAGGCCGGCAGCCGACGTGAGTTCGCGCATCCGTTCCAGGCCAAGGAATCCGGCGTGACCCTCGTTGGTGTGGAAGACCTCGGGGCTGGGGTGGCCGGTCAGCTCGCAGTACCGGCGGACCGCGCGCACGCCACCGACGCCGGCCAGGATCTCCTGGCGGATGCGGTGGTCCTGGTCGCCGCCGTAGAGCCGGTCGGTCACGCCGCGCAGCGCTGGGTCGGCGTCGTTCTCCTTGATGTCGGAGTCGAGCAGCAGCAACGGGACCCGGCCGACCCTGGCCAGCCACACCCGCGCGAGCAGCACCTGGTCGCCCGGCATGTCGACCGGGACCAGCACGGGCTGGCCGGTCGACTCGGTCAGCTGCTCCAGCGGCAGGCCGCGCGGGTCGATGACCGGGTAGTGCTCGACCTGCCAGCCGTCCAGCGACAACGACTGCCGGAAATAACCCGACCGGTACAGCAGGCCCACCCCGACCAGCGGCGCTCCCAGGTCGGACGCTGCCTTCAACTGGTCGCCGGCCAGCACGCCGAGCCCACCGGAGTAGTTGGGCAGCACCTCGGTGACGCCGAACTCCATGGAGAAATAGGCGATGGCGGCGGGGCCGCTGACCTCGGTCTGGTACCAGAGCGGCTCGGTGAGGTAGCGGCGCAGTTCGCCGGCCGCCTCGTCGATCCTGGCCAGGAACCCGCCGTCGGCGGCCAGGCGGTCCAGTGTCGCCGCGGGCACCTCGGCGAGCAGCCGCAACGGGTCGGCGGCCACCGCGCGCCAGGTCTCCGGGTCGATCGCCTCGAACAGGTCCTGGGTGGGCGGATGCCAGGTCCAGCGCAGGTTCATGGCCAGCGTGTGCAGTTCGGCAAGGGGCGCGGGCAGGCCCGGGCGAACGGTGAACCGGCGGAGTGCTCTCACCTTCGGGACACTAGATGGCGGGTGGCGACGGTGTTAACTCCCGCGGCGCGTGGCGCCGCCGGGAATAGGCCAATTGGCTGGTTGGTACGTTCCGGTAGGTCACACACTCGCGGTGGCGCAGATCACGACCTAACCTGACCTTAACGGTGACCGGTCATCGGCGTCCGGTCCACGCGGACATCGGGAGTCGAGATGAGGATCTCGGACGTACTGCGCGGCAAGGGCCAGGAGGTGGCCACCGTCGGTCGCGCCGACACCGTCGGCCAGCTGGTGACGACCCTCGGCGAACGCAACATCGGCGCGGCCGTGGTCGTCGAGGACGGGGTACTGGTGGGCATCGTGTCCGAGCGGGACGTGGTGCGACGCCTGCGGGAGCGGGGCGGCGACCTGCTGTCCGAGACGGTCGCGGAGATCATGACGGCGAACGTCTACACGTGCTCACCGGACGACACCGTGGACCACCTCGCCGAGGTGATGACCGAACGCCGGATCCGTCACGTGCCGGTGCTGCGCGACGGTGAGCTGGTGGGCATCGTGAGCATCGGGGACGTCGTCAAGAGCCGGATCAGTCAACTCGTGAGTGACCGCGAACAGCTGGAGTCCTACATCGTGCACGGTTGAGCGGGACGCCCGGCCGACCACACTCACCGGCCGAACCGACGAGCCCGGCGGCCGGCAAAAAGTCGGGCCCCCGCCGAACGGCGGGGGCCCGACCACGTCCTGGGTCGACGTTTGTGGTACTCAGATGACGGTGACTCCGGTGGCCTGCGGGCCCTTGGTGCCCTGGCCGATCTCGAACTCGACGCGCTGGTTCTCCTCAAGGGTGCGGAAACCGCGGCCCTGAATCTCCGAGTAGTGCACGAAGACGTCGGCGCCGCCGCCGTCAGGAGTGATGAACCCGAAGCCCTTCTCCGAGTTGAACCACTTCACCGTGCCCCTTGTCGCCATCTTGCCAGTCTCCTCTAACCAGATCACGAAAACAGTGGCCACGGCTGTGGCCACTGGGCCGGTTTCAGACGGCGACTTCTCCGGCTGACCGAGAGGAAACTCATCCGCCCGTAACGTCGTTTCACGAGCGTGTACCACACGAACACAGAAACTACGACCAAGGACAGCTAACCACAGGATCCACCGGTGCTCTACCCGGCAAGACGGGTGGCGCACCCCACACGGGGAATCACCAAATTTCCCCCGACGGCCGCTTGACCAGCGACGAACCGGTGACCCCGTCCGGGGCGCGAGCGCCGTTCGAGTGGCAAGTAGGGTGCAGGGAGTAGCCGGCCGCCGCGCGCCGCCGCGCGACCCTCGCAGCGCAGCGGGCCGCCCCCGACGAACCGGCTGGCGACCGGACATGGACCAGGAACGGGGCCGACGGATGACGCTGCGGGCAGCACCCAGGGCGGTGGCCGGCATCGCGCTCACCCTCGCGGCCGTCACCCTGGTGAGTGCGTGCGCGGGCCAGGAGATCCCCGGTCGACCCAGGCCGTCGGTGGACGCCAGTCCGGGTGACGTGGCCGGATTACCGGTCACCGAGGGTCCCAGCGGACTACGGCCCGGGGTGCCGGCGGCCCGGCTGAAGGTGCACGGCTACGCCGGCACCGCGGTGGACCGGTTGGCCGTGGACGCCGTGTCCGACATCGACACCTACTGGACGAAGACCCTGCCGACCGCATTCGGCCGCAAATTCCGACCGGTGCGCCGACTGGTGTCGTTCAACTCTTCCGGTGGCAGCGCCCAGATCTGCGGGCGCAGCACGGCTGGAGCGGACACCGCCTTCTACTGCGCGTCCCAGGACAGCGTGTCCTGGGACCGGGGCGTGCTGCTGCCGTCGCTGGACCAGACCTTCGGCCCGATGTCCGTGGTGACCGTGCTGGCGCACGAGATGGGGCGCGCCGTGCAGCACCGGCTCGGCGTCACCCAGGCCACGCCGGTGATCGTGCAGGAGCAGCAGGCCGACTGCTACGCGGGCGCGTTCATCCGGTGGGTGGCCGACGGCCACGCCAAGCACTTCCGGCTGTCCACCGGCGACGGCCTGAACGAGGTCATGGCAACGATGATGTTCATCAAGGACGACGCGTCGCCGGCACCCGCCGACCCGGACGGCACCCACGGCAGCTCGTTCGACAGGATCACCGCGTTCCAGTTCGGCTTCACCCAGGGGCCCGTGCGGTGCAGCAAGATCGACAACGCCGAGGTGGCGCAGCGGGTCACCGAGCTGGGCTTCACCAAGGCGGCCGAGGCGCACGGCAACGAGCCGGTCGACGACGCCAGCCTGGCACTGCTCGGGCAGAGCCTGAACGCCGCGTTCCGCCAGGACATGCAGGCACCCACCATCGTGTCGAACACCGGCAGCTGCGCCGATGGCACCAGCACGGCGCCTGCCTCATTCTGCCCGCAGGACAACACGATCGCCGTCGACGAGCAGGCGCTGAACACGCTGGCCGCGCTCCCACCGAACGGCGAGCCGGGACCGGCCGACGCCGAGTCGACGTCCACCACGAGCCCCGGGCCGACCGGTCCGGGGCTGGGTGACTTCGCCGCGTTCGCCGAGGTGGCGTCCCGCTACGCGCTGGCCGTGCAGCGGTCGCTGGGCATCCCGCTGGACGACAGGAACGCCGGGCTGCGCACCGCATGCCTGACCGGCGCGTGGGCCGGCGTCATCCGGCACCACACGTCCACCGACCCCACAGAGCAGCTGCTGCTCGGGCCGGGCGACCTGGACGAGGCCGTGGCCGAACTGCTGTCGCCGACCAGCGAGATCGCCTCGGACGTGCACGGCGACCGGGTGCCGTCCGGGTTCGCCAGGGTGTCGTCGTTCCAGGAGGGGTTCCTGCAGGGCTCGACGGTCTGCACATCCCAGTTCGGCTGAGCGGACTCAGAACAGCGCGTTGGCGAGGTCCCTGCGGGCCTTGAGCACCCTGGGGTCGTCCTGCGGGAACAGGTCGAACAGTTCGAGGACGTGCTTGCGCACGTTGTCCCTGTCGTCACCGGAGCTGGATCGGACCGTGCCGATCAGCCGGCGGAAGGCGTCCTCGACGCGCTGCTCGGCCAGTTCCGCGTCGGCGGCGGCGAGCTGGGCGGGCACGTCGTCGGGTGCCGCGTCCGCCCTGGCCACCGACTCCGGGTCGGCGCCGTCCACCCTGGCCATGAACCGGACCTGGGCGATGGCCGTCTTGGCCTGCTCGTTCGCCGGCTCGTTGTCCAGGATGCGCTGGTAGGCGGCCTCGGCCTCGGCGAAGTCGCCACGCTCCAGGGCGTCCTCGGCGGCGGTGAACCTGGGGTCGTCCGGCTCCTCCGGTTCCTCGCCCTCCTGGGCCGGGGCCTCGTCGCTCTCGGCGTCGGAGATGCCGGGCAGCTGGTCGCGCAGGGCGTTGAGCAGCGAGTCGATCCACTGGCGCACCTGGGGTTCTGGCTGGGCACCGGCGAAGGCGTCGACGGGCTGGCCGCCCGCGATGGCCACGACCGTCGGGATCGACTGCACGCCGAACAGCTGCGCGATCCTCGGGTTGGCGTCGACGTCCACGGTGGCCAGCACCCAGGCACCGGCGTCGGCCTCGACGAGCCGCTCCAGGACCGGGGACAGCTGCTTGCACGGACCGCACCACGTGGCCCACAGGTCGACGACCACGAGCACCGACATCGAACGGTCGATGACCTCGGTCTGGAATGTCGCCTCGGTGACCTCGACGACCAGCTGGTTCGACGCACCCGAGGCGTCGGCGCCGGCCTCACCGGTGGCCGCCTGCCGGCTGGCGGCGTCGGCACGTGCCTTCACCGCGGACAGGTCGACCGCGCCGGTCAGCGCGGCGGAGAGGGCTGCATTCTGGCGGGGGCTCGGCCTTGTCACTACACCATCCTGGCACGTTCGGCGGAGTGCTCGCGGACACCCCGGTCAGCGGGTGGATCTGCTGTCACGACAGCTCGGTCAGGGCGTCCAGGCCCATCGGGTTGGCGCGTATGGCCTCGTTGCCGGTGGCGATCCGCAGGGCCAGCGCGCCCCACAGTTCGAGGAGCCGCTCGGTGCCGGTCTCGCCGATCGCCCGCCACGGCGCCACGGCCGTCTGGTCGGTCCGGTCCTCGATCCAGCGACGCAGTTCGGCGCCCGCGCCGGTGAGCGCGCCGTCCGGGGTGACCAGGGCGCGGTCGGCGAGCCGGTCGGTGGCCTCCTGCCACTCGTCGTCCGACCACCGCCGGGCCACCTTCAGGAACGCCGGTTCGAGACGGCGGTCCGCGCCGAACAGCACGAGCGTCTCGCACGGGTCGAGTTCGGCGTTGACCAGTGCGGCGACGTGACCGTCCCCACGGGACTCGCGCAGCGTGGTCGCCGCCTGCCAGAGCGCCAGGTGCGGCGCGTCCGGCTTGGGCACGATGCTGTTGGCCGCGGCCAGGACCCGGCCCGCGGTGGGCGCTGCGGCGGCCGCCTGGACCGCCAGTTCGGCCGCCTCGGCCAGTTCGGCGCCTCCCACCACGTCCTCGCCGAGCAGGCGGCGCAGCGCGCCGTCCGCGCCGGCCAGCCGCGCGGCCAGGTACGCCTTCGGCTCGGCCAGCTCCCAGGCCGCCGGGATGGCCTTGCCGACGCGGATCGGGTGGAAGTTGTAGAAGACCGACGTGACGATCTCCGGCGGCACGGCACCCAGCGGCGCCGCGCGCATCGCGAAGTAGCTCATCCAGCCGCCCTGGCAGCCCAGGGCCTCCGCGGCCGCCCGCGACTCCGGGGTGAAGTACGTGACCGCGTGGTACGTCTCGAAACGCACCCACATCCTGCGGGCCGTCGCCGCCAGATCCGTCGCTGTCGTCATGCGCGATATCCTAGAACAGCGCTCTAAAATCGGGCCGGTTCGGTGTAGGTGCCCCAGACATCGCGCAGCGCGTCACAGATCTCGCCCAGCGTCGCCTCGACACGCGCCGCGGCCAGCATCGGCTCGATCATGTTGCCCTCGCCCCTGGCCACCTCGACCATCGTGGCCAGGGCGGCGTCCACGTCGGCCTGGTCGCGGGCCGCCCGCCGGCCGCCGAGCAGCGCGTTCTGCTCGCGCTCCACCTCGTGGCTGACCCGCATGATCTCCAGGTCGTCGGCTGAGTTGTCGACCAGTGTGTGCACGCCGACCATCTGCTTCTCCTCCTTCTCCAGCGCCCGCTGGTAGGCGAAGGCGGAGTCGGCGATCGCGCCGGTGAACCAGCCGTCCTCGATGCCGCGCAGGATGCCGGAGGTCATCTCGCCGATCGGGTGGTCGCCGTCCGGCACAGCCTGCCGGGCCATGTCCTTGATCCGGTCGAAGATCCGCTCGGCGTCGGCCTCGATCTTGTCGGTGAGCGCCTCGACGTACCAGGAGCCGCCCAGCGGGTCGGCCACATTGGTCACGCCGGTCTCGGCCATGATCACCTGCTGGGTGCGCAGCGCGATCTTCGCCGCCTTCTCACTGGGCAGCGCCAGCACCTCGTCCAGCGCGTTGGTGTGCAGCGAGTTGGTGCCGCCGAGCACCGCGGCCAGCGCCTCGACGGCGGTGCGCACCACGTTGTTGTCCGGCTGCTGCGCGGTGAGCGAGACGCCCGCGGTCTGGGTGTGGAAGCGCAGCCACTGGGCCTTCTCGGTGGTGGCGCCGTAGACGTCGCGCAGCCACCGCGCCCAGATCCGGCGGGCGGCCCGGAACTTGGCGATCTCCTCGAAGAAGTCGATGTGCGCGTCGAAGAAGAAGCTCAGGCCGGGCGCGAAGCGGTCCACGTCCATGCCGCGTGACTTGCCGAGTTCGACGTAGGCGAAGCCGTCCGCGAGGGTGAACGCCAACTCCTCCGCGGCCGTCGAGCCTGCTTCGCGGATGTGGTAGCCGGACACCGACAACGGCTTGTACGCGGGGATGTGCTCGCCGCAGTACTCCATCAGGTCGCCGATCAGGCGCAGGTGCGGCTCGGGCGCGAACAGCCACTCCTTCTGCGCGATGTACTCCTTGAAGATGTCGGTCTGCAGTGTGCCGTCCAGCCGGCCGAGGTCGGCGCCCTGCCGCTCGGCGGCCACCAGGTACATGCAGAACACCGGCACCGCGGGACCGGAGATCGTCATCGACGTGGTGACGTCGGCCAGCGGGATGTCGGCGAACAGCACGTCCATGTCGGCGGCCGAGTCGATGGCCACACCGCAGTGGCCGACCTCGCCGAGACTGCGCGGGTCGTCCGAGTCGCGGCCCATCAGCGTGGGCATGTCGAACGCGACGGACAGGCCGCCACCGCCGCCGGCCAGCAGCATCTTGTAGCGCTCGTTGGTCTGGCGGGCGTTGCCGAACCCGGCGAACTGCCGGATCGTCCACTGCTTGCCCCGGTAGCCGGTGGCGTACAGACCGCGGGTGAACGGGAACTCCCCCGGCCAGCCGATCCGGTCGAAGCCGGCGACCGTGTCGCCATCGGCCGGTCCGTACACCGGCTCGACCTCGACGCCGGACAGCGTGGTGAAGTCGGCGTCCCGCACCTTGGCCGCCGCGAACCGCTGCGCCCAGCGCTGCCTGCCCGCCTCGATGTCACCGTTGCCCATGGTCGCCTCCCGCCACACTCCTCTGACGACCGATAGTAGGACGTCCAACTAAATTTCGCCGCTGTGTGCCTGAACACGCGCACTACGGAAGACGGTCGATCACGCGCCGCCGACCGGCGGGGGGCCGCAGGTTCCCGAAGGCCCATACCCGCTGGTAATTTCGGGTGCCATGGTCCCCGAGTCGCTGCCGTTCGATCCCATCGCCCGAGCGGCGACGCTCTGGGGGGAGCACGTGGGCACACCCACGGTGATGGCGGCTGTGACCAGCATCATGCGGGTCCAGCAGATCCTGCAGTCCGCGGTAGACGCCGCGCTGCGGCCGCACGGGCTGACGTTCGCCCGCTACGAGGCCCTCGTCCTGTTGTACTTCTCCAAGCGCGGCAGCCTGCCCATGCGGGTCATGGGCCAGCGGCTGCAACTGCACCCGACGAGCGTCACCAACATCGTCGACCGCCTGGAGGCCGACGGCCTGGTCAAACGCATCCCGCACCCCACGGACCGGCGCACCACGCTGGTGGAGATCACCGAGGCCGGGCGGGAGCGCAGGCTGGCCGCCACCGAGGCGGTCACAGCGGTCGACTTCGGGCTGCGCGGCCTCACCGACCGGCAGACCGAGGCGCTCACCGACCTGCTGGCCAAGGTGCGCCGGGCGTCCGGCGACTTCGCCTGACCGACAGCGCCTTTCCTGACCGACAGCGCCTTCCTGACGACAGCGTGTCGTCCGTTCTGTGGTCGACCGGCCTGCGGGGCCATGGGCCCAGCCACATGGCGGTCGGTTGGCGTGTCGTCCATCCCGCGGACGACACACCCGGCGCCTCCCACCAGTGTCGCCATCCGGGCGTTCCGGCCGGCGAGTCGTCCATCCAACGGCCGACACGCCGGCGCACAGCCATGCCGTCCGGACGGGACCGCGCTGGGTCGAGGCAGGTTGGCGCGAGTCGGCCGCCGAACGGACGACACGCCAACGCCGGCAGCCAGCCCGTCGCCACGCGCCATGGGATCGGGCGTGACCCGGCACACGAAACGGGGAGGACCGGTCGCCGGCCCTCCCCGCCGCTGACGTGCCGCAGGCTCAGCCCACGTGCTTGCGGCCACCCTTTTCCTGCACCGGGAGGCTCTGGTCGGCCCCCGGCAGCGGCGGCGCGGGCAACTGCGACGACGTGTACGCCGCGTAGGTGAGCTGGCCGGAGGTGTCCGGCAGCACCGGCGGTTCGGCTGCCCGGTCGTGGAACCGGAACACCGAGGTCAGGTCGCCGAAGTTCTGGCGCCGCCAGTCGCTGATGTTGGTCTCCTTGACGCCGGTCATGACCTCGAGGAAACGCAGCACCGAGGTGTGGTCGAACGGCTCGCTGCTCAGCCAGCCACCGGCGGTCCACGGCGAGATGATGATCGCCGGCACCCGGAAGCCGGCACCCACCGACAGGCCGTTGCCCGGGGTCCCGCCGGGCGAGGTCTTGGTGACGAACTCACCGGGCGTCCCGGCCGGCGGGATCGGCGGCACCACATGGTCGAACAGGCCGTCGTTCTCGTCGTAGTCCAGGATGAACACGGTCTTGGCCCACACCTCGGGGTTGGCCGCGATCGCGTCGATCTTGCTGGCCACGTAGGCGGCACCGTCGGCCGGCGTGAAGTCCGGGTGCTCGGACTGGAAGCTCGGCGCGAGGATCCACGACACGGTGGGCAGCAGGTCGTTGCGGGCGTCGAACTCGAACTGGCCCTCGGGCAGCACGGCCAGGCCCTTGTCGAACAGCGGGTCGCCGGGCTTGGCGGCCTGGAAGTTCGCGAAGTTGGACAGCATGTTGGTGCCGAAGTTGTCCGACTGCTGGTAGACCTTCCAGCTCACGCCGGCCGCCTCGAGCCGCTCGGCGTACGTGGTCCAGGTGAAGCCGCCGGCAGGCGCGTTGTTGTCCAGGATCGGGCCCTTGTTCAGGCCGTCCGGGTCGACGGTGCCGGTCATCCACACCATGCGGTTGGGCCAGGTGGGGCCCAGCACCGAGCAGTAGTAGTTGTCGCACAGGGTGAACGACTCGGCGAGCGCGAACTGGAAGGGGATGTCCGAGCGCTCGTGGTAGCCCATGACGAACGGGCCGTTCTTGCCGTCCGCCTTGCGGTGGGCGGGCAGCCAGCTGTCCATCTTGCCGCCGTTGAGGGCGTCGTGCTGGACCTGCCAGGCGTGCGACGTGGACGGGATGTGCTGGGCACTGGTGGTGTTGGTGTCCAGGTGGAACGGCAGCGTGAAGCCGTCCGGGTTCACCGTGTCGGGCTGGAACAGCACGGACCGGCCGTTGGCCAGCTTCTGCCGCTTCGCGTCGTCGAACCCGCGGACACCGGACAGGGTGCCGTAGTAGTGGTCGAAGGAACGGTTCTCCTGCATGAGCAGGACGATGTGCTTGATGTCTTTCAGGGAGCCGCGCGACGGCGGGGTCGCCGCGAGGGCCTGCTGGACGTTGGGCGGCATCAGGGTGGCGGCGGCAGCGGCAGCGGCCGCTCCGGCGGCTCCACCCAGTAACCGGCGGCGAGTCAGTTCCGGCATCTCATGGCCTTTCCGGTCAGAAACACGAGACGGGCGCAAAACGTGGTGGCCTTGGCGGTTGTCGACCCTGCCCCTCGAACCCGCCCACGGCGAGGCTCGAACGAGAACATCGGAAGAACGCGGGATGAAATGGGACTGTTGGTCGGTTTCTTTGCGCGAGAACGACTTCGCATCAACAGTTGACACAACTGGTTTTCCGGTTCAGTCCGAAGGGGACGATCGACGGGTTGACAGGACGGCGGTGCTGGTGTTCGATTCCTAGATCGATGACAACGTTGTCCAACCGCGCCGGTCCCCGCCGGGCCACGATGCACGACGTGGCCCGGCTGGCCGGCGTGAGCCTGAAGACGGTGTCGCGCGTGGTGAACGCCGAGTCCGGCGTGCGCCCGGCCACCGAGCGGCGGGTGCGGGCGGCCATCGACGAACTGGGTTTCCGGCGCAACCTCGGCGCGAGCCACCTGCGCCGGGGCACGTCCACCGGCACGATCGGCGTCCTGCTGGAGGACCTGGCGAACCCGTTCTACGCCACCCTGACCAGGGCGGTCGAGGAAGTGGCCAGGCGGTCCGGCCGGCACGTGCTGGCCGGATCGTCCGATGAGGACCCCGATCGGGAACGGGAACTGGCGCTGGACTTCTGTTCCCGACGGGTGGACGGGCTGGTGGTCGTGCCGACCGGGGGGCGGCACGACTACCTGCTACCGGAGATCGACGCCGGCCTGCCCGTCGTGTTCGTGGACCGGCCGGCCGACGGCGTCGCGGCCGACACCGTGCTGCTGGACAACGCGGGCGGGGCGGAGACGGCCGTCCGCCATCTGGCCGCGCACGGCCACCGGCGGATCGCCTTCCTCGGTGACGCGCCGGACATCCACACCGCGGCCGAACGGCTGCGCGGATTCCGGACCTGCACCGACACCGGGTTCGTGGCCATGGGCCCGCACGACGAGACCACCGTCGAGCGGGCCCTGCACGACTTCCTGGACCGGCCGCGCCCGGCCACCGCGCTGGTCACCGGCAACAACCGGATCACCCTGCTGGTGCTGCGGGCCCTGGCCGGCGGCCGGGCCGGGCCGGCACTGGTCGGCTTCGACGACTTCGAACTGGCCGACCTGATGACCCCACCGGTCACCGTGGTCTCGCACGACATCGAGCTGCTCGGCAGGACAGCGGCGGAACTGCTGAGCGCGCGCATCGCGGGCGACGACCCGCCACCGAGGCGGGTCACCGTGCCCGCCCGGCTGATCGCCCGAGGATCTGGAGAGACACGCCCGTGAACCCGACGCCCACGCTGCTGCCGGCCAACCAACCGCGCCAGTTCTACCGGGGTGGGGACGCCATCGCCGCGCTGCGCGGTGTGCCTCGCGCGTCGGAGTTCGGCCCGGAGGACTGGGTGGCGTCCACCACGACCCGGTTCGGCCAGGCCACCGACGGACTGACCACACTGCCGGACGGCAGGCCGCTGCGCGACGCCGTGGCCGCCGAACCGGACGCGTGGCTGGGTGAGCGGCACGTGGCCATGTTCGGCACCAGCACGGCGCTGCTGGTGAAGCTGCTGGACGCCGGGCAGCGGCTGCCGGTGCACTGTCACCCGTCGGACACGTTCGCCCGCGACCACTTCGGTTCGCACTTCGGCAAGACCGAGGCGTGGGTGGTGGTCGGCACGGGCAGTGGCGACCCGAGGGTGCACATCGGGTTCCGCGAGCCGGTGGACCGGTACACGCTGGCCGACTGGGTGCGCGACCAGAACCACGACGCGCTGCTGGGTGCGCTGAACAGCACCACGGTGGCTGCCGGCGACACGGTGTTCATCCCGGCCGGACTGCCGCACGCGATCGGCGCCGGCGTGTTCATCGTGGAGTTGCAGCAGCCCACCGACCTGTCGGTGACGCTGGAGTGGGACGGGTTCCTGGCCGACGAGTCGGCAGGCCACCTCGGCGTCGGCTTCGACGTGGCCCTGGCCTGCGTCGACCGGGACGGCTGGGCGGACGGCCGGTGGGAGACGCTGGTGCGGCGCACCGGCGGCTGGCAGGACGCCGTGGTGGACCTGTTCGGGTCGGCGTCGGCGGACTTCTTCCGGGCCGACCGGATCCACGCCAGGCAGCCCGTCGACCTGGCGGCGTCGTTCGCCGTGCTGGTGGTGCTGGACGGCGCCGGGACGCTGCGCACCGAGCACGGTGGCAGCATCGAACTGCGCAAGGGCCAGACACTCGTGGTGCCGCACGCGGCCGGGAACTCCACTGTGGACGGACCGCTGACGTTGGTGCGCTGCCGCCCGCCCTCGCCGGCCTGAGTCAGGCCGCGCCGATGCCCTCCACCAGGGTGTCGGCCGCCGTGTAGGGGTCGAGCTCGCCCGCCATGACCTGCTTGGCGAGTTGGTCCAGCGCGTCCCCGCCGCGCAGGTCGCCCATCCGCGCGCGCAGCGTGCCCAGCGCGATGGCCTCGACCTCGGCGCCCGCCCTGGCCGTACGCCTGCGCTCCAGCTCGCCGTGCGCCACCATCCACTCGCGGTGCTCGCCGACGGCGGTGATCACGTCGTCGATGCCCTCGCCGCGGGAGGCCACGGTGGGCACCACGGGGACGCGCCAGCTCGGCCCCTCGTGCTCGCGCCTGCCCAGGGAGATCATGTACTTGAGGTCGCGCACCACCTGGTCGGCACCATCCCGGTCGGCCTTGTTCACCACGAACACGTCGGCCACCTCCAGGATGCCGGCCTTCGCCGCCTGGATGCCGTCGCCCATGCCCGGGGCGAGCAGCACCAGCGTGGTGTCCGCCAGCGACACGACGTCCACTTCGGACTGACCGACGCCGACGGTTTCCACCAGCACCACGTCGAACCCGGTCGCGTCCAGCACGCGCAGCGCCTGCGGGGTGGCCGCGGACAGCCCGCCGAGATGCCCACGGGTGGCCATCGACCGGATGAACACGTCCCTGTCGGTCGCATGGTCCTGCATCCGCACCCGGTCGCCGAGCAGCGCACCGCCGGAGAACGGCGACGACGGGTCGACGGCCAGCACCCCGACCCTGCTGCCCCGCTTGCGGAAGGCCGAGACCAGCAACGACGTCGAGGTCGACTTGCCCACGCCGGGCGCGCCGGTCAGCCCGATCACCATGGCCCGGCCGGTGGCCGGCGCGAGCGCGGTGGCCACCTCGCGCAGCCGCGGACTCGCGTCCTCGACCAGCGAGATCAGCCGTGCCACCGAGCGGGCATCGCCGTCGCGTGCCCGGCCGATCAGCTCGTCGACGTCCGCGGTCCTCGCCACGACCCGACCCTAGGGCACCCTGATGATCAGCGCGTCGCCCTGGCCACCGCCACCGCACAACGCGGCCGCGCCGACACCGCCACCCCGGCGGCGCAGTTCCATGGCCAGGGTGAGGGCCAGGCGGGCGCCGGACATGCCGATCGGGTGGCCCAGCGCGATCGCGCCGCCGTTCACGTTGACCTTGTCCTCGCCCGCGCCGAGCTGTTTGGCCGACACCACGCCGACCGCGGCGAACGCCTCGTTGATCTCGATCAGGTCCAGGTCGGCGGCGTCGATGCCCTCCTTGGCGCAGGCCGCGCGGATGGCGTTGGACGGCTGTTCGTGCAGGCTGGCGTCCGGGCCGGCGACCACGCCGTGCGCGCCGATCTCGGCCAGCCAGGTCAGGCCCAGCTCCTCCGCCTTGGCCTTGCTCATCACGACCACGGCGGCGGCGCCGTCGGAGATCTGCGACGACGAGCCCGCGGTGATGGTGCCGTCGGGCGCGAACGCGGGTCGCAGCGCGGCCAGGCCTGCCACGGTGGTGTCCGGCCGCACGCCCTCGTCCGCGTCGACGACCTTCGGGTCGCCCTTGCGCTGCGGAATGGTGACCGGCGCGATCTCCTCCGCGAAGAAGCCGTTCTTGACCGCTGCCGCCGCCCGCTGGTGCGAGCGCGCGGAGAACTCGTCCTGCTCCTGCCGGGTCACGCCGTAGCGGGAGTTGTACTTCTCCGTGGACGCGCCCATCGCGACCTGGTCGAACGCGCAGAACAGGCCGTCGTAGGCCAGGTGGTCGACGAGCTGCACGTCGCCGTACTTGAAGCCGGAGCGCGACTTGGGCAGCAGGTGCGGCGCCTGGGTCATCGACTCCTGGCCGCCGGCCACGACGATGTCGAACTCGCCCGCCCTGATCAACTGGTCGGCCAGTGCGATGGCGTCCAGTCCGGACAGGCACACCTTGTTGATCGTCAGCGCCGGCACGTCCATGGCGATACCGGCGGCCACCGCGGCCTGGCGGGCCGGGATCTGGCCCGCGCCCGCGGTGAGCACCTGGCCCATGATCACGTACTGCACCTGGTCGGGCCGGACGCCCGCCCGCTCCAGCGCCGCCTTGATGGCGACCCCGCCGAGCTGGGCGCCGGAGAAGTCCTTGAGCGAACCGAGCAGTCGACCCATCGGGGTGCGCGCGCCGGCGACGATGACGGATCCCATGACTGGCCTCCACGGCGAAAGCTAGCGTTGTCAACCCGACCATACCGGGCGGTAACCCGGCCTTCTATGACCGCAGTCACGCTTGGCCCGCTTCCGTTGCCCGGTACCGGTTCAGCACTCGTACCCTCACGGTATGGCAGACCTGGGAGAGCAGCTCGGCCCGCTCGTCACCGCGATCGACCACGTCGGCGTCGCGGTGCCCGACCTGGACGCCGCCATCGAGTTCTACCGCACGACGTTCGGCCTCGCCGTCACCCACGAGGAGGTCAACGAGGAGCAGGGCGTTCGGGAGGCGATGCTGCGCGCCCCCGGCGACACGGTGGGCGCGGCCGTGCAGCTGCTCGCCCCGCTGCGGCCGGACTCGACGATCGGCAAGTTCCTCGACCGGTCCGGTCCCGGCCTGCAGCAACTGGCCTACCGGGTGACCGACGTCGAGGCGGCCGCCTCGGTGCTGCGTGCGAAGGGCCTGCGGCTGCTCTACGAGTCGGCCCGCCGGGGCACGGCGAACAGCCGGGTGAACTTCGTCCATCCGAAGGACGCCGGCGGTGTGCTGGTCGAACTGGTGGAGCCGGCTCCCGACCACTGAGGTGACGGCCATCGGCGACATGACCCGTTGGTGGGACAAACCGCCGTGCGCTGCCTCACAGGACTGGCTCTGTACCGTTACTCGCCGGTAACCTCCCGCCATCGCCCTGAGCACCGATGCAGGCCCCAGGGAGGCACCCGTGCGGAAGATCCTCGACGCCATCCTCGACGACGACCTCGACGCGGTCGGCTCGCTACCCGTCCCCACCAGCTATCGCGGGGTCACGGTGCACGCCGACGAGACGTCCATGTTCGAGGGCATGGCCACCAAGGAGAAGGACCCCCGGCGCTCGCTGCACGTGGAGGACGTGCCGACGCCGGAGCTGGGCCCCGGCGAGGCGCTGGTCGCGGTCATGGCCAGCGCGATCAACTACAACACGGTGTGGACGTCGATCTTCGAGCCGCTGTCCACGTTCGGCTTCCTGCGCCGGTACGGCAAGACGTCGCCGCTGGCCAAGCGGCACGACCTGCCCTACCACGTGGTCGGCTCCGACCTGGCGGGTGTCGTACTGCGCACCGGTCCCGGCGTGCATGCCTGGCAGCCCGGCGACGAGGTCGTCGCGCACTGCCTGAACGTGGAACTGGAGCACCCGGACGGCCACAACGACACGATGCTCGACCCCGAACAGCGGATCTGGGGCTTCGAGACCAACTTCGGCGGCCTGGCCGAGTTGGCGCTGATCAAGAGCAACCAGCTGATGCCCAAGCCCGCGCACCTCACGTGGGAGGAGGCGGCATCACCCGGTCTGGTGAATTCCACGGCGTACCGCCAGTTGGTGTCGCGCAACGGCGCGGACATGAAGCAGGGCGACGTGGTGCTCGTCTGGGGCGCGTCCGGCGGGCTCGGGTCGTACGCCACGCAGTTCGCGCTGAATGGCGGCGCCATTCCGGTGTGCGTGGTGTCCAGTCCGCGGAAGGCCGAGATCTGCCGCCGGATGGGTGCCGAACTGATCATTGACCGGGCGGCCGAGGGCTACCGGTTCTGGTCGGACGAGAACAATCAGGATCCCAAGGAATGGAAGCGGTTCGGCGCCCGGATTCGCGAACTCACCGGCGGCGACGACCCGGACATCGTTTTCGAGCACCCCGGCCGGGAGACGTTCGGCGCGAGCGTCTACGTCGCCCGGCGCGGCGGCACGATCGTCACGTGCGCGTCCACCTCGGGTTTCCTGCACCAGTACGACAACCGCTACCTGTGGATGAACCTGAAGCGCATCATCGGTTCACATTTCGCGAACTACCGCGAGGCGTGGGAGGCCAACCGGTTGATCGCCAAGGGGAAGATCCATCCCACACTGTCCAGGGTGTACTCGTTGGCGGACACCGGACAGGCGGCCTACGACGTGCACCAGAACACCCACCAGGGCAAGGTCGGCGTGCTCTGCCTGGCGCCCGAGGAAGGGCTCGGCGTGCGTGACGCGGAGTTCCGTGCCCGCCATCTGGCGGACATCAACAGGTTCCGAGGTGTGTAATTCCCGTGTGCCAGGACGACACCTGTGGAGCGTCGGGCGGACGGGTCACCCGGCCGGGTAGCGTGAGCCCATGGGTCTTGGTAGCGAGCGCGACCTCGTTCCGCTGGGCGCCGGCTTCGACATCGTCAAGCGGGGGTACAGCCGAACCCAGGTCGAAGAACATCTGGAGCGGCTGGACAGCGATCTGCGGCTGATCGCGGCCGACCGGGACGCCGCGGTGTCCCAGGCCGGTGATCTGGCCAAGCAGATGGAGCGCGCCAGGACGCAGGTCAGCGAGCTGCGGTCCCAGGTCGACCGGCTGTCGCAGCCGCCAACCACGTTGGAGGGGTTGTCCGAGCGGCTGCAGGGGATGCTGCGGCTGGCGCAGGAGGAGGCCAGCGAGACCAAGGCGTTGGCCGAGGCCGACGCCGTTCATATCCGCACCCGCTCCGAGGCCGATGCCGGCGCGCTGCGCAACCGCTACCAGAAGCTGATCGCCGAGGTCGACGGCCGGCGGGTGGAGCTGGAGAACGAGCACCGCGAGCTGGTCGAGAAGTCGACCGCCGAGCTGGCCGCCAAGGCGAAGCAGGCCGAGGACGAGCGCACCAAGGCCGACGAGGAGGCCACGGCGCGGCGCACCCAGATCGAGGACGACTTCGAGATCGCCATGGCCGCGCGGCGCACCGAGTCGATGAAGGCGCTGGCCGAGCAGGAGGCGACCTCGAAGGCCGAGGCCGAGCGCCGGCTGCGCGAGGCTGCCGAGGAAGCCACTCGCGTGCGCACCAAGGCCGACGAGGAGCAGCGGGTCAGCAAGGCCGAGGCGGAGCGCCGCTTGCGGGATTCTTCCGAGGAAGCCGCCCGGATCCGCGCGGCGATCACCGAGGAGCAGCGCGGCAGCAAGATCGAGGCCGACCGGCGGGTGCGCGACGCGACCGAAGAGGCCAACCGGCGGCGGCACGAGGCGGTCACCGAGGCCCAGGCCCGGTTGCAGGATGCCGTGGACGAGGCCAACCGGCGGGTGCGCGAGGCGACCGAGGAGGCCAACCGGCGGATCAACGTGGCCGCCGGCCGGGTCGAGGCGCTGCGGTCGTTGCGGGCGCAGATCGCCGAGCAGCTGCGTGCGGCCCATGCGTTGATGTCGAACGCGAGTCCGGCATTGGATCCGCTGCCGGATGAGCAGGAGGTCGTCGGCCGGCCGGCTGCCGGCCGCTGGCCCACCACGGAGGCACGCCGCCCGGTGGCCCGCCCCACGCGGCCGGGCACGGCCCCCACCAGGCGCCCCACCGACGCCCCCACCAGGCCCAGCGATGCCAGGCAGCCCGCACCGATGGAAGCCGCTCCCAGCAGGCAACCGGCACCCAGCGACCCCAAGCCGGCCACGGATGCGGCTCCCCAGGCCACCGAGACTGGTGCCACCCAGCAGACGCCGCCGGCCGAGGCGGCGGACGATTCGAAGCCGACCGACCAGGCTCCGGAGGCCGAGGCCACTGAGGCGTCGGACGAGAAGACCAGCCGAGCGGGCTCCACCACGACGCAGGCCATGGCCAACGCCCCCACCAGGCGAAACCAGCCTGTCGCGCCGCCCAAGAACGGCCAACCGAGCGGAACAGTCCACCGCCCCCCGGCCGTCCAGCCAACCACCCCGAACCGCCCGCAAGGCACCCGCAGAGAATCCAGCGCCAAGCGCTAACGCAGCAGCGGCCCAGTTAGTGACCGGCGTGTACTGACCGGTGTGTCGTCCACCCAACGGCCGACACACCGAACGCCGAACGGCGCGCCCCTCGACGGGTCGACCACTCGACGGCCAACTCGGCCACGCAAGCCGCGCGCGTCGACCTTCTCGGCCACGCAAGTGGCGCGTGTCGACCTTCGAACGGACGACTCAGCGCCGTGCCAGTGGCCTGGCCGTGTCGACCCGCCAGCGGACGGTTCGCTTACCGCTGATCGTCGGCGCGTCGACCGTCCTCGGGCCAACTGACCAAAGCCGGCGATCGGTCAGCGCAACCACCGCCGGCTGGTACCTCTCGTCACCCGCGAGTCGACCCTTCAGCGGACGGTTCACGCATCGCTGATCTTCGGCATGTCGACCATCCAGTGGCCAACTCATCGGTGCCGATGCCGATGCCGATGCCGATGCCGGTGCTGGTGCTGGTGACCACACCACGGCTCGCAGCGCTTCCTGCCGGCGTGTCGACCTTTCGGCGGAGAGTTCACGAGCCGCTGAACTTCGGCGTGTCGACCGGCCGGTGGCCGACTCGGCGATGCGGGCTGTCGATCGACCGGCTCGGGCTCCTTATCGCCATGTCGACCGTTCAGCGGGCGGTTCGCTGATCGCTGATCTTTGGCGTGTCGGCCGTTCTGGGGTCGACACGCGCGGGCGGTTACCAGCGGCGGGAGGTGGGGCCTCGGCGGCCTCGGGCGGTCCAGCAGCCGGTGTGCCAGTGACGGCGGTCGGCTACTGAACCGTGCTCGCTGGCCGGCCACGCCACCACGTGGGCTACGCCGGGTTGGATCTCGTGGTCGCAGCCCGGACAGCGGTAGGTCTTCGTCGCCGACGCCGCGGGAATGTGCCTCACCAGCCACTCGCCGTCCGCCCCCGACTCCGCCTTCGCCCAGCCGAGCGAACTGGACAACGGCCGCTCGACCGGCTGTCCCGATCGGCCACGGGAACGGTGGGAGCGGTTGTGGCGGGGCACGATCCGACGGTAACCGACCCTGCCCCACCCCTGCCGCACGGTGCGACAATGGCTCCATGCCGACCTACGCCTACCGCTGCCGCGAGTGCGCGGACCCGTTCGACGTCTCCCGGCCGATGAGCGAGTCGTCGGCGCCTGCCGTCTGCCCCGTGGGTCACCACGACACCGTCAAGCTGCTCACCACCGTCGCCATGACCGGGCGGGCCGGTGCCGCCGCCCCCGTCGGTGGTGGCGGCGGCGGTTGTTGCGGTGGCGCCTGCGGCTGCGGCGGCTGAGCCGAGCCATCCAGTCGCGCCGGTTCCCTCGTCAGGGTGTGGCGGGCGCTGCTGCGGTGGCGCACCCGGTGGCTGGGCGGATCAATTGGTCTCCACCCCGTTGCCGGGACGCACTATCGTCGGCGCATGCCGATGAATCGGAGGCACCGCAAGCTCTGTTCCTCACCTGAATGGGCAACCACGACGGCGACCCGGTTGCCGCTGGTACTCGACCGAGCCGAGCTCGGCGACGACGTGCTGGAGATCGGTCCCGGCTACGGCGCGACCACCAAAATCCTCGTCGACCGGTATCGGCGCCTGACCGCGCTGGAGGTCGACACCAAGCGGGCCAAGCGGCTGGCCGGTGAAGTCGGCGGCAAAGCCCGCGTCGTGCCCGGCAGTGGCGCAGCGATGCCGTTTCAGGACAACGGTTTCAGTGGCGTCGTGTGCTTCACGATGTTGCACCACGTGCCTTCCCCGGCACTCCAGGATCAGCTGTTCGCCGAGGCTCGCCGCGTACTGGCACCGGGCGGCATGTTCGCCGGCTCGGACAGCCAGTTGAACCTCTCGTTCCGCTTCCTGCACATCGGCGACACGATGATCGTCGTCGACGCCGCCACGCTGGCGGACCGGCTGGCCAAGGCCGGTTTCACCGACGTCCGTGTCGAGTACGAGCCCAAGCGGATCGTCCGGTTCTGGGCAACCAAACCCGGGTGACGGTGTTGATCACCTGGTGTAGTCGCGGAAACCCTTGCCCGTCTTGCGACCCAGACGCCCCGCGGTGACAAGGTGTTCCAGCAGCGGCGCCGGTGCGAAGCCGGCTTCGCGGAACTCCAGGTAGAGGGTGCGCTGGATCGCGAGTGACACGTCCAGACCGACGACGTCGAGCAGGGCGAACGGGCCCATCGGCAGACCACAACCAACCGTCATGGCCGTGTCGATGTCGTCCGCCTCGGCGTAGTGCGCCTCGAGCATCTTGACCGCGTCGTTCAGGTACGGGAACAGCAGGGCGTTGACGATGAACCCGGCCCGGTCGCCGCAGTGCACCGGGTGTTTGCGCAGCCGCCGGCACACCGCGTCGGCCGTGGCGATCGTCTCGGCGGACGTGGCGATCGTGGACACCACCTCGACCAGCTTCATGACCGGCGCGGGGTTGAAGAAGTGCAACCCCACGAGATCACTCGGACGGCTGGTGACGGCTGCGCATTCGATCACTGGTAGTGACGACGTGGTGGTGGCGAGCACGGCACCTGGCTTGCACACCTCGTCCAGCACGCCGAACACCGCCTTCTTCACCGCGAGTTCCTCGGCGACGGCTTCGACCACCAGGTCGCAGTCGGCCAGTTCGTCGAACTCGACCACGGGCGTGATCCGGGCCAGCGCCGCGTCGCGGTCCTCCTCCGACAGTCTGCCTCGGACCACGGCCTTGTCCAGTGAGGCCCTGACCTTGCCCAGCGCGGCCTCGGCCTTGTCCCCGGAGCGCGCCCGCAGGACCACGTCGAACCCGCTTTTCGCGAACACCTCGGTGATGCCCGTGGCCATCGTGCCGGTGCCGATCACGCCGACCCGGTGGATTTCGCGACCCGGCACGCGGCCGCCGTCGGTCGCGGGGTCGAGCACGTCAGGGACGACGGTCGGCGAGTCTGGGGCGTCGTAGGTGTAGAAACCACCGCCGGTCTTCCGGCCGAGCAGGCCGGCGGTGATCATCTGCTTGAGCAGCGGAGCCGGTGCATGCAAACGGTTGCGCGACTGGTGGTACATCGTGTCGAGGATCTCGTACGCGGTGTCCAGGCCGATGAGGTCGAGCAGTTGGAGGGGTCCCATCGGGTAGCCGCAGCCGAAACGCATGGCGGCATCGAGGTCCTCGCGGGACGCGTAGCGCTGCTCGTACATGCTGACGGCGTGGTTGAGGTAGCCGAACAGCAGGGCGTTGGCGATGAAACCCGCGCGGTCGCCGATGACGACGGGTTCCTTGCCCAGGGAGCGAATGAAATCCACTGCGTCGATGATCACGTCGGGCTCGGTGACGACCGTGCGGACGACTTCGACCAGCGGCAGGATCGGCGCCGGGTTGAAGAAGTGCAGCCCGACGACCTTGCCGGGGCGGCCGGTGTGCACGCTGATCTCGGTGACCGACAGCGACGAGGTGTTGGACGCGAGGATGACGTCCGGGCCGACGATGCCGTCGACGTCGGCGAACACCTCGGCCTTGGTGTCGAGGCTCTCCGGGATGGCCTCGATGACGAGGTCGCAGGCGGCCAGTGCGGGCAGGGTGGTGTGGTACTCGACGCGGGCTAGCAGGGCGTCGCGCTCGGCGGGGGTGAGCTTGGCGCCGGCGACGGCGCGGTCGGTGGAGTGCTCGATGTGGCCGCGGCCTCGCTCGATGGCGACGTCGTCGACCTCGACGGCCACGACGCGGCGGCCCGTCCGGGCGACGACCTCGGCGATACCCGCTCCCATCGTGCCCAGGCCGATGATCCCGATCGTGGCGAACTCGCGCGACATGGCTACCTCCGAATGCTACGCACCGGTAACTTGTCGGATACTGCCATGGGATCGGCGTCCGCCCACGTGAGGTTGGTCTCGGGATCGAGCCAGAGACCACCGATCGTGTGGTCGACACCGGCAGGTCAGCCGATGCGGATCAGCGCGAGAAGCCGGACCAGGACACCCCGGGTGTCAGTGCGACACCTCGGGGAGTTTGGGCCAGATCGCCGCCGCGACCGCCTTGGCCGCCGTACAGGGATTTACCTTACTGCCCTTGACCGTGTCCACGCCGATTTCGGCGATTTCCACCAGGCCCGCCGCCGCGCTCGTTTCCTGATCGGTGTACGGATTCAGGCCGGTATTGATCCAGCAGATCGAATCCGAGTCGGCCTGGGTGAACAGGCTGACTATGGACGGGCGCTCGGCGATTGTCGTCGCCGTATCCGTCGTCGGGTCCAGAACCGTCGGCCGTTCTCCCACCACGAAATTCATCTGGGCCGTCGGCAGGTTGATGTCACTGTCCGATGCCCAATAACATTCGTGGCCCTGCGGATACGCGAAGGTCGAGATTCCGGTGACCCCGGCGAGGGACAGCTGAGCCTGGTCGATCAGGCCGCACGGGTCGATCTTGCCGGCCGAGCCCGCCGAATACGTCCGATGCCGGATCGCACCGGCGCTGATCTGGCTTCCCGCGTTCTCCGCCATCGCGATCGCCGACGCACACACATTGGCGTGCGAGTCCGCTGTGGACGGGCTCGCGCTCACGTGCAGGTCGTATTCGTCGGAGAAGATCACGTAGGCGTCGCAATAGTCGGCCGGGTCCGGTTTGCCGACCTGGACGATCATGCCGTTCGACAGTGTCGTCACCGTGTCCAACGGCTCCCCGGTCATGTCGTCCGAGGTCTCCAGCGGGCCCACGGTCACGTACGCCTTCGAACCGTCCTTCTGGGTGACCATGACCGGGCAGTCGTCCAGCGCGTCAGCCGACTCCGGCCGCGCGCTGTCCACGCCACGCACCGTCGAGGTGTTCACCAGGCTGCACGGGTCCACCGTGCTCGCGTCGCCGAACGCCGTCTGTCCGCTGATCGGCCCGCTCTGCGTGCTCGGCGCAGTCGACCCGTGCGCCGCGGGTAACGCCCCCGGCGCCGGTATCGCGACACCCTTGACCGTCGACGCGCAGCCCGCCACCACCAGCAGCGCCGCCATGCCCAGCGTGCCGCCCAGCACCCGCCACCGGGTCATCGTCATTACCCCCATGTGCCCAGATCCCCGCTCCGGAACGCATTATTTCTCTACTCGCCGAAGTTGTCGTCCGCCAATTGCCGGATGCGCCGCAACGCCTCCGCCGCCTGCTCCCCCTGCGCGGACACCACCAGCCTGTCACCCTTGCGGGCGCCCAACCCCAACAGCCCCAACACACTGCGCGCATCCGAGGACTGATCGCCGAACGTCACCGTTACGTCGGCCGTGAGGCCGGTGAGCGACCTGGCCAGTTGCGCGGCCGGCCGGGCGTGCAGGCCGATCTCGTTGGTCAGTTCGATCTCGATCCGTTCGGCCGGGCCGGACACGACCGAAGCATCGGGAGCATGACCGGACGCGGCTGATGCGACGGCCGCCATGGACGCTCCACCGGCCGCGGCGACCGCCGCCGCGACCGCGCCTTCCACCAGGGGCGCGTCCGCGACCACCGCCTGGTCCGGATCGGCCATGGACTCCACCACCAGGTCGGCCGTCATCTGCGCACTGCCCAGGTCGAACAGCAACACGACGCCCTCGCCCTGGTCGGCCGTGGCGACAGCGTCGGTGACGGCCGCGAAGTCGGTGCCGAGTCCGCCGTCGGGCATGCCGCCCGCCGGGATGATCGGCACGCCGGGGGCCATCTGGCCGGCCAACTCGACGACGCCCGCCGCGAGTGCCGCGCTGTGCGACACGATGACCAGCCCGACGGTCACGCCGCCGACCGGTGCTTGGCTGCCGAGTCGGCGAAGGCGCGCAACAGCAACGACGTCGAGCGGGCACCGGGGTCGAGGTGGTTGGCGCTGCGCTCGCCCAAGTAGGAAGCCCTGCCCTTGCGGGCCACCAGCGGCACGGTCGACTCCGCACCCTTCTCCGCAGCGTCGGCAGCCGCAGCCAGCACGCCCGCGATGTCCGCTCCGCTGCCCAGCGCCTCGGCGGCCGCGTCCACCGCGGGGGTGAGCGCGTCCACCATGGTCTTGTCGCCGACCTCGGCCTTGCCCCTGGCGACGACCCCGCCGAGCGCGGCCCGCAGCGCGGCGACCGTGGTCTCCGGGGTCAGCTCGTCCGCGTCGCCCAGGGTGGTGGCCGCCCGCAGGCACGCCGTGCCGTAGAGGGGTCCGGCCGCGCCGCCGACCGTGCTGATCAGGGTGGTCGCCAGCAGTTTCACCGCGGCGCCGGGCTTGTCCGGCGTGCTGCGGGTCAGTGCGACCACGAACGTCTGGAACCCCCGCTGGAGGTTCTCGCCGTGGTCGCCGTCGCCGATCACCCTGTCCAGTTCGACCAGTTCGTCGCGGTGCGCGACCACCGTGTCGGCGGCTGCCTTCAGCGCGGCGACGACGCCGTCGGTGCGGCAGCCCATCACACCCCCCAGCGGAGCGCGGCCGTCAGCACCGGCGCGTCCCAGAGCTGGACCATCTCGTCATCCAGTTTGAGCGCGGTCAGGCTGATGCCCTGCATCTCCAGGCTGGTGATGTACGGGCCGACCAGCCGGCGCACGATGCTGACGCCGCGGTCGGCGAACAGGCGCTCGGCGATGCCGTGCGCCAGGTACAGCTCCAGCAGCGGTGTGCCGCCCATCGAGTTGGTGAACAGCAGCACGCGGTCGCCGTCGCCGAAGGGCAGGTCGGTGAGGATCGGCTCGGTCAGGCGCGCCACGAGCGCGTCGGCGGGCTCCAACGGGAGCCGTTCCCGGCCGGGCTCGCCGTGGATGCCGATGCCGACCTCGATCTCGTCGTCGGCCAGGTCGAAGCTGGGCGTGCCGACGTGCGGGACGGTGGGCGCGGTGAGCGCGAGGCCCATGGAACGGACGTTGGCGATGACTCGGGTGGCCAGACCCTCGACCGCTTCCAGACTGTCGCCGCGCTGAGCTGCGGCACCGGTGAGCTTCTCCAGCAGGACCGTGCCGCCGACGCCGCGCCTGCCGGCCGTGTAGGTGGAGTCCTTGACGGCGACGTCGTCGTCGATCACCACGGACCGGACGCTGATGCCCTCGGCCTCCGCGAGTTCCGCCGCGGTCTCGAAGTTCAGTACGTCACCGGTGTAGTTCTTGACGATCAGCAGCACCCCGGCGCCGCCGTTGGCCTGCTGGATCGCCGACAGGATCGCGTCGGGCGTCGGTGAGGTGAACACCGCACCGGGGACGGCGGCGTCGAGCATGCCGAGGCCGACGAAGCCGCCGTGCAGCGGTTCGTGGCCGGAGCCGCCGCCGGAGACCACGCCGACCTTGCCGGCTACGGGGCCGTCCGCCCTCGCGATGACGGCGGGTTCGGTGGTGATGCGTAGGAGGTCCGGGTGGGCGACCGCCATGCCGTGCAGCGAGTCGACCACCACGGTCGACGGATCATTGATGATCTTCTTCATCGCAACGCCTTCCGTGGCCCCGAATCCACACCGATCCGGTTGTCCCCACCTTTCTACACCTGACTACGCGCTGCTCAACGCCCATAGCGCAGGCGTACCAGGTGGACCAGATGCCGCACTGTGCCGCCACCTCGGGAGAAACTCATCGGCCGCAGCGGCGAACGGAACCGCTGTCGGGTGACGGATTGGGCCCGGGTGAACTCGCGCAGGCCGTCGTCGCCGTGGATCCGACCGAAACCGGAATCACCCGATCCGCCGAACGGCAACGCGGGGACGGCGGCGTAGGACAGAACCGAGTTGACCGACACCATGCCGGCCCGCAGCCGCGCGGCCAGTTCCGGCCCGTGGGCGCGGGAGAACACGGCGGCGCCCAGTGCGTAGCGGCTGTCGTTGGCCCGCGCGACGGCCTCGTCGGCGTCCCGGACCCGGTTGATCACCACGGTCGGACCGAACGTCTCGTCGGTGATTGCGGGCGAGTCCTCCGGCACGTCGACCAGCACGACGGGACCGATGTAGGGGGCACGCACCGAGTCCAGGCCGCCGACCACAGCGGTGCCACCCCGGCGCAACGCGTCCGCGATGTGGCCGCGGACGACGTCCACCTGGGACGGCGTGGTCATCGGCCCGATGTGGGCGCCGGAGTGCGATCCGGTGCGCAGCGGCCGGGCCTTGGCGGCGACCTTGGCGACGAACTCCTCGGCCAGCGAGTCGACGACGTAGACCCGCTCCACGCCGGCGCAGGTCTGGCCGGCGTTGGCCATGGCGCCCCACACGGTGGCGTCGGCGGCCTGCGCCACGTCGGCGTCCTCGGCGACGATCAGCGCGTCCTTGCCGCCGCATTCCATCAGCACCGGCGTCAGGGATTCCGCGCAGGCAGCCATCACCCGGCGGCCGGTGGCGGTCGAACCGGTGAACGCGAGTTTGTCCACACCCGACTGGCACAGCGCCGCACCAGTTTCACCCGATCCGGTGACGACTTGCAGCACCGACTGCTCCGGGACGACCTCGGCGAACGTCTCCGCCAGCCACGTGCCCACGCCGGGGGTGTACTCGCTGGGCTTGAACACCACGGCGTTGCCGGCGGCCAGGGCGTAGGCGATGGACCCCATCGGGGTGAACACCGGATAGTTCCACGGACCGATCACGCCCACCACGCCCATCGGCTGGTACTCGATGGTGGCGGTCTGGTTGAACATCAGCAGGCCGGGGCGCATCCGGTGGCGGTGCAGCACCCGTTCGGCGTTGGCCGCGGCCCAGTGCAGGTGGTCGATCACCAGGACCAGTTCCAGCCGGGCGTCGTCGGCCGGTTTGCCGGTCTCGCTGGTGATCAGCGGGACGGCCTCCTCGACCCGGCGGGCGATCAGCCGTCGCCAGGCGTCGAGTCGCTGCTTGCGGCCGTCGAACCCGAGTCCGGCCCACCACGTGGCGGCCGGGCGGGCGGCCGCGACGCGCTGCCGGACGTCGTCGGCGGTGTGGACGGGATGGCTGCCGACGATCTCGCCGGTTCTCGGGTCGACCGTCTCGAACCGGCGATCCGGGTTGCCGGCGCCGGATCCGGCGTCCGCCACGGTCGGCCGTGCCATCGTTGCCTCCCAACGCCTCCGTACTGCCGGTAAAGCGAGCGTACGGCGCGTCGCGGGCCGACGTCATCCCGACCATCGCCGGACCCGCGACGCCGACCTGACGGGCACGGGGCGAAACTGGTTGACGTGACAGCCATCGCCGCCGGCTACCCGCACCTGCCACCACTGGACCTGACCAGGGTGTTCACCGCGTGGACCGCCGACGTGCCGACCATCGTGTTCGTCCTGCTGCTCGGCTTCGGCTACGTCGCGGCGACCCACACGTACACGGCACGCACCGGCCTGGTGTGGCCGAGATCGCGCAACGTCGCCTTCGGTGTCGGACTGGGCCTGGTCGCGCTGATGGGCGTGTCGTTCATCGGCAGCTACGCGGACACGCTGTTCTGGGCGCGGGCGACCATGGTGATCACGCTGCTGATGGTGGTGCCGCTGTGCTTCGCGCTCAGCTCGCCGGTGGCGCTGGCCATGGCGACGCTGACCGAGCCCGGCCAGGAGCGGCTGCGCCGGATCCAGGCGAGCCGGACCGCACGGGTGGTGACGTTCCCGGCGACCGCGTCGATCCTGCTGGTGGCCACGCCGTGGGCGCTGTACTTCACCGGGTGGCTCCCCGCCGTGCTGGCCAGCGGCCTGGTCGACCACCTGACCCGGCTGGTGCTGCTGGCCGTCGGGTTCCTGTACTTCTACAGCCGGTTGCAGCTGGACCCGGTGCCGCACAAGTACCCGCACCTCATCTCCGTGGTGATCACGTTCGTGGAGGTGATCTTCGACGCGGCGCTGGGCCTGGTGCTGTGGCTGAGCCCACACATCGTGGCGCAGGCGTGGTACCACGGCGTGGCCCGCGACTGGGGCCCTTCGCTGCGCAACGACCAGATCTTCGGTGCCGGGGTGCTGTGGTTGGTGGGCGACCTGGCCGGTTTGCCGTTCCTGGGCGCGCTGATGCGGCGGATGGCGGCCGACGACGCGGTGGAGGCGGCCGAGATCGACCAGCAGCTCGACGAGCGGGACGCGGTGGACGCCGCGCTGCCGCCGGACCCGGAGACCGGCGAGGCGGCGAAAGCCCGGCTGTGGTGGGAGGACGACCCGCAGATGGCGGAGCGGTTCCGCCGGGGACGCTAGAACAGGCGGAACT
>DASXCQ010000095.1:0-52821 GCA_036491115.1 Pseudonocardiaceae bacterium
CGCCGCCGCTTTGCGGACTTGGGCGCTGGGGTCAGCCACTACGCGCGCCCACCGGGCACCGTCTTGGCGGTGGATGCCGTTGGCCACCGCGGTCACCCGCACGGCGGGCGCCTCGTCGTCCAGCGGGTCGGCTGGAGCCAGTGTCGTCTCCGGGTCGACGGCAACCGGGTGGCCGTACGCGGCAGCGAAGGCCGCCTCGATGTGGCTGTCGGTCACGTGTAACCCTGCCCGGCGGGCCGCGGTCCGCACTCGCGGCTCGTCACTGGACAGCAGCGCCCGCCGCACCTCCAGCCCCTCCGGGGTCCGGTCCGATCCCGGGGATCCGTTGCACCGCCACATAACCCGGGTCACGAGCCAACCGGGCCCGAGTCAGGCCGGTGAACACGTCGATCTCGAAGTCCACCGCGTCCATCACCCGGCGCAGCGACTCGATCCGAGCCCGATACGGTGCGGCCAGCTCGACCCGGTCGAGCAGGGCAGTGCCGGCGACGCCGAACAGGTCACTCATCGATACCTGGACACCGCACTTGGCCAGTACCGCGTGCACCTCGGCCTTGCCGTGCGCCCGCAGTGCCACCAGCTTCGCCCGATGCCGCACCAGCTCCCGCAACTGTCGGGTGGCCGGTGGGGCGATCCAGGCTTCGGGCAGCCGCCCCATCCGCAGCAGATCAGCCAGGTCCGCGGCATCGCGTTCGTCGTTTTTGACCCGCCGGTACTCAAACGCCTTCACCCCCAGCGGGTGCGCCAGGTGCACCACCGCACCCAGCCCGGCCAGCGTGTCCGCTGCCCAGTACCAGCCGTAGGTGGCCTCCAACACCACCTCCGGTGCCTGCCCAGCACGGGCCAGCACCGCCGCCAGCCGCTCAGGATCGTTGAGGATCCGCACCGTCTCCAACCGCCGGCCGGACTCGGTCATCCGCACGATCACCGAACGGCGCCGGTGCAAATCGATCCCGACGAACTGTCGGCCGTCATACTCACTCATAGGGGCCTCCTTCGTCGTGGAAGTGAGCACCCCGAGCATGACTCGGGACGTCACGGGGAGCGGAGGCCCCGCCCCTTCATCGCATCAGCACACCATTTCTGCCTTGATCAGGACCGGCGCCCCGTTCAACTGGTGTTCACCTCATGGGTACCGCACCAGTGTCGTGGCCGTGCAGTTCTGGCTGACAAACAATCGCTATGCGATGGATCGGCAAGGGTAGACGCCGCTTACAGCTGCCGGCAGCGGCTGTCCGCATCGACAGCGTGTCCTTCCCGGCCTCGCGGGTGACCCGCCACGAATCGATGGTTCCGACGACGACGGCGGCGACCACGAACACGCCGATCATCGCCGCGCCCCATGCGCTGCCCGCCACGCCGCCGATCAGCAGCGCGACGACGGGTAGACCGAACACCAGGGTGATGGCCAACCACTGACCACGCGGTTGTTCGTTCGACGCTCGCCACTCCGGCAACGAGTCCTCGCGGTCCCCCAGTCCACACCACGAATCATGGCACGACGACGGCCGCATTGTCTGTCCTGCATGGACGGTTCGGCGAGTCGCACTGGGTGTCGACAACGTCGGTTCCGGCCTGTTCCTGCCGCTGGCACTCGTCTACGCCACCAGGGTGGTCGGGATACCGCTCGGGCTCGCCGCCACCCTGGTCACCGTGAGCACGGCGTTCGGACTGCTCGCGCCGCCACTGGCCGGGCGCCTGGTCGACCGGTTCGGGCCGCGCGTCGTGGTCAGTGCCGCGCAACTGGTGCAGGCAGGCGGTGCCGTCGGGTATCTCGTGGCGACCGGGCCCGCGACGGTGGCGGTGGCCGCCGTGCTGCTCGCCCTCGGCCAGCAGGCGTTCTACAGCTCCCTGTTCGCCCTGATCGGCGACACCGCGGGGCCGGGACCGAAGGACCACGCGTTCGCACTGGCGGGCATGGTGCGCGGGGCGGCGTTCGGGCTCGGCGGCCTGATCGCGGCGGCGATCCTCACCGGCGTCGGACCGGCCGGCCTCCGGGTCGCGGTCGGCGCGGACGGTGTGAGCTTCGTGGTCGCCGCCGCGCTGCTGACCACCCTGCGCCTGCCCCACCGGCGGCACGAACGGACCCCGGCGACCATCGGCGTGCTGCGCAACCGGCCCTATCTCGCGCTCGTCGGCGTCGCCACCCTGCTCGCCCTGTCCCTGGACTTCTTCCTGATCGGCGTCCCGGTGTACGTGCTGGAGGTGCTGCACGGCCCGACCTGGCTGCCCGGCGTGATGCTGACCTGCCTGACCCTGATCACCAGTACCACGGGGACCCTGGTCATCCGGCTGACCCGGCGGCTCGCCCGGACCACGTCGATGATCATCAGCGCCGTCCTGTACGTCGCGTGGTGTGCCGTGTCGCTCGCCGCGGCCGGGCTGCCCGGACCGTGGCAGCTCGCGGCGCTGCTCGCCGGCCTGCTGCTGATGGCGGCCGCGACCACCTTCCTCAACCGGGTCAACGCGCTGGCCGAGGCGGCGTCACCCGCCGAACTGCGCGGCCGTTACCTCGCCGCGTTCCAGTACTCGTTCACCGTCGCCGGCATCGCCGCGCCCGGCGTGGCCGGCCTGTTCACCGTCGGGACATGGCTGCCCTGGCTGATCGTCGCCCTCTGCGCTGCCCTCGCCGCCGCGGCCATGCCCTACGTCGCCAGGTCCCTCCCCCGCCACGCCGTCCGCGACCGGCCAGCCGTCCTACTGGAGGCGCAGCCCGGCGAGGAGTAGGGCGACCGCGCGGCGGGCGTCGTAGCGGGGGTCCTTGTGCACGCCGATGCAGAGGTTGCCGACGGCGAACATCAGCTCGAACGCCTCGATGCCGGGACGGATCTCGCCCGCCGTGGCCGCGGCGTCGAGCAGTCCGGCGCAGACGGGCACCAGGCGGTCGATGAAGGAGGCGTGCAGGGTGACGAACGTGGGGTCGTCGGACTGCAGCGCCTCGGCGAGGCCGTGCTTGGTGACCAGGAAGTCGACGAACAGATCGATCCATCGGGTCAGCGCGACGTGCGGTGAGTCGTTGCCGGCCAGCAGATCCGGGCCGGCTTCGACGCACGCCTGCACCTGGTGCCGGTAGACGGCGACGATGAGGTCGGCCCGGGTCGGGAAGTGGCGGTAGATCGTGCCGACGCCGACGCCCGCCTTGGCCGCGATGTCGCGCACGGGTGCGTCGACGCCGGACGCGATGAAGGTCGCGGCGGCCGCCGCCAGCAGGGCCTCCTGGTTGCGCCGGGCGTCGGCCCGCTTCCGGGGAGCGTCCACCACACCTCCTGGCTAAGTGGAACATTGTTCCGTATATTGGGTAACGGAGCGCGGTTCCGCTTGTCCCATGATGCCAGACACGCGAGGAAGGACCCACGGCCGATGCCACACTTCGGGATCATGACCGCCCCCATGCAGGTCGACTACCACGACCTGCTGCGGGTCTGGCAGGAAGCGGACGCCATCGGCGAGATCGAGCACGCCTGGCTGTTCGACCACCTGATGCCGATCGGGGGCGACCCGGCAGGGCCGGCCTTCGAGGGCTGGACGCTGCTCTCGGCGCTCGCCGCGCGGACCCGGCGCCTGCGGCTCGGCCTGCTCGTGACCAGCAACCGCTTCCGGCCGCCCGCGATGCTGGCCAAGATCGCCGCGACCGTCGACGTCGTCTCCGGCGGCCGGCTCGACTTCGGGATCGGCGCCGGCTCCCGGCCCGACCTCCCGATGGCCCGGCGCGAGTACGAGGCACACGGCCTGCCGTTCCACGACTTCGCCCACTCCGTGGGCAGCCTCGCCGAGGCGTGCACGGTGATCCGGCGGCTGTGGACCGAGACCGAGCCGTTCGACTTCGACGGCACCTATGTCCACCTCACCGGCGCCTTCGGCAACCCGAAACCGGTCCAGCCCCACCTGCCGATCCTGATCGGCGGCCGCTCCTCGGCGACGCTGCGCGTGGCCGCCGAGCACGCCGACCTGTGGAACATCCCCGGCGGCGACATCGGCGACGCCGTCGGCCGCAGCGCGCTGCTGGACCGCTACTGCGCCGAGATCGGTCGCGACCCCGCCGCCATCACCCGCTCGATGCACCTGCCGGTCTCCTACCGCCAGCCCCAGGTCACCCGCGACGCGATCGACGCGGCGGTCGACGCGGGCTTCCAGCACATCGTCCTGGGCCTACCGGCGCCCTACCCCGCCCACGTCGCACACTGGGTCGCCGACAAGCTCATCACCACGATCCGCTAGGGACAGAGCGGCCAGCAGCAGGCCGGCACCGAACAGCACGCAGCTACTGCCGGTCAGCTGCTGCCACCAGTTCCAGTGGCGCTCCGCGCTACCCCCGTACGGCCACCACCACTGGGGCGCCACCAGGAACAACGCGATGCCACCGAGGGTCACCAGGCGGGGCACTCGCCCGTGCAGCGCCGCCCACCCCGGTAGCACCACCACGATCCACACCCAGTGGTGCGACCAGGAGATCGGCGAGACCAGCAGGCCGCAGACCGCGTTCAGCCCCAGCGCGACGGTGTGTCGCCGGGCGAGCAGCGCCCGGCGCACGGCCAGGACGGTGACCACGACGGTGCCGGCCACCAGCGCCAACCACAGCCCGACGCGTTCGCCGCCCGCCAGGTGCGTGCGGGACAGCAGTCCCCACCACGACTGGTTGCCGGCATACCAGGGGCTGCCGATCCGGCGGTCGTCGAACGCCAACGTGGTCCAGTAGCGCACCGAGTCCGCCCTGGCCACCAGGAACCCGAGCCCGGTCGCGCAGCAGAACGACACGCCTGCGGTCACGGCGGCCCGATAGTCCCGGCGCAGCAACAGGTAGAGCACGAACACGGCAGGCGTCAGCTTGACGGCCGCCGCGATGCCGATCAGCAGCCCTCGCCACCGACCCGGGCCGACCACCAACACGTCCAGGACCACCAGCGCCATCAGCGCCACGTCGACCTGGCCCGCGTACACGGCGGTCCGCACCGGTTCGATCACCTCGGCGAGCAGGATCACCGCACCAACACCCACCCATGGCCCCGGCAACGTGCCCGTCGAACGCAGCGCGACCACCACGACCACGGCGAGCAGTCCGATGGTCAGCAGCGTCATGGCAACGCTGGCCGCCCACTGCGGCAGCAGGGCGAAGGGCGACAACAGGATCGCCGCGAACGGCGGGTACGTGAACGGCAACCGCTCACCGGTCGCCAGCGCGGGCAACGGCCCGTACAGCGCTCCCCCGTGCAGCAACACGGCCGACCCGAGCCGGTACACCTCCAGATCGACCCGGTACGCCGGAAACCGAAGCCGCCCGTTGGTGATCGACACCAGCAACCCCGCCAGCACCAGCAGTTGAGCACCCAGCAACACCCGGCCCGCCCGCGGCCGGGTCGTCCACGGGCCGGTCACCGCGCACGGAACAGGTAGTTGCGGTGTTCCTCGGACACCTCGGCGGTTTCCCGCCATCCGTCGTGCCAGCGGTGCATCGTGTAGTCGCGCCGGCGCAGCCAGGCGACGACTGTCCGGGCCGAGTGCCCGTAGCGCCGGAGGTGGCGTGCCTCGATCTCCAGCAGGATCGCCGGCCGGAACTTCTCGATGACCCGCGCGCCGCCTGCCAGCACGTGCAGTTCGCCGCCCTCGACGTCGATCTTCAGGAAGTCCAGCCGGGTCAGGCCGGCCCTGGCGCACAGCGCGTCGAGGGTGTCGACGTCGACCCTGACCTCGACGTGACCGGCGAACTCGCTGTTCGAGCCCTGTCCGTCGGTGTGCCAGTCGAGGAACGAACGTCCGGTGACCAGGCCGTACCGGCCGAACGGGACGCTCATCGTCCCCTTCCCCGGCTCGGCACCGAGAGCCACGGCGTGGTGGGACACATTGCGCCCGCACCGCAACAAACGTGTCCACAGTGGATGGACGAACGGCAGCGGCTCGACCCTGTGCACCTGTCCCGACTCGCCGACGAGCTCGGACAGCGCGACCGTGTAGAGCCCGGCGGCCGCACCGATGTCGACGCAGACGCCGCCGGTGCCGACGATCTGCCGCAGTCCCAGCATCTCCTTCTCCAGGTAGTGCGTGCGCCGGGCGAGCAGCCGCAGCAGCGCACTGGTCAGTGCCGTGCGATCGAGGTATGGCATGCCGCCAAGTTAGGGACGCGATCGTCCCGGCACATCGACGTGCGGAGCGATTCCCACCGTGCGCCGCGACAGCGAGACGCTCAGTCCGGAGAGTGACCCCGGACTGGTCCTCCGGAGCGAGGCGGAGACCCTGTCCTGCCGGGTAGCCTGTGGCCATGAGCACTGGTCAGCGGCCTGCCCGGCGGCACGTGACGGCACCGTCGCCGCGGGACTGTCTGCTGGCGGTGGCGGTGTTCCTGGTGTTCGTGCCGGCGCACCTGCACGACAGCGACTTCCCGGGGGAACTGGCCATCGTGCTCGTCGCCGGTGCGGTGTTGACATTGCCGCTGGCGTGGCGCAGGCGGCAGCCACTGCGGGTCTGGCTCGTCACGACGATGTGCGCGCTGTTCCTGCTCGGCTCACCGCTCCCGGTCAACCCGTTCGGTCAGGGCGTGACGACGGCCGACATGACCTTCGTGTTGATCGCCCCGTTGATCGCGCTGTACACCGTCACCCGCCATGATCGACAGCAGGGACTGTTGGCGCTCGGCGGTTCGGTGATCGCGTTGTGCGTGCCGTTGCTGTGCACGGCCCCGGTCGCACCGGACGCCGAACGCGACGCGCTGCTGGCCGGAGCGTTCCTCGTCACGGCCTGGGCGCTGGGCGAGATGATGCGGGCCCGGGCCGAATCCCGCGCGGCCAGAGCAGCCGCGGTGGTATGGGAGAAGCTCGAGCACGACCGGACCGTCGCCGCCGAGGAACGGGCCCGCATCGCCCGCGAACTGCACGACATCACCGCCCATCACATCAGCGTGGTGACGCTCCAGGCGGGCGCGGCGCGGCTGCTCGCCGAGTCCGGCCAGATGCCGGGTGTCGAGCTGCTCAGCGGCATCGAGACGGCGGGCCGCCAGGCGATGGTGGAGATCCGGCAGGCGCTTGGCGTCATCCGGTCCAGCCCGGACGGCGCGGCCCCACTGCCCGGGATCGAGCAGCTGCCGGACCTGGTCGACCGGCTGGGTTCGGCGGGCGTCGAGGTGGCCATCGACGGGACGCCCGGCCCGCTGCCGCACAGCGTGGGGCTCACCGTGTACCGGATCGTCCAGGAGGGCCTGACCAACGTCGCCCGTCATTCGGCGGCCAGGGCGGCTCGCGTGTCGCTGCGGCGGGACAGGAACACGCTCACGGTGACGATCACCGACGACGGCCCGCCACGCGCGGTCCGGCTGTCCGGTCCGGGCGGTCACGGCCTGACCGGGTTGCGCGAGCGGGTGGGCGGCTACGGCGGACAGCTGCACACGGGCGCCCGACCTGACGGCGGTTTCGAGCTGCGGGCCGAGTTGCCCGTCCTGGGCGCGCTGTGACGGTCCGCGTGCTGATCTGCGACGACCAGCCCCTGGTCCGCGCCGGAATCCGGACGCTGCTGAGCACCCAGCAGGACATCGAGGTGGTCGGCGAGGCGGTCAACGGCGACGACGCGGTAGCAGCGGCCGCGCGGCTGCATCCCGACGTGGTCCTGATGGACGTCCGTATGCCCGGCACCGACGGCATCACGGCCACCGACCGCATCGCGCACGGCGAGCAGGCGCCCCGCGTCCTGGTGCTCACCACCTACGACCAGGACGAGTATGTGTTCGACGCACTGACGGCGGGCGCCAGCGGCTTCCTGCTCAAGGACGCCAGACCGGAGGACCTCATCCACGGCCTCCGCTCCGTGGCGGCGGGCGACGCCCTGCTGGCCCCCTCGGTGACGCGCAGGCTGATCGACCTGTTCGCCCGCGGCCGGGGCAACGAGCGCCGCCAGGCGGAGGGCCGGGTACGACTGCTCACCGACCGGGAGCGCGAGGTGCTCCTGTTGGTCGCGAAAGGACAGTCGAACGCGGAGATCGCGGCCACGCTGCACATCACCGAGCACACGGTGAAGACCCATGTGGCCAGCCTGCTGCGGAAACTGGACCTCCGGGACCGGGTGCACGCCGTGATCTTCGCCTACGAGTCCGCCCTGACCGACCGCCACTGAGCCGGCAGCGCCGTCACGTCGGGTCGAACAATGCCGTCGTGCCGAACGGCAGGCGGTGGTGGCGTGCCGCGTCGGCGAGCGATGTCATGATCGCGTCCCGCAGGGCCCGCACGGCCCGCGTCGGTTCCAGGTCGCGCCGGTAGGCCAGCTGCACCGTGCGGGTCAGGCCGGGCGCGGCGAAGCGTGTCGTGTGGAAGCGGTCGCCGACGACCGTGCTCGGCACCACGGCCAGGCCGATCCCGGCCCTGACGAACTCCAGTACGGCGTCCATCTCGCCGCCCTCGATCGCGAACGTCGGCTCGAAACCCTCGGCGCGGCAGGCCGCCACCGTCGCGTCGCGCAGGTCGTAGCCGCGCCGGAACATCACCAGGGGACGGTCCTTGAGCGCCCGGATCGACATCCGGGCGCCTGCCGATGTCGAGCCGAGCGCGGAGATGACCACGAGTTCCTCGGCCAGCAACGGCGACGTGGACAGCAGCGGATCGTCGTGCAGCCGGGAGTCCACGATGATCGCCAGGTCCAGGCTGCCGTCGGACAACTCGGCCTGCAGGTCGCGGGAACCACTCTCCCGGATGACCAGCTCGATACCCGGATAGTCGCGCCGGAACGTCGCCAGCATCGTCGGCAGCAGGCCCGTGCACAGGCTCGGCGTCGCGCCCAGCCGCACCCGGCCCCTGCCCAGCTCGTCCAGTTCGCGGATCGCCCGGTACGCCGTCTCGGTCTCGGCCAGGATGCGCCGCGCGATCGGCAGCAGGGTCTCGCCGGCCTCGGTGAGTGTGACGTTGCCCCTGATCCGGTGGAACAGGCTCGCGCCGACGTCCCGTTCCAGCGCCCGGACCTGTTGCGACAGCGAGGGCTGCGCGACCCGCATCAGTTCCGCGGCACGGGTGAAGTGCCGGGTCCGCGCGACGGCCACGAAGTAGTCCAGCTGGTGCAGCTGCATCCACCCATCATAGCTGATGGCTATCAAAACCAGAGTTATCATGTGTTTGACCTCTGTCGACTCCGTGCCTAGCGTCGGTTTCGTGGTGGTGGACGTGAGATCCCGGAGCTTCTGGGCATCGACGATCGGCAAGAAGGCCGTGATGGCGGTCTCCGGTCTGCTGCTCGTGCTGTTCCTGCTCGCGCACATGCTGGGCAACCTGAAGGTCTTCTTCGGTGCCGCCGACTTCGACGGCTACGCGGCCTGGCTGCGCACCATTGGCGAACCGGTGCTGCACAACGCGTGGTACCTGTGGATCCAGCGGGCGGTGCTGCTGGTCGCGGTGGTCGCGCACGTCACGGCGGCGGTCCAGCTGTCCGCGCGGGACCGGAAGGCCAGGCCCGTGCGGTACGTGCACGGCCAGCGTCCGAAGGCGACGTTCGCCACCAGCACGATGCGCTGGGGCGGTGTGATCCTCGTGCTGTTCGTCGTGTGGCACCTGCTCGACCTCACCGTCGGCGTCGCCAACCCGGACTTCGAGGCCGGCCGCCCGTACCACAACGTCGTCGTCGACTTCCAGGTCTGGTGGATCAACCTGATCTACGTCGCGGCCGTGCTGGCGCTCGGGCTGCACATCAACCACGGCTTCTGGAGCGCGGCGCAGACGCTCGGCATCAACCGACCGTCCAGGGACCGGACGATCAAGGCCGCCGGCTCGACGCTGGCGTTCGTGATCACGGCGGGCTTCCTCGTGGTGCCCGTCGGCGTGCTGACAGGACTGGTGAGCTGACGTGCGCGAATACCGGCTCGGCGAGCCCATCGCCGACACGAAGGCCCCTGCGGGCCCGATCGAGGACCGCTGGGCCAGGCGCAGGTTCGAGGCCAGGCTGGTGAATCCGGCCAACCGGCGCAAGCACCGGGTGATCGTCGTCGGCACCGGTCTGGCAGGCGGTTCGGCCGGCGCGTCACTGGCCGAGCAGGGTTACCACGTCGTCCAGTTCTGCTTCCAGGACTCGCCACGGCGCGCGCACTCGGTCGCCGCGCAGGGCGGGATCAACGCGGCCAAGAACTACCGCAACGACGGCGACTCCGTGCATCGACTGTGCTACGACACGGTGAAGGGCGGCGACTTCCGCTCGCGCGAGTCCAACGTGTACCGGCTTGCGGAGCTGTCCGGTCAGATCATCGACCAGGCCGTGGCACAGGGTGTGCCGTTCGCGCGCGAGTACGGCGGGCTGCTCGACACCCGGTCGTTCGGCGGCGTGCAGGTGCAGCGCACCTTCTACGCCCGGGGACAGACGGGTCAACAGCTGCTGATCGGCGCCTACCAGGCACTGTCACGGCAGATCGACGCGGGCAACGTCGAACTCCATCCACGGACGGAGATGCTCGACCTCGTCGTGATCGACGGCCGGGCGCGCGGCATCGTGGCCCGTGACCTGGTCACCGGCGAGGTGACGACGTATCTCGGGGACGCCGTCGTGCTCGCCACCGGCGGCTACGGCAACGTGTTCTACCTGTCCACCAACGCCAAGGGCTCCAATGCGACCGCGATCTGGCGGGCGCACAAACGCGGCGCGTACCTGGCCAACCCGTGCTACACGCAGATCCATCCCACGTGCATCCCGCGGTCGGGCGAACATCAGTCGAAGCTGACCCTGATGAGCGAGTCGCTGCGCAACGACGGCCGGATCTGGGTGCCGAAGCGACAGGGCGACACCCGGCCACCGGGCGACATCCCGGAAACCGAGCGCGACTACTACCTGGAGCGGCTGTACCCCAGCTTCGGCAACCTGGTGCCGCGCGACATCGCGTCCCGGGCGGCGAAGAACCGGTGCGACGCCGGCTACGGTGTCGGCCCCGGCGGTCTGGGCGTCTACCTGGACTTCGCCGACGCCATCGGGTGGCTGGGCCGGGCAGCCATCGTGGCGAAGTACGGCAACCTGTTCGAGATGTACGAACGCATCACGGCGGAGAACCCGTACGAGGTGCCGATGCGGATCTACCCGGCGATCCACTACACCATGGGCGGGTTGTGGGTGGACTACGACCTGCAGAGCACCATTCCGGGCCTGTTCGTCATCGGTGAGGCGAACTTCTCCGACCACGGCGCCAACCGGCTCGGCGCGTCCGCGCTGATGCAGGGCCTGGCCGACGGTTACTTCGTGCTGCCCACGACGGTCAACGACTACATCGCGCACGGCGGTTTCGCCGACGTCGCACCGGATCACCCGGTCGTCGCCCGGGTCGAGGCCGAGGTCGCCGAGCGGCTCGCGGCGCTGCTCGCGGTGCGGGGTGACCGCACGGTCGACTCGTTCCACCGCGAACTGGGCCTGTTGCTGTGGGACCACTGCGGCATGGCCCGGAACGAGACCGGCCTGCGCAAGGCATTGGGCCGGATCCCGTCACTGCGGGACGAGTTCTGGCACCACGTGCTGGTGCCCGGCACCGGAGCGGAGCTCAACCAGGAGTTGGAGAAGGCCAACCGGGTCGCCGACTTCCTGGAGTTCGCCGAGCTGATGCTGCTCGACGCGATCGTGCGCGAGGAGTCGTGCGGTGGCCATTTCCGCGAGGAGCACCAGACACCGGACGGCGAGGCGCAACGCGACGACGAGCACTTCAGTCACGTCGCCGCGTGGCAGTACACGGGCGACATTCCCGTGTTGCACAAGGAAAGCCTCGAGTTCGACTACGTTCACCCAGCTGCTCGGAGTTACACGTGAAGCTCACCCTGCGGATCTGGCGGCAGGCCGGCCCGGACGCGCCGGGCCGGATGGTCGAGTACCAGGTCGACGACATCACTCCGGACATGTCGTTCCTGGAGATGCTGGACGTGCTCAACGGGCGGTTGATCCTGGACGGGGACCAGCCGGTGGCCTTCGACCACGACTGTCGCGAGGGCATCTGCGGGTCGTGTGGCGTGGTGATCAACGGGCGGGCGCACGGCCCAGAACGGACCACCACGTGTCAACTGCCCATGAGAGCGTTCCACGACGGTGACGTGATCGACGTGGAACCGTGGCGGGCCAAGGCTTTCCCGATCATCAAGGACCTGGTGGTGGATCGGTCGGCCCTCGACCGGATCGTGCGGGCGGGCGGCTACGTGACGGCCCCGACCGGCAGCGCTCCGGACGCGCACGCCACCCCGGTCCCGAAGGCCGATGCGGACGTCGCCTTCGACAACGCGACCTGCATCGGCTGCGGCGCCTGCGTGGCGGCCTGCCCGAACGGTTCGGCGACCCTGTTCACGGCGGCGAAGGTGACCCACCTGAGCCTGCTGCCGCAGGGCGCCCCGGAACGCGGACGCCGGGTGCTGGACATGATCCGGACCATGGACGACGAGGACTTCGGCGGCTGCACGAACAGCGGCGAATGCGTCGCGGCCTGCCCCAAGGGCATCCCCCTGGCCAGCATCGCCACGCTCAACCGGGAGTTCCTGCACGCGAGGAAACGCTGACGTAGCGGTGCGTCAATGGTCGTGTCGAGCGAGGTGTTGCCGTGCGGCGGTGAACGTCGCGAGGACCGCAGCGCGCGGCGATGGGGCTTTCTCGGGCTTGGCAGACCATGTCAGGTGAACGATCGCCCAGCGAATGTGCTCACCTTCGATGCTGAACAGCGCGTCGTCGCAGCCCGCGCAGCGGGCGATCGCGATCATGGTCTCGCCGTACAACGGATGACCGTCGGAGGCTTCCGCACGAAGCTCGGCCTCCAGACGGCGGCGCATGTCGTCCGGCGCGACGAACCACCCCTCAGGCAGGTGCGGTGGTTCCCAGCTGAGGTAGTCGGAGCCCCTGCGGTCGGGATTCGGACGTGGCATGGGGACAGTGTGACCGCCGAACGGTACGCGACAACCCGGCGGCCGCTACTCGGTGCGCAGCGCGGACAGCCGGGTCGCGCCGCGCAGGGCCGGCAAGGTCGCCGCCGAAGACGTCGCCGTCCCGGCAGTCGGTGAGGTAGGTCAGTCGGTCGATCGCCGCGCAGGAGGCGATCCCGATGGCGTCCGACAGATAGCCCGTCGCCGGAGCGGACACGCCCACCGCACCGACGACCGTCATCGGGTACCACGACCGTGCCGCGCCGGAGCGCTGGATCGCCGTCCTAGTGCGTAATGACTATCAGGCCGCCGGCACGGCCGCGGTGACCGGGTTGGCAGCCACGGCGGTCGGATTCCTGGTGTCGTGGCACGGGTCGGTGGAGTTCTGGTCCGGGTCCGGGGGCGCTCGGGACGTCAGCGGGTCGGCCTACTTCGCCAACCAGACGGTCGACGGTTTCTTCGCACGGCCGGGCTTTCCGCATCCCGTGCAGAACACGTTGTGGCTGACGGTGGTGTGCGGTGTCCCGGTGATCGCCGTGGCCGCCGTCCGGCGGGCCCACCTGGCAGGCCCATTCCGGAACATCCGGTGGGGCATGGCGTGTGCCGTCACCGTGGTCGTGTTCGCCGTCGGGCCGTACCGGTACCTGACCGGCGACGACCTGCGGTGGAACTGGTGGCAGCAGGTGCTGGGAACAGCTACGTGCTCGTCGGGGTGGCGTTGTTGGCCATGCTGACCACGAGTTTTCCGGTCGTGTGTCGCCGGACGAAGTCGACACATGCCTGCGAGCCCTGGTCTAGGCTGTATCGACGGCTGACCGTCGCCCGCAGTTCGCCGCGCAGCGCCAGTTCGCCGACCTCACGCATCCCGCCCAACTCACCGTCCATGTCGAGCACGAACCGCAGCCCCACGTCGTCGCGGCCGACGGATTGCCGAGTCGGCACGGGATAGGTGATCGTGAGCAGGCGCCCACCTGGCCGGATCGCCGCGGTGAGCGTGGTCAGTCGGTCGCCGGGCAGGGTCAGGTTGAGCGCGACGTCCACACCGGTCGGGTAGTCCGCGTATCCGATGATCTCGTCGGCGCCCAGCTCACGCAGGATGCCCGCGTCCGCAGCGGTCGCGGTGGCGATCACCCGGGCCTTCCCGGCGGCGAGCAGGGGAACCACCGCCGTGCCGACGCCACCTGTCGCTCCGACGACCAGAACGGACTCGCCGGGCGACACCTCGGCGGTCGCCAGCAGCGCCCGCGCGGTCAGGCCGGTGGTGGCCAGCGCTGCCGCGTCCTCGACCGACAGGCCGGGCGGACGATGCGCCAGAAGTGGTGTGTGCGCCTCGAAGACGGCGTACTCGGCGAGCGAGCCCGTGCTCAACGACGGCCGGGTCGCACCGGCCATCCCGCGCAGCGCCCGCGGTATCGCCTGGCCGAAGATCTCGTCGCCGACCTGGTACGCCGTCACGTCAGGGCCGACCTCGCTGACGGTGCCGGCGAAGTCGTTGCCGGGTACGTGCGGAAACGGCAACGACAGAACGCCGCGGAACTCACCACCGGGCAGCCGGACGTCGGCGGGATTGATCGACGCCGCGGCGATCCGGACCTGGAGCTGCCCCGGTCCGGGTCGCGGCACCGGCAGGTCCGCCACCGTGTACCGCTCGGGTGGACCGTATTCGGTGACCACTACTGCCTGCACTCTTCCTCCAAAACGGACCGCTTGGTCAGGTTATGGTGGTGAGGCTAGCGCTAACCGGACCGAGCGGTCAACTTGCTAGGCTGGCCGCGTGTCCTCCCCCCGTCCCCTGCGTGCCGATGCCGCGCGCAACCGGGAGTCGCTCCTGGTGGCGGCAGCGGACGAGTTCGCCGAGCGGGGACTGGACGCCTCGGTCGCCGACATCGCCCGCCGGGCAGGCGTCGGGAAGGGCACCGTGTTCCGCCACTTCGCCACCAAGGACGACCTGATCGCCGCGATCCTGCTGGACCGGATGAACGCGCTGAACGCCGTCGGCGAACGCCTGCTCGACGCCCCGGATCCCGCTGCCGGACTGTGGAAGTTCCTCGTCGCGGCAGGGGAACAGCGACAGCAACGCGACCTGTCGTTCCTGCAGGACGCCGGTGCCGCCAATGCCGCCGAGGTCACCACGGCCCGCACGACGATGTTCCGCACCATCGACACGCTGGTCGACCGGGCCCGCGAGCACGGTGCCGTGCGGGCCGACATCACCGGCACCGACATCGTCCTGCTGATGTGCGCGCCGAACTACGTCACCAGCTACCTGCCGGACGCCTCGCCGGACCTGTGGCGGCGCTACCTCGCCATCATCTTCGACGGCCTCCGCCCCGACGGCGCCCACCCGCTGCCTCAACCACCGCCCTGACGACGGGACGTGACGAGCCAGGCGCGCGAGTCGAACCACACGCCGTCGGTGCCGTGATGCGCGGCCATGACCGAGCGCAACCGGTCCATGGCCCGCCCGGTCTCGTCGGCATCGAGGCGCGCCAGCGGATCACCCACCATGCGCAACGCGAGCACGGCGTCGACGGCGGCGGCCGGATCCGCGCCGTACCAGACGGGTTCGCTCACGTCGGCGACGCTGACGTCGGTGAATCCCGCCGCTGTCAGCACGCGATCCACAGTGGCCGGATCGGCCAGGGAGAAGGGGCCGCCGACCGGCGGGTCACCAGCGCCCAGTGCTCGCCGGATCGCGGTCGACCACTCCTGCCGGCCACCGTCCTGCCACACCAGTTGCACCAACCGCGCCCCGGGTCGCAACGCCCGCCCGATGTTGGCGAAGGCCACGACCGGATCGGTGAAGAACATCGTGCCGAACCGGCTGATCCCCAGGGTGAACCGCTCCGGTGGAAATGGATGGACCTGCGCGTCCGCCTGCTCGAAGCGCACATTGCCCGATCCTGCCGCCGTGCGGGCCCGGTCCACCATCTCCGGCGACACGTCGACGCCGAGCGCACTGCCCCGGGACGCCAGCCGGCCGGCGTCCCGGGTGGTCAGGCCGGCGCCGCACCCGATGTCGAGGACGTTGTCGTCGGGTCGCACGTCCATGGCCGCACGCAGCCGCCGATGGTAGCGACGCAGTTCGGCGTCGTAGTCGAACATCGAGCCATCATCGCAGCTCACCGGCCACGACCGCCCCGGCCGCCTCGGTCCACGGCTGCGGACTGAGCACGACGACGTGGTCGATCCCCCACTCACCGAAGACGGCGCACCGGTCCGCGAACGCGGCGGCCGACTCTCCCGGCAGCAGCAACGTGCTGACCGTCTTGTCGATGTCGTCGTACGGACGGCCGATCTCCGCGCAGTGCCCGGCCAGTACGGCCAGCTTGTGCCGGATCGTCGCGCCGCCGTCCGGGATGTCGAACACGTTGCACGCGTCCGCGTACCGCGCGACCAGACGCAGCGTCCTGCGTTCGCCTGCCCCGCCGATCAGGATCGGCGGCCGCCCGCCCGGCCGGGGGCTGCACACCGGATCGCCCAGGTGGTAGTGCTTGCCGTGGAACGGACCGTCCTCACCGGACCACATGTGCAGCGCGATCCGCACCGTCTCGTCCGCCCGCCGGACAGCGCGTCCAACGTGGTGACCGCCTTGATCGTGACGGCGGGCGGGCGGAACGTGACGCCGGTGACCATCGTGCCCAGCCGGATCCGCTCGGTGCGGGTGGCGAGGAACCCCAGTGTGGTGTGGCACTCCAGCATCGGATGGCCCGGCGAGTGGCGTGGATCGGCCTGGATCAGGTGATCCGCGACCCACAGGGTGTCCACACCGGACAGGTCTGCCGCTGCGCGATCCGTCCCAGGTGGCCGGGGCAGGTCGGGCCACGAGTAGTCGGTGACGGTGATGCTCACTCGCATGGTCATGCCCTCGTCAGTAGTTCCATGTTGTGGCCGTCGGGATCGGCGAAGTAGACGCCCCGCCCGCCGTTCATGGTGTTGGTCCCGCCGGGCCGGAGGTGCTCCGGATCGGCCCAGAACTCGGTGCCGGACTCGCGAATGCGCTCGAACGTGGCATCGAACTCGGCCTCGTCGATCAGGAACGCGTAGTGCTGGCGCGCCACGGTGTCGACGTCCATGAAGTCGAGCGTGACGCCGTTGGACAGGGCGACGGGCACGAACGGCCCGATCGGCTCCCCCACCGGTACACCGAGGATCCCGGCGAGGAACGCGGCGGCGGCGGCCTTGTCGCTGGCCCGGACGATGGTGTGGTTCAACTCCGTCGTGCGGACCGGTGGTGCGATCGGGCTGAGGTGGATGCCGGCCAGCCGCCATTCGCCGTGCTGCCGCACCACGATGTGGGTGGCACGGAAGCTGCCGTTGACGGGCGTGCCACGGAACTCGGCCCGCTGGGTGTGCCGGCCGACGACGACCGCGGTGTCGCCGTACTCGCGGACGGTGGTGTCCTCCCACGCGAGCGACCGGGTGACCAGGCCGCCGGTGCGGTAGCGCTCCAGCCATTCCGGCTTGCGCAGGACGAAGCCGAGCGGTCCGACCAGGGTGAAGTCGGCCGTGGTGAGCGTGTCCAGCGTGTCGGTGTCGCCGCGCTGCTCGGCGGCGGCCCACTGCCGTCCGAGTCGAATGATCTCGTTCATGGTGCCCTCCTCGATGAGCTGACGCCACAAACGTTAGATATCTAACTGTTTGATGTCAAACGCTTAGAGGTAGTAGCCTGACGACGTGCCGAAACCCACCGCACCGCCGATCGGTCTCGTCCTGGCCACTACCGCGAAGACGGTCAACCGCGCCTTCGAGACGACCATGGCCGAGGCGGGCGGCTCCGGCCCGACCTGGCTGATCCTGATCTCGCTGAAGAACCTGCCGGACGCCAACCAGCGGCAGATCGCCGCGGCCGTCGGCATTCAGGGCGCGACGCTGACCCACCACCTGAACGCGATGGAGGCCGACGGACTCATCACGCGCCAACGCGAACCGACCAACCGGCGCGTCCACCAGGTCCGGCTCACCGAGCAGGGCGAGCAGCTGTTCCACCACCTCGCCGCCGCGGCCCGCTCGCACGACAAGCGCCTGCGCTCCGGCCTCACCCAGGACGAGTTGGCGACGTTGGCACAGTTGCTCGCGAAGCTGCGCGCCACCGTCGAGTGACGGCCTCGAACGCCATCGCGCCGACCTGCGGAAGCCCCAATGTCCGCAGGTCGGCGCGTTCTTGGCACACACCGACGAACTCATGCGCGCTTCGCCCCGAGCTGCGCCGGCCCGCTCCAGGCCGCACACTCCCCGGCGTGGCCCCTCTCCTGTGTGCAAGGACGCGGATGACCTGCCGCCGGTTCGGTCCGCGGCGCACCAATATCGCCGGTGACGTTGACCACGGAATCGTCACCCGAAAGAAACTTTGTGTTCATCTCCCGTACTCTTGACCGCGGTCCGGGTGCGCCGCCGCTGCCGCGGCCCCGATTGATTCCCTCTCGGAGGACGACTCATGGGCTTGTCCCGGTGACCGTGACTGCCGACCGTGCCCTGTTGGGCACGGTCGCGACTGCTGCTCCGGCGCGGCCTTCGGCCCGCGCCCTTTTCTGGTCCGATCTCGCGCCCAGCGAGCGGACCCTGCTGGACATCGTCGACACGACCGCGGTCCGGTACCCCAACACCGCCGCACTCGACGACGGAACGCGCACGCTCACCTACCGGCAGCTCACCGACGAGGTCGACGCACTGCGGCTTCGCCTGCACGCCAACGGGATCGGTCTCGGCGACCGGGTCGGCATCCGGATCTCGTCCGGCACGGCAGACCTCTACGTCGCCATCCTCGCCACACTCGCCGCGGGCGCCGCCTACGTGCCGGTCGACGCGGACGATCCACAGGAGCGAGCCGATCTGGTGTTCGGCGAGGCCGCCGTGTGCGCGGTGGTCCGCGACGGGCACGACATCACGCTGCTGACGCCACCCACCGGCCGCGAGGCCAAGCCCGGTCCGAACGACGACGCCTGGATCATCTTCACCTCCGGCTCCACGGGCAGACCGAAGGGCGTCGCCGTCACGCACCGCGCGGCAGCCGCGTTCGTGGACGCCGAGGCCGGCCTGTTCCTCACCGAGGAGCCGATCGGGCCGGGCGACCGCGTGCTCGCCGGACTGTCCGTCGCGTTCGACGCGTCGTGCGAGGAGATGTGGCTGGCATGGCGGCACGGCGCCTGTCTGGTCCCCGCGCCGCGCGCCCTGGTGCGCACCGGGGTCGACCTCGGACCGTGGCTGGTGGCGCAGGGCATCACGATCGTGTCCACCGTGCCGACGCTGGCCGCGCTGTGGCCCGCCGAGGCGCTGGAGGACGTCCGGCTGCTGATCTTCGGCGGCGAGGCGTGCCCGCGGGAGCTGGCGCAACGGCTGGCCGTGGAGGGCCGCGAGGTCTGGAACACCTACGGGCCGACCGAGGCGACGGTCGTCGCCTGCGCGGCCCAGCTGACCGGGCAGGGTCCGGTCCGGATCGGACTGCCGCTGGCCGGCTGGCAGCTGGCCGTGGTCGACGCCGACGGCGAGCCGGTCGGCATGGGTGAGACCGGCGAACTGGTCATCGGTGGCGTCGGCCTGGCCCGCTACCTGGACGAGGCCAAGGACACCGAGAAGTTCGCGCCACTCCCCTCGCTGGGCTGGCGGCGCGCCTACCGCAGCGGCGACCTGGTCACCGCGGCGCCCGAGGGCCTGCTGTTCGTCGGGCGCGGCGACGAGCAGGTCAAGCTCGGCGGGCGACGGATCGAACTCGGCGAGGTGGACGCCGCGCTGCGGGCGTTGCCCGGCGTGGTGGCCGGGGCCGCCGCCGTGCGCACCACGGACGCCGGCAACCAGGTGCTCGTCGGCTACGTGGCCACGTCCGGCGCCTTCGACCAGCCGTCGGCCACCGCACTGCTGCGCGACCGGCTGCCCGCCGCGCTGGTGCCGCTGCTCGCCGCGGTCGGCGAACTGCCCACCACGACGTCCGGCAAGGTGGACCGCGCCGCGCTGCCGTGGCCACTGGAGTCCGCTGTGGACGACGACGAGTCGCTGTCCGAGAACGAACAGTGGCTGGCGGACGGTTGGGCGCAGATCCTGGGCGCCCGCCCGTCGGACACCGGCGACGACTTCTTCAACCTCGGCGGCGGCAGCCTGACCGCCGCCCAGCTGGTGGCCAGGATCCGCACCCGGTTTCCCCGCGTGTCGGTGATCGACATCTACCAGCACCCCACGCTCGGCGCACTGGCCGGGCTGCTCGACGCCTATCAGGAGGCCGCGACCACCCACAGGACGGTCGTGCCCACCCCGAGGCGCACCGGTCTGGCGCAGGCACTGCTGATGGTGCCGCTGCTCACCCTCGTCGGCCTGCGCCGGACGGCCGTCCTGGCGGGTGCCACCACCGTCCTCGCCGCGCTGGGCGGACCCGCCTGGCTGCCGACCGTGCCGTGGTGGGCGCTGGCGGTGGCGTGGCTGGTGCTGTTCAGCCCGGCGGGACGGATCGCGATCGCGGCCGGCGGCGCCCGGCTGCTGCTGCGTCGTGTGCGACCGGGCAGCTACCCGCGCGGCGGGTCCATTCACCTGCGGCTGTGGACGGCACTGCGGCTGGCCGAGCACAGCGGTGCCACGGCCGTCTCCGGCGCGTCCTGGATGTCCCGGTACGCGCGGGCGCTGGGCGCGAAGATCGGCCGGGACGTCGACCTGCACTCGGCTCCCCCGGTGACCGGCATGCTGCGGCTGGGCCGAGGTGCCGCGATCGAGCCCGAGGTGGACCTGGCCGGCTACTGGGTGGACGGCGACGTCGTGCACATCGGCAAGATCCGCGTCGGCGCGGGCGCCAGGATCGGTGCGCGCAGCACGCTGCTGCCCGGCGCCAGGGTCGGCAGGGGCGCGGACGTGGCGGCGGGTTCGACCGTGGCAGGTCCGGTGCCGGCCGAGCAGCGGTGGGCCGGCAGCCCGGCGGCGCCCGCCGGCAGGTCCACCCTGAAGTGGCCGATCGGCCGGGCGCCCCGGTCCCGGCGGTGGGCCTGGGGGTACGCCGTGACGTCGATGCTGCTGGGCCTGCTGCCCGCGGTCGCCGCCCTGCCGGCCCTGGCGTTGGTCGGGCACGCGATCGCCGGTAGCACCGGCGCCGTGGCCGCGCTGCCGCACGCTCTGTTCGCCGTGCCGCCGGCCACGGTCTGCTACCTCGTCACCTATGCGGTGCTGGTGCTGGTGCCGGTGCGGCTGCTGTCGATCGGCATCCGCCAGGGCTACCACCCGGTGCACGGCGGAACCGGCTGGCGGGTGTGGGCCACCGAGCGGCTGATGGACATGGCCCGGACCGGCCTGTTCCCGCTCTACGCGAGCCTCGCCACGCCGGTCTGGCTGCGCCTGCTGGGCGCGAAGGTGGGCAAGGGCGCGGAGATCTCCACCGTGCTGGCGCTGCCGTCGATGACCACGGTGGCCAGCGGCGCGTTCCTGGCCGACGACACCATGGTCGCGGGCTACGAGCTGGGCAGGGGCTGGCTGCACGTCGCGCCGGCCCGGGTCGGCAAGGCCGCGTTCCTGGGCAACTCCGGGATGACCGCGCCCGGTCACTCGGTGCCCAACCGCGGCCTGGTCGGCGTGCTGTCCTCGACGCCGCGCAAGGCCAAGAAGGGCTCGTCCTGGCTGGGCATGCCGCCGATGCCGCTGCGCAGGGCGGTCGGTGCCACGGACACCAGCCGGACGTTCCAGCCGCCCCACCGGCTGAAGGTGGCCAGGGCGGCCGTCGAGCTGTGCCGGGTGCTGCCGGTCATGTGCGGTGCCGCGCTGGGCGTGCTGGTGTGCGCCGCGCTGCTGGTGCTGTGGACGTCGTACGGCGTGTGGGTGGCAGCGGCGCTGTCCGGTGTGGTGCTGCTGGGCGCCGGTGCGGTCGCGTGCCTGGTGGCGACACTGGCCAAGTGGCTGCTGGTCGGCCGGTTCCGGGCCGTGGAGCACCCGCTGTGGTGCTCGTTCGTGTGGCGCAACGAACTGGCCGACACGTTCGTCGAGGTCCTGGCGGTGCCGTGGCTGGTGCAGGCGGCCACCGGGACGCCGCTGCTCACACTGTGGCTGCGCACCATGGGCGCGCACATCGGCCGGGGCGTGTGGCTGGAGACCTACTGGCTGCCGGAGTCCGATCTGGTGCGGCTCGGTGACGGATCAACCGTCAACCGGGGGTGTGTCGTCCAGACCCATCTGTTCCATGATCGGATCATGAGCATGGACGAGGTGAGGCTGGCCGGCGGTGCGACACTCGGCCCGCACGGCATCGTGCTGCCCGGCGCGAGCCTCGGCACGGCCACCACGGTGGGCCCCGGTTCGCTGGTGACCAGGGGCGACGAGGTGCCACCGCACACCCGGTGGCTGGGCAACCCGATCCTGGACTGGCCGAGCCAGGGGTGAACGGGAAGGTCGGTGCCGACCGATCGGCCGACTCCTACCTGCCGTCGCACGGCAACGGCGGCTACCGCGTCCGGCACTACGACCTGGACCTGGAGTACCGGATCCGGACCAACCGGCTGACCGGCCGGGCCACGATCGCGGCCGTCGCCACCCAGGCGCTGGCCGCGTTCAGCCTGGACCTGGCCGGCCTGCGGGTGCAGCGGGTGCTGGTGGACGGGTTGCCCGCGCGGTACACGCACCAGCGCGGCAAGCTGCGCATCCGGCCGGCCGGGTCGCTGGCCGACGGCGCGGACTTCACGGTCGAGGTGCGCTACGGCGGCAACCCGAGGCCGGTGGCCAGCCGGTGGGGTGACATCGGCTGGGACGAGCTGACCGACGGCGTGCTGGTGGCCAGCCAGCCGATCGGCGCACCGTCGTGGTTCCCGTGCAACGACCACCCGTCGGACAAGGCGACCTACCGCGTGTCGTTGACCACGGCGAGCGCGTACACGGTGCTGGTCACCGGCAATCTGGTGTCCCGCCGCCTCGGTGCCGGCTCCACGACGTGGGTCTACCTGCGGCCGCAGCCGACCGCGAGCTACCTGATGAGCGTCCAAATCGGACGGTACGACCAGGTCGTGCTGGCAGCGGGCGCCGTACCGCAGGTGGCCGAGGTCCCTGTCGAGCTGCGCCGGGCAGCGGAGTTCGACTTCGCCCGGCAGGGGCAGATCATGGTTGCCCTGCAACGGTTCTTCGGACCGTACCCGTTCGAGAACTACATCATCGTGGTGACCGCCGACGAGCTGGACGACCCGATCGAGGCCCAGGGTATGTCGATCTTCGGCGCCGGTCACGTGGACGGCAGGCGCACCCACGAACGGCTGGTGGTGCACGAACTGGCCCATCAGTGGTTCGGCAACAGTCTCACCGTCGCCGAGTGGCGGCACATCTGGTTGAACGAGGGCTTCGCCACGTACGCGGAGTGGCTGTGGTCGGAGACCACCGGCGGCCTGTCCGCACACGCGCACGCCCTCCAGTGGCACGCCCGGCTGGCCACCCGGCCGACCGACCTGAAGGTGGCCGATCCGGGCGCCACGCGGATCTTCGACGAGCGCGTGTACCGGCGGGGTGCGCTGACGCTGCACGCGCTGCGGCGGCGGATCGGGGACGGCCGGTTCTTCGACCTGCTGCACGCGTGGACCGACGAGCACCGGCACGGCACGGTCACCACGGACCGGTTCACGGCGCTCGCCCAGCGGTACGCGACCGAACCGCTGGACGAGCTGTTCACCGAGTGGCTGTGGCGGACCCGGCTACCCGGACTGGAATGACCCCGACCCGTCCGTCCTGAACGGACCGTCAGTAGCGACCGTGCCGGTACCAGCCCCGGACGTCGTCGTTCGTCATGATGGTGGTGACGGCGCTGGCGAGGACGATGCCGAGCGACACCGACACCGCGCCGTTGACCAGGCTGACCGCCGGGTGACCATGACCCGGTCCATGTCGGCGCTGCTGGACGATGGCGAGAACCAGCTGGCGGTGTTGCTGGGCCGGCAGGATCAGCACGGTGTCCTTGCCGACCGGTTGCTCACCACCGAGGTCACGCCGGCACGGTCCGACGAGCCGGGCGGGTCAGCTCCACCGGAAGGCTCGGACTTGACCACTCCCGGACCGAGCCCGGTGCGGGGCAGCCGCGACTGGTACGTCGCGCTCGCGCTGACCGAACCGTGGCTGGCCGGCCGGGACGACTACCCGCGCCCGCCGTCGAACCGGGAGATCTACGAACGGGTGCAGCACTGGCACGACTACGCCTGGAACCTGAACCGGCCGCAGCGGGTCGACGAGGCGATCCGGACGATTTCGGCGCTCGCCTTCGGGGTGCGCGACGACCCGTTCCTCGCCCCGCACCCTGGACGGCTGTAGAACGTGCGATTCGCGGTCGCCCGCCGGGCCGCGGAGTTGCGCCTGGTCACCCAGGCCGATCTCGCGGAGGTGGAACGGGCGGCGCGGGAGCGGAAACCACCGACCTGACCGGCCTCGCCGCCCAGTCCGGCTGGTCGGTGCGCCGTCGTGTGCGGGCACCCGTCGGTTCCACGAGACCTCACCGGTCAAGCCCCTGCCCGGCGTGCCGGAAAACTGGGTTGGCCATCCCATCCTGTAGATATGCGCTCGAACGAATACCTTGTCGCAGTTGGGAGCCGCGATCCCACAAAGTCCTCTTCGGACTCAAGGTCGCCTGGTCGTGGGACACAGGCCGTCCGGCCGGGTGTCACCTGTTCGGGCGAATTGGATGTTAGAGACCGCTATGACCGGGTATCACTTCAGCGAGAGCTCGACAAGCGATGGCTGGAGGCGATAGTCATGACCAGCGTCAAGCGACTCTCGACGATCGCGGCGGCCGGAGTGGCCGCCGCGGCCTCCGCGGCCCTGATGGTGGCCAGTCCGGCGACAGCGAATGCCGCGACGATGCACTGTTCCCGGGCCGCACGAGCGTGTGTCGATCTGTCCACACAGGAGGCGTGGTTGGCACGCAACGGAAAGGTCGTCTACGGACCGGTCAGGGCCCGCACCGGCCGGCCGAGTTTCCCGACGGCTCCCGGCACGTTCCGGGTGTCGTACAAGGACCGCAATCACGTGAGCAGTGTGTATCACGCGGCGATGCCGTACTCGGTGTTCTTCAACGGCGGTGACGCGTTCCACGAGGGCAGCCTGGCGGTGTCGTCGCACGGCTGCGTCCACCTCACCCGCTCCGCCGCGGTGAAGTTCTTCGACAGCCTCGGCGTCGGTGACGTGGTGCAGGTCGTCCGGTAGCCGTCGCTGCGGACGGATCCTGCCGGCGGGCGCTCGCCCGCCGGCAGGATCACTAGACTTCGACGATGGTCCGGCGGATGCGTGACAAGGCGTTCCGAGATGAGCAGCTTGCCGGAATCCGCGCCGAGCACATCGCCCCCGTCAATGAACTGGTCGATCGCCTGAACGATCCGGCAGCCGGCCGGTGGGCGCCGTACGTCGCGCCCGTGTACGGCGGCACGTCCGCTCGCCTACTCAGCGTGTTGCGCGATCCGGGCCCCAAAACCCAGGCGGGCAACGCCGGTAGCGGTTTGCTCAGCATCGAGAACGACGACGCCACCGCCGAACGGATAGCCGGTCTGTTCGCCGATGCCGGCATCGACGTCGGCGAGGTCGTGCCGTGGAACATCTACCCCTGGTACATCAACAGGAGGCCCACCACCGAGCAACTGGACCAGGCTGCGGGGCCGTTGCTGGGGCTTCTCGCGCTCCTGCCGGACCTGGCCGTGGTCATGTTGCACGGCAAGGACGCCCAGCGCGGCTGGGCACGACTCATCCGCCGGCACCCCGACGCGCTGCCGGCGGGCGTCCTGGTCATCCCGACCTACCACACCAGCCGCCAGGCGTTCTGGCATCCCGACCCGGCCGAACGACTGCGGCGGGCCGACCATCTGGCCGACTCGTTCGAGCAGGCCGCGGCCAGGCTGGCCGTTGCCTGAACCGCTAGGAACCGGCGAAGGCCGTGCGGCAGTGGGACAGCAGTTCGCGGAGGGCCGGATTGTGGGCGGCCCGCCAGACCAGGGCCAGCAGGGTGGGCTGCCCGATGTCCGTGATGGCCCGAACAGTGAGGGTTTCCTCGTAGCGGGCGGCCATCGAGGTCGAGAGGATGGCAACGGCCAGGTTGCGGGCCGCGACGTCAGCGATGGCGTCGGCCGCGCTCGCGTGCAGCGCGATCCGGGGCCGCACCCCCTGGGCGGTGCAGGCCCGGTCGAACACGGTCCGCAGGCCGGTGCCGGGCGGCATGCACACCAGCGGATGCTCGGCCAGGTCGTGCAGGGTGATCTCCGGCAGCTCGGCGAGCGGATGCGCGGGCGGGATCGCCGCGACCAGCGGCTCGCTGACGATGGTCATGGCCCGCAGGTCCGGCGGCAGCTCGGCCATGCCGACCAGGGCCAGGTCGACCAAACCCGTACGAACGTCCTCGACGAGATCGGCGGAATTGCCTTCCAGCAACGCGATGTCGACGCCGGGATGGGCACGGTGGAAGGTGGCCAGGCCGTCGAACAACGGCGTGATCGTGCAGCCGATGACCATGGCGACGGTGAGGCTGCCGCTGACCACCTGACCGATGTCGGCCACCGCCTGCCGGAGCGCGTCGGCCGCGGCCAGCGCCGTGCGGGCGTGCTCCAGGGCGGCCTTGCCGGCGACGGTCAGCGTGGTGACCCGCGACGACCGGTCGAACAACTCGGCGCCGAGTTCCCGTTCCAGCTGCCGGATCTGGGCGCTGACACCGGACTGGCTGATGTGGACCCGTTCGGCGGCGCGGGTGAAGTTGCGTTCCTCCGCCACCGCGACGAGGTATTCGAGCTGCCGCAGATCCATGACCCCTGATTGTAGTACCGATCGGATCTATGCGTTGGACTTCTGGCTGTTCGCCAGGCAGCCTGGTAGTACGGCCGAGAGACGGGAGGACGTCATGACTGAGTACGAGAAGGCCATGCGACCCGAGGACATCACCCGCCTGTTCGTGGAGCGGTCCAACGCGGGCGACGCGGCCGGAGTCGCCGCCCTCTACGAACAGGACGCGGTACTGGCCTACCCGCCGGGGCAGCAGACCGTCGGACGCAAGGCGATCCAGGCCATGTGGGAGCTGGTGCTCGCCAACCGGCCCCACTTCGAGCCAGAACCGCCGCTGCCGACGCTGGTCAGCGGCGACATCGCCATGACGGCGACCCCGCCGAAGGACGGCGCCGGCGCCAGGGCGCAGGTCGTCCGACGCCAGCCCGACGGCAGTTGGCTACGGCTGCTCGACCAGCCGGAGTTCGTCGATCCGGCGAAGTCCTGACATCTCAGCCGCCTTCGTGGAGGGCGACGTAGATACGGTCGCGCAGGGCGTTCGCGTCGTGATCGGTCAACGTCCGGTCGAGATGGCGCAGCACGACCCGGACCAGGATGTTCGTCTGGTCCACGCGGGCGCCCAGGCGGGCCAGGGCTTCGGCCGGTAGCGCGGCACAGGGCGTCTCGCTGAGGATCTCCACCGACTCCACGCATGCGGCGTCGTCGCCGAGCGCGTAGCGGACCCGGTCACCGAGATCCTCGGCGAGACTGCCCGCGTCCGCCGCGATGGAGATGTCCCGCCGGATCGGCGGCCTGGTCGACACCGGTCGGTAGCGAGCCAGGTCCGTCAGCTGCGCCACGACAGCGGGGTCGGCGGAGCGCAACAGCCGGATGTCCGGGATTCCCTTGAGCAGCATGAGCATCCGGTCGAGTCCCAGGCCCAGCGCCAGCCCGCTCCACGTGGCATCCAGCCCCGCCGTGCCGAGCACGGTGGGGCCGGCCAGGCCGCATTCGGCGACCTCGACCCACTCGCCGTCGCGGGCGACGTCCACCTGACGGCCGGCGACGGTGTACGAGTGGGTGCGCGCCTCACGCCGATCGACCGATCCCGGCACCAGAGCGCCCAGCAGCCCGGTGATCATCGCGTCCAGGTCGGCGTCCGCCATCGGTGGCGTCCGCCGGGTGATGCGCCACAGGTCGAGCTGATGCGGATTTCCGGTGTGCAGCCGGTCGATGGCGTCGCGACGGTGCACGATCCCGGGACACACCAACAGCACGTCGTCCACCGGATCGTCGGCCAGTGCCCGCAGTGCGGCGGGGATCATCGCGCTGGAGTGGCTCCGCAGCATCCGACAGTCGTCGACATACCTGGTGTAGCGGGCGTCGCGGGTGACGTCCGCGCTGTCGTAACCAAGGTTGTCGTAGTTGTCGGCGATGGTGACGATCCGATCACCACGCCACCACCGCACCTCGCATCCCCACAGGTCCGCGAGCGCGGCCACTGCGTGGTGCACGACGAGTTGGACGGCATGCGGGCCCTCGGCGGGATCGGTGAGATCGCGCAGGGCCAGATCGCGGGCGAGTTCGACAGACGTGAGTCGAGCGGGCATGACAAACCTCCGGAACGAGTGGGCTGGTGGGAGACATCCCTTGGCCCATGGGCTCGTTCGACGGTCGATCAGCGACGTGCCAACAGCCGACCCCTGCGCCACCTGGCCAAGGGGCCGGTAAATCGACGAGACGTCGCGACGGCCACGACAGCACGGTAACCGATCCGGATCGGGCCGGCATCGGAGTTTCCCGGCAGCGCCGATCGTGGTGTGGTCACCAGCCCGCCACCACCCCGTGCCACAGGGACGACGGCTCGTCAGCCGCTCGGCGATCGATCCGCCTGACATGGCCGAGAAAGGCGTCGAGCCGGTCGTACTGGGCGATGTCGAAACGCATCCGGACGAGCATTGGGCAGCCCCCATCGGGACAGCGCCTGCCGATCACCGGCGGGCACGTCCCACTGCTCCACCTGGCGCTCGGCGGGCAGCACCTGGTCGTCGCCGACCACCAGCTCCGCCAGCCCGAGGGACAGTGCTGCCTCGACGGCGTCAGCGACCATGATCACCTCCGCGGACCCGAACCGATCGCGAACACAACCCTGTCGCGATGTGTACGTCCTCCTTCATGGGGTCACCACATCGCCACGGGGGAATTCATGGACAACGTATCGCGTCGGATCCTGGTCGTCGCCACGGCCGCGACACTGATCGGACTGGCGGCCACAGCGTGCCGAGCAGGCAGCCAGGCAGCGCCACCGGCGCCGGTCACATCGACCCACACCGTGCCACCGGCGCCCGCGGTCCCAAGCCGGACAACGACATCAGCGCCGGCCACGACAAGCCGGACCACGCCGCCCGCCACGACCGCACCGAAGCTGAAGTTCCCGAACACCGATGTTGACGTAGTGTTCGTCGGCTATGACCTGAAGAACAAGCTGGTCGAGTTCCAGAAGGTCGTGGAAGAACCGGAATCACGCCTGCCGAACCTGGTGCCCGACCCGAGCGACCCGGCCGTCCACCGGCTGCCGATGAAGCCGGGAACCACGGTGGCGTCCATCGATCCCAGGGGATTTCCGTTCGAGACCTGCCCGGCGACCTCCTGCACCGTCGACCAGGTCATGCGGAGTGTGATCAGCCACAACCACGGCCAGTTCCGGGCCCACATCCACGTCGACGCCGCGGACCAGATCGACGTCGTGCGACAGTCGGCCTACTGACCGGGCACCGGGCCGGCCGACGTCGTCAGCCGGCCCGGCACTCCGCTACGGCAGCGTCCAGCGCTGTGCCGCCGTGCCGTTGCAGTCGAAAATCTGCAGCTGCGTGCTGTTCGTCGTGGACGCCGCCGGATCGTCGAGGCAGCGACCGGATTCCGGGTTGAGCAGCGAGCCGTTGGCCTGCGGCTGCCAGACCTGTGCGCCCGTTCCGTTGCAGTCGAACAACTGCACCTTGGTGGCGTTGGCGGTGCCGGCGGCGGTCACGTCCATGCATTTGCCGAGCACCTGGAGCGTGTTGCCCGCGGCCACCGTCCACGACTGCGCCGTGGTGCCGTCGCAGGTGAAGATCTGGATCGGGTTGTTGTTCGCCGTCGAGGCCGCCCGGTCGTCGACGCACAGGGTCGGCGACACTCCGGCCACGATCGGTCCGGTGACCGCCGTCGTGGCGACCGGCCTGGTCGCCGTCCAGACGAACGTCGTGCGGCCGACGGCTCCGGTGGCGTCGGTGGCGGTCACCGTGACGGTGTTGGTGGCCGCAGTGGTCGCGCTACCGGAGATCATGCCGCTGGTCGCGTTGATCGACAGGCCCGCCGGCAGTCCGGTGGCCGTGTAGGTGAGCGTCTGGCCGGCCGCCGAATCCGACGCGCTGATCGGCAGGCCGGCGGCCGTGCCGACCGGGCTGCTCATGCCCTGCGGGTTGGTCACGGTCACCGCGTTGCCGGTCGACGTCGACGTGACGGCGAGCGTGCCGGCCAGCTGCGGGCTGGCGGACGTGTCGCCGACCATGAGCTGGTACGTTCCGGTCGCCGTGTTCCACGAGCTGGTGGCGTCGTTCCAGAAGGCCAGGTCGTGCATCGTGACCGGGAAGCTGACCGTGGTGCTGGCACCTGGTTGCAGCGTCACCCGCTGGAAGCCCTTCAACTGCTCCGGCGGCTCACCGGTGGTCGCCGGATCACCGACGTACAGCTGGGCGACGTCCGAGCCCGCCTTGGTGCCGGTGTTGGTCACCGTCGCCGTCACGGTCGCGTTCCCGTGGGCGTCCACCGCCGAGACGTGCAGGGCGCTGTACCCGAAACTGGTGTAGGACAAGCCGAAACCGAACGGGAACAGCGGCGCGATGCCCTTCGCCTGGTACCAGCGGTATCCGACGTCGACCCCCTCGGAGTACTGCACGTTGCCACCGGTGCCCGGCCACTGCGCCGTGGTCGAGGCCGGCACGTCGGCCAGGCTCTTCGGGAAGCTCACCGGCAGCTTGCCGGACGGGTTCACGTCGCCGAACAGCACGGCCGCGATGGCGTTGCCGTCCTCCTGGCCGGGATACCAGTTCTCCAGCACGCCGGCCACCGAACTCAGCCACGGCATGGTGACGGCGGAACCGGTGTTGAGCACCACGATGGTGTTCGGGTTGGCAGCGGCCACCGCGGAGATCAGCAGGTTCTGGTCACCCGGCAGGTCGATGCTGGACAGGTCACTGCCCTCGGACTCGAAGTTGTTCGCGAACACCACGGCCACCGAGGACGTCCTGGCCAGGTTGGCCGCCGCCGTGATCGCCGGCGTGGTGAAGCCGGGCGGGGCCCAGCCGAGGCTGACCTGGCTGGCGCCACCGTCCTGGAAGTAGTCCAGTTCGATGGACGCCGGCACGCCCGCGGTCAGGTTGATGGTGCCGGTGGACGTGGTCGCCGCCTGGTCCTGGAAGTCGTTGATGACCTCCTGGCCGTTGACGAACAGCCTGCTGCCGTCGTCGCTGGTGGTGGCGAACGTGTAGGTGCCGGTGGTGGTGGGCGTGACCTTGCCGGTCCACCTGGCCGACCACTGGGTCGCGCCGATTCCCGTGCCCGGTGACACGCCGTTGAAGTTGAAGTCGACCGGGCCGTCGGTCCTGGTGAACGCGGGCGTGCCGGACAGCGTCATGTTGTTGAAGTACTGGCCGGTCAGGCCGCTGCCGGTACCGGTGGCCGGGGTGAGCGCGCCGGCCGGAACGTCGGGCAGCGTGTCGTTGGCCGAGTTGCCGGCCGAGAACCCGACCGTGATGCCGGCGCCCGCGCGGCTGGTGATGCCCTGCAGCGGGGTGACGGTGCCGGACGACGAGACGCCCGCGCTGCCGCCGCCGTCGGTCTGCGGGGCCGTGCTGGCGTCGGTGCCGATCACCGCGATCGACTTGGTCGTGGCGCCAAGTGGCAGCGCGTTTCCGTTGTTGCGCAACAGGACCGTGCCCTCTTCGGCGATCTGCTCTGCGGTCGACCGGTGCGCGGCGCTGGTGACAGTGGCCGTCGTCGAGCCGTGCGGTGCGTTGTCGAACAGGCCGAAGGTGAACTCCTCGGTCAGGATGCGGCTCACCATCGAGTTCAGGGTGGCCATCGAGACCTGGCCGTTGTTGACGGCGGTCTGCAGGGCCGCGCCGAAGAAGCTGTCGTCGGGCATCTGCATGTCCATGCCCGCGTTGGCGGCCGCCACCGTGGAGTGGGTGCCGCCCCAGTCGGACGTGACGAAGCCGGGGAAGCCGAACTCGGTGTCCAGCGCCTGGTTGAGCAGCACGGGGTTCTCGCAGGCGTCGGTGCCGTTGACGAAGCTGTAGGAGCACATCACCGAGGATGCGGCGCCCTGCTGCACGCCGGCCTGGAACTGCGGGAAGTAGATCTCCTGCTCGGCCCGCGGATCGATGACCGCGTTGTCGGCCGACGTGTTGCGGTTGGTCTCCTGGTTGTAGACGCCGAGGTGCTTGACCTGGGCCAGCTCACCGGTGCCCTGCACTCCCCTGATCTCGGCGGCGCCGAGTTGGCCCGCCAGGAAGGGATCCTCGGACATCGACTCGAACGCCCTGCCCCAGCGGGGATCCCGGACGATGTTCACGGTCGGGCCGAGGTCGATGCTGGCGCCCTTGCCGAACTCCTCGCTGCCCACCACGGCGCCGTACTGCTGCTCAGCGGCCGTGTCCCAGGTCGCCGCGGCGGCCACCGGGGCGGGCAGTTGGGTGACGCCCGTCAGGCCCTCGCCGACGCCGGCGGGCCCGTCCTCCAGGCCGATCGCCGGAATGCACAACGCCGGAATGGCCGGTGTGTTGCCGACGTAGGCACCGCCGGTGCCGTGCACCAGCGAGATCTTCTGCGCGAGCGTCAGCTGTGCCAGCACTTGGGCGACGCGCTGGGGTACCGGTGCTGTTGATCCGACCCACGGGCAGGCCGGGTTGACGGCGGCGGATGCGGTGGGGCCGGACAGGCCAGCTGCGACGAGTCCGGTAATTCCGATGATCCCGACAATTCCGAGCCAACGACGACGTAACACGGACGCCTCCTCACTGAAGCGACGCGATCAGGCACGTTCGGTGATCACCGGTGGCCGCACTCCTCCGGCGTCTCAGAAACTGGCATATGTTGTGGGCCACAACAATCACAGCAAGGTAACGATCTTGAGCGGTTCAGAACATGCCGTTTCAGCTGAGAAAGTGTCAGATGAACCGAGTATCGTCGCGCCCATGAAGACCCGCGCCACCGACGAGTCGGGGGGCATCTCGCCGTTCACACTGGGCTTGCTGCTGCGCCGAGCGCACGCGCGGGCCGCCACGACGATGGCCGTCGCGGTGCGGCCGTTCGGCATCGAACTGCGCCACTTCGCGATCCTGATCGTGCTGGTCGATCGCGGGCCCACGACCCAGCGGGATCTGGTCGAGGAGACCGGTGTCGACAAGGCCGGCATCATGCGCGTGGTCGACGACCTCGAAGCGGCCGGACTCGCCGCGCGCCGCGCGGTGCCCGGCGACCGGCGGGTACGCGCCGTGGAGATCACCGCCCGCGGCCTGGAGGTCTTCGACGCGGCCCAGCTGGCTGCCGCCGGCCCGGCCGAGGGACTGGTCGCGCAGCTGGGGCCGGGCGAGGCAGACCAGTTGATGGATCTGTTGACCCGGTTCACCTATCCGCCGGATGTCGGGCAATAGTATCGTTCGATACAGTAACGTGCGTGACAAAATTTGACGAGATCGATGCGATCGGCCGGACCGCCTGGGAGGTCGCGGCACTGCGCGCGGCCGAACACGAACGACCCGACCGGTTGTTCGCCGATCCGTACGCGGCACTGTTCCTGGCCGCCGCCGACATGCCGGTGGACGAGGCCAAGCGCGACTTCGTGGCGATCATGGCCGGGCAGACGGCGGTCCGGACACGATTCCTCGACGAGACGCTGCTGGCCGCCGACTGTCGCCAGGTCGTGCTGGTCGCGTCCGGAATGGACAGTCGGGCTTACCGGCTGGACTGGCCGGCGGGCACCGAGGTCTTCGAACTCGACCAGGAGCCGGTCCTGCGGTTCAAGCAGGAGGTCATGGTGTCGCATCCGCCACGGACCGTCCTGCATCAGGTCGGCGTGGATCTGCGCGAGGACTGGCCCGTGACGTTGCGGCAGGCGGGATTCCGCCCGGACCTGCCGACCGCGTGGCTGACCGAGGGTCTGCTGTACGCATTGGACGAGGACGCGGCCGACCACCTGCTCGCCACCGTCACCGACCTGAGCGCGGCCGGCAGCGTGCTCGGCTTCGACCACGTCGAGAACAGCGCCGCGCTGCGGGCGGCGTTGACCAGGATCAGCTCGGATCTCGCTGCCCTGTGGCAGTCCGGGCCGACGGACCCGAAGCAGTGGTTGCGCCGGCACGGCTGGACACCCGACGTGCACGAGTTGGCCGAGGTCGCCCGTTCCCATGGGCGCGACGTCCATCCGGCGTACGACCCGGCATCCGGAGGCGCGCACAGTTGGCTGGGACGCGCGACCCGCGCCTGACGGTCACGACGACAAAGCCGCACGCACGTCCCCAGCGACGGCGTCGAGTTCGGCACGCGGCGGCCACCGCCACTCAGCAGCGATACGAAACCCATCCCCCACGAACCGGGGAATCACGTGCAGATGCACATGGAACACCTCCTGCCCGGCCGCCTCGCCGTCCGCGAGAAACAGATTGACCCCCTCACACCGCAACGACGACCGGCGCAGCGCCCCAGCCAGCCGCTGAGCCAACCGCCACATGCCGGCACCCGTCGTCTCATCCAGGTCGCCGAGCCCGACGCGGTGCTTCCTGGGAACGACCAGCAAGTGACCAGTGGTCACCGGCCGAATGTCCACCAAGGCCAACAGGTCGGCGTCCTCGTGGACAATGCTGACCGGCTGATCCCCGCCGACAATGCCGCAGAAGACACAGTTCACATCTTGTCCATCCGCAACTGCCACACGTTGAGATAGTCAGCACGGAAGCCAGACTCGAAATACGACAAATAAAACACCCACATCCGCCGGAAGATGTCATCGAACCCGAGCGCCGCCACGTCCGGCCAGCGGTCGAGGAAACGATTCCGCCAATGGCTCAGCGTGCGGGCGTACTGCGGGCCGAGCGCCTGCCGGTCGGTGATCCGCATACTCGTGTGCGCTGCGACCTGGTGTTCGATTTCGGGGATCGACAGCAGTTCGCCGCCCGGGAAGATGTACTTGTGCGGCCAGCCCTGCGAGTACCGGGTGGCGAGCAGTTGGTCGTGCGGCATGGTGATCGCCTGCAGGGCGAACCGGCCGCCCGGCCGCAGTACCCGGTCGACGGCGCCGAAGTAGTCCGGCCAGTACTGGTGACCCACCGCTTCGATCATCTCCACGCTGACCACCGCGTCGTAGGTGCCCTGCTCCTCGCGGTAGTCGCGCAGCACCACGCGCACCCGGTCGGCGACGCCTGCCTGCTCGGCACGGTGTTCGGCGAGTTGCAGTTGCTCCGCCGAGATCGTCAGCGACGTCACCTCCGCGCCGCGCTGGGCCGCGCGGACCGCCAACGCGCCCCAGCCGGTGCCGATCTCCAGCATCGTGGTGCCCGACCGCACCCCCGCGTGATCGAGAATCGCGTCGATCTTGCGGATCTGCGCCTCGGCGAGGTCGTCCGAACCGGGTGCGAACCAGCCGCACGAGTAGGTCATCGTCTCGTCGAGGAACATCGCGAACATGTCATTGGACAGGTCGTAGTGGCGCCGGATGTTCTCGCGGGCCCCATCGACGGTGTTGCGTTCCCGATCGGGCTTGCGCTGGCCGCTCCAGCGCCGGAAGGTCTGCAGCGGTCGCGGCACCAGGCCGGCGACCCGTGCGGCGAACGGCGTGAGCACCTCGGCCAGTTCGTCGGTGTCCCAGTCCCCCACCATGTACGACTCGCCGAGACCGATGGTGGAGTCGACGCCCAGCCGCTGGAAGAAGTGCGCCGGCCGGACCAGCCGCATCTCCGGCGCACCATCGCCACCTGCACCGATCCGCCTGCCGTCGGGCAACACGACCGTGATCGGCAGTCGGCGGACGACCGCCATGAACAGGAGTCTCGCGGCTGCCGCCCGCAGTGGTGATCGCGGCGGGGTGCCCAGTCCCGGCCATACCTGCTCGGTCGGCCGGGGGATCGCGTACCGCGTCGACTCGGTGCTCACGTCGGCTCCCTCGTGTGTCGTCTGACGTACCGGTGCGACGCCAACAGTGCACCGCCAGACGGCTACTGGCCACTGTTCGGTGACGGAGCCAGTGTGTGAACGACCCGAGAACATTCAGATCCGCGAGTAACTGACCGGGGCGGCGGCTCAGCACTTGCGTAGTGAGCACTCACTACGTAGTCTGGGCGCATGAGTTCGGACAACGAGGCTCGGCAGCGCGCGCCACGGCGCAGCGTCGAGGAACGGCGGGCCATGGTGGTCCAGGCGGCGATCCCCCTGTTGGTGGAGATCGGGCCGTCGGTCACGACGTTGCAGATCGCGCGTGCCGCGGGCATCGGCGAACCGACGATCTTCCGGGCGTTCGCGGACAAGAACGACGTGTTGGCGGCCTGCCTGGCCGAGGCAACCGACCCACGGCATGGGGAGGACGAGTTGGCGGCGATCGAGTCGAGCGCACCGCTGCGGGAGCGAGTGCTCTCGTTGATCGAGGTGATTCGTGCGCAGGGCGAACGCACCGGAGCGGTGGTCAACGCGGTCAGCCTGGCCGGCCCGTGGACCCGCGGCTCCTTGTCGGACAAGGAACGCACCCGGCTGACCGAGCAGCGGACCTCGTCCTACTCGCGCCTGCACACCGCGGTCGCCGCCGTGCTCGAACCGGACGCGGCCGCACTGCGGGTACCGGTCGACGACGTCGCCACGCTGGTGCTGGCGATCGTGACGTCCCTGGGCCGCGGCGCGGGCTCGGACGCCGGGATCGCCGGCATCACCACGGACGCGCTGGCCGACCTGATCCTGCACGGCATCACGGCATAGCCCGTGCAACGCGATCCACGTCCGGCGCCGGCTCCACCAGGCTGCCCGAGCCTGACGTGCTGGATCACTCCGGCGCCCAGTCCGGCGCGAGGGCGGCAGCGTGGGCCTGCCAGGCCGACGCCCCACCGGGTAGCGGCCAGGCCCGGGCGCGGCCCTCGGCGCGTTCGGCGTTCCGCAGGTCGGCGGCGAAGTCGCGGCCCAGCCGCTCGATCCACATCGTGGCACCCTGGGGCGCGAAATGCGCCATGCGGCCCTCGTAGGCCCGGATGCTGTGTGCCTGCACGGCCGCCACCCACCGGTCGTGCATCGGCGGCGCCAACACCAGGACGTCCGGCACGGCACCCTCGGCCAGGGCGGCCACGATCCGGTCGTGCCCGTCGAGCACCAGCAGGCTGTCCATCCCGCTGAACCACCACAACAACACCGGCGGCAGGACACCCTCGCGGTACTGCCGCCGGTAGGACTTCACCCTCGGCGCGTCCGGCGGGGACAGCCTGCGCAGCGGCAGTACGTCGCGGGCGTCCTCGTCCGGGTCGCCGTAGCCGAACCAGGTGATGTGGCCCCGGTCCGGGTCGAAGGTGAGCATGTTCGGCCAGTGCGCGGCCACCGTCCACTTCGGCATCCCGACGTGCACCATCCAGCGGCCGGCGTGCAGCGGACCGTCGGCGGCGGCCACCAGCCAGTTCACGAATCGGTGTGCCCATGCACCGCCGGGCACCTGCCTCGCCTGGGCCGCCGTGAGATGCGGGAGCGGTGAGCGGTAGGCGTCGGTCCGGGCGTAGTGCACGCCCAGCCATCGCTGGCGCTGGCGGGCCAGTAGGACGATCCGGTCGGCCTGCCACAGCACCAGCCGGCGTCCGGCCGCCACCTCCACCCGCAGCCCCGGCTTCACGGGCCGGTCGAGTTCCAGGGCCAGGCCGCCGGCAACCGTCATGCGGGCCATGGTAGGGCTCGGCAAACAGTTAGGCACTTACTTTACTTTTGGGTCCGGCGCACCTATGGTTAAGCATGTGCCTAACCAACGTGGTGCGCTGGACCAGGTGTTTCGGGCGCTTGCCGACGGCACGCGGCGGGACATGGTGGAACGACTGGTCCGCGGACCGGCCACGGTGGGCGAGCTGGCGGCGCCGACGCACCTGTCGCTGCCGGCGATCCTGCAGCACCTCCGAGTCCTGCAGGACGCGGGGCTGGTCCGCACCGAGAAGCACGGCAGGGTCCGCACCTGCCAGATCGAACCCACCGCGCTGCGCACGGCCGAGGACTGGATCGGCCGCCAGCGCACCGCCTGGGAGCACCAACTCGACGCCCTCGGCGAGTACCTCGCCGAGGACCCGGACGACGACAAGGGAGCGAAGCCATGACCGTCAAGTACGCAACCTTCACCCTGGACCGCGCCTACGCCGCCACGCCCTCGCGGGTGTTCGCCGCGTGGGCCGATCCGGCCGCCAAGGCGCGCTGGTTCGCCGGCCCGTCCGGCGAGCACGAACTGGACTTCCGGGTCGGCGGACAGGAGGTCAGCAGCGGCCGGCCCGGCGACGGTCCGTGGCTGACCTTCGAGTCGCACTACCACGACATCGTGCCCGACGAGCGGATCGTCTACAGCTCGACGATGTCAGCCGAGACCGACGTCACCACGGTGTCCATCACCACGGTCGAGTTCGTCGCCGACGGCGACGGCACCCACCTGATCCTCACCCAGCAGGGCACGTTCCTGGACGGGCACGAGGAACCGAGCTGGCGGGAACAGGGCACCAGTGACCAACTGGCCGCGCTGGCCGAGGAACTGGGCGTCCAGGTGACGATGCGATGACCCGGCGCCGGGGGCTGCTCGCCCTGCTGGCGACCGCCTACTTCATGACCGTTCTGGACGGCACCAGCACACTCACCGCGCTGCCGTCGATCCGCCACTCGCTCGGCCTGTCCGGTCCAGCTCTACAGTGGACAGTCACGGCATACGCGCTCGCCTTCGCCGGGCCGTTGGTGTGCTGTGGCCGGGCCGCCGACCTGCTCGGCAGGCGGCGGATGTTCCGCATCGGGATGCTGCTGCGCGTCCTCGCGTCGCTGGCCGGCGGGCTGGCCCCGACAGCCGGCTGGTTGGTGGCGGCGCGTGCGGCGCAGGGTTTCTCGGCGGCGATCATCGCGCCTGCCGCCCTGTCCATGGTCCTGGGTGCGTTCCCCGAAGGTCAGGAACGCAACCGGGCGTTGGGGATCTGGGGCGGCCTGGGCGGAGTCGGCGCGACGGCGGGACTGCTGCTCGGCGGGGTGTTCACCGACACGCTCGGCTGGCAGTGGATCTTCTGGATCAACGTGCCGATCGGCGTGGTGGTGTCGCTGCTCGCGCCGGTGCTGTTGCCGGCGGGCCGGCCGGCCGGCGGTGCCCGGTCCTTCGATCTCGCCGGTGCGGTGACCGGCACGGCGACTCTGTTGGCGTTGGTGTACACCATCATCCAGCTGCCCGCCGCCGGTTGGCTCGGTGTGCGGACCTGGTCGGGCGTTGCCGGGGTCGGTGTGCTGGCCATCCTGTTCGTCGCCGTGGAGCGGCGGTTGCGCACATCCGCTGGTGCCGACCCGACTGCTGCGCTCCCGGCTGCTGGTCGGCGGCAATCTGGTCATCCTGGTCGCCGGCATGGCGGTGGACGGCATGCTGGTCACGCTCACCGCGTATGCCCAGCAGGCCATGGGTTTCTCCGCGCTGCGGTTCGGCCTGCTGGCCGCGATGATGACGGTGACCTCGGTGGCCGGCGCGCTGGCCGGTCAGCGGGCGGTCACTCGGTACGGCGTGCGTGCGGTCGCCGTCGTCGGTGCGGTCTGCCTGCTCGGCGCGGGTCTCGTGCTGGCCGGGATGCCCCACGGTGGCGTGCTGCTGGTGGCGTTGTTCGCGTTCGGCGCCGGCATGGGGGGCGCGGCCGTGTCCGGTCAGATCGCGGCGCTGTCCGGGGTCCGGGCACCCGACTCGGGGTTCGCGGCCGGCCTGATCGACACGTCGTTCGTGGGCACCGCGATCGGTGTGGCGATCTGCACGACGGTCTCGGTTGACGATGCCGGCTGGCGAGTGGCGTTCGGCATGGTCGCCGCGTTCGCGGTGGTGGGCCTGTTGGTCGCGGCCACCCTGTTGCGACCGGTTCACCAGGGAAACGGCACCTCCGCGACGAGTTCGTCCGGTGCGGACAGCCGCCAGGCCTCGTACACCAGCTCGGACAGCTCGTCGAACTCGATCCCCGCCAGGTAGACCACGACCCACCCGAAGGCACCCGCGGTGAACTGCACCTCGAAGACGTCCGGCCGCTCGGCGACCAGAGCGAGTTGCTCGGACAGCAACTGCTTCAGGCCGACGGTCCTGGTGCGCGGCCAGTAGTAGCCGAACCGCTTGCCGCGCACGCTGAACGACGTGTAGTCGCGGCCCTCCGCCCGCTGGACACCGGCGAGCGCGCCCAGGATCCGCTGAAACTCAGCACTGCTGGTACTCACGTTCGCCTCTCGCTCCCAGCTCGTCGGCCGCAGCGGCAACGCCCGCACCACACTACGGCCGAGCGCCGACGACCCGGTTGGTCACCATGCCGGGCGTGCTCGACACTGGCTGGATGGATCTCTCCGGATTGATCGTGCGGGAAGGTGCGGTCGCCCGCGCGACCGGCCGTGTCCTGGAGGTCGAGGGTGAGGTGTGGTTCGAGCGGCCGGAGCCGGTGCCGTTGGTCTGGCCTCCGCGACCGCCCCGGCCGGGCAGATTCGCCGTCCGTGCGCACGGAGTGGACCTCGACCGCCTGGATCGCCGCCAGCAGCACGCCACCGGCATCGAGGGCTGGACCACGCTCACCGGAACCTGGCAGAGCCAGCGGTTGCGGGTGCGCACCCAGACCTCCTGGCAACCACCGGACTCCCGTCGGGGCCGCCGGACCGATCCGCCCTGTGCGCCACCGCCGCAGGGGTGGCCCCGCAACGGTGAACACGGCAACCCCATGCCGTCGGCACCGCCGGACGACGAGTGGGAGGCGCTGTCGATCATGCAGGTCGCCTGGTTCCACCCGGCCGGGGCCGGGCCGGTGCTGGTGGTGTCGGCGGAGGACCCGGCACGGGTGGAGCGGCTGCTGCGCCCCGAGTTCGGAGCGGCCTTGTGCGTCGTGCCCAGTCGGTACACCCGGCAGCAGATCGAGGGTGTGGCACGGCGTCTGCGGGTCGAAGGTGAGTCCCGCCGGTGGCTGATCAGCATGCACGGCAGCGGCGTCGGTGGTGACGGTCAGCCGCGGCTGACCGTCGAACTCGCCCGGGTCGTGCCCGCCATGGCCGAGTGGGCCGCGACCGTGCCGGACGGCCTGCTGGCCGTGGACGTGTGGCTCGCGCCGGTCACGTGAGGGTCGGCAGCAGGTCCGAGCCGGGTGCCGGGACCGATCCGGCGGCTCGCGCGGACAACCGGCCCGTGTCCCGCAGCCACCGCACGGCGTCGGCCATGCTGTCCTCGATCGGCCGGCCCGGGACACCGTCCGCCTCGATCCGGGCGGCCGCGGCGGCCGTGTAGATGGCGCCGTACTCGGCAGGGATGTGCCACGGCCACACCCGTTGCACCACCCCGACCAGCGCGCCGAGCGGCAACATCGGCCAGGCGGGCAGGAACACGGCGGGCAGGGTGCGACCGGTCACCGTGCGAACCGCCCGCACGTACTCGCGCGTGGTCAGGTAGCGACCCGGGGTGAAGCACCGGTTCGGCCCGCCGGCCGTGGTGAGCAACGTCGCGTGCGCCGCCGCCGTGTCCCGCACGTCGCCGATCGGGAATCCGCCGGTCGGCCACACCGGCATCAGGCCCCGCAGCAGGTCGCGCAGGCGGGCGTTCTGATCGCCGAGACGGGGATCGTGCGGACCGACCAGGCCCGGCGGGTAGGTGATGGTCACCGGCGCGCCCTGCTCCTGGTGGCGGCGCGCGATCCGCTCCGCATCGGCCTTGCTCACCAGGTACGGCTCCTTCGCCGTGCCCACCGGCGAATCGACCCGCAACGGCCGGCCGCCGGTCGGCAGCAACGCGCCGAACGTGGACACGTACACCACCCGCCGCACGCCGGCCCGCACGGCGGTGTCCAGCACGACCTCGGTGCCGCGCACGTTGGTCCGGCGGATCTCCGCGCGCCGCCGCGAGTCGAACGAGTAGACCGACGCGGCATGCAGCACCGCGTCAGCGCCGGCCACCGCGGCGCCGACCGCGGCCTCGTCCGTGACGTCGCCCAGCACGACGTCCACCTGCCCGACGGGCACGCCCAGCGGTCGCAACGCCTGCTCGACGGCGTCGGCCCGCCTGGCCAGCAGGCGCACCCGATGCCCGGCCCCGACGATCGCCGCGATCGAATGCCCACCGACGAACCCGGTCCCCCCGGTCACGCACACCAGCATGGTCAGCTCCTCGGGTCCGGTTCCGCCGTTGGACCCAGGATGCGGCGTCGTCGGCCGGCGGCGCCCTTCAATCGTGCTGTGCTGGCCGCACGGATCGGCTCCTGTCGTCCGGCCGCGCCCGAGGTGTCAGTCGCGGACGTAGTAGTCGCCCAGTGTGTCGTCGAACCGGCCGGTCGGCCGGCAGCAGCGGCGGAAACCGCCGCCCTGAGCCGCACGGGCACGGGTCGTTGCCGCCCAGCTTCTCGATCAGCTCGGTGTCCTCGCCGACCACCCGGTGGCCGCGCTCGACCCTGGCCTCGCTAGAGGGAACCCCCTGCGGCGCTTGCTGGTCCGCTCACAACAACACCTCGTCGTTGTCCATGACGGCCTCCTCGGTCGTGACGCGCGAACGGTAGCCGCCGACCGACGAATCCGGCGAACGGAATTCGTCAGGTCACTCCGCCCGTATCGCCGGGCGAACTGTCAGCCGACCGCATCTATCGCGGTGGCCGGCGGCCCGGCTAAGTTCGCCGAGGCTGCCTGAGCGCGTCACATCCTGTTCAGGTGCCGTCTGCCCACCAGAGGTAACCGGTGCTTAGCGTCCGTACCTCGGCCTCGGCAACCGAGGCCATACCAGCGACCATGTGGAGGTGCGGGCCTTGTCTGCTGCCCTTGCCCGGCGAATCGCGATCCTCGCCCTGTCCCTGACCGCGGCAGGCGTTGCCTGCCCGGTGCTTGCCGCCCCGGCGTCCGCCGATCCGGCAGGCGACGGCGTCGTCATCAACGAGGTGTACGGCGGTGGTGGGAACAACGGTTCGCACTACAGATCCGACTACATCGAATTAGACAATCCGACCGGCGCCGCAGTCGACCTCACCGGTTGGACGGTGCAGTACCGGTCCGCGGCCGGCACCACCGTCCAGAAGACCGCGTTGACCGGCGGTATCGCGTCGCACGGGCACTACCTGGTGCAGGAGTCGACCGGCGCCGGCGGTGACCAGGTCGCACTGCCGACGCCGGACGCGACCGGCACCACCGCGATGAGCGCCACCGGCGGGGTGGTCATCCTCGTCTCGTCGGACACCGGCATCACGACGCCGGGCAACCTGGTCGGCATCCCCGGTGTCGTCGACGCCGTCGGCTGGGGTTCCACGACGACGTCCTTCGAGGGCACCGGTCCCGCGCCGACGACGGACAACACGACGTCGGTCAGCCGCAGCGATGCCGAGGACACCGACCAGAGCAGCGCGGACTTCACCGTCGGCGCGCCCACGCCGGAGGGTTCGGCCACCGACAGCGGCGCCGTCATCACGGTCGCCGGTCCCGGCGCGCAGACCGCGACGGCCGGTACCGCGATCACTCCGGTCACACTCGGCGCGACCGGTGGCACCCCGCCGTACACGTGGACGGCGAGCGGCCTGCCCGCCGGCCTGACGGTCTCGGCGGACGGCGTCATCTCCGGCACGCCGACCACGGCCGGCAGCTCCACGGTGACCGTGACCGCGACCGACTCCACCGGCGCCACCGGCGCGGCGACCTTCAGCTTCGTCGTCGGAGCACCGGCGGGGACGATCACCCCGATCGCCGCCATCCAGGGCACGAACACCGACACCTCGCCGCTCGCCGGCCAGACCGTGACGACCGAGGGCGTGGTCACGGCCGACTACCCGAGCGGCGGCTTCAACGGCTTCTACCTGGAGACCGGTGGCGCGGGCGGCACCGAGGCCGACGACGCGACGCCCGGCGCGTCCGACGCGGTCTTCGTGTTCGGCTCGGTCTCGGCCCAGCAGGTCCACATCGGCGAGAGCGTCGAGGTCACCGCCAAGGCGTCGGAGTTCGACGGCCAGACCGAACTCGACTCGCCGACCGTGACCGCGCTGGCCACCGCGCTGCCGGCGGTGCACCCGGACGTCATCCCGTGGTCGGACCTCGCGACCGACGCGCAGAAGGAGGCGCACGAGGACGAACTGATGGCGCCCCAGGGTGATTTCACCGTCTCGGACAACTTCGACGGCAACTTCTTCGGCTCGTTCACCCTGGCTTCCGGTGACATCCCGCTGATCCAGCCGACCGACGCCGGCACGCCGGGCAGTGCGCAGGCGCAGGCCGTCGCCGCCGACAACGCCGCCCGGATGGTCACCCTGGACGACGGATCGAGCTTCGAGTTCAATCCGGACGGCGCACATGCGAACAGCCCGCTGCCCTGGCTGACGCCGACCAACCCGGTCCGCACCGGGTCGTCGGTGGCCTTCCACGCGCCGGTGATCCTGGACTTCCGCTTCTCGCTGTGGAACTTCCAGCCCACCCAGCAGCTCACCGACGACGGTTCGGACATCGCGACGTTCGGCGACACCCGCACCGAGAACGAGCAGCCTGCCGAGGTCGGCGGGCAGGTCCGCATCGCCACGTTCAACGTCGAGAACTACTTCCCGTTGACCGGTGAGGACTATGTCGCGCAGGGCCTGGGCACCTGCTCGTACTTCACCGACCGGCAGGGCAACCGGATCGCGGTGGACACCTGCACCGGCACGGACGGCAGCCCCGGCCCGCGCGGCGCGGCGGACGACGTGAACTTCACCCGCCAGCAGGAGAAGATCGTCACCGGGATCAACCGGCTGGGCGCGAGCATCGTCTCACTGGAGGAGATCGAGAACTCGGCCAAGTTCGGCGAGCCGAGGGACACCGCGCTGGCCGGCCTGGTCGACGCGTTGAACACGGCCGCCGGTTCGAACGTGTGGGCGTTCGTGCCGTCGCCGTCGGCCGCGGACCTGCCGCCACTGGACGGTCAGGACGTCATCCGCACCGCGATGATCTACAAGCCCGCCGACGTCACGCCCGTCGGCCCGTCGACGGTGCTGACCAACGATTCCGGTGCCGGCCAACCGTTCTCGATCGCCCGCGAGCCGCTGGCCCAGGGCTTCAAGAAAGCAGGCGCGTCCGATCAGGACGCCTTCCTGGTGGTGGCCAACCACCTGAAGTCGAAGGGCGCGGACAGCAACCCGCTGTTCCCCGGTGACGCCGAGAACACCTCCCCGGCGTCCGACCAGGGTGCCTTCAACGAGACCCGGGTCCGGGAGGCGGCCGATCTCAACACGTTCGCCAACCAGGCCGCAACGAACCTGGGCACGAACCGGGTGTTCCTGGTCGGTGACTTCAACGCCTACACCGACGAGGACCCGCTCGAGGAGTTGTACGCCGACGGCTACACGGACCTGGGCAGCACGCTCGACCCGTCGGAGCACACGTACGTGTTCGACAGCCTGTCCGGTTCGCTCGACCACGTGCTGGCCAGTCCGGCCGCGCTGCAGATGGTGACCGGCGCCGACGTGTGGCAGATCAACTCCCAGGAGGCGGTCGGCTTCGCGTACAGCCGGTTCAACTACAACGTGACGCTCCTGTTCGACGGCACGGACCCGTTCGCCGCGTCCGACCACGACCCGGTCGTCATCGGGCTGAACCTGCCGAGCACGCCGACCGTGCCGGCATGGAACGCCACCACCGTCTACAACACCGGTGACTCGGTGAGCTTCCAGGGCTCGATCTGGCAGGCACTGTGGTGGACACAGAACCAGGTGCCGGGCGACCCGAACGGGCCGTGGCAGCAGATCGTCGCCGGTCCGGACGGCACGGCGGTGTGGACCGCGTCCCGGATCTTCAACACCGGTGACACGGTCACGTTCCAGGGTTCGACGTGGCTGGCGCAGTTCTGGACCCGCAACCAGACGCCGGGCGACCCGAACGGTCCGTGGGAGCAGATCGAGACCGCGCCCGACGGCACGGCCGTCTGGACCCCGTCCCGGGTCTTCAACGCCGGTGACGTGGCCCTGTTCCAGGGTCAGAAGTTCGTGGCCCGGTGGTGGACGCGCGACCAGCAGCCCGGCCAGCCGGGTGGCCCGTGGCAGCCGGTGAGCTGACCTTCGGGGACCGCCTTCGACCTCGTCGAAGGCGGTCCCTCCACCGTCCGATGCGGACGGTCACGTCGTCAGTCGTTGTCGTTGAACAACGGCGACGGTCGGTTCACGCACGCGATCGGCACGAAACCCCAGCCCAGTGCCGGGTCCCGGACCACGGCGGCCTGACCGTCCAGTGTGGTGAAACGGTAGGCGACCGAACCGCTCACCGCGCCGGCCGGATCGGCCCAGTGGCCGCCGTTCGCGCCGCCCGCGAAGTCGGTGCCGACGAAGTAGTTGTAGAAGAGAGTGCAGCCGTTCGTGGTGGCGGACGTACCGTCGGTGGCCAGGTGGGCCATCGCGTTGAAGTCCTTGCCGACCGTCAGGCGGTGCGACAGGTCGGCCATCGTCGTCGTGGAACACGAGTCGGCGACGGTATCCACCAAGGCGCCCATCGAGCCCGGCATCACCCAGCCGCACATGTCGGGATTGAAGGCGCGGCCGAAATGCCAGTTGGCGGAGTCTGTTACTTCGTCGTCGAATGTGGTGCCGGGTAGCGCCCTGCCGATGTAGTAACCGTTGTCCTTGTTGGTGATCCAGCTTCCACTGCCGATGACCGGAGCACCGGTGGACGGTGAGTCGGCCGTGACGATCGAGTGCCGGGTGCCGGCCGCTGCCGGTACCGCTGCGAGCAGAGTCGCCAGCAGTGCCGTAGCGATGATGGTTCGTGCCGCAGTCGTCCGTTTCGTCACAACACGAGCGTAGGGAGTCGCTCCGCGCACTGACAACCAGCCGTCATTCACAGTGATCGTCCGGGTACGGACCACCCGGGTTTGTCGAGCCAATTCTTTGATGACATCAGTGATTTCCCGCAGACGCACTGTCAGGCCGACCTAACCTGTGGTGCCTCGCACCGCCCAGGCCCTGACGGTCAGCGTGATGGACCCGTCCGGCAGTCGGGTGCGCAACTGTTCGCGCAGCGCCCGACGGTGCTCCTCGGTCAGGGACATCGCGTACGCCGGTGCCGGACCCTGGCCGCCGAGGAACGGCGTCCAGTAGTCGTCAAAGCCGGCGAACACCGCAGGCACCTCGATCGCCCGGACCGTCACGGCGTGCAGGCCGGCGGCCGTCCACAGTTCGTACAGGGCATCGGGTTGGCACATCGGGAAGCGACGGCCCTCGTCCAGTTCGGCCGCCGCGGGGTGGAGGGAGACGGCGGCGTCCCAGAAGTGCCGGATCACGGCCATACCCCGGGCGTAGTCCCAGACGTAGGCCGCGATCGTGCCGCCTGGCCCGGTGACCCGCGCGAACTCGGCGACGGCACGGCCGGCCACCGGCACGAAATTCAGTGCCAGCCCGCTGACCACGGTGTCCACCTGGTGGTCGGGCGCCGGTAACGACTGCGCTTCGCCGACGACGAAGCTCGCCCGGCGATCCCTGATCCGCGCGCGAGCGGTGACCAGGAACTGCTCGGAGGTGTCCACACCGACGATCCGGGCGGGGTCGGCCTGAGCCAGCACGGTCCCGGACAGCGCCCCGGTGCCACAGCCGACATCCAGCCACCGCCGGCCCGTTGGCACGTCGAGCCAGCGCAGGAACGCCGCCGCGACCGGACGGCTCCATCGGCCGACGTACGCCTCGTACGCGTCGCCGACCGTCCACACCTCGTCCGCCACGGAGCGACGATACGCTATTTCGGTGGTGTCGGCGGGTCGCCTTCTGTCCACACCAGACGGATTCTCATCCGGGTGAACCGCCAGCCATCGGGTGCTCGGCGCGCTTCGGCTTCGACGTAGCCGCCGACGTGCAGGTGGTCGCCGGGATCGTCGTCGCGGTGCACGTGGGTGGCGGTGAGCGTGGCCTGCAGCGACGCCCGATCGTCGGCCACCCGCACGCGCCGTTTGCCGAGTTGGTGCGTGTGTTTCCCACAGCGTGATCGCGTGCCCCTGCATCTCGGCGATGTCCGCCAGGCCGTGCCGGGTGCCGACCGGGAAGTCGACGGTCGCGTCCTCGGTGAACGCCGACCGCAGCCACGCCTCGCCGGTCTTCTTGGCCTCGAAGCCCAGGTAGTGGTCGAGCAGGTCCAACAGGGCGCGCTCGCTGTGCCCGTCCGTCGGTTTCGACGCCATGACTCGACGGTATCTTCTGCACCGGCAACGCGAACACGCCCGACAGCCTGTGCACCACCCCGGTCAGCAGCCCGGCCGGCTGGGAGCCGGTCGGGGGTACCAGCCTGGCCTCACCGCTGTGGTCGGGCATCGCCGCCGACGAGGCGAGCTTCCAGGGGCACCGCGTCGGCAACCTGAACCCGCAGCTCTACCGGTTGTACCGCACCGACCCGGGGCGCTACTTCCACGACATCACGGGCGTCGGCCCGCTCCAGGCGATGTCGAACAACAACGGTGCCTTCCCCGCCCGACCGGGTTACGATCTCGCCACCGGCATCGGTACGCCCGACATGACCCCCCCTGATCACGAGGCCCTGACATGGACGGCGCCGCCGGGCCGAGGGGATCGGACCGGCGGCGCCGCGGCACGCCTGCCTACGCGGCCACCCGCTCCAGCTCGACCACCGGGATGATCCGCTTCGTCTTCTGCTGGTACTCCGCGAACTGCGGTGCGATCGACGCCTGCTTGCCGTAGATCTCGTCCCGCTCCGCGCCGGTGATCACCTTCGTGACCACGTCGAACGTCTCGGTGCCGACCTCGACCGTGGTCTTCGGGTTGGCCACCAGGTTGTGGTACCAGGCCGGGTTCTCGTCCGCGCCGCCCTTGCTGGCGAACACGAACAGTCGGCCGCCGTCGGTCAGGGAGACCAGCGGCGCGATCCGCTCGATGCCCGAGCGCGCACCGACATGGTGCAGCAACACGATGGGCGCACCCTCGAACATGCCGCCGACCTTGCCCTCGTTCTCCCGGAACTCGGCGATGATCTGCTGGTTGAACTCGTTCATGTCGGGCACGTCGTCGACCTCTCGGTAGTAGTTGAACTGAAAACTACACCATGTCCGGGTCGGCAGCGGGACCGGGATCGGTGCTGTCCGCGAGACGAGTCGCGAGGGCCCGGATGTGATCCACCAGTTCGGGCGGCTCGTGGACGTGGCATCGGAAGCCGAACAGTCCGATGTAGACGGCAAGCTCGTCCAGCGAGTTCGATCCGGTGTGCGGCAGGCAGGTGTGCGGGTCGGTCGCCTCGACGGTGCCGACGGTGGGCGAGATGCGCTCGGCGGCTTCCTGCGGTGTGGCGTGCAGGGTGATGCGTGCCTGGTACCGGTAGGGCGCGGTGGACACGCCTCGGGACAGGTACTCCGTCGGGTCCGGTGTCGGCCGGGGCGGGAACCGTGGGCCGGTCGGGATGCGGGGGCGCAGGCGGTCGACCCGGTAGGTGCGCCAGTCCTGCCGTTCGGTGTCCCAGCCCAGCAGGTACCACCAGCGCCCGGTGTGGACCAGTCGGTACGGCTCGGCGTCGCGCACCGCGGTGGTGCCGTCGTGGCGCTGGTAGTCGAACCGCAGCCGGTGGCGGTCGCGGCAGGCGCCGGCGACGGCGGTGAGCACGTCCGGGTCGACGGTGGCTCCGGCAGCGGGAACGGGAACGGTGACCGAGTGCAGGGCGTTCACCCGGTGGCGCAGCCGGGACGGCAGCACCTGTTCCAGCTTGGTCAGCGGCTACGACTGGCGGGCCGCCGAGGCGGAACTGAACAAGCACCCGCAGTTCACTGCGGTGATCGACGGGCAACGGGTGCACTTCCTGCACGTCCGCTCCGCAGAACCCGGCGCGCTGCCGCTGGTGCTCACCCACGGCTGGCCCGGCTCGGTGGTGGAGTTCCTGGATCTCGTCGGGCCGCTGACCGATCCGAGGGCGCACGGCGGTAACGCCGAGGACGCGTTCCACCTGGTCATCCCGTCCGTGCCGGGCTTCGGCCTCACCGGCCCGACCGCCGACGCGGGCTGGACCACCGAGCGGATCGCCAGGGCGTGGGCGGAACTCATGCACCGCCTGGGTTACCAGCGGTACGGCGCGCAGGGCGGCGACATCGGCGGCGCGGTCAGCCCGCAACTGGGCCGGGTCGCGCCGGACCACGTGGTGGGGGTGCACGTCAACGGCGCGCCCGGCATTCCACCGGTCCAGACGCTGCCCGAGGCGGAGCTGGCCGGCCTGACCGAGCTGGAACGCGACCGCGTGCGGCGGATCGCGGCATTCACGCGCGAGGAGTTCGGCTACATCGCGATCCAGTCCACCCGCCCGCAGACCCTGGCCTACGGCCTGACCGACTCCCCGGTAGGCCAACTCGCCTGGATCATGGACAAGTTCCGTGAGTGGACCCACCCACGCACCGCCCTGCCCGACACGGTCATCGACCGGGACCGCCTGCTCACCAAACCGAACTCCGGCGTCCCCACGGCCGCGATCGTGTTCGCCCACGACGTCGGCATCCGCCGGTATGCCGAAGTGGAGAACACCATCACCCGCTGGACCGACGTCGACCGCGGCGGCCACTTCGCCGCGCTCGAAGAGCCCGAGACGCTGACCGCCGACATCCGCGCGTTCTTCCACGACCTGCGCTGACGGCGATCAGGGTTCGGTGCCGGTCGCCTCGGTGATGCCCGCCCGGCGCTGGTACTCCCGGACCAGCGCGACCCGGCCCGGCCCGGTCGGCCTGCGGCCGGGCCGGATGTCGCAGGCGAACGCCTTGGACTCCTGGATGTGCGTGTTGGGGTCCAGGCTGATCGAGGTGAGATCGTTGGCCGCGTCGCCGGTGGCGAGGCCGTTGGGACCCCAGTGGTAGGGCAGGCCGACCTGGTGCATGCGGCGGCCCCGCACGATCAGCGTGGTGAGCCGGTCGGTGACCAGCACCCTGGCCTCGATGGCGTTGCGCGGTGTGATCACGGTGGCCCAGCCACCGTGTTCCAGTCCCCGCTCGGCGGCCAGTTCCGGTGACACCTCGCAGAACATCTCCGGTTGCAGCTCGGCCAGATAGGGCAGGGTGCGGCTCATGCCGCCCGCCGTGTGGTGTTCGGTGAGCCGGTAGGTCGTTGCCACGTAAGGGAAGACGTCGGCGCCCGGGGTGCCGGGGGCCGGCCCGAACCGGTTGTCCGGATGCTGGAACCGGGCGACCTCCCGGACCGGGTTGCGCTGTTGCCCGTACAGCGGGTTGACCACCGGCGAATCCTGCGGTTCGTAGTGGGTGGGCAGCGGGCCGTCGAGCAGGCCGGCGGGCGCGTACAGCCACGCCTTGCCGTCGGCCTGCATGATGAACGGGTCGCTGCCGGACAGGGCGGCATCACCGCGGGCGTCCGGAGGCGGCTGGTAGTCCGGGGACTTGGTCGCCGTGAAGTCCGCGACGTCGTGCCCGACCCATTTCTCCTGCTCGGCGTCCCACCACACGTAGGCCTTGCGTTCGCTCCACGGCCTGCCGTCCGGGTCGGCGGACGCGCGGTTGTAGAGGATGCGCCGGTTGGCCGGCCACGCCCAGCCCCACTCGCCCGCCACCCAGTTCTGCTCGGCGCCCGGCTTGCGGCGCGCGGCCTGGTTCACGCCGTCAGCGTGCACACCGCAGTAGATCCAGCACCCGGACGTGGTGGAGCCGTCGTCGGCCAGGCCCAGATAGGACGACAGCGGCTTGCCGTCGGCGTCGAAGCCGTTGATCTCGGCGAGCACCGCGTCGGCGTCCGGTTCGGCCAGCGGACCCTTGGTCGGGTAGTCCCAGGTGAGGTCCAGCAGTGGCCGGTCCCGCTCGTCGGCCGAGCCGGCCAGCCGGTCCCGCAGGATGCGGCCGAGGTGGAACATGAACCACAGCTCGCTGCGCGCGTCACCGGGCGGCTCGACGGCCTGGTGGTGCCACTGCAACATGCGCTGGGTGTTGGTGAAGCTGCCGTCCTTCTCGGTGTGCGCGGCGGCGGGCAGGAAGAACACCTCGGTCCCGATGTCCTCGGTGCGCAGTTCGCCGCTGGCGATCTCCGGGCCGTCCCGCCAGAACGTGGCGCTCTCGATGAGCTGGAAGTCCCGCACCACCAACCAGTCCAGGTTGGCCATGCCCATGCGTTGCAGCTTCGCGTTGGCCGAACCGACCGCCGGGTTCTCGCCGAGCAGGAAGTAGCCGGGACAGTCGCCGGCCAGTTGGGCCAGCACGGTGTCGTAGGTGCCGTGGCTGCCGGTGAGCCGGGGCAGGTAGTCGAAGCAGAAGTCGTTGTCGGCGGTGGCCGCGTCGCCCCACCATGTCTTCAGCAGGCTGACCACGTAGGAGCGCATGCCGGCCCAGTAGCCCTTGCGGGTGCCCTCGGCCGCCACGAAGGTGTCCAGATTCTCGTTGCTGTGCGCATGCGGCATCGGGATGTAGCCGGGCAGCAGGTTGAACAGCGTCGGGATGTCCGTCGAGCCCTGGATCGAGGCGTGGCCGCGCAGGGCCAGGATGCCGCCGCCGGGCCGGCCCATGTTGCCCAGCAACGCCTGCAGGATCGACGCGGTGCGGATGTACTGCACGCCCACGGTGTGCTGGGTCCAGCCGACCGAGTACACGAACGCGGTGGTCCGCTCGCGGCCGGAGTTCTCGGTCAGCGCCTGAGCCACCCGCAGGAAGGTCGACGGCGGGATGCCGCACGTCTGTTCGACCATCTCGGGTGTGTAGCGGGCGAAGTGTCGCTTGAGGACCTGGAGCACGCACTTCGGGTCGGTCATGGTCTCGTCCCGGCGCGGCTCACCGGACTCGGCGCCGCCCGACCCGTGTGCCTCGCCTCGGGCCGCGTGCCGAACCGCCTCCTCGTACTCCAGGTCCGGTTCGCCAGACGGTGCCTGGACCTCGGTGCCGTCGTACTGCCAGGTGTGCACGTCGTAGGTGCGCTTCTCCGGGTCCAGGCCGGAGAAGACGCCGTCCAGGTCCTCGGTGTCGGCGAAGTCGTCGGTGAGGATCGTGGCGGCGTTGGTGTAGGCGCGGACGTAGTCGTGGAAGTACAGGTCGTTGCTCAGCACATGGTTGATCAACGCGCCGAGGAACACGATGTCACTGCCCACCCGCAGCGGCACGTGCAGGTCCGCGACCGCGCTGGTCCGGGTGAACCGGGGGTCGACGTGGATG
>DASXCQ010000096.1:0-66357 GCA_036491115.1 Pseudonocardiaceae bacterium
GACGGCACCAATCCGGACCGTCCTCGTCTCGGGAACCCAGGAGGCGCCAGACATGCCACACAGCCGCCTGCCAGGACCAAACCAGCTCGCGCTCTGGAACTGGTACGAGGTCCAGCGCGTGCCCCTGCGCCGGGCCAATAACGGGCCATTAGTGCTGGTCAACAGGGGCCAACGACGGACAACACTGCACCCTGTCGCCCGCAGGTCAGGGGTGCCGGCCGCTGGTCTCCGCCGATCTTCCAAGCTGGTCATGCGGGTTCGATTCCCGTCACCCGCTCCACCAGCAAGGGCCCCAGATCAAAGGATGTCTCCCATTGACCTGGGCCCTCACTGTGTCAAGATCGGCTCGGGACGCCAGCAACATCCCAACAACATGCTCTACCCGTCGCCGCCGGCTGTGACCTCACCCTGCCGGTGCTGGTCGACCAACTCGGACGTGCCCACGTTCTTGTTCGACACCGTCGGCGACCAGTTCGACGCGATCTACTGCGGCGTCGGTTGACGGTAGGCTGAGCGAACCGTCCGCCAAGAGGTGCCTCGCCATGCGACGTGACCGGCCGACCAGCCCCGATCAGAGCGCGCTGCGGACCGCCTACGAGATGCAGCATCAGTGCAAGTCGTCGGCGGGATTTCCAGCGACATCCCCACACCATGGCCCGGTCAGCAGGGCTCGGTCCGGGCAGGTCGGGGACCCGGTTCGCCGCAAGCCTCACGGGTTGGCGAGGCTGCTCGCCAAGCTGACCCGGCGCTGACCGAACCACAGCGATCCGGTCGGACACGGGAGCACCTACCCGGTAAAACACCTCTCGACCCTGTCGGTGGGCGGGTGTGTGATGGGCGCCGGCCAGTCCTGGTGACCGCGGGGTGTCCATCTGGGGGCTCGCCGTTCGTCGTCATCACGAGCGACCCCCGCCGGGGTCACCACGACAGGGAGGTCTCATGAGCATGCCGGACATCACGTCGCGCGAGCAGTGGCTGGACGCCCGCAAGCAGCTGCTGGCCAGGGAGAAGGAGCTCACCCGCCGCCGCGACGAGCTGAACGCCGACCGGCGCCGCCTGCCCATGGTCGAGGTCGACAAGGAGTACGTCTTCGAGGGCGCGGACGGCAGCGCGACGCTGCTGGACCTGTTCGAGGGGCGCAGCCAACTCGTGCTCCAGCACGTGATGTACGACCCGACCTGGGACGCCGCGTGCGCCGGGTGCTCGGCGGGGCTGGATGAGATGGCGCCCGGCGTGTTCGAGCACCTGTGGTCGCGGGACACCACGTTCGTCGCCGTGTCTCGCGCGCCCTATCCGAAGCTGGCGACCTACCACCAGAGCCACGGCTGGCGGTTTCCCTGGTACTCGTCGTTCGGCACCGACTTCAACTACGACTTCCACGCCACGTTGGACGAGTCGGTGTCGCCGGTCGAGTACAACTACCGCAACCGCGACGAGCACGTTCAGGCCGGATCCGGGGACGACAGCCTCGGCGCCGAGTCCGAGGAGGTGCCGGGCGTGAGCTGCTTCCTGCGGGACGGCGACCGCGTCTTCCACACCTACTCGACGTGGGCGCGCGGCACCGACCAGCTCGGCAACGCCTACACGCTGCTCGACCTGACCGCGCTGGGCCGCCAGGAGGAGTGGGAGGAGCCGAAGGGGCGGGCCGAGCGCACGCACGGCGCGGACCCGACGTTTACCGATTGAGCGCCGGTCGAAGTCGCTAGGGTGCTCGTGATGACGACGAATCTGGACTACATCGGGCATCTGGCCAGGGACTCCGCCCGGTTCGCGGCCGCGCTGCGGGAAGCGGCACCGGACGCGCGTGTACCGACGTGCCCGGACTGGGACGCGGACGACCTGTTGTGGCACCTGGGCGAGGTGCAGTGGTGGTGGGGGACGATCGTCCGGGACGGCGTCACCGGCGATGAGGCGGAGGAACGCAAGCCGCCGCGGCCCGCGGATCGGGAAGGGCTGTTCGCGTTCTATGCCGAGTCGAGTCGGGAACTGCTCGAAGTACTGGGCAGCCGGTCGCCGGACTCACCGACGTGGACGTGGTCGGTGCCACCGGGCAATGTGGGCTTCGTCCGGCGCAGGATGGCGCACGAGGCGTTGATCCACCGGCTGGACGCCGAGCTGACCGCGGGCCACCGCACCCCGATGGATCCCGCGCTGGCCTCCGACGGCATCGACGAGACGCTGCGCGTGATGTACAGCTATCTGCCGAGCTGGGCCACGTTCACGCCGGATCCGGCGAAGACGGTCCGGCTGACCGCCACCGACACGGGCGCCACGTGGCTGGTCACGTTGGGCCGGATCACCGGTACCGACCGCGAGGGCGTCGTCCACGACGAGCCCGATCTGACCGTGGCGGCCGAGGATCCGGGTGGGCCGGTACCTGCCGAGTGCCGGGCCGATGCAGTGGACCTGGACTGCTGGCTCACGCAGCGGCCGACGCTGGGTGAGTTGGTGCGCACCGGCGATCTGGACGTGCTGGACCACCTCACCGCCGCCGTGGCTCCGGGGGCCTGATGCCGGTCGTCATCGTGGACTACGACCCGGCCTGGCCGGCCCGGTACGACCAGCAGCGGGACGCGATCCTCGCGGTGGACAGCGGCTGGATCGTGGCGATCGAGCATTTCGGCAGCACGTCGGTGCCCGGCCTGGCGGCGAAGCCGGTGATCGACATCGCGGTGGCGGTGCGGGACGTCGACGAGGACGGCGCCGGACTGGCCGACGCCGTGCGGTCGCTGGGCTACGTGCCGTTCGACGCCGGGATGCCCGGCCGGCTGCTGCTGACCAGGGACGAGGACGGCGTGCGCGCCCAGCACCTGCACATCGTGCCGGTGGACCGGTGGGACCTGATGAAGGAGCGGCTGATGCGCGACTGGCTGCTCACCCATCCGGTGGACCGGGACCGCTACGCGGAGCTGAAGCGCGAGGTCGCCGAGAGCGGGGCGGACGGTCTGGAGTACACCAGGGCGAAGACGGCGCTGGTCCAGGAACTGGTGGACGCGGCACGGGCCGAGCGGGGCCTGCCTAGCGAACCGGTGTGGGAGGAGTAGCGGCCCAGCCGCGCCACGTGTTCACCCGCACCAGGATCACCGGGCCGGCGGGCCGGATCCGCTGGTACTGCGGGTACTTGGCGACGAGCAGGTCGATCGGGCCGGCCATGGCGGCCGGGTCGTCGACGACCGTGGCGTCGCCGTCCGCCCTGACCCACCACAGCGTCGTCCAGTCCTCGGCGTAGTGGTCGGCGAGCAGCGACACCGACGGGTTGGCGGCGATGTTGGCCAGGCGCCGGACGTCGCGGCGCGCCTTGGGTTTGTGGTCGATCGCGATGGCGATCGTGGCACCGTCCACGGCGAACACCACGGGCACCAGGTGCGGCCGGCCGCTGTCGTCCACGGTGGCCAGTCTGGCCACCCGCGCGGCCCCGAATCGCGAGGCGGCCTCGGCTCCGGTGAGGTTCACGACGGCTGGTCCACCGGGCACCAGTAGAGATTGCGGCCGGCGAGTTCGGCCATGGCGACGGGCGTGCCGCAGACGAAGCAGGGCAGGCCGGTGCGCCGGTACACGTATACCTCGCCGCCGTGCCGGTCCTTGCGCGGTGCCCTGCCGGTTGCCTTGGGCGAGTGTTCCGGCCGGACCGTGTCGATGCGGCCGGTGCGCACGCCGTAGCGCATCAGCTTCACCAGGTCGTCCCACATGGACCGCCACAGCTCGGCGTCCACCTGACGGCCCTCGCGCAGGGGGTGCACGTTGTGCCGGAACAGGATCTCCGCGCGGTAGACGTTGCCAACGCCGGCGATCACCGTCTGGTCCATCAGCAGCGCGCCGATCGGCACCCTGGACCTGCTGATCCGGCGGTAGGCGGCGTCGGGGTCGGCGTCGCGGCGCAGCGGGTCGGCACCCAGGCGGTCGCGGATGGCCCGCACCTCGACGCCGGTGAGCACCTCACAGATGTTCGGACCGCGCAGGTCGGTCCAGTGGGTGGGGCCGACCAGGCGCATCCTGACCTGCCCGACCGGGGCGGCGAGGGGCAGTTCGGCCTCGGTGAACGTGCCGATCAGACCGAGGTGGACGTGCACGGCGAGGTCGCGGCCGTAGACGTGGAACAGGTGCTTGCCGTACGCCTCGGCCCGCACCAGCACTCTTCCGTCCACAAGGGACGCTCCGGTGGCGAAGCGGCCCTGTGGGCTGGACACGGCGACCGGCGACCCGGCATACCTGCGCTGGTGCAGCCGGGCCAACCGGTGCAGGGTGTGGCCTTCCGGCACGGTCTACTCCGGCATGGCCGGCGGCGTGCCGGTCCGCTCGTACTCGGCGAGCATGGCGATCCGGCGCTGGTGGCGTTCGCCCTGCGAGAACGGCGTGGCGAGGAACGTGGTGGCGATCTCGGTGGCCTCGGCAGGCGAGTGCATGCGCGCGCCGATGGCCACGACCTGGGCGTTGTTGTGTTCCCGCGCGAGTTGCGCCGTGGTCAGGTTCCAGGCCAGGGCGGCGCGGCAGCCGGGCACCTTGTTCGCGGCGATCTGTTCGCCGTTGCCGGAGCCGCCGATCACGATGCCGAGGCTGGTGTCGTCGGCGACCGTGCGGCGCGCGGCCTCGACGCAGTAGGGCGGGTAGTCGTCGTCTGCGTGGTAGACGGGGGCGCCGACGTCCACGACGTCGTGCCCGGCCCCGCGCAGTTGCTCGACCAGATGGGCCTTGAGCTCGAAGCCCGCGTGATCCGAGCCGATGTAGACGCGCACGGGGAAAAGTCTGCCATCGGGACCGCCGGACCTGGCACCCTGGGCCCGTGACGGAAACGATCTACGCCCAGGACGGCTTCGACATCCGGCTCGAATGGGGCCCGGAGGGGGTCGACGTGCTGGCCGCCGAGTGCGGCGTGCTGGTGATCGTGGACGTCCTGTCGTTCAGCACCGCCGTGGACGTCGCGGTGAGCAGGGGGGCGCGGATCCTGCCGCTGCCCTACCGGGACGAGCAGGCTGCGCGGACGGCGAAGGCGGCGGGCGCGGTGCTGGGCGGTGAAAAGTCGTGGAGCCTGCGGCCGGCGTCGCTGACCGACATTCCGTCCGGCACGCTGCTGGCGCTGCCATCGCCGAACGGGGCGTCGCTGTGCGTGCGGGCGGCGGCGACCGGCGTGCGGGTGGTGGCCGGGTGCCTGCGCAACGCGCGCTCGGTGGCCGGGCACGCGCTGGCCGCCGCGGGTGGTCGGCCGGTGGGGGTGATCGCAGCAGGTGAGCGGTGGTCGGTGGAGGGCCGGCCGCTGCGGCCGTCGTTCGAGGATTTCGTCGGCGCGGGCGCGATCATCGCGGCGATGCGGGTGCTGGGCCACGGCCTGCGGGCGTCCCGGGAAGCGGTGGCCGCGGCCGCGGTGGCGCTGGCCACCGACGACCTGGACGTGGCGCTGACGCAGTGCACCTCGGGCCTGGAGTTGATCACCTGGGGGCACCCGGAGGACGTGGAGCTGGCCGGCGAGCTGGACGTGAGCACGGCGGCGCCGGTGCTGGTGGACGGCGTGCTGGTCGACGTGTCGTGACCGACCGGTGGGTGGAACTGGGCGACGGCGTGCTGGTGCGCCGGTACGCCGAACTGGACCTGTCCATCGGGCTGGTCGTCGGGGACGGCGCGTGCCTGGTGGTGGACACCCGGGGCGATCTGGTCCAGGGCGCGGAACTGGCCGCCGCGGTGCGTGAGGTGACGCGGGCGCCGTGGACGGTGGTGCTGACGCACGCGCACTGGGACCACAGCTTCGGCACCGGCTCGCTGCTGCCGACAGCGGTGTGGGCACACGAGCGGTGCCGGACCGACCTGGCCGAGCACGGCACCGAGATGCGGGCCGACGTGGCCGCGATGTACCGGGCGATGGACCGGCCGGCCGACGCCGAGCACGTGCTGGCGGTGGACCCGGTGCTGCCGGACCGGGTGGTGGGGCGCCACGCTGAACTGACGGTCGGCGGGCGGGCCGTGGTGCTGGCGCATTTCGGGCGCGGCCACACCGACAACGATCTTGTGGTGCACGTGCCGGATGCCGGTGTGGTGTTCGCGGGCGATCTGGTCGAGCAGGGTGCACCGCCCGCCTTCGGGGACGCGTTTCCGTTGGCGTGGCCGGCGACCGTGGACGGCATCGCCGACCTGCGGCCGGAGATTGTTTCGCCTGGTCACGGCGATCCGGTGGGCGTGGCCTTCGTGCGGGCCCAGCGGGCCGAACTGGCCGTGGTCGCCGAGGTGGGCGCCGATGTCGTCGCTGGTCGGTGCGGTCGGCGGGATGCTTTGCTCCGTTCGCCGTACCCGGCAGGCGTCCTGGACACGGCCATCGAGCGCATCAGGGCAACTCGTACCGAGTCCGGCAAATAGGCCATCCACCAGCGGGATATTGCGCCGAACGGGTGATAGGCGAACGCCAAACCGTCGACAAACTGTTATCGAACAGGAATCGAGCCGGTACCGAAAGTCGGCAACCAAGATCCGGGTGTCGGGGCCCTTGAGACGGAAACCTGGAGTCGCTTCATGCTGCATCCCCTCGTGCAGGTGGCCCCTTCGCCGCACGACGCGGGCGTTCGCCAAGTAGCCGCGCTCTCCGCTCGACTCGCCTACGCGATGATGTGCGCCACCCTGTCCTGGGGCGTGTTCGTCAGCACGGGCTGGGTGCACCGGATGAGCGGCCGGCAGGCGACCCGCAACAGCCACCTGGTGCTGGCCGCGCTGACCCTGGCGTTCGGCACCATCCACGTGTTGTCGTTCCTCTACCTGACCGACGTGACGTACACGCCGATCACGCTGTTCGTGCCGCTGGCCGACGGGCTGCTGCGGCACACGGCCGGCATTCTCGGCTTCGATGCGATGATCGCGATCGCGGTGTCCGTGGCGTTCCAACGGTTCTTCCGCTACCGGCGCTGGCTGTTCCTGCACCGGATCGCCTACCCGGTGGTGGCGCTGCTGGTGGTGCACTCGCTGTTCGGCGCGATCGCCAACGGCCACCTGGAGATCCTGTGGCTGGGCGGCATCACGCTGCTGGTGCCCACGGTGGTGCTGGCGGTGCTGCGGTGCCTGCCGCCCCGGGTGCTGACCGAGGTGGGCCTGGTCGAGGAGGACGCGTGAAGATCCGCCGCACCCGTGAGGCCGACCTCCGGGTCACCGTCAACAACGTCCGCTGCCACCGGTACGGCATCTGCCAGGCCGAGGCGGACGGCGTGTTCCTGCTGGCCTCCGACGGCCGGCTGCGCTACGACTCGCGACCCCCGGCCAGCGAGTACGACAAGGTGCTGGCCGCCGCCCGGTATTGCCCCATGCAGGCCATCTTCGTGGAGAGACGACCCTCGTGAACAAGAGCAAGACGTTCCCCCTGCGGCCGGCGCCGAAGCGGGACCGGTTCGTCATCGTCGGCGCCGGACTGGCCGGACTGCGGGCCGCGGAACGGTTCCGCGAACTCGGGTTCACCGGTGAACTGGTGGTGATCGGGGCGGAACGGCGCCGCCCCTACCACCGGCCCGCCCTGTCCAAGGGCCTGCTCACCGGTGAGGTGCGGCCCAGGGACCTCACCCTGCGCGGCTACGTCCCGCTGGACGCGATCTGGCGGCGCGGCACCCACGTGCTCAAGCTGGACCCGAGGCGGCACGTCGTCGAACTGGCCGGCGAGGAGGAGATCCGCTACGACGGCCTGGTGATCGCCACCGGCGTGCAGGCCAGGCACCTGCCCGGCGCGCCACGGTACGACCTGCGGGTGCATGTGCTGCGCACCATGGGCGACGCCCTCGCACTGCGCCGCGGGCTGACCGTGGGCGGCAAGGTCGTGGTGATCGGCGGCGGGTTCACCGCGGGCGAGGTGGCGTCCACCGCGCGGGAGATGGGCTGTGACGTCACCATCGTGTCCCGCTCCCCCGTGCTGCTGGGCAAGGTCGTCGGCGACACCATGGGCGAGCAGATCGCCGACCTGCACCGGGCCAGCGGCATCACCCTGGAGACCGGCGTCGAGGTGACCCACTGGCTGGCCAAGCCGTGGGGCCTGGTCATGCGGCTGTCCAACGGCAAGCAGCTCGTGGCCGGCACGGTGGTACTCGCGGTGGGCAGCACGCCGGCCGTGCAGTGGCTGCGCGGATCGGGCCTGACGCTGGAGGACGGCGTGCTGTGCCGGCCGACGTGTCACGTGGTGGGCGCGACCGACATCGTGGCGGCCGGTGACATGGCGCGGTGGCCGAACCTGGCGTTCGAGGCGACGCCGAGGCGGGTGGAGCACTGGATGAACGCGGTGGACATGGGCCGGGCGGCCGCGGAGAGCCTGCTGGCCGGTGCCACCGAGGCGAAGCCGTTCACCCCGCTGCCCCGGTTCTGGTCCGAGCAGCAGGGCATGCACCTGCAGGCCGCCGGGATGCCGGCGCTGTCCCAGGACACGATCCCGTTGGACCGCAAGACCAATGGCAAGGGCATCACCGGGTACGTCCGCAATGGACGGTTGATCGGCATCGTCGGCCGGGACAACCCGCGCGGCATGCTGCACTGGACGGCCGAGCTGAAGCGCGAACTGCGCCGCGGCGAGACGCTCAGCCAGCCGCTGCGGATCCCGCCGGAGCGGTTGGCCGAATGGCGGGACGAGCGGGTCGGCGCCCAGGCGCGGCTGAACTGACCGCGAACCGGCCCCGCTCGGGGCGGGGCCGGTTCGTTTCGCTCAGCGCTGGATGGACTTGATCTCGCAGAACTCCTCGAGCCCGAACCGGCCCAGCTCCCTGCCGTTGCCGGACTGCCGGTAGCCGCCGAAGGGCGCCACCGGGTTGAACGCGCCGCCGTTCACGTCCACCTGGCCGGTGCGCATCCGCTTGGCGAACTCGACCGCGCGGTCCTGGTCGGCGGAGAACACGCCACCGGCCAGCCCGTAGATGGTCGAGTTGGCGATCGCCACGGCCTCGTCCTCGTCGGTGTAGGGCATGACCGACAGGACCGGCCCGAAGATCTCCTCCTGCGCGATGGTCATGTCCGGGCGGACGTTCGCGAACACCGTGGGCCGCACGTAGTAGCCGGTGGCCATGCCGTCCACCGGTTCCGCACCGCCGGTGGCCAGGGTCGCGCCCTCGCTGACACCCTGCTCGATGTAGCCGCGCACCCTGGTCAGCTGGGCGGCCGAGGCCATCGGGCCCATCCGGGTGGCGTCCTCGGCGGGGTCGCCGACGCCGTACTTGCCCGCCGCCGCGACGGCCAGCTCGACGACCTCGTCGTGCCGGTCGGCCGGCACCAGCATGCGGGTCCACGCGGTACAGGTCTGGCCGCCGTTGATGTAGGCGTTGCCCATGCCGACCTTCACGGCCTTGCCGAAGTCGGCGTCCGGCAGCAGCACGTTGGCCGACTTGCCGCCCAGCTCGAGTGCGACCCGCTTGACCGTCTCGGACGCCACGGCGGACACCCGCCGGCCGGCCCGGGTGGAACCGGTGAACGACACCATGTCCACGCCGGGGTGCGCCGCGATCGCCTCACCGACCACCGGACCGGTGCCGTGCACCAGGTTGACCACGCCGTCGGGCACCCCGGCCGCTGCCAGGATGTCCAGGAACAGGCCGGCGGACAGCGGTGCGACCTCGGTGGGCTTGAGCACCACGGTGTTGCCCGCGGCCAGCGCCGGCACCACCTTCGCGACGATCTGGTGCAGCGGGTAGTTCCACGGCGTGATGCAGCCGACCACGCCGATGGGTTCGCGCAGCACCAGCGAGTTGCCGATCTCCTCGCTGAACGAGTAGCCGCCGTCCAGCAGTGCGGCGATGCCGCCTGAGGTGGCGGCCGGCAGTCCGGCCTGCACCCGCCGGGAGAACATGATCGGCGAGCCCATCTCTGCGGTGATGGTGGCGGCGATCTCCTCGGTGCGGGCCACGATGCCCTCGGCGATCCGGCGGACCACCTTGGCCCGCTCGTCGACCGACGTGGCCGACCACGCGGGCAACGCGGCGGTCGCGGCCGACACGGCGGCGTCGACGTCGGCGGGCGTGCCGGCCGGCACCGAGGCGATGGTCCGCTCGGTCGCCGGGTTGACGACGCCGATTCGCTCGGTCGCCGAATCGACGGACTCACCTGCGATGACGTGACCGGTACGCGTGGTGACCGGGGCGGCCATGTTCCCTCCAGGAAGGCGTTGGGGCAACTGCTCGGTAACTCCAGCCTGGCACATCGTGGCCGCCGCCGGCCGTCCGCGCGATCGGTACAGTCGCCGGTTCAGTCGAAGGACGGGCCTTCGGTCCTGGTCCGCTTCAGCTCGAAGAAGTGCGGGTTGTTGGCGAGCAGCACGGCGCCGTCGAACATGGTGCCGGCGTCCTCACCGCGCGGGATCTTGGACAGCACCGGGCCGAAGAAGGCCACGCCGTTCACGTGGATGGTGGGGGTGCCGACCTCCATGCCCACCGGGTCCATGCCCCGGTGGTGGCTGGCGCGCAGCTCCTCGTCGTACTCGGTGGACGTGGCGGCCTCGGCCAGTTCGGCGGGCAGGCCGACCTCCGCCAGGGACTCGGCGATCACCTGGTCCAGTTCCTTGTTGCCCTGGTTGTGGATCCGGGTGCCCATCGCGGTGTACAGGTCGGGCAGCACCTTGGCGCCGTGGTGGCTGGCGGCGGCGACGGCCACCCGCACCGGACCCCAGCCGCGGTCGAGGAGCTCGCGGTACTGCTCGGGCAGGTCGTCGCGGCCCTCGTTGAGCACGGACAGGCTCATCACGTGGAAGTTCAGGTCGATGTCCCTGACCTCCTGCACCTCGAGGATCCACCGTGAGGTGATCCAGGCCCACGGGCACAGCGGGTCGAACCAGAAGTCGACCGTGGCCTTGCCGGCATCGGTGCGCTCGGCAGTAGTCATGTGCGGTTCTCCGTATTGGAAATCGAGTCGACCGGTGCCGGCCGGCACCTGTTAGCGACAACCATCCTCGGGCCGGCGTTTCTTCCCCGCACGGGCACCCGACCGGCTGCCGTCGGGCAAACAGGTGGCTGAACGTGATTGGATGCGGAGGTCCCATCCACTCCCCTTCCTGGACCGACCGAGGTGACCGTGGCCGCCCCCAACTTGACCCGCGAGCAGGCAGAACAGCGTGCCGAGCTGCTCGAGGCACAGTCGTACGTGATCGAACTGGACCTCACCGACGGCAGCGGCGGACCCGGCGAGAAGGTGTTCCGGTCCACCACGACGGCGCGGTTCCGCTGCCTGCGGCCGGGTGCGACGAGCTGGATCGACCTGGTCGCCGAGCAGGCCGAACGTGCCGTGCTCAACGGGGTCGACCTGGATCTGCTGCACTACCGCGAGGACAAGGGCATCGAGCTGCCCGATCTCGCCGAGGACAACGAGCTGACGGTGGTCGCCTACTGCCGTTACATGAACACCGGCGAGGGCCTGCACCAGTTCACCGACCCGGTGGACGGCGGCGTGTACCTGTACTCGCAGTTCGAGACCGCGGACGCGAAGCGCATGTTCGCCTGCTTCGACCAGCCGGACCTCAAGGCCACCTACCAGCTGACGGTGCTCGTGCCGGCGGACTGGAAGGTCGTGTCGAACACCCCGGTCGAGCACAGCGAGGACGGCCCGTCCGGCGCGGTCCGGCACGTGTTCGCCACCACCGAGCCGATCTCCACGTACGTGGTGGCGCTGGTCGCCGGCCCGTACGCGGAGTGGCGGGACGAGTTCGTCGGCGAGAACGGCGTGGTGGTCCCGCTCGGGTTGTACTGCCGGGCGTCGCTGGCCGAGCACATGGACGCTGACCGGCTGTTCGCCGAGACCAAGCAGGGCTTCGGGTTCTACCACCGGGCATTCGGCCTGCCCTACCCGTTCGGCAAGTACGACCAGTGCTTCGTGCCGGAGTTCAACGCGGGCGCGATGGAGAACGTCGGCTGCGTGACGTTCCTCGAGGACTACGTGTTCCGCAGCAGGGTCACCCGGTACCTGTACGAGCGCCGCTGCGAGACGATCCTGCACGAGATGGCGCACATGTGGTTCGGCGACCTGGTCACCATGCGCTGGTGGGACGACCTGTGGCTGAACGAGTCGTTCGCCACGTTCGCCAGTGTGCTGGCGCAGGCGTCGGACACCGAGTACGAGCACGCCTGGACCACGTTCGCCAACATCGAGAAGTCGTGGGCGTACCGGCAGGACCAGTTGCCCTCGACGCACCCGGTGGCCGCGGACATCCCGGACCTGCAGGCGGTCGAGGTCAACTTCGACGGCATCACCTACGCCAAGGGCGCGGCCGTCCTCAAGCAGCTCCACGCCTACGTCGGCCCGGACAGCTTCCTGGCCGGCCTGAAGGTCTACTTCGCCAAGCACGCCTGGGGCAACGCGACCCTGGCCGATCTGCTGACCGCGCTGGAGGAGGCGTCCGGCAGGGACCTGTCCGGCTGGGGGGCCCAGTGGTTGCAGACCACCGGGCTGAACCTGCTGCGGCCCCGGTTCACCGTCGCCGCCGACGGCACGTTCGCCAACTTCGTCGTGCTGCAGGGCCCGGCCCGGCCGGGTGCCGGTGAGCTGCGGGCGCACCGGTTGGCCATCGGCGTGTACGACTTCGACGACGCCGGCAAGCTGGTCCGCAGGCACCGGGTCGAGCTGGACGTGGTCGGCGAGCGCACCGAGGTGCCGGACCTGGTCGGCGTGCCCGCCGGCAAGCTCGTGCTGGTCAACGACGACGACCTGACGTACTGCACGATGCGGTTGGACAACGGCTCGTTGGCCACGCTGCTGGAGCACATCGCGGACATCGCCGAGCCGCTGCCCAGGACGCTGTGCTGGTCGGCGGCGTGGGAGATGACCAGGGAAGCCGAGCTGAAGGCACGCGACTTCGTGCAACTGGTGCTGCGCGGCCTGCACGCCGAGTCCGAAGTGGGCGTGGTGCAGCGGCTGATCCAGCAGGCCCAGGTGGCGCTGAGCTCGTACGCGGATCGGGCGTGGGCGCCGACCGGCTGGTCGGAGTTCAGCCGCGAGGTGCTGACGCTGGCCATGGCGGCCGAGCCCGGCTCGGACCACCAGCTGGCCTACGTGAACGCGCTGTGCTCCTCGGTGCTGGACGACGAGATCCTGGCGTACCCGCGGCAGTGGCTGGACGGCACGGCACCGCTGCCCGGCCTGACCGTGGACACCGACCTGCGCTGGCGGCTGCTGCGCGCGCTGGCCGCGCACGGCAAGGCCGACCTGGCCGACATCGACGCGGAACGGGAGCGGGACGCCACGGCCACCGGGCACCGGCAGTCCGAATGGGCGAAGTCGCTTCGGCCCACCGACGAGGCCAAGGCCGAGGCGTGGCGGCGGGCGGTGTCCGACGACGACCTGCCCAACGCGGTGAGCGACGCCATCATCGCCGGGTTCTCCCACCCCGGGCAGAAGGCGCTGCTGGAGCCCTACGTCGCCCGGTACTTCGCCGACGTGGCCGGGGTGTGGGCGCGGCGGTCCAGCGAGCGCGCCCAGCCGACCGTGGTCGGGCTGTTCCCGGCGTGGTCGGTGAACCGGACGACGGTGGACGCCGCCAACGCCTGGCTGGCCGAGGACCGGCCGCCGGCACTGCGGCGGCTGGTGTCCGAGGGCCGAGCGGGCATCGTCCGGGCACTCGCGGCACAGGAGTTCGATCGGAGTTGATCGCGCGGGTGTCCCCACCCGCACTAGAGTTCTGGTCCGTGTCGCAAACGCTCTCCGCGATCGCCAGCCTGCTGTGGCCGTTGATCGTGCTCGCCGTCATCGTGGTGTTCCGTGGACCGCTGAGCAGGGTCATCAAGTCCACGGAGACCCGCGACGTCACGATCAAGATCGCCGGGCAGGAGGTGACGCTCGGCGAGCTGCACCAGCAGCAGATGGACATGATCAGCGACGTGCACGAGCAGATCGCCACGCTGCACAAGGAGATCACCGGCAAGGGCACGGCGGCCGGGCCACCGGCCAAGGCCACCGCGGCGCCCCAGTCCGGGGCGCCGGCCAAGGCCACGAGCGCGACCAGGATGGCCCAGTCGGTCATCCCGGTGAAGGCGCCCGCGTACAGCGGCGCGGCCGCACCGGCCACCGCGCCCTCGGTCGGTTTCGACGACACGGACAGCGGACCGGCCCACGTGCCGGCTGCCGGCCGGCCCGACTTCCACGCGGACCCGGTGAAGGCACCGTGGGAACGCCTGGAACACCACGAACCCGCCCCGGCCGGGGACAAGCCGGCCCGGTCCACCGGTGAGCCCGCCGCGCTGACCGTGGTGCCCGCGCCGGACGACGACGACCTGCTGCCCGGCTGGACCGGGCAGCCGCCGGACACCCGGCCCAAGGCGGCCGGTGTGCTGTGGGTGGAGGACCACCCGGAGCGGCAGGCGCTGCAGATCGACCAGTTGGAGCGCCGGGGTGTCGTGGTGGACGTGGTGCGTACGACCAAGGAGGCGCTGCAGAAGCTGACCGGCCAGCGCTACCAGTTGATCGTGTCCGACATGGAGCGGGTCGAGGGCGGCAAGCCGGTGCCCAACGCCGGGCTGGACCTGATCCGCACGGTGCGCACCTTCGACCGGGACACCCCGGTGGTGATCTACGCGTCCGGGCCCGGCGGGCGGGTGCTGGGCGACACGGCGACGCAGATCGGCGCGGACCTGGTGACCAACTCGTGGTACCAGCTGACCCAGGAGATGCGCCGGGTCGGGGTGCTGTAGGCCCTCAGTGGGCGGGCGTCTCCGGCGTGGCCGGGTCGATGTGCCTCGGGGCCGAGCCGGCCTGGTCGGTCAGCATCCGCAGGGCGCTGACCAGACCGCCGATCAGGTCACCCTCCTTGAAGGACGCGACCATGCTCATCACGGCGAGCTTGCAGGACCGGTCGGACAGCCTGCGGTGCGACTCGTCACCGGTGACGACCTCGACCACCTTCTGGCCGGGTGACACGGCGATCAGCACCGACTCGGCGGCCTCCGGCAGCCCGATGGAGGCGTGCAGCATCTCGGCGCGGTGCCGGCTGTCCTCGCCCAACTCGCCGAGGTAGATGCTGAAGTCCAGGCCGGTGGACCGGGTGGACAGGGAGATGGCCTCGTCCAGCTTGGCCAACTGCACCGGGGTGAACGGCGTGGTCGGCGGCAGCGGCTTGATCTCGCGGGCGATGGACACCCGGCCGGACGCGGTGACCGCGGCACCGGGGCCGTAGTCGAGCTCGCTGCCGTTGGTCCGCGCGACGGTGCCGTGCTCGCCGTTCTCACCAGTTGCCACGCGCACCTCCACGTGCGGTGCGCACCGACGGGCTCACGGCCGCCTGTTCGGCCGGCACGCCGGTCTGCCTCGGGTCGACGACGCCACCGGCGCTCCACCAGACGGGCTCGTACGTCCACGGCTGGCCGGGCCGGTACTTGGGGCCGCGATCCCGGTTCGGCCCCAGGGTGCACAGCGCGATCACGCCGTAGATGGCGGCCGGGATCAGTACGTAGACGAGGATCGTCTCGACAATAGTCACGCGACCACAACCTCCTTGCCCACCCTGGCCGGACGCGTGTCCACCGGTTCGGTCCCGCTCACGCGAATTACCGTAGCCGATCCGCTACCTGGCCCTTCACCGGCTCACCTGTTCCGGGGCGGGTCGTGCGAGGGGGCGGGCGGCCACGACCGCGACGGCCACCACGATGCCGCCGACCACGACGAACACCGTGGCCAGCGACGTTGCCCCGGCGACCGGGCCGGCCAGAGCGGCACCCAGCGGCATCAGGCCCCAGGCGAGCATCCGGTAGGCACTGGTCACCCTGCCCATCAGCGCACTCGGCGTGAGGCGCTGCCTTCTGGTGGCGGACAACACGTTCCAGCCACCGGCACCCACGCCGACCAGCAGGTACGCCGCCCAGACCGCCGGTGCGAAGGGGATGGCGCCGACAGCGACGAACGCCACACCGAGCAGGGCCAGCGCGCCCACCATGGTGCGGCCCTCACCGAGCCGGGCGGCCACCCGGGGCACCAGCCAGGCGGCGAACAGCGTGCCCAGTGCCTGCGCCACCCACAGCGTGGGCACCAGCGCCGCACGCACGGCAAGCGTCTGGAGCGCGTAGAGCGAGACCAGGGCGTTGGCCGCGCTCACCGCGAGGGCGCTCGCCACGACGGCCAGCAGCAGCGTGCGGAGTGTCCTGTGCCGCAACAGGAAGCGGCTGCCCTGGACGAGCTGGGCCCGCATCGGCTCCGGCGTCTGCCTCGGGCCGGGCACACCTCGGGCGACCGTGACCTCGGGCAGGAACCCGACGCAGGCCGCGGAGATCAGGAACGTGAGGGCGTTGACCGCGAAGCAGGCGCCCGGCTGCCAGACGAACAGCGCGGCGGCCACCAGTGGGCCACCGAGGTCGAGTCCGAGCGTCTCCGCCATGACGTACCAGCTGTTCGCCCGGTCCAGCCGCTCGCGGCCGGACAACTCGACCAGCAGCAGCTGGAACGCCGAGTCGGCGAACGTCTCGCCGCAGGTGAGCAGGAACGCGGCGCCGATCAGTACCGGCAGTTGGGCGTGGCCGGTGAACACGGCGGCGGCCAGGGCGCCGGCGACCAGGGAGCGCAGGCAGTGCGCGGCCAGCACGACGCGGCGCGGCGACCACCGGTCGACCAGCGCGCCGGCCGGCAGGGTGACCAGCAGCCAGGGCAGCACCTCGGCGGTGGCGACGGCGGACACGGCCAGCGGGCTGCGGGTGGCCAGCGCGGTGAACAGGGGTAGCGCGGCCATCCGGATGCCGTCACCGGTCAGTGAGGCGAAGCCCGCCAGGATGAGTAATCGGAACGGAGCGTCACCGTGTCCGCTTGGTGCAGTGCGGCCGGTGGCAGGCCCCGACTGTGCCGGGAATCCGGCCATCGACATCCATCCCCCAACGCGCTCGCCGGCTGACCATAGTGATGGCGACCGAACATCCGCACACCGGCCAACTGCGGTGATCGCCGTTGGTGAGCGGTCGCCTGCGAACGGTCGCCAACTCTACCGGCCCGTGACCGAATCGTGTCCTGTGTCGCGCAACCCCTGCTCGAACATCACTCGGTGAGAGCAATCGCTGGTCCGAACGACCTCGATCCGGATGGCGGCAACCGGCGGCCGATTTGGCGGCTTGTTTGCGGGCACTGTTGCTCGTAGATTTTCACCTGTACGGCCCTTGCGAAGACCGGACTGAGCATACTTGTCGGGTCACTACTCCTAGGAGCGAACACTATGCGCACGAAGACTGCCGCCACCCGGGTGCCTTTCGTCACTCTTTCGCATGAAGCAGCGACTACTCTGCGTAGTGGTACCCGCGTTACTGCTCAGGCTGGTACGAGGGTTACGTGCCTCGGCACCCGGGTCACCGCGGCGCGCAAAGGTACCAGGGTGACCGCGCTGGACGGCACAAGGGTCACGTGCCTGGGTACCAGGGTCACCGCCCGGCGAGGTACCCGCGTCACCGCCCGCTCAGGCACCCGCGTGACCGCTCAGGCCGGCACCAGGGTCACGGCGCTGGACGGCACCAGGGTGACCGCGCTCGACGGCACCAGGGTGACCGCTCTGGACGGCACTCGGGTCACCGCCCTGGACGGCACTCGCGTCACGGCGCTCGACGGCACCAGGGTCACCGCCCTGGACGGCACTCGGGTCACCGCTGCCGCGGGTACTCGCGTCACCTGCTGACGGCACAGGGCCGGCGTCAGCGCCGGCCCGCCCCAGCCGCCGTTGCGGCGGCACAGCTCAGGCGGCCTCGCCCAGATAGGGCAGCCACAGCGGATCGGCCTCCGCGATCCCCGCCAGGAGCCGCCAGTTCGGCCCTCTGGGTGTGCTCGGCGTGGCCCGCAGGCGCCAGCCCAGCTCGGACAGCAGCCGGTCCGCCTTCTTGTGATTGCACTTCGCGCAGCTCGCCACGCAGTTCTGCCACGAGTGCGCGCCGCCCCGGCTGCGCGGCACGACGTGGTCGATGGTGTCCGCGCGCCCGCCGCAGTAGGCGCAGCGGTAGCGGTCCCGGTACATCAGGCCGGCCCTGGTGAGTGGCACGCGGGCCCGGTAGGGCACCCGCACGTAGGTGCTCAGCTTGATGACCGACGGGACCTCGACGGTCTGGTTGGCCGAGTGCAGGACCAGCCCGGCGGAGTCGCCGTGCAGCACGTCCGCCTTCCCACACACCACGAGCACGACCGCCCTGCGCAGAGGCAGGGCAGTGAGCGGTTCGTAGGTCGCGTTGAGCAGCAGTACCCGGCGTCGACCCCAGGTCGGGGGCCTCGTGTGGTGGTTGTGTTCCTGGCTCCTCGGTTCGGCGGAGCCGGTCACGGCATTACCGACGGACAACGGCGGACCTGCCGCCACGGCAGGCTCGGTGCGCAGCGATCCCCCCGGCGCCAGGCTCGAAGCCGCGCCAATGGGGGTCGGTTGTCGGTCGGGCACGCCACCACCTCCACCGTGCTCTGTGGAAGCCTAGTCGACCACAGATCTCCAGAGAAAAGCACGCCATTCCGGTGACGTGTCCCACAGCGTAGGCGATCACCCCGGTGAACCGCCGGTGACGTGCCGATTCCGGCCGTCGCGCCGCCCGACCGTGGCCGGTTGACCGTGGCTGGTCGACCGGGACAGCGGTTAAGGTCGGCGCCGTGTCGCAGCAACTTCTGTCCCAGGGACTGTTGAACGCGGCCACCAAGCCCGGTTGTGCCGATGACGCCACCACGTGGTGCGGTCAGGTCTGGAACGTCACGCACAACTCCTGGCTCGCGGAGTCGGCCGGCTGGTTGGTCGCCAAACCGCTGAACATCCTCGCCATCCTGGTGGCGGCGTTCCTCGTGCGCTTTCTGCTGCACCGGCTGATCCGGCGGCTCACGATGAGCCAGGGCGGGGTGCCGGCGATACTGCGCCCGTTGCGCGAGCGGGCGCCGCAGACGCTGGCCGCACTGGTGTCCGAGCGCCGCTCGCAGCGGGCCAGGACGATCGGCTCGGTGCTCCAGTCGATCGCGTCGTTCGTGGTGTTCGGCATCGCCGTCGTGCTGGTGCTGGGCGATCTCGGGTTCAACCTGACGCCGATCATCGCGTCCGCGGGCGTGATCGGCGTCGCGGTCGGCTTCGGCGCGCAGAACCTGGTGAAGGACTTCCTGTCCGGCATCTTCATGCTGCTGGAGGACCAGTACGGCGTGGGCGACGTGGTCGACCTGGGTGAGGCGTCCGGCACGGTGGAGTCGGTCGGGCTGCGGGTCACCACGGTCCGGGACTACGCCGGGACCGTCTGGTATGTCCGCAACGGCGAGATCCAGCGGGTCGGCAACTCCAGCCAGGGCTTCGCGGTGGCCGTGGTGGACGTGCCGCTGCACTACTCCACCGACGTGAACCAGGCACTGCACCTGCTGACCGAGGTGGCCGAACAGGCCACCGCGGAGCCGCCCATCTCCGACGACGTGCTGGAACCGCCCAAGGTGCTGGGCGTGCAGGGCATGACGGCCGACAACATCACGCTGCGGATGACGGTGAAGGTGCGGCCGGCCCGGCAGTGGGCCACCCAGCGGGAGCTGTTCCGCCGGGTCATGGCGGTGTTCGAGCAGGACGGCATCCGGCCGCCGGTCAGCCGGCCCGCACTCCCGGAGGAGTGACGGCCTGGCACGATGGGGGGGTGGCCACACCGGAGACCTTCTACCAAGCCGTCGGCGGTGAGCACACCTTCCGCCGGATCGTGACCCGGTTCTACGCCGAGGTCGCCAAGGACGAGTTGCTGCTGCCGCTGTACCCGGAGCAGCCCGACCTGAGCGGTGCCACCGAACGGCTCACCCTGTTCCTGATGCAGTACTGGGGCGGCCCGCACACGTACTCCGACCAGCGCGGCCATCCCCGGCTGCGGATGCGGCACGTGCCCTACAAGATCGGCCCGCTGGAGCGGGACGCCTGGCTGCGCTGCATGCGGATCGCGGTGGACGAGGAGGGCGTCGCCGAGCCCTACCGGACGCAGCTGTGGGAATACCTGGAGATGGCGGCCAACAGCATGATGAACAGCTGGGTGTGAGCGGCACCATCACCCTGAGTCGATCTTTGTCGGCGGTCGCCACGTTCCCCCGGTCGGGTGGCAGGATGTCCCCCCGTGCGACGATCAGCCGACCTCCAGATGGAGCGCCCCGGGGAGTCGACCTGGTGGCGGGACGCGGTCTGCTACCAGGTGTACGTCCGGTCATTCGCCGACGGTGACGCGGACGGCGTCGGTGACCTGGACGGTGTCCGGTCCCGCCTGGGCTATCTGGAACTGCTCGGCGTGGAGACGATCTGGCTGACGCCGTTCTACCCGTCGCCGATGGCCGCGACCGGCTACGACATCACCGATCCCCGGGACGTCGACCCGCTGTTCGGCGACCTGGCCGCGTTCGACCGGTTGGTCGCCGAAGCCGGGTCGCACCGCATCCGGGTGCTGCTGGACCTGGTGCCCGGCACCACGAGCAGCCGGCACCCGTGGTTCGGCGCCGCGCTGGCCGGCGGGCCGGACAGCGCGGCCCGACACCGGTACGTGTTCCGCGACGGTGGCGGCTACGCGGGCGAACTGCCGCCGAACAACTGGACGACGGTGCGCGGCGGTCCGGCGTGGACGCGGGTGGCCGACGGCCAGTGGTACCTGCACCTGCAGTCGCCGGAGCAGCCGGACCTGAACTGGGACCACCCGGACGTGGCCGCGGACTTCCAGCAGACGCTGCGGTTCTGGCTGGAGCGGGGCGTGGCCGGTTTCCGGATCGCCATGGCGCATGCCATCACCAAGCGGTACGACCTGCCGGACATGGACCCGAGGCTGGCGCGGCAGGGCGGTGTGCCGGTGGCGCACGCCGGTGATCCCCGGTTCGACGACGAACGCGGCCACGAGGTGCACCGGATGATCCGGGCGGTGCTGGACGAGTACCCCGGCCGGGTCGCGATCGGCGAGCTGTGGGTGGGTGACGAGCATCGGCTGGCCCGCTACCTGCGTCCCGACGAGTTACACGCCGGGTTCGACGTGCGACTGGTGGACGCCGAGTACGACGCGGACGCCGTGCGGGGAGTCATCGAGCGGTCCCTGGCCGGCGTGGCCGGCGTCGGCGCACCGCCGTCGTGGGCGTTGTCCCACCACGACGTGGTGCGGCACGTGACCCGCTACGGCGGTGGCGCGGTCGGCACCCGGCGGGCGAGGGCGATGGCCCTGGTCGCGCTGGCGCTGCCCGGCGTGGTGTTCCTGTACAACGGCGAGGAACTGGGCCTGCCGGACCTGGAACTACCGGACTGGGCGCTGCGCGACCCGGTGTGGGAACGGTCCGGCCACACCGACCGGGGCCGGGACGGCTGCCGGGTGCCCATGCCGTGGGAGGGCACCACGCCGCCGTACGGGTTCACGGCCCACCAGGACAGTTGGCTGCCGATGCCGTTCGAGTGGGCACCGCTGACCGTCGAGGCGCAGTTGGAGGACCAGGACTCGATGCTGTCGCTGTACCGGCACGCGATCGAGCTGCGCCAGTCACACCGCGCGTTCCGGGGTGCCGAGCTGGAGTGGTACGGCGCGCCCGCGTCCTGTTTCGCGTTCCGCCGCAAGGGCGGCGGGCTGATCTGCGCGCTCAACACGTCCGGCGGGCTGGTGCCGCTGCCGGTCGGTCAGGTGGTGCTGTCCAGCGCGCCGCTCGTGGACGGCATGCTGCCGCCGGACACGGCCGCCTGGTTGGTCTAGACGAGCAGCGGCAGCAGGGCGTGCCGGCGCCGGCTGACGGCACCGTAGCGGGCGTCCAGGCGCAGCCACGAGTCGGTGGCCGTGACCCGGACCGTGTCGTCGTCGCCGTCAGCCAGGAAACCCATACCGGACAAGGCGAACAGGCAGCGCATCGGCACCTTCACGTCCAGTCCGGACCCGCTGACGGTGAGCACGTGCTGGTCCAGCAGCGACGCGGGCGCGCTGCCCCGGGGGCCGGGATTCTGCCTGGCCACCTCGATGCCGCGGTCGGCCAGATCGGACACCACCCGGACGGGCAGTTCGTCGACCACCTGCCAGCCATTCCCCGGTGGCAGGGCGCCCTGCCACATCAGGTCCATCGCCGGGCCGGGGTCCAGATGTTCACCGCCCACGATGGCCAGCGCGGCGAGCAGTTCGTTGCCCGACACCGTCACGTCGGCCGGTGCCACCCGGCCGCGCACCGACCGGGTGGCCAGCACGTCGAACGGGGTGGCCACCCAGGCGTCCACCATCCCGGTCGCGCTGCCGTCGTCCCTGCCGCGCAGGCGGACCACGGCGTGCTGGTCCAGCCGGACCGAGCGGGCCACGAACGCGCCGAGGTCGTCCCGGTCCGCCGGATCGGGCACGTGGAGTTCGGTCCGGTCAGGCACTGCGGACCCCCGCCCGGTAGCCGGCCAGGAAGTCCCGTTCGGCGTCGGTCAGCCTGCGCGGCCTGCCCACGTTCACGTCGTAGGGCACCAACAGCGTTTCCGCAGTCGCCACAACGGCATCCGAGTTCCGCCGTCCGTTGTAGACGGTGTAGTCGAGGGTGAACGACGCGGCCCGCAGGTCACGCACGGAGATCTCCACCCGCACCACGGAACCGTCCGCCACCAGCGGGCTGTGGTAGTCCACCGCGAGCCGCGCCACCACGACGCCCTTTGCCATGTCAGCCGCGCTGTGCCGGCCCGCCTCGCCGAACAGCAGGTCGATCCGGGCCTCCTCGAGCAGGGTCACCATGCTGGCATGGTTGACATGCCCGAACACGTCCATGTCCGACCACCTCGGACGCACCTCGGCCACGTACACACCCAACCGACAATCCTCCAAGTCGACAGCCCCCTGGCCAACCGACAGTACAGGCGCCGGTCAGGGCAGGTTGACCTTGGCCACGTCCACCCGCACCCGGCCGGGGTTTGTTCTGGCTGACCGGCAACGGCAGTTCGGTGCCCGGCGTGGCCACCGCCACGGTCTGCCCGGCGATGCCGGCCGGCATCGCCCGGAAGTCCTCCGGACGGCGGGCCGCAGCCCTTCAGCGCACCATGGACCGGACCTGCCTGGCCGCCACCGAGAGGGTCGGCAGGTCGAGCCGGTTCACCCTGCGGATCTCGGCCAGCGCGGACCGGGCCCGCTCCAACCGGGACGCGTTGGACTGCTCCCAGCGCGCGATCTTGTCGTCCGCGCTGTCACCGGGATCACTGCCCCGCAACACGTCCACCGCGATCGCCCGGATCGACGAGTACAGGTCGTCGCGCAGCGCCAGGCGGGCCAGCGAGTGCCAGCGGTTGCCCCGCTCCAACCGGCTGACCGAGGACAGCATCACGTCCATGTCCAGGTGCTCGGACAGTGCGTAGTACAGCTGTGCCGTCTCCAGGTGGCTGCGCTCCACGCCGACGCTGACGCCCTCACGCTCGGCCAGTTCGGCGATCTCGACGATGTCCAACAGGCAGAACGTGTCCAGCAGCGACGCCACCCTGGCCGCAGTGGCCTGCGGCACGCCGATGCTCACCAGCCGGGCGGTCTCGTCCACCACGTGCTCGCGTTCCCGGCCGCGCAACAGACCCAGCACGTCGGCGGACAACGACCGCACCGGCTTGCTGAACCTGGCCAGTTCGGCGCCCACCGCCAGCGGCTGCGGCCGGTTGGACAGCAGCCACCGGCACGCGCGGTCCAGCAGCCGCCTGCTCTCCAGCGTCACGGCGTCGGCGACGGAACTCTGCACGACGTTGTCCAGCGCCCGGATGTCCCGCCACAGCTCGGGCAGGTCGAAGATCCGGGTCGCGGCCACGTAGGCGCGGACCGCGTCGGTGGCCGTGGCGCTCATCTCCTCGGCCAGCCGGAACGCGTAGGACACGCCACCGCCGTCCACGACCTCGTTGACCACCATCGTCGTGGTGATCTCCCGGCGCAGCGGGTGCGCCCCGATCCGGTCACCGAACCGCTCCCGCAACTGGCTCGGGAAGTAGTCCGGCAGCCGCCGGGCGAACACGTCCAGGTCGGGCAGGTCGCTGGCCAGCACCTCGTCCTTCAGCGCCAGCTTCACGTGCGCCAGGAGGGTGGCCAGCTCCGGCGAGGTCAGGCCGAGGTCGGCCTTCTCCAGCTGCTGGAACTCGGTGGGACTGGGCAACGCCTCCAGGGCGCGGTCCAGTCCGTTGTGCTGCTCCAGATCGGCGATCAGCCGCGAGTGCACGGTGCGCATGCCCACCGCGTGCGCCCGGCTCACCCCGAGGACGGTGTTCTGGTCGTAGTTGTCCGCCAGGACGAGTTCGGACACCTGATCGGTCATCTCGACGAGGAGTTCGTGGCGCTCCTGGTGGTTCAGCCTGCCCTCGGCGACCAGGTGGTCCAGCAGGACCTTGATGTTCACCTCGTGGTCGGAGCAGTCGACACCGGCCGAGTTGTCCAGCGCGTCGGTGTTCACCTTGCCGCCGGTGTGCGCCGGGCCGCCCGTGCGGGCGAACTCGATGCGGCCGCGCTGGGTCAGGCCGAGGTTGCCGCCCTCGCCGACCACCCGCACCCGCAGGTCGGCTCCGTTCACCCGGATCCCGTCGTTGGCCTTGTCCCCCACCTCGGCATGGGACTCGGTGCCGGCCTTGACGTAGGTGCCGATACCGCCGTTCCACAACAGGTCCACCGGCGCCAGCAGCACCGCCCGCATCAGCTCGGTCGGCGACAGCTTGGTGACGCCGTCGGACAGGCCGAGCGCCTTGCGCGCGGCCGGGCCGACCGGGATCGACTTCGCCGTCCGCGGCCACACCCCGCCACCCTCGCTGATCAGCGCGCGGTCGTAGTCGTCCCACGACGAGCGGGGCAGGTCGAACAGCCTGCGCCGCTCGGTGAACGACGCCACCGGGTCCGGGTCGGGGTCGATGAAGATGTGCCGGTGGTCGAATGCCGCCACCAGCCGGATGTGCCCGGAGCACAGCATCCCGTTGCCGAACACGTCACCGGACATGTCGCCGACGCCCACCACGGTGAAGTCCTGGGACTGGGTGTCCACCTCCAGTTCCCGGAAGTGCCGCTTCACCGCCTCCCAGGCACCCTTCGCGGTGATACCCATCGTCTTGTGGTCGTAGCCTGCCGAACCGCCGGACGCGAACGCGTCACCCAGCCAGAACCCGTAGCTGTTCGCCACGTCGTTGGCGATGTCGGAGAACGTCGCCGTGCCCTTGTCCGCCGCGACCACCAGGTAGGTGTCGTCGCCGTCGTAGCGCACCACGTCCCGCGCGGGCACCACGGTCCGGCTGGCGTCCAGGTTGTCGGTCAGGTCGAGCATGCCGGAGATGAACAGCTGGTAGCAGGTGATGCCTTCGGTCTGCAGCGCCTCGCGGTCCAGGCCCGGGTCGCCGGTGGGCACCGGCGGCCGCTTGAGCACGAACCCGCCCTTGGCGCCGACCGGCACGATCACCGCGTTCTTCACGGCCTGCGCCTTCGCCAGGCCGAGCACCTCGGTGCGGAAGTCCTCCCTGCGGTCCGACCAGCGCAGACCACCGCGGGCCACCGGCCCGAACCGCAGGTGCACGCCCTCGAACCGCGGCGAGTACACCCAGATCTCGAACCGCGGCCGCGGTGCCGGCAGGTCGGCGATCTCCCGTGGGTCGAGCTTCACCGCCAGGTACGGCATCAGGCTGCCGTCCGCGTCCCGCACGTGGTAGTTGGTGCGCAGCGTGGCATTGATCAGGCCGAGCAGGCTGCGCAGGATGCGGTCCGAGTCGAGGCTGGTGACCTCGTCGATCATCTCGGTGATGTCGGCGGTCAGCCGGGTGGCCTGGGCGACCCGGTCGGACTCGCCGATCGCCGGGTTGAACCGCGTCTCGAACAACGTGACCAGCGCGGTGGCGATGTCGGTGTGGGCCAGGACGGCGTCCTCGATGTAGTCCTGGCTGTAGGGCGTACCGGCCTGGCGCAGGTACTTGGCGTAGGCGCGCAGCACGGCCGCCTCCCGCCAGCCCAGCCCGGCCCGCAGCACCAGCGCGTTGAAGCCGTCGACCTCGGCGTTGCCCCGCCAGGCGGCCGCGAACGCCTCCTGGAAGCGCACCCGCGCCCGGTCCAGGTCGCCACTGACGTCCTCCAACACCGTCGCGTCGATGCGCAGCCCGAAGTCGAAGATCCAGCACTGGGTGCCGTCGTCTCTGCGGACCTCGTAGGGCCGCTCGTCCACGACCTCGACGCCCATCCGCTGCAACACCGGCAACACCTGGGACAGCGTCACCCGCTGGCCGGCCAGGTACAGCTTGAACCGCCGCTCCCCCGGCTCCGGGTCGTCGGGCAGGTAGAACGACGTGTCCAGGTCGCCGTCGGCCGGCAGCGCCTGCAACCGGCGCAGGTCGACCAGGCCCTCGGCGGCGGAGAAGTCCTCCTTGTACGCCTCCGGGAACGCCCCCGCGTACCGCTGGCCCAGCTCGACCGCGGTCTCCGACGAGAACGGCTGGCCGCCGGACTGGCGCAACGCCTGCCCCTCGGCCAGCACCGCGTCCACCATCAGGTCGTTCCAGCCGCGCACCGCGTCGGCCAGCCGCTGCTGCAGCGCGGCCGGATCGGGATCGGCGGCCGAGGACGGCTCGGTGTGCACGATGAAATGCACCCTGGCCACCTCGGTCTCGCCGACCCTGGCGCTGTACTCCAGGTTGGTGCCGGCCAGTTCGGCGAGCAGCACCTCCTGCATGGCCAGGCGGGTGGTCGTGGTGTAGCGGTCGCGGGGCAGGTAGACGAGGCAGGAGAAGAAGCGGCCGTACGGGTCGCGGCGCATGAACAGCCGCAGCCGGCGGCGATCGGCCAGCGCCAGCACGCCCGTGGTGGTCTCGTACAGCGACTGGACGTCCGTGGACAGCAGTTCCGGACGCGGGTAGTTCTGAATGACGTCCAGCATCTTCTGGCCGGAGTACGAGTCGATCGGGAACCCGGCGAGGTGGATCACCTCGCGCACCCGACGCTCGATCACCGGGATGTCCAGCACGTCCTCGTACAGCGCGGCACTGGTCAGCACACCGAGGAACCGGTGCTCACCGTTGACCGTGCCGTGCTCGTCGAACGTCTTGACGCCCACGTAGTACGGATAGGCCGAGCGGTGCACGGTCGAGGGCGCACTCGCCTCGGTGAGCACCAGCAACCGCGGTGCCAGCGCGTGCGCCGCGGTGTCCGGACCGGCGGTGAGGCTGCGTGCGGCCAGGCTGTCCTGGCGCAGCACGCCCAGGCCGGTGGCCAGCATCGCGCGCAACGCGGGCACCCCCGCGTCCTCCGGGTCGTCGACCAGTTCGTACTGGCGGTAGCCCAGGAACGTGAAGTGGTGATCGGCCAGCCAGCGCAGCAACTTGGCACCCTCGGCGACGTCCTGCCCGGCCAGCGGCGGCGGGTCGGCCTCCAGCCGGTCGGCCAGCGTCTGCGCCGTGGTGATCATCTTGTCGGTGTCCTCGTACACCTCGCGCACGTCGTGCAGCACCGCGACCAGCCGCGACTCCAGCTCGCGGGCCCGCTGCGGATCGGTGATCAGGTCGACCTCGATGCTCATCCACGACTCGACGTTGCCGTCCGCGGGTGGTCGCTCCGGGTCGGCCGTGGGCAGCACCTCGCGCAGCTCACCGCTGATCGTGCGCCGCACCACGACGATCGGGTGCACCACCCGCTGCACGCCGACACCGCTGTGGGTCAGCTCGGACACGACCGAGTCGACGAGATAGGGCATGTCGTCCGTGACGACCTGCACCACCGTCGCCGTGTCGCACGACCAACCGTCCTCGGCGACGGTCGGGTTCAGCACCCGTACCGCCGGTCGCCCCGCGATGCGCTGGCGCGCCAGCGCGAAGTTGGACCGCACGGTCCCCACCAGCTGGGCGGGGTCGTCGTCGATGACCTCCTCCGGTGGCAGGTAGCGGTAGTACAGGCGAACCAGATCGGCCTGCTGTGGATCGAGCCGCGCTGCGGCATCCACCAGGTCGTCACGGATCTGTTCTGGGGTCATCGACTTCTCGTCGGTCGTTGCGCCGGACATGCTGCGGGTCGTTGTTCTTCCTACTGTGGACGGAGATCCGGTCGAGGTCATCTTGGCAGGGGCTCCACTGTCGGCGGCACGTCGCTGTGCCCGGGTCAGGAACCACACTAGTTCCCCGCGAGTGCGGTGGTCGGAAGCCGGCACAGACCGGCGCACTTGATCGAAATCCGGATCGAGCAAGACGGGCCGGCGCGTTTCCGGTGTGCCGCCGGAGGCTCAGGGCCGTTCGTCGGACGGCTTCCAGCGGCTGGTGAGCCACGCCGAGTCGCCGGATGGGGGCTCGCCGCGATGACGGGCCGGATGTCCCGGCAGAGGGTCGCCGACCGCCGGATCAAGGCGTTCGACCGGCCGCGCCAGCGGCCCGGGTAAGCTCGTCGGCCCCGGTAATGACGCGGAGGGGTCGACGAGCGGACTGTTCTTGGCCTCGTTGGAATCCTGGGCGCTCTGGTAGGCCATCAGGGCCTCGGTGAGCAGGTCGGCCAGTTGGATGGAACGGCGCCGTTTGCCGCCGGTGCGGTGTGGTTCCGGCTCCCGTTGTGCGGCCGGTTGCGCCGGGGGGTCCGGCGGCTTGGACCGGAACGCGGGGCCCAGGTTCGTCAGGCCGCCGGACGAGGTCGCCGGTTCGGCGGGCGTTGCGCCGAACAGTGAGTCCGGGGTCGGTTCCGGTGCCGACGGCGGAGTTCCGACCGGTTCGGTCGGCGGTTCGTCGGTGCTCTCCCGTGCTCGGCGCCTGCCGCCGCTCGACGTGCTGCCTGCGGTGATGCCGAGGCTGGACAGGACCGAGGGTCCGATCCCGGTGTCCACGGCGTGGCGCGGGCGGGACTCGCCGGTGCTGTCGTCCGGCCACGTGCCCGCCGAGGAGATGTCGGCGGCCGAGATCCGCAGGCTCGGATCGGACGACAGGGGGGCGTCGCCGGCCTGTTCCTTGTTGGGGGTCGTCGCGCGGAACACGGGCGGTTCGGGTTCGAGCGGCGGCGGAATGGGCAGCGCGGGCAGCACCGGATGCGTGGGCTCGCGCTTCGGCAGTGCGTCCGCCCGGCCGGTCGATGCGGCGGCCTCGCCAGAATCAGCGCCGGACTGGCTCCAACCAGTCGTCCCCGCGCCCGACTGGCCGAAACCGGCCGGTGCGGCAGCGGCGTGGCTCGGACCGGCAGCGGGAGCGATCCCGGCGGCATGGCTGGGACCAGTCATGCCGGACCGGCCTGCACCAACGAAGCGCGGCCGGCTCGGCCCGGCCGCCTGCTCAGCGGAGGCGGCGACACCGGCAGCATGGCTCGGGCCCGGTGTCTGGGCGCTTTCGGTCGGGGCGCTGGGAGGTTGGGTGGCCGCGCCGATGTCGATGGGCATGATCGGGACTGTGGGGAGGTCGAACATGCTGCGTCGTGCGGGCGCCGGAGCCGACTGAGGCGCGGGCTCCGGCTGAGGCGCGGCGGCCGCCGGCTGGGGCGCTGGGACCGGTTGGGGCGCTGGAGCCGGTTCTGGTGCTGGGACCGGTTCAGGCGTTGCCGATGGCTGGGGTGTTGGCGCTGGTGGGGCGGCGGGTGTCGGGACCGGTTCGCGGGTGCGCACGGTGGATTGTTGGGCCACCGCGACTCGGACGCTGACCGCCACGCCTGGTGCCACCGCTGCCCAGTCGACGCCGTCGAGCGCGCCGCGCAACCGTCGCACCCACTGCTCCGCCTGGCCGGCCACCGCGGCCGGCAGCAGGACCGCCAACTCCGCGCCGCCCACCCTCGCCACCTGCGCCTGGGTCGGCGCCGCGGCGCGCACCTGGTCGAGTACCTGGCTGACCACCTGTTCGCCGACCCGGTCGCCGTGGGTCACGTCGACCAGCACCATGGTCACGTCGGTGCGTGGCGCGCCCGTCACCGTGGCGTCGATGGGCCGGCGCAGGCCGAAGCGGCCGAGCAACGCCGCCGCGTTCTCCCGGCCAGGGGCCGCGGCACGACCGCCGGCCGCGCGTCTGCCACCGCTGCCGGCGATCAACTGGACGAACTCCTCAGGGCCGGTGGTCTCGCCGAACGCGCCGACCAGTTTGGTCCGGGCGCCGTAGACCGCCCGCGCCCGACGCAGCCGCACACCCTGGGCGGTGCGCAGGCAGTCCAGTGCGTCGGCCAGTTGGCCGACCCGCTCGTGGGCGTCGGACAGGGTGGTCAGTACTTCGGCGCGCAGCGTGCTGAGGCGGTGCCGCTCGGCCAGACCGGCCGCGTCGCGGAGCAACGCGAGGGCGGGCACGGGCGCGCCTCCTGCCAGGTGTTTGCGCACGGCGACGGCAAGCGCGAGCCAGCCGATCGCGGTAGCGGCGGGCGCGCGGACCGGTTTGGCCAGTTCGGCGGCCGCGACGACGCCGGCCTCGTCCGCCCGGCCGAGGTCGAGCAGGCCGTGCACGAGTCGGAGAGCGACCCGCGCGCCTGCCGCGCCGTTGTCCGCGGACGCGCGGTTCAGGCTGCCCAGCAGGTCGGCGCCTTCCTGGGCGGCGTCGACGGCGGCCCGGACGTCGCCGCGCCTGCGCAGTTCGGCCGACGCCACCGAGCGCAGCAGAGCCCGCCGGACCACGCGGGTGTCGGCGTCGACCTCGCCTGCCTCGGCATAGAGGCGATCGGCCTCGGCGAGCCCGTCGTCCACCACGCCGGGATCGACCAACTGCGCCAGGCAGGTCACCAGTTCGACGAGCGCGTCGGCACGCACCGACGGCCGCACGCCGTCGCCGGTCAGGACCGACCGCAGCACCGCCGCACCGACCAGCGGCACACCGGCCGCGCGGGCACATCCGGCCAGTTCGACGCGCAGTATCGCGGCCGTGCCGGGCTCCGATCGGCGTTCGGCGAGGCGGAGCGCGGCGATCCCGCGCTCCACGATGTCCAGCCGCTGGCCCAGCCGGCAGGTGGCGACCACGACCGTGGCCTCGGCCCGCAGGTGGTCCGGACCGTCGCCGGTGAGCTGTGCGACCGCGCCTGCCCGCTCGGCGAACATCAGTGCCAGTTCAGGCGCTCGCCACCGCAGCGACCAGGCGGGTCCGAGTAGATCACCCGCTGAGCCGTCGGCGCGCGCCTCGTCTTCCGACGCCACGCGACCTCCGCTCAGTCCCGGGTCAGCTTGCGATACGTGACCCGGTGCGGGCGTGCGGCCTCCAGCCCGAGGCGCTCGATCTTGTTGCGCTCGTAGCCCTCGAAGTTGCCCTCGAACCAGTACCAGGACGCCGGGTTCTCGTCGGTGCCCTCCCACGCCAGGATGTGGGTGACCACGCGGTCGAGGAACCACCGGTCGTGCGAGATGACCACGGCGCAGCCGGGGAACTGTTCCAGCGCGTTCTCCAGCGAGCCCAGGGTCTCCACGTCCAGGTCGTTGGTGGGCTCGTCCAGCAGGATCAGATTGCCGCCCAGCTTCAGGGTCAGCGCCAGGTTCAGCCGGTTCCGCTCACCACCGGACAGCACGCCGGCCGGCTTCTGCTGGTCGGGACCCTTGAAGCCGAACGCGCTGACGTACGCCCGGGACGGCATCTCGACGTTGCCGACCTTGATGTGGTCCAGCCCCTCGGACACGACCTCCCAGACGTTCTTCTTCGGGTCGATGCCGGCCCGGTTCTGGTCGACGTACGACAGGCTGACCGTGTCGCCGACCCGGACCGTGCCGGCGTCCGGCTCCTCCAGCCCGACGATGGTCTTGAACAGCGTGGTCTTGCCGACGCCGTTCGGGCCGATGACGCCGACGATCCCGTTGCGCGGCAGGCTGAACGACAGCTTGTCGATCAGGACGCGGTCGCCGAAGCCCTTGCGCAGTTTGTCCGTCTCGACAACGATGCTGCCCAGGCGCGGGCCCGGCGGGATCTGGATCTCCTCGAAGTCGAGCTTGCGCGTGCGCTCGGCCTCGTTGGCCATCTCCTCGTACCGCTCCAGGCGCGACTTGGACTTGGCCTGCCGTGCCTTCGGGTTGGACCGCACCCACGCCAGTTCGTCCTTGAGCCGCTTCTGCAGCTTCTGGTCCTTCTTGCCCTGCACCGCGAGGCGCTCGGCCTTCTTCTCCAGATAGGTGGAGTAGTTGCCCTCGTAGGGGTAGGCCCGGCCACGGTCCAGTTCGAGGATCCACTGCGCCACGTTGTCCAGGAAGTACCGGTCGTGGGTCACCGCGAGCACGGCGCCCGCGTAGCCGCCGAGGAACTGTTCGAGCCACTGCACGCTCTCCGCGTCCAGGTGGTTCGTCGGCTCGTCCAGCAGCAGCAGGTCCGGCCTGCTGAGCAACAGCTTGCACAGCGCGACCCGGCGCCGCTCGCCACCGGACAGGCTCCGGACCTCGGCGTCGGCCGGCGGGCAGCGCAGTGCGTCCATGGCCTGCTCGAGTTGCGAGTCGAGGTCCCAGGCGTCGGCGTGGTCGAGTTCCTCCTGGAGCTGGCCCATCTCGTCCATCAGCTCGTCGGAGTAGTCCACCGCCATCTTCTCGGCGATCTCGTTGAAGCGGTTGAGCTTCTCCTTGGTCTCGCCGACGCCTTCCTCGACGTTGCCGAGCACGGTCTTGTCCTCGTTCAGCTCCGGCTCCTGCTGCAGGATGCCGACGGAGTAGCCGGGGGACAGGAACGACTCGCCGTTGTTGGGCTGGTCGAGCCCGGCCATGATCTTGAGCACGCTGGACTTGCCGGCCCCGTTCGGGCCGACGACGCCGATCTTGGCACCGGGGAAGAACTGGATGGTGACGTCATCCAGGATGACCTTGTCCCCGTGCGCCTTGCGCACCTTCTTCATGGTGTAGATGAACTCGGCCATGTGCGCGATCGTAGATGCGCGACGAGGTGCCCCGTACCTCGGTTGCCTTGAAACGCTTCTGAACAGCTCCTTTCCTGATGCGGTTTCGGGTTGTCTGGTGCGCTTGTGGGTGATGCGTTCAGCAGGTGCCCAGCTCAGGCAACGGGTGCCGCCGCGGGCGCGGACGACGACAGCGCGGCCTCCGACAAGAGGAGGCCGTCGTTGCCCCGGACACACGCCGATCAACCGACACCGCCGCCGAGCCGGACACGGGACGGCAGCACGGGCGACCCCCGCCGAGCGCAGCGCACCACCGCCGCCCAGCGCACGCCGATCAATCGGCACCGGCCGACGCGCTCGCCGCGCCGAGCACCAAGGCGCCGTCGGGGCCAGGACCAAGCCGCCCTCGCCCCGCCGGCCGCCATCGCACGCCACCGCGACTGGAGCACCGCCGGATCGCCGAGCTCAACCGCGCGGACCGCCGGGCCAGTACCGTGGCCGGCCGTCGCGATCGACCGGCTCCGGCGGCTGCCCGGCGCGGCATCGAGCTGCTCAACCACCTCCCACCGCTACGGGAACCGCGGGCGCCTCCGACCGCGCCGGCGGCTCGGGTTCGGGTGTGGCCATCAACGGCAGCGGGTCGTCCGGTTTTCGTTCGGTTCGGTGGACCACCGCTGTGGCTCTACGCAGCGTCGGGCCGATGGTTCTGGCTTCCATGGCTACCTGGACCTTGCGGTGGCCCAACTCGTCCGAGTAGCTGTCGTCGACCCATTCGCCCACCGCCAACACCTCCATGCCCTTCCGCAGGCTGTTGCTCACGTTCTCCGCCAACGGCCCGAAACACACCAACCGGTGGAAAACCGGCGGCCGGTCGACGTACTCGTCGCCGATCTTGCGGCGCCCGTTCACCGCGACCGTCAGCCGCGCCACCGGCTGGCCGCCTCGCCGCGGCTGCCACAGGATCGGGTCCTTGCACAGGTTGCCGACCACGACGTTGTCCATGTCCAACCCCTCCGCCCCGCGACGGTCGCTGTGCGCCGCCTGGCAATGTCCTGGATGTTCGCTGGGAGTGCCGGCAGCGCCGACGGGGTCCAGATTGGCGCAGGTCAACCGGCCTGTCAGGGGTCGATCACCGACCTGTGGACAACTGTTGCCGATGTGCACAACTCCGGTGGCCAAACGCACAATCGACGTGAAACGGTCGGTTCCTGGCGATAGGGGCGCGGACGTCGCTGCCCGCTCGGGTGAGGATGGTGTCGTGCGAGTCTTGGTGGTCGACGACGAACCGGCGGTCCGCGAGTCCATCGGCCGGAGCCTGCGCTTCGAGGGCTACCAGGTGGACACCGCGTCGGACGGCCAGACCGCGCTGGACGCGGTGCGAACCAAACGGCCCGACGTGGTCGTGTTGGACGTGATGATGCCGGGCGTCGACGGGCTGGAGGCGTGCCGGCGGCTGCGCATCACCGGCGACCGGGTGCCGGTGCTGATGCTCACCGCCCGCCGCAACGTCGGCGATCGCGTGGCCGGGTTGGACGCGGGCGCGGACGACTACCTGGTCAAGCCGTTCGCCCTGGAAGAACTCCTGGCCAGGGTGCGGGCACTGCTGCGCAGGGCGGATCCGGCCGATCCGCTGGAGCGCGATCCGCTGACGTTCGCCGACCTGCGACTCGACCCGGTCAACCGCACCGTGACCCGCGGCGTGCGCGTGGTGGACCTGACCAGGACCGAGTTCGAACTGCTGGCCGTCCTGCTGCGCAGCGCCAACCGGGTGGTGACCCGTTCGGTGCTGTTCACCGAGGTGTGGGGTTACGACTTCGGCACCCGATCCAACAGCCTGGACGTCTACATCGGCTACCTGCGTCGGAAACTGGAGTCCGACGGCGAGCCCCGCCTGGTGCACACTGTGCGCGGGGTCGGTTATGTGATGCGCGAGACGGAGTAGCCATGGCTGGTGGCCGGGGGGCGCGATGAGACGGCCGACGCTGCGCAGGCGGCTGACCACCCTGTCCGCCGCGGCCGTCGCGGTGGCCGTGCTCGGCGTGTCGGTGGCGGCGTGGTTGTTGCTGCGCCTGGAGATGCGCAACGAGGTGGCGGGCGATCTGGGCCAGCAGGCCGATCAGGTGGCCCAGCACTACGACCCGACGAAGTTGGCGTCGCCGCCCGCCTGGGTGCGGCCGGACGTGAGCACGTTGTTCGGCGTGGTCGAGCCGAACGGGCACAGCAGGCAGCCGAGGTTCCAGTCGGTGTCGCTGCCGGTCACCGGGACCGACGTGGCCGTGGCGCTGGGCGACTCGCCGCCGGTGTTCCGCGACGTGTACCTGCGCAAGGTCCACTACATGATGATCACCGAGCACTCGGTGCGCGGTGACGCGGTGCAGCTCGCGGCCGACCTGACCGACCAGGACAGCACGCTGACCCACTTCGCGGTGCTGCTGATCGGCGCCGACGCGGTGGCGATCGTGGTGGCGGCGGCCCTGGGCTACGGGCTGACGGTGGCCGGCCTCAAGCCGGTGCACCGGGTCGCGGGGGCCGCGGCACACGTCGCGGCCACCCAGGACCTGCATGCGGCGGTGCCGATCTCCCAGCGGGAACCGGCCGAGGTGGCGAGTGTCGCGGCGAGCGTGAACCAGATGCTCACCGCGCTGGGTGCGTCCCGGGAGGCACAGCGGCAGCTCGTCGACGACGCCAGTCACGAGTTGGCCACTCCCCTGACCAGCCTGCGCACCAACGTCAACCTGTTGCTGCGCGCCGACCGCAACCCGGCGCGGCAGCTGTCCGCGACCGACCGGCAGCGACTGCTGACCGACATCGAGGCCCAGATGGGCGAGCTGGACCAGCTCATCGAGGAGGTCGTGGATGTCGCCCGCGATCCCGGTTACGGCGAGGAGATCACCGAGGTGGACCTGGCCGACGTGGTGCGCGCGGCGGTGATCCGGGCGCGCACCAGGACGCCGGAGGTGACGTTCGCGCTGACCGAGCAGTCGGTGCCGATCATCGGCAAGCGCAGCAGCCTGGAGCGGGCCGTGTTGAACCTGCTCGACAACGCGGCGAAGTGGAGTCCGGCCGGCGAGCCCGTGTACGTGGACGTGCAGCGGCTGGCCGGGCTGGCGTCGATCACGGTGACCGACGCCGGCCCCGGTGTGCCGGAGGCCGATCTGGAGCGGGTGTTCGAGCGGTTCCACCGCACCGACGAGGCCCGCGCGATGCCCGGTTCCGGCCTCGGCCTGGCGATCGTGCGGCAGGTGGTGCTCTCGCACGGCGGGCAGGCGTGGCTGAGCAGGCGGATCGGCGGCGGCACGGTCGCGCACATCGCCGTCCCGTCCTGAGTCACCCCGAGAACACGAGTGAGTGAGCTCTCACTCGTTGACATGAGTGAGTGCTCACTCATACGATGGTGCCATGATGGACGCGCAACAGCGGGCCAAGGGCGTCGGCCGGTCGGGTCGGGCGCCCGCGATGACGGTCGAGGAACGCAGGGCGACGATCCTGGCCGTCGCGGTGCCGCTGCTGATCGAGCACGGCGGCAACGTCAAGACCAGTGAGATCGCGGCCGCCGCCGGGATCGCCGAGGGCACGCTGTTCCGCGCCTTCAAGGACAAGCAGGAGCTGTTCCGGGCCTGCCTGTTCGCCACCCTGGAGTCGGAGACCGAAGTGGCCGAGATCGAACGGATCGACCGGTCGCTGCCACTGGCCGAGCGGCTCGTCGCGGCGGTGCGGTCGGTGGCCGACTACCAGACCCGGCTGTGGTCGGTGATGGTCGCCCTGCGCAGCGCCGGGATCGACCCGCGCTCATCCGAGGACAAGGAGGAGAAGCGGTTCGACGGGCCACCGGCGGCCATGATCCGGATCTCGTCGGCGATCGCCGGCCTGTTCGACGCCGAACAACTGCGCGTGCCGACCGACCTGGCCGCGCGGCTGATCCTCGGCTCCGTGTTCAGCAACCGCATGCAGGCACAGGGACTCGGCGACTCCGGCGCCGATCTGGACGAACTCGTCGACCTGTTCCTGCACGGTGTCCTGCGCCAACCCGATGGGGGACGGAAGTCATGAACGAACTGATGATCGAGGCGGACAACGTCAGCAAGGCGTTCGGCTCGGTGACCGCGCTGGACGACGTGAGCGTCGCCGTACCCGGCGGTTCGGTGCTCGGCCTACTCGGCCACAACGGCGCCGGCAAGACGACGCTGGTCAACGTGTTGACCACGATGCTGCCGCCGACCGGCGGCTCGGCCAGGGTCGCCGGGTTCGACGTCGTCGCACAGGCGCATCAGGTTCGCGGCCGGATCGGGCTGACCGGCCAGTTCGCCGCCGTCGACGAGCAACTGTCCGGATTGGACAATCTGGTGCTGATCGCCAGGCTGCTGGGCGCCACCCGGCAGGAGGCCAGGGCGCGCGGCACCCAACTGCTGGAGATCTTCGGCCTCACCGACGCGGCTCGCCGCCCGGCTCGCACCTACTCCGGCGGCATGCGCCGCCGGCTGGACCTGGCCGCCAGCCTGGTCGGCCGGCCGGACGTGATCTTCCTGGACGAGCCGACCACCGGGCTGGACCCGGAGAGCCGGATGGGCATGTGGGACATCGTGCAGACGCTCGTCGGCGACGGCACGACGGTCCTGCTCACCACCCAGTACCTGGACGAGGCCGACCGGCTGGCCGACTCGATCACCGTGCTGTCCCAGGGAAAGGTGGTCGCGTCCGGTACGGCCGCCGAGCTGAAGGCCCAGGTGGGCAAGCGGACCGTCATCGTGACGCTGGCCGACTCCGGTGACGCCACCGCCGCCGTCGACGCGCTGGAACGCGCGGGCATGCACCCGGTGCTGGACGGCGAGCGGCACGCCCTGATCACGCCGGTGGACCGGTCGGCCGAACTCGCCGTCGTGGTCCGCGCCCTGGACCTGGTCTCGATCGAGGTGGCCGAGCTGGCCCTGACCGAGCCCACCCTCGACGACGTCTACCTCACCCTCGCGCACGCGCCCGTCGCGGCCTGACACTCACAGGAGTTCCGATGACCACGGCAGTCGCCAATCCCAGCACCGGTGGCGTGGACGCAACCGTCCCGGTGCGCCCGTGGCGGGGCACCAACGTCGCCACGCAGATCCTCGTCCTCACCGGACGGTCGCTGCGGGCGATCGCCCGCGACCCACGGATGATCATCTTCAGCCTGTTGCAGCCGCTGGTGATGCTGGTGCTGTTCAGCCAGATCTTCAGCAGCATCGCCCGCACGCCCGGCTTTCCCACCGGTGTCAGCTACATCGACTACCTGATGCCGGCCATCCTGGTGAACACCGCGATGGGGTCGGCGGTGCAGTCCGGCGTCGGTCTGGTGACGGACATGAAGAACGGTGTACTGGCGCGGTTCCGGTCGCTGCCCATCCGGATGGGTTCCGTGCTCGTCGCACGCAGCCTGTCCGACGTCGTCCGCACCGGCATCCAGCTGATCATGATGCTGATCTTCGCCGCCGTGCTGTTCGGTTTCGCGCCTGCCGGCGGATTCGTCGGCGTGATCGGCGCGTGGGCGCTGGGCCTGGTGGTCGGCTGGGGCCTCGGCTGGATCTTCATCGCGGCGGGCGCGTGGCTGCGCAACGCCGAGGTCATGCAGATGGTCGGGTTCCTGTTGATGTTCCCGCTGATGTTCGCGTCCAGCGCTTACGTGCCGATCAGCGGACTGCCCGGCTGGCTGCAGGCGGTGGCGCACGTGAACCCGATGACGTACGCGATCAACGCGTCACGGAACCTCGCGCTGGCCATGCCCGTCGGCACCGGCGTGATCTCGGCCCTGGCCACCAGCGCCGGGCTGGCGATCATCGGGGCCGCGCTGGCCATCCGCGGTTTCCGGCGACCGCTGTAGTTCCCGCTCCCGCGCCCGCCGGGAGAGGATCACCAACGGCACGATCAGTGTGATCAGCAGGCCGACGACGCCCAGGCCCACGGCGAGATCCGTGGCCTGGGCGATCGCGCCGATCACCGGCGGGCCGGCCAGGAAGCCGCTGTAGGCGACGGTGGTGACGAAGCCGATCTCCCGCTCGCCGCCGGAGCCGTCGGCGCGGCGACCGGCGGCGCCTGCCAGGCCGATGGTGACCGGGAACGAGAACGCCAGGCCGACGCCGACCAGCGCGAAGCCGACGTAGCTGGCCAGCACCCAGGGAGCGAGCACCACGGCGAACATGCCGACGGCCGCCACCGCCGCTCCCCCGCCGAGCAGTCGATACGGACCCCAGCGGCGCTCCCACCGCTCACCGAGCTGGCGCGCCACGGCCATGGCGACGTTGAAGCAGGCGAAACCGATCGTGGCCGCGGACTGCGTGACGTCCCGCTCCCGCACCAGGAACAGCGCCGACCAGTCGCCGCTGGCGCCTTCGGCGATGGCCGAGCCGAGCATGATCGCGGCCATCAGCCACAGCGCGGGCCTGCGGATCGGCGGGATCATCCGGGCCGCGCGCTGTTTCGGTTGGCCGCCGGGCGGAGCAGGTCGCGCGCCGGGCACATGCCTGGCCACCGTGACGGCCACCACGATGCCGATCCCGCCCACCACGAGGAAATGCCGCAACGGCGACCAGCCTGCCGCGACCAGCGCGCCGGCGAGCACGCCGCCGCCGAGCGCGCCGAAGCTGTAGGCCGCGTGGAAGGTGGGCATCAGCGGGCGGTCCAACTCGCGGACGACGGACACCGCCGCGATGTTCATCGACACGTCCAGCGCGCCGATCGACATGCCGAGGCCGAACATCACCACGCCGAGCCACGGCACGCTGGGCGCGGCGCCGATCAGCGTCATCACGGCGGAGCACGCCACGATGCACGGCGGCACCACCACCCGGGCGCCGAACCACATGCACAGCCTGCTGACCAGCGGCGCAGCCACGATCAGGCCGATGCTGCTGCCGAGCAGGACCAGGCCCAGGGATCCGGGGGTCGCGTGCACCTGCGTGGTCACGGCCGGCACACGGGACGTCCAGGTGCCGACCACGACACCGTTGAACGCGAACGCCGTGACGACCGCCGCCCTGCCCCTGTGCATCGCCCGTCCTCCCCCACCGGTGCCCGATCGGCGGCAACCCTGTCGTCGGCCGCCGTCATCGCTCTAACCTGATCGCGTGACGAGCCCTGCCCGGTCAGCGTGGGACGCCCTGTGGGCGGGTTGCGCCGCGTATTCGGCAGCCGGGGCAACGGTAGTTCACGATTCGGACGCCCGGTGGTTCGCGACGGGTGTCGGTTACGAGGGCCTCAACGGCGTGTTCATCGCGCCTGGCACCCCCGCTGTACCGGTTGAGGGCGCGCGCCGAACGTTTCACCAGTTGGGGGTATCGGCGTTGTGGCACGTGGCGGTGGACGGCAACCGCCCGCCACCGGACGCGGAGCCGCCCGGCGTCTCCTTCTACGAGGAGGAACCGCTGCTGGTGGCCCACGTCGACCGGTACGAGTTGCCGGCCGTGGACCGGCTGTCGATCATGCCGGTGACCGGCCGGGCAGGGCTGCGCGAGTGGGTGCGGCTGTGGTCGGGGCGCGAGTCGGGTGCGGTGTTCGAGGACACGGTGCGGGCGCGGTCGGCGCCCGGTTTCACTCATCTGCTGGCCGTGGTGGCCGGTGTTCCGGTTGGCTGTGCGGCGACGTTCGCCCAGGGCGCCTGGGGTGAGGTGCAACACGTGGTCACGGTGCCCGGCGAGCGGCGCAGAGGCATCGGTACCGCGCTGACCGTGGCGGCGCTGCGTTCGATCGGCGCTCACGGTGCGAGCACGGCTGTGCTCACATCGTCACCGGACGGCCTGCGGATCTACCGGAGACTCGGATTCTGGCAGGTCGGCCGGGTTCGTCGGTACCTGTGGTCACCCCGGGCCGACCAATCGGCGGCAAGATCACTCGTCCGGATGGCAACGGAAACATCGCCGCGCCGTCGAGCGATGTAGCAGTACGGGGGCGGCTAACCTGCGCTGGCGTGGGTACGGCCCCCGCCATGCCCTCGTAGCTCAGCGGACAGAGCGAGAGACTTCTAATCTCTTGGTCGCAGGTTCGAGTCCTGCCGAGGGCGCCACGGTCGCTGACGCCACCCCTCACCCAGCCCGCGTGATGACCATCACGCGGTGTCACACCCCTGACGCGAGTCGATCACGGGCACACAACGATTCGATCCTGTGTACTTTTTCATTCCTATCATTGGGATAATATCATCCCAGATTGGAGAGGATGTCGACACGTGGCCCAGAAACCGCCGGAGAAGGCGTCCGTCCGAATTGGCTTCGCGCTACTCTCTGCTCCAATACGGGGAGCACGGAGGAATGAGTGGCGGAGGACTGGGGCGCGGTCTCGCGAGCAATCATCGCGCGCATGGACGAACTCGTCCTGACCCAACGCGAACTCATCGACCGCTCACGGGTGTCGAAGGCGATCGTCGGCGAGCTGCAGAACAATTCCGTCCAGCGGAAACGGAGTGACCGCACACTGGAGGCACTGTCCGAGGCGCTCCAGTGGCATCCCAACCACCTGAAGGCCGTCCTCAACGGACACCCGCTGCCCCGCCCGAACGACCCGGTGGTCACGTCGGAGAAAGACATTCCGGGGCGGCTGACCGTCATCGAGAACGAACTGCGCCTGATAAACGACCGCCTCGAGCGAATTGATTCGGCCAACATGCGGATCGACGACGTGGCAACGGACATCAAGACTGTCGTCGATGATCTCAAGGCATCGCTGCGCGGCCGGCCGGTGCGCTGACCCGTCCGGCCCGCACGGCGGGCCCGTGATCACCCGTCCACGGCACCCGCCGTACGCCGTCGAACGGAACTGTCGACATTTCCCGCCACCGAATCCGGGAACTCCGCGATTCCAAAGGAATGGAAAAGGCAGGGAAATCGTTCGGTATGCCGGACGGTAACAATACAGACACGACGACTGTCCGGCGTTTGCGCTGATCAGTAGCCTCAGCTATCGGAGGGTAGTCGCCAATTTCACCCGAACGGACCACATAGTTTCCGTTATTTGTCAACTATCTGTCCAGTGGCCTTTCGCGATGTCTCACCCCGCCATCCGGAATGCCGTAACACACCCCTCGGTAAACCGCGATGGCCCCGTTGGCGCAGCAGAACCACGCCACCGCGATCCCCAGGAGGACAGCGTGAACGCCGGTATGGGCACCGAGACGGTGCACGAGCTCAACGACCTGCGTCGGGGGCGCGGCCTGAACACCGCCGATCTCGGCACCAGGATCGGCCCGCGCCTGCGCAGCGCATGTGGGGTCACCGACAGCGACAGCCCGGCGCTGGTCCGCCGGAGGGTGGTGCTGCGGCTGACCGCGCTGTGCGAACAGCTGCCCGACGACCTGCGCATCGCCGCCAGCGTGGCGCTCGCGCTGCACGACGAGGCGGCGGGCGAGTTCCTGGATCGCCGGATCACCTGGCTGGCCGACCACTTCGAGCGCGACCCGCGTACCGCCCGGCGTCGGGTGGACACCGCGTTCCGGCTGCTCGGCGAGCGGCTGGACGACGAGCGGCCGGGCAGGGAGGACTTCGGGCTCGGACCGGTGGACGGCTGGTACGTCGAGTCGCTGGACGCGGTGCTGCGGCTGGACCTGGAACCGGTGGCGCTGATCGAGGAACGGCGGATCGTCGCGACCGTGGACGACCTCAAGGAGGTCACCGTGTCGCTGCGCACCCCGCGCACCGGGATGCCGGCCGACCACGACCTGATCGAGGCCGAGATGCTGGACGGCGGCGAGATCGTGGACGTGCGGCGGCTGGGTGTGGGCCACAGCCGGTTCGTCATCCGGCTGCCGGAGGCGTTGCGGCTGGGCCAGCGGCACGAGTTCGCCGTGCGGTTCACCGGACGGCCCCTGTCGCTCGACGTCCTCACTACGTTCCAGCGCTACGAACGCGTCGCTCTGCGCGTGCGATTTGGTGGGGCGCAACCGGACCTGGTGTGGCAACTGGAGCCGGAAGACATGACGTCCGGGCTCCAGTGGTCGGCCTGACGGCCGGCGGGGCCACCGGGCCGGCTGTGCTGTGGGGTCAGCCGGACACCGGGGTCCTGCCGTCGTCGTAGACGTCGAACGCGTCCAGCAACTCCTCGTCCTGCAACAGTTCCGAGCGGCTCTCGGTGCCGTTGCGCAGCGCCACCGCGGTGGCCAGCGCCTGGACCAGCGACACGAACGCGGACAACGACCGGAGGACGGTCACCCCGCCGGTGTCCACGTAGCAGGTGACGTCGGCGTAGCGGACCAGTGGTGACGCCGGGTTGTCGGTGAGCACGATGGTCCGCAGGCCGCGGCGTTTCGCCTCGGCGGTGGCGCGGACGGTGTCGGCCGTGTAGCGGTGGATGGACAGCGCGACGAACACGTCGTCGGCCTCGACGTCGCGCAGGTCGTCCACGAGCATGCCGGCCGACGGTGCGAACTGCCGCACCCCGGGCCGGACCATGCGCAGCAGGTAGGCCAGCAGGTAGGCGACGGTGTAGCACTTGCGCAGGCCCATCACGTAGACGTGGCCTGCCTCGGTGAGCAGGTCGACGGCCCGGTTCCAGGTGGCCTGGTCGAGCCGGGCGAACGTGCGGGCGATGTTCTGCTGGTCGTGCTCGACGACCGCGCCGAGTAGCTCGTCGGTCTCGGTGAGCTCGGCGGCCTGCTCGAAGCGGCGGACCAGTTGGGCCTGCTCGGCGAGCTGCTGTCGGCACAGCCGCACCAGCGCCGGATAGCCGGGCAGGCCGAGCGCCGCGGCGAACCGCACCAGGGACGACTCGTGCACCTCGGCGACCTTCGCCGTCTCGCCGATGCTGCGGAACGCGGTGGCCTCCGGATCGGCCAACAGGACCCGTGCGATCCGCCGTTGGCCGGCCGCCATGGTGGGCATTCTGGCCTGCAACTCGGCGCGGAGTTCGGCGTAGTTGCGTGGCGGGATGGCCATCAGTCTCGACGCTCCTCGACTTCACGGTGCCGAACCGGGTGCTCGCCCGTACGCGCAAATATAGTTGCGCTGGCCGGACGCAACAAATATTGCATGATATTGTATCCACGCAAGCCCGGAACCTCGGCGAGCGGAGACGGCATGCCGGTGCGGCAGTCAGCGACCTTGGCGATCAACGAGCGGATGGCCGCGCTGCGCGCCGAGGGCCGGCCGGTGGTGCACCTGGGGTTCGGCGAGGCCGGTCTGCCTGTGCTGCCGGAACTGCGTGACGTGCTGGCGGATTCGGTGCGGCACAGCGGATATGGCCCGGTCACCGGCATTCTGCCGGCCCGCGCGGCGGTCGCGGGCTACTTCGCCCGCAGGGCACTGCCCACCGAGCCCGACCGGGTGCTGCTGGCGCCGGGCAGCAAAGCGCTGCTCTACGCGCTGCTGTCGGTGTTGCCCGGGGACGTCGTCCTGCCGGTGCCGTCGTGGGTCAGCTATGCGGCGCAGGCCGCGCTGGTCGGCAGGCGCGTGGTGGGTGTGCCGATCCCGGCCGGTACCGGCGGCGTGCCCGACCCCGCACTGCTGCCCGCCGCACTCGCCTCGGCACGCGCCGACGGCGCCCGACCCGGCACGCTCATCCTCACGCTGCCGGACAATCCGACCGGCACCGTCGCGCCACCGGAGATCGTCGAGCGGATCTGCCGGATCGCCGACCGGGAGGGCCTGGTGATCGTCTCCGACGAGATCTACCGGGACCTGGCGCAGCGGCCGGCGGACGTCCACTCCCCCGCCGAATGGCTGCCGGAGCGGACCGTCGTGACCACCGGGCTGAGCAAGAACCTGGCGCTGGGCGGTTATCGGATCGGCGCGGTGCGGCTGCCGGACGGGCCGCTGGGCGAGCGACTGCTGCCCGATCTGGTCGGCGTGGCCAGTGAGGTGTGGTCGTGCCTGGCCGGGCCGATGCAGCACGTCGCGGCCGCCGCGTTCGCCGAGCCGCCCGCGGTCGTCGAGCGGATCGCGGCCAGCCGCGGGCTGCACGGCGCGGTGACCCGCCGGGTGCACGAGATCCTTGTCGCGGCGGGGGCATCGTGCCGGCCGCCGGAGGGCGGTTTCTACCTCTACCCGGACCTCGGCGACCTGTTGGCCGGCACCGGGATCGACGACGGGCGGGAACTCGCCGAGCTGTTGCTGGACCGCTTCGGGGTGGGCGTGCTGGCCGGCGCCGAGTTCGGCGACGACGGGCGCGCGCTGCGCTTCCGGATCGCCACCAGCCTGCTCTACGGCGCCGACGACGAGCAGCGGCTGGCCAGCCTGGACAGTTCGGAACCCGTTGCGCTGCCGTGGATCGACGAGTCGCTACGGCACCTGGAACGCACGTTCCACGAACTCGCCCACCTGACCGCAGTGGACAATCACTAGGTCTCCTGGCGTAGCGGCCAACCGGTCTGCTGGTCCAGTTCCAAGGTACGACAGGTGGCCCGCCAGATCCGCTGCTGGGCCGCTGCCCCGGACGCCGCCCTGGGCAGCGGGTACACCCGGCGGCCGCGCAGGTAGGCGCCGTTGGGCACGGCGGTGCTGGTGCAGGCGTAGAGGACGGCGTCCACCATCAGGGCCCTGGACAGCGGCGCGGGTGCGGCGCCGATCTCGGTACCCGCCGGTTGGATGGTGAGACTGCGGCAGCCGGTGCCGCGCAACTTCGTTGCCATCGTCTGGCTCAGCATCATCAGGGCCAGTTTCGACTCGGTGTAGGACCAGGCCGGGTAGTACCGCCTGCCGCCGCCCAGTTCGGTCGCCTTCGGCACGCCCAGCCGGTGCCGGTCCCGCACGACGTGCACGATCCGGCCGGCGGAGCTGTTGCGCAGCAACGGCATCAGGCCCAGCACCATCATGGCCGGGCCGAGGTAGTTGATCTGCCAGGTGAGTTCGTTGCCGTCCTCGGTGAGCAGCCGGTTCTTCGGCGGCAGCAGGTCGACGGCGTTGACGATGTAGTCCATCTCGCCGGTCGCGTGCCCGCAGCGGTGCAGCAGGTCGCGGGTCGAGCCCAGACTGGCGAAGTCCGCCGTGCTGGTCACGATCTCGCACCGGCCGTCCACCGCCGCCAGGTCGGTGCGCAGCTTCGTCAGGCTGCCGCCGTCGTGACCGTGCAGGACGAGGGTCGAACTGAGGCCGACCATCCGGCGCGCGATGTTGGTGCCCAACTCGCCGGTCGCGCCCAGCACCAGTGCGGTGCGGCGCTGCGTACCCATGCCCATTGCCCCCAACGCTCCGCAACCGGCGGCCGGTCCGCAGGTCCATCTGTGCCATCGGCTGGGAACCACTTGTGTTACCCGCTGCAACGGATGGATACCGTTCCGCCACGGTTACCTCGCCCGGTCACTCAGCGGACCAGCACGAACACCACACCACCGACGACCGGGCCGATCACCGCCCCGGCAATCGCCTGCGCGGTGGTGTGATCGCTCAACTTCACCCGCGCCCAGGCCACCAACAGCACGACCGGGACCAGGAACAGCCACCACGGCCCGTAGATCAGCACCATCGTGGCCGCTCCCCCACCGGCGACCGCGGCGTGTAGCGAGACCTTCCACCATCGGGTGATCCCGGTGCACACGAACAGAGTGGCCAGCATCGCCAGGTCCAGCGCGACCAGATCCCTCGGCGCGCCACCGGCGAGTAGCACGACCAGACCGACCAGAGTGCTCACCAGGCACAGGGTCAGCGGTACCAGCCTGCCCTCCCGGTTGCGCACGTGGTGCCCGTCCCACCTGCCCCGACGTGCGCCGCGCACGATGAAGACAGTCGGCAGGATGCTGGAGAACACCGCCACGACCAGGCCCCACAGCGCGGTCGGGCCGGGTCGGTGGGTGGCGTGCCAGGCCACCGCCATGGGCAGGACCAGCACCACGACGGCCGGCGAACAGATTTCGGTGACAACCTGGGCGACGATCCTGGCCACCGTCCGCCGCCGGTCCACCTCAACCATGGCGGGGATTCTGCCAGCAGGGGGTGAAATCTGGTTGAGAGTCGCCACGTTGTGGCATTCCGTAGTGGACGGTTTACCTGGTCGAGTCGAAAAAGCACCCGGTCGTTGCAGCGTCACCCTGGTGTCACCGGCGAGACCACGGCACAGTAGAGGTCTGGAGACCTCAGTGGGCGGCGACGCCCACCGGCTGGCGAGGTGGGACGTGGACACGCACCGGCGTGAGCGGATCGTCGTCGGGATCGACGAGGGCGCGCAGAGCGCGCTCGCCGTGGAGTGGGCCGCGCGTGAGGCGCAGGCCGCCGGATTGCCGCTGGCGCTGGTACACGGGGAAACCGACCGCTATGCGGCCGCCGTGATCGACCCGGGCATCGTGCCGGCGATGGAACTGGCCGTGCGGCAGGCCGACCCCCGGCAGCTGGTGGCCGACACCGCGCGGTTCGTGCACCGGATCGCGCCGGACGTCGAGGTCACCACCTTCATCGAGCCGGGCAGCCCGGTCGGCGTGCTGTGCCGGCAGGCGGACGCGGCCAGCATGGTGGTGCTCGGTTCCGAGGGCTCCGGCCTGTTCGCGGAACTGGTGTTCGGGTCGGTCTGCGGGACGCTGGCGGTGCGCAGCAAGTGCCCGGTGGTCGCGGTGCGGACGCAGCCGGAGTCGGTGGCCTACGACGCGCCCGTCGCGGTCGGCGTCGACGGGACGAAGATCTCGACGGCGGCGATGGAGTTCGCGTTCGAACTCGCCGACCGGCACGGTGTGGGTGTGCGGGCGGTGCACGTGATGCCGCCGTCCGCCGACGGCGACCCCGACGACCAGGAACGACGCCGCTGGCGCACCGCGGACTCCATGGCCGAACTCGCCACCCGCTACCCGCACGTGGACATCGACATCGACTTCACCATCGGCGAGCCGGTGCCGGTTCTCACGGCGCGGTCGGCGGGCTGCCGGCTGCTGGTGGTCGGGTCGCGCGGCCGGGGCGTCGCGGCGGGCCTGCTGTCCGGGTCGGTCAGCCAGGCGCTGCTGCGCAGCATCCGGGGCCCGATCGCCGTGGTACGCAAGGATTGTGTGCGTGCCGCCGTGGCACGCTGAAATCGGTTGCCTCAGTCGTCGGCCAGTGTGGCCTTGACCACCTTGCCGGTCTGGTTGCGTGGCAGCTCGTCGAGAAACTCCACTTCCCTGGGTACCTTGTAGCGGGCCAGGTTCGCCCGGACGAAGGCCCGCAGCTCGTCCGCGTCCAGTTCGGCGCCGGCCGCCGGCACCACGAACGCCTTGAGACGCTGGCCGAAATCCGGATCGGGCACGCCGATCACCGCCGCCTCGGCCACGTCGTCCCGGGACGACAGCAGGTTCTCGATCTCGCCGGGGAACACGTTCTCGCCGCCGGACACGATCATGTCGTCGTCGCGGCCGTCGATGAACAGCAGCCCGTCCGCGTCGAGGTGGCCGACGTCCCCACTGGACAGCAGGCCGTCGACGATCTCCTTGTGGCCGCCGCCGGTGTAGCCACCGAACGCCAGTTCGCTGCCGACGAACAGCCGGCCGGTGGCGTTCGTGCCGGTGACCCGATGGTCGTCGTCGTCGTAGAGCCGGACGACGCAACCCCTCGGCGGGCGGCCGACCGTGCCGGGCGCGGCGCGCAGTTCGGTGGGCGTCGCGACCGTCGCGACGGCCACCTCGGTGGAGCCGTAGAGGTTGTAGAGCACGTCACCGAACACGTCCAGCGCGCGGTCGCTCACGTCCGGGGTGAGCGCCGAGCCGGCGGTGAGGATCACCTTCAGGTGGTGGGTGTCGTGGCGGGACACGGTTTCCGACCCGAGGTCGAGAATCCGGCGCAACATCGTGGGCACCAGCACCATCGCGGTACAGCGGTGTTCCGCGACGGCCCGCAGGGTGGCCACCGGGTCGAACCGGCGCCGCACCACGACGGTCGAGCCGAGGGCCAGCGCGACGATCAACTGGGACAGCCCGGTCGCGTGGAACATCGGCGACGCGATGAACATGGCCCCGCCGCGCCGCAACGGGATGCGCTCCAGCAGGTGGGTCGCGGACAGCGGCGACTTGACCTGCCGGGTCGCACCCTTGGGGGTCCCCGTGGTGCCACTGGTGAGCAGCACCAGACCGCCGGGCGAGGAAGGCCCGTCCAGCGGAGCGGAACTGGTGGTGTCGGCGACGTCGGCCAGGGTCGGCACGTCGCCCGAAGTCTCACGATCGTCGTCGCACCAGCCGAGGTAGCGCGGGATGTCGGCGTCGACGCCGTCCAGCAGATCGGTGAACTCCTGGTCGTAGATGAGTGCGGAGACACCCTCGCGGCCGGCGACCTCGGCCAGTTGTGGGCCGCTGAAACCGGTGTTCATCAGTAGCAGGCGGGCACCGATCTTGGCCGACGCGACCATGCACGCGACCAACCAGCGGTGATCCCGGCACAGCACGGCGAGCACCGGCTCCGGGCCGAGGCCGCGGCGTTCCCAGGCACGGGCGATGGCGTTGGTCGTGGCGTCGAGCTCGCCGTAGGTCAGCGTGCCGAGCTCGTCGACGACAGCGGGCGAGTCGGGTTCCCTGCGGGCGGCGATCCAGGCCGCACCCGCCACCGGGCCGAGCCTGCGCACCGCCAGGATGGACCGGATCCCCTCGTCGGGACGCATCGGATCGAACAGCCCGGCTCTGCGCAGCACGTCGACTCGGGGTGGCAGGTCGACCAGCTTGGCCAGGACGTCCGACACGTACCGCAGCACGTACCGATGGTATGTCACCGCGCGGTCGTACTGTCGGTGGTGCGGCGGACAATGGAAACGTGCTGGTGGCGGTGGTGCCGGAGCGGGACGGCGAGGGTCGGCTGCGGCCGCTCGCCGACGACGGCACGGCGGCCGGGCCGGACGAGCCGGTCGGCGACCTCGCCGGCCGGATGGCCGAGTTGGAGCGGACGCTGCGGCCCCGGTGGCTGTGGGCAGTGGGCGCGGGGTGCTACCCGGTGCTGCTCGCGGCCGGGGCGAGGGTCGAGCGGTGCCACGATCTCCTGCTGGTGGAAGGAATCCTCCTCAACCACGCCGGCCTGCACGCCGAACCGCGCGGGCTCGCCGCCGCCGTGGCCAGGGCGAAGGACCTGCCCGTGCCGGACGACCAGCCCGCCGCCCGGCCGGACGCGCAGCCCGCGCTGTTCGAGCCGGACCCGGAGCCACTGCCCGGCGGTACCGACCCACTGGACGCGCTGGCCGCGGTGTACGTGTCACAGCGGGACCGGCTGGCCGCCGTGCCGCACCCGGAGCGGATGCGGCTGCTCGCCGCCGCCGAGTCGGCCTGCGGACTCGCCGCGGTCGAGATGACCCATCACGGGCTGCCGTGGCGGACGGACATCCACGACGAGCTGCTCACCGAACTGCTCGGTCCGCGGCCGATGCCGGGTGTCCGGCCTCGGCGGCTGGCCGAACTGGCGGACGCGATCGCGGCGGCGTTCGGCGGCCGGGAGGTCAACCCGGACCATCCGCCGAGCGTGGTGCGGGCGTTCGGCCGGATCGGCATCGACGTGGCGTCCAGCAGGCGATGGGTGCTGCGGCAGGTCGACCACCCGGCCGTGGAACCGCTGCTGGAGTACAAGGAGCTGTCCCGCCTCCACGTGGCGCACGGGTGGTCGTGGTTGGACTCGTGGGTCCACAACGGACGGTTTCGACCGGAGTACGTCGTGGGCGGTGTGGTGTCCGGCAGGTGGGCCACGCGGGGTGGGGCGGCGTTGCAGCTGCCGAAGGTGCTGCGTACGGCGGTGCGGGCCGAGCCGGGGTGGACATTCGTGGCGGCCGACGCGGCGCAGTTGGAGCCTCGGGTGTTGGCCGCCTTGTCCGAGGACGCGCGGCTGGCCGAGGTGGCCGGGGACAGTGACCTGTACGCGTCGTTGGCCAGGGACTCGTTCGCCGACGACCGGGGCCGGGCGAAGATCGCCATGCTGTCCGCGATGTACGGCGGCACCAGCGGTGCGGCCGGACCGCTGCTTGCCGTGCTGCGCCGCCGGTTTCCCGACGCGGTCGGCTATGTGGAGAACGCGGCGCGGGCCGGCGAGGCGGGGCACATGGTGCGGTCGCGGCTGGGTCGGACCTCACCGGTGCCGGGTGCGGCCCGGCAGGCGCTGCTGGCCAGGGACAGCGAGCGGTCACGGCAGGTGGCGCGGGAGTGGGGGCGGTTCACCAGGAACTTCGTGGTGCAGGCCAGTGCGGCGGACTGGACGGCGGTGCTGCTGGCCACGTTGCGCGGCCGGCTGGCGGTCACGGCGCCCACGGCCGAGTTGGTGTTCTTCCAGCACGACGAGGTGCTCGTGCACTGCCGGCAGGCCGACGCGGACGTCGTGGTGGCCGAGGTCGGCTCGGCGGCAACGGTGGCGACGTCACTGGTGTTCGGGCAGACTGCGGTGCGATTCCCGTTGCACGCCAAGGCAGTCGACTGTTACGCCGACGCGAAGTGAGCCGTCAGGTCCGCTGGAGCGCGTCCGGCGTCAGGTCGTGCACCGAGCTGTGGCCGGCCAGGCCGAGAGTGAGATCGGTCTCGGCGAGCACGCTGCGCAGCACGTGCCGCACGCCGGCCTCCCCGGCCAGCCCGAGCCCGTAGGCATAGGGCCGCCCGAGCAGCACGGCCCGCGCGCCCAACGCCAGTGCCTTCACCACGTCGGCGCCACCCCGGATCCCGGAGTCGAACAGCACCGTCAGGTCGTCACCGACGGCGGCCGCGATCTCGGGCAGCGCGTCGAGTGCGCCGATCGCGCCGTCGACCTGGCGGCCACCGTGGTTGGACACGATGATCCCGTCCATGCCGGCCTCGGCGGCGAGGCGTGCGTCGCCGACGTGCTGGATGCCCTTGAGGACGATCGGGCCGTCCCAGTATTCGCGCAGGAACGGCAGGTCGGCCCAGGTGCGGTCGGTGCCGGTGAACATCGGCACCCACTTGAGGACGGCAGGCGTCAGGTCCTCCTCCGGCGGGATGGCCAGGCCGGAGCGGAATGCCGGGTCGGAGAACGGCACCGCGGTGCCGATGCCGCGGATGAAGGGCAGGTAGGCGCGGTCCAGATCGGTCGGCCGCCAGCCCAGCGTCCACGTGTCCAGGGTGACCACCAGGACGGTGAAGCCGGTGGCGCGGGCCCGGTCCAGGATGCTGACGCAGACGGCGTCGTCGTTGGGCCGGTAGAGCTGGAACCACCTCGGCCCGGCGCCGCTCGCCTCGGCCACGTCCTCGATGGAGAACGACGACGCGGTCGACATCACCATCGGCACGCCCAACGCGGCGGCGGCCCGTGCGGTGGCCAGTTCGCCGTCCGGGTCCAGGATGGACTGGACACCGACCGGGCCGAGTAGCAGCGGGGCCGGCATGTCGGTGCCGAGGACCGTGGTGGCCAGGTCGCGGACGGTCGAACCGGTCAGCATGCGGGGCACCAACCGCCAGCGCTGGAACGCGGCCAGGTTCGCCCGGCTGGTCGCCCCGGAACCCGCGGCGCCGGCCACGTAGCCGAACGCACCCGGGTCGAGCCGCTCGCCGGCGAGCCGTTCCAGGACGGCCCCGTTGGTGGTGAAGGCCGGTACCTGGTCGGCGAGACCCTGCAGATAGATCTCGCTCTGGTACGAGGCAGGCTGGTCGGCCACGGTCCGGCCCTCCGGTTCGTCGACGGTGGTGCCGGCAGCGTAGGTGGCGACGGGCAGCGGCGGAACCACAGGCCACCACCGAATCCGGCGGCCGCCGACGACGAGGGCTCGGGTGATCGCCGCCGACCTTGACGCTGACATCACGACCGCCAGGAAACCCAACGGCACCACCACGGTCGGCCACTGTCGCCCAACCCGACGACACGCGGGCCGCTGGCCGAGCGAAACGACGCACGACACCCCCAGCCGGCCATCGCCCCGCGGCCAACCGCACCCCAGCCACCCGCGACAGCCGGCCACCGCCCCGGCAACCCGGCCACCACCGGGCAGCCGACCCGATGACATGACACGCGACATCCCCAGCCAGCCGTCGCCGCACGACAAGCTGCCACTGCGCCCGGTGTTGCCGCCGCCGGGAAATGCGTGGCCGTTGCCGTCGGTTGCTGCCAGCATGGCCTGATGCTGGAGATCCGGCCCTGGCGGGAAGCCACCGATCTGGCGCGGTTGGTCGAGGTCAGCCAGGCCGCTGATCGGATGTTCGCCGATGCCGGGCTGATCCTGCCGCTCGACGACCCCACCGACGAGTTGCGTTCTGCCGCGCACGTGCTCGTCGCCGGGGCGCCCGTCGTTGGCTTCGCCGTGTTGACCACCGTCGACGGCAACGCCCACCTTGCCTCGCTCGGCGTCCACCCCGACCATGGCCGGCGCGGCATCGGATCGCGGCTCCTGGCAGCGGCCTGCGCGCTCGCCGCCGAACACGGCCACACGGCGATCACGCTGACCACGTTCGTCGGCCTGCCGTGGAATGCCCCGTTCTACGCGGCGCGCGGGTTTACCGTGCTACCACGAGAGAACTGGGGCCCGGGGATGCGGGACCTGTGGGCCGCCGAAGAGCGAGCGGGCATCGTCGTCGCACCCCGTACCGCCATGAGCCGGATCCTCGCCGAGTCAGCGTAAGTCTGTTGTGGACGTTACGCGACCACGGTGCGGGCACGGATGGCCGCGTCCGCCAGAATCTTGGACAGGGCCATCGCCGACAGGCCGAGCAACAGGTGGACCACCTGGATGATCCAGTGCAGGGAGCCCGGCAGGATGCCGGTCTGGAGGCTGCCGAATACGGGCAGGATCAAGCCCCACACCACGGTGAAGATGACCAGACCCCTCGGGGCACCGGCTCGTGCGGCGAAATAGGCCAGAGTCCATAACGCCAGCACCAGAATGGTGCCGATCGCGGCATGGACCGGAATCAGGTTCGTGGCGATGCCGGACCAGAACAGGCCGCCGAGGATCAGTTGCAGGACACCCGCGACGAGGACCGCTGTCCGGGCGATGACGATGGGTCGGTTCATGACGGGCCGCCATTTTCGTTGTCCGTTCGGGTGGATGGAATGGGCTCACACTAGGAAGAACCCCACGGTGGCGGCATCGGTTGCGGGGCGTATGTCGGAGGACCCGATCGGGTGTACGAGGCATACGGTGGCGAGCACCGTCGGCACTCGCGGGTACGCCCGGAGGCGTAGGGTGGTGATCAACTCATGAGCACGGACGGAGGCCGACGGACTGTGGGCAGCACCGACTGGATACCCGCCGAGGTCGACACCGAGACGCCCAGCGCAGCCCGGCTCTACGACTACTACCTCGGCGGCGGCTACCACTTCGATGCCGACCGCAAGCTCGCCCAGCGGATCTACGAAGTCCTGCCGGAGACGCCCTACATGGCCCGGATGAACAGGGCCTTTCTGCGCCGTGCCACGGAGTTCTGCACCCGCCATGGCATCCGGCAGTTCCTCGATCTCGGCTGCGGCCTGCCCACCACGGGCGCGGTGCACGAGATCGCGCAGGCGATCGATCCGACCGCCAGTGTCATGTACGTGGACAACGAGCCGGTCGCCGTCGCGCACAGTGAGCTGATCCTGGAGCGTAACGACAACACCGCCGTGCTGCACGCCGATCTGCGCGATCCGGAGTACGTGCTGAACCACCCGATCACCCGGACGATGCTGGATTTCAGCCAGCCGATCGCACTCCTCACCGTCGCTGTGCTGCATTTCGTGTCCGACACCGACGACCCGGCGCGGATCATCGGGCGGTACCGGGACGAGATGGCGCCGGGCAGCTACTTCGTCATGTCGCACGGCACCGGCGACACCATGGGCGAGCAGGGCAGGTCGGTGGTCGAGCTGTACCGCAACAGCCAGAACCCGGGCTACCTGCGGACGAAGGCCGAGGTGGCGGCCATGCTGGCAGGCTTCGACCTGGTCGAGCCGGGACTGGTGTTCGTGCCGGCGTGGCGGCCGAACTCGCCGGAGGACGCGGAGGACGCCGAGCGGTCGTCGTTCTACGGCGCGGTCGGCCGGCGCGGCTGACCTACTGTGATCGCTGGAGGTTGCCATGACTGACCGTGTGCGTTCCGCCATGACCGGGCTCGCCGGCATCAGGGCCGATCTGGCCGATCTGTACCAGGATCTGCACAGCCATCCCGAATTGTCCTATGCCGAGGTGCGCACCTCGGCCGAGGTGTTGCGCCGGCTGACCGCACTGGGCGCGGACGTCGCGGAGCACGTCGGCGGCACCGGCGTCGCGGCGACGTTCCGCAACGGCAGCGGGCCGACGGTGATGCTGCGCGCGGACATGGACGCCCTGCCGGTGGCGGAGCAGACCGGGCTGCCCTACGCGAGCACCCAGCGCGGCACCGACCCGGACGGCAACGACGTGCCCGTGATGCACGCCTGCGGCCACGACATGCACGTCACGTGCCTGCTCGGCGCGCTGGACCTGCTGTCCCGTGCGCACGACACATGGTCCGGGACGCTGGTCGCGGCGTTCCAGCCGGCCGAGGAGGTGGGCGGCGGGGCGCAGTCGATGCTGGAGGACGGGCTGTTCGACCGGTTCGGCCACCCGGAGGTCGTGCTCGGGCAGCACGTGGGGCCGCTGCCGGCCGGGCGGGCGGGGGCGCACAGCGGTCCGGCGTTCGCCGGGTCGGACTCGCTGCTGGTGCGCCTGCACGGCCGGGGCGGGCACGGTTCCCGGCCGGAGACCACGATCGACCCCGTCGTGATGGCGGCGGCGACGGTGCTGCGCCTGCAGACCGTGGTGTCCAGGGAGGTCGCGGGCGGTGACACGGCCGTGATCACGGTGGGCTCGCTGCGGGCCGGCACGAAGGACAACATCATCCCGGATTCGGCCGAAATGACGGTCAACATCCGCTCGTACACACCGGTCGTGCGGACCAGGGTGCTGGCGGCGGTGGAGCGGATCATCCGCGCGGAGGCCGCGGCGTCCGGTGCCGAACGCGACCCCGAGATCATCGTGACCGACTCGTTTCCCGTGCTGTACAACGATCCCGACGCCACCGACCGGACCATGGCCGCGCTGCGCACGAGCCTGCCGGTGGACAACGTGTTGGACCCCGGACCGGTCACCGGCAGCGAGGACTTCGGCCTGTTCCCGACGGCGGCCGGCGTGCCGGGGTGCTACTGGCTGTTCGGCGGTGTCGATCCGGCGGCGTTCCAGGCGGCGGAGGCCGCGGGCCGGCGGGACAGGGACATTCCGAGCAACCACTCGCCGTTCTTCGCGCCGCTGATGGAGCCGACGATCGACACCGGTGTGTCCGCGATGGTCGGCGCGGCGCTCGGCTGGCTCGGCAAACCATGATCGTTATCGATCGGTGATCACTACCGGTCAGTAGAGGGTGATTCAGCACACAGCCACGCCCGATCGCCCCTTGTCAGAGGCGTTCGTCCGGCGTTCTCCGGGTGTCCACCAATGGTCACGCGCTGTTCCTGGTCAGTGCGCTGACCAGGGCCCGTACCGGATTTATCAGGACACCCGCGTGCGGTGCGAAACCGACCGGACACGCTACGCGCACAACGATCGCCATGATCACCCGCCCACACGATCGATTCACTCTTGTGTGACGCTGGTAGCGCTAGAAACGATTGCCCAGTGACGGGGCGAATCGGCTCTGGCCGGCGTCATGCGATGAGTGTCGCGAGATGTCCGTCAAAAGAATGAAGCGGACGGGGGGCACCAAGTGGGTGCAGCACAGGCGGTAACCGACGGGGTGGGAGGTTGGCACACATGACTGCGCGACGGGAGTGGTCGGTGGATTGCCGCGATGTGGCCGGCCGGAAACGGGAGTTGACGGTTTTCGCCAGTGGGGGACACATCGTGCTGGTCGCGCCGCCCGGGGAGACGGCGGTGCTGGCACCCCTGGAGGTCGGCCGGCTGCGGGCGATCCTGCGGGACGCGGCGGTGGACGCCTCGGTCATCCAGCCCTGAGTCACCGACCTCGGTGCCCTACTCGCGAGTAACAGTGCGATAGTGCTCGCGGAGGTGCCCCGTGACGACGTACTTCGTGACCGGCGCGACCGGGTTCCTGGGCAGCAGACTGGTGGCGAGGCTGCTCGACCGTGCCTCGTGCGACACGGTGTACGCGCTGGTGCGGCCCGGTTCCACGGACAAGCTGGTCCGGTTGGCGCGGCGGTGGTCACGGCCGGACGCCGTGGTGGGCATCGAGGGTGACCTCACCCGGCCCGACCTGGGCGTCGATCCGGCCGACCTGCCGCCCTACGTCGACCACGTGGTGCACCTGGGTGCCCTCTACGATCTCACGGCGACGTCGGCGGCCAACCGGGCGACCAACGTGGAGGGCACCCGGCACCTGCTGCGGATCGCCGAGCGGCTGGCGCCCGACTGCCTGCACCACGTGTCGTCGGTGGCGATCGCCGGTGACCACGCCGGGCCGTTCACCGAACGGGACTTCGATCTCGGCCAGCGGCTGCCCTCGCCTTACCACGCCACGAAGTTCGAGGCCGAACAGCTGGTCCGGCAGCATTCTCCGGTGCCGTGGCGGGTGTACCGGCCGTCGGTCGTGGTCGGCGACTCGCGGACCGGCGAGATGGACAAGATCGACGGGCCGTACTTCTTCCTGCCGCTGATCGCCCGGCTGGCGGCACTGCCCGGCAGGCTGCCGCTGGTGGTGCCCGAGTTCGGCGCGACCAACCTGGTGCCCGTCGACTACGTGGTCGCCGCGCTGGACCACCTCATCCACACGGACGCACCCAGCGGCAGCACCTACCACCTCGCATCGCCGGCCGGTCAGACGCCGGCGCAGGTGTACGACGCGTTCGCGCGGGCCGCCGACGGTCCCCGGGTGCGGCTGACCACGCCCGGCTGGACCGGTGTGCCGCTGCGCAGGCTGGGCGATGTAGTGGCGGGCGTGGTGGACAAGGTGACCGGCGGGCCGGAGGTCCGCGAGGCCGTGCTGGCCGAACTGGGCGTGCCCGCCGAGGTGCTGCCGCACCTGACGTCGCCGGCCACGATCGAGTCGGGCGACACGCGAGCCGCGCTGGCCGGCACCGGCATCGCCGTGCCCGATTTCCCCGACTACGCCGACGTTCTGTGGCGCTACTGGACCGAGCGGCTGGACCCGGCCCGGGCTCGGCGCACCAACCGGCACCAGCCGCTGGCCGGCAGGCGGATCGTGATCACCGGTGCGTCGTCCGGCATCGGGAAGGCGACCGCGTTCGCGGTGGCCGCGCGTGGCGCGATCCCGCTGCTGGTGGCCAGGCGACCGGACGCGTTGGACGAGGTGCGCGCCGAAATCCAGTCCATGGGCGGCTCGGCGCACGTCTACCCGTGCGACCTGAGCGACGCCGACGCGGTGGACGCCCTGGTCAAGCAGTTGCTCGCCGATCACGACGTGGACATGGTGGTGAACAACGCCGGCCGGTCGATCCGGCGGTCCGTGCACCTGTCCGTCGACCGGCTGCACGACTTCGACCGGACCATGATCCTGAACTACTTCGCTCCGCTGCGGCTGACCCTCGGCCTGCTGCCACACCTGCGGGCCAGGGGGTTCGGGCACGTCGTGAACATCACCACGATGGGCCTGCAGACCGACACCCCCCGGTTCGCCGCGTACCTGGCGTCCAAGGCGGCGCTGGACGAGTTCAGCGTGGTCGCCGGGCGGGAGTTGTTGGGCGACAACGTGACGTTCACGACGGTCCGGATGCCGCTGGTGCGCACACCGATGATCGCGCCGACCACGGCGTACCGGGCACTGCCGGCGGCGAGCCCGAAGGACGCGGCGCTGCTGGTGGTGCGGGCGCTGGAGAAGCGACCGGTGCGGGTGAGCCGACCGGAAGGCGTGGTCGCCGAACTGGCCGCGCTGGCCGCGCCCGAAGTCACCAGGCTGATCGCGCACCTGGTGTACGCGATGATGCCGGAGACGTCCGCCGAGGGCCGTCGATCGTTCCTGGCGACCGGTGCCGCCGCACTGACCAGGCTGTTGTGGCGGTCACCGCCACCGCCCGCATGACATCTGTCAGCCGCACACCCTGACTCATGGCATCCCGCGCCGGCCCGGATCAGTGCGACCATCGAGTCATGCAGAGCCAACCGACCCCGCATGCCGCCCCGGCGGCGCCGCCCGGTGTGCTCCGGCTGCGCGATCCGCGTCACCGGGTGCACCGGAAGTCCATCCTGTGGTGGACGCTGCGTTCCGCCATCTTCTGGGTGGTGGTGATCGTGGGCCAGGTGCTGGGCGAGGTGCTGCCCGCGCAGCCGCCCGGCTGGCTGAAGATCACCCTGCTGGTGTCGATCGTGCTGGGCGTGCTGCAGGTGGTCATCGAGCCGCAGTGGCGTTATCGGGTGCACCGGTGGGAGGCCAACCAGGAGGCGGTGGTCACCCGGTCCGGCTGGATCAACCAGGAATGGCGGGTGGCGCCGCTGTCCCGGATCCAGACCGTGGACACCAAGCGGGGGCCGCTGGAGCAGTTGCTGGGCCTGGCGACGGTGACGGTGACCACGGCGTCGGCGGCCGGGCCGGTGCAGATCGCGGGGCTGGCGCACAGTGCCGCGTCGGCACTGGTGGACGAGTTGACCGCCACCACGCAGGCGACGCCGGGGGACGCGACATGAGTGAGCTGACGCGGGTCGGATCCATGCCGGTCGCCGCCGACGCCGTGGTCGCGGCACCATGGCGGCGGCTGGAGATCCGGACGATCCTGGTTCGGCCGTTCAACGAGATCCTCAGCTTCGTCCCGCTGCTGATCGGTGTCCTGGCTCTGGGCCAGCATCACGGCAAGCAGATCTGGTGGGGCATCGGCGTGATCGCGCTGCTGCTCGGCCGCGGTCTGCTGCACTGGCTGACCACGCGCTACCGGATCACCGACGAACAGGTGGAACTGCGCACCGGCCTGGTCTTCCGGCAGCGCCTGGCCACCCGCCGGTCGCGCATCCGCACGGTCGAGGCCACGGCGAAGTTCGGACACCGGCTGTTCGGCGTGACCGCTGTGCGGATCGGCACCGGCCAGCACGACCAGAAGGACCGCAAGACGATGCGGCTGGACGCGGTGACCAACGCCGAGGCCGACCGATTGCGCAGGGAACTGCTGCGGCGGGCCACCGCGCCCGCCGCCGACGACCCTGTCGTCACGCGGCAACCCGTGCCCGGCACGGTGATCGCGCGGCTGGACTGGGGTTGGCTGCGGTACGCGCCGCTGACGCTGTCCGGGTTGTTCGCGATGGTGGCGGTCGCCGGTCTGGTGTGGCGGTCGCTGAACGAGCTGGACATCGACGTCTACCGGGTCGGGCTGGCACGGGACACCGTGCGGTGGCTGGAACACAGCAACATCGGGATGGTGATCGTCGTCGTCATCCTGGCGGCGCTGGTGGTCATCGTGTTCGGCTCGATGGTGGTGTACGCGCTGAAGTTCAGTGGCTACCAGCTCATCCGCGAGTCCGACGACACGCTGCACATGAGGCGGGGGCTGCTCACCACATCGGCCGTGACGATCGAGGAGGCGCGGCTGAGGGGTGTGGAGATCGGCGAGCCGCTGCTGCTGCGGGCCGGCAGGGGTGCCCGGTGCACGGCGGTCGCGACGGGGTTGCAGCACAAGAGCGAGAGCCACCTGCTGATGCCGCCCGGCCCGGTCGCCGAGGCGCACCGGGTGGCCGCGCAGGTACTGCGCACCACAGAGGCCGGGTCGCCGACGCGGGCGCCGCTGGTGCGGCACTCGACGACGGCGTTACGCAGGCGGCTGGTCCGGGCCGTGGTGCCGTCGCTGCTGCTGGTGGCGCTGTTGTGGTTGGCGCACGTGTGGGGCGGTTGGCCGGACTGGCTGTGGCAGGTGGCGTGCGCGCTGCCGGTGCTCGCGGTGCCGTTGGGGATCAACCGGTACCGCAACCTCGGGCACGCGCTGACGCCCCGGTATCTGGTCAGCAGGCTGGGCTCGCTCAACCGGCGGACCGTCGCCATCCAGCGGGACGGGATCATCGGCTGGAAGATTCGCAAGTCGTTCTTCCAGCGGCGGGTCGGCCTGGTCACGGTGTCCGCGACCATCGCGGCCGGTCGAGGTGCCTACGCCGTGCTGGACGTCACCGAGTCGGACGGACTGGCACTCGCGGACCACACCGTGCCCGGATTGTTGGCTCCGTTCGTGGTCACAGACGCACAGTGAGTGGGTCCGACCGCGTTAAGCTGCGCCAATGGTAGATCACCTGGTGTGGATCGACTGCGAGATGACCGGGCTGGACCTCGGCAAGGACGCGCTCATCGAGATCGCGGCGCTGGTCACCGACGCCGACCTCAACGTGCTCGGTGACGGCGTCGACGTGGTGATCCATGCGGACGATCCGGCCCTCGACGGGATGCCGGACGTGGTGCGCGAGATGCACGGCAAGTCGGGCCTCACGCAGGAGGTGCGGCGCTCGACCGTGACGCTCGCCGAAGCGGAGCGGATGGTGCTGGACTACGTGCGCGTGCACGTGCCCGACGCCCGATCGGCACCGCTGGCCGGCAACTCGATCGCCACCGACCGCGGCTTCATCGCCCGCGACATGCCGGACCTCGACACGTACCTGCACTACCGCATGGTCGACGTGTCGTCGATCAAGGAGCTGTGCCGGCGCTGGTTCCCCAGGATCTACTATGCACAGCCGGAGAAGGGCTTGGCGCACCGGGCGTTGGCCGACGTCCGCGAGTCCATCCGCGAGTTGGAGTACTACCGGCGGACCGCGTTCGTGGCGCAGCCCGGTCCGTCCACCGAGGAAGCCCGCACGGTCGCGGCGAAGTTGCTCCGCGGCAAGGACTGATCGGGGTCGCTCCGGGCGCCGGGTAGAGTGCTCTGGTCACCGTGCGGAACCGGTTGTCGTCCCGGGCGTACGGCACGCTACGATAATGCGGCTGGCTCGGCCGGTTGGTCGATCCGGTGATGGTGGGTGTAGCTCAGTCGGTAGAGCACTGGGTTGTGGTCCCAGGTGTCGCGGGTTCAATTCCCGTCACTCACCCCATAGCCAAGCCCGTGGCCCCGGCGATGTTCCGCGCCGGGGCCACGGGCGTTTCCCAGGCGAGCGCCGGGACCAGCCGATTGGGAGCGCCAGCGCACGCTGTGCTAGCGTTTCGATCGCAAGCGCCGCTAGCTCAACTGGCAGAGCAGCTGGCTCTTAACCAGCGGGTTCGGGGTTCGAGTCCCTGGCGGCGCACAGACCGACACCACCGCCCATCAGCGAGTTCTCATGATCATGAGGATCTTGCTGGTGGGCGTTGTTGATCTGTGAGACCGACGTGTGGCCGATGCGAGTCCAGCGCATCGCCGAATCCTGCACGCGCGTTCTGTGCCTCCCGTCGCCAAGACCGCTTCTTCCCCGGATGTTGCGGGCGCTGATGACCTGGCGCTTTCTGCCACCGATCACGCCCAGCCCGACGCACCAACGCCGCGGTCGCTTCAGCCGCTTTCCGCGCGATGCACGGCAGCACACTGGTGTCCGTGTCCGCCGTGAGCACGATGCTCTCGTGCCCCAGCATGGCCTGCACGACCTTCAACCGCGCCGGCCCCCGACCGCGGTCCTGGACTGTGGCAACTCTTGCGCGCCGTGGCCACCGCCGGGGAAGTACGCGAATGGCAGCGCGTCACCGCCAACGGCGGGGTAGCCTGATGGCCCGGCGACTGGTGGTGGTCGGCGGCGACGCGGCCGGGATGAGCGCGGCCTCGGCCGCCCGCAGGCTGGCCGGCCCCGACGAACTGGAGATCGTGGCGTTCGAGCGCGGCAACCACACCTCCTACTCGGCCTGCGGCATTCCCTACTACATCGGCACCCACGTCGCCGACGTGCGGCAGTTGATCGCCCGCGAACCGGCCCAGTTCGCCACCAACCAAGCCATCCACGCCCACTTGCACCACGAGGTCACCGACCTGGACACCGACCGCCGGGCGGTGCGCGTACGGGACCTGCGCCGCGGGACACAGCGCTGGGAGGGCTTCGATGCGCTCCTGCTGGCCACCGGAGCCATCCCACGCCTTCCCGACCTGCCCGGCAGCACCGCGGACGGGATCTTCGGGGTGCAGACCCTGGATGACGGGCTCGCGGTCCGCGCGTTCCTGGACGAGCACCGGTCACGCCAGGCGGTCGTGGTCGGCGCCGGCTACATTGGCCTGGAACTGGCCGAGGCGCTGTGCGCCTGGGGCGTGCACATCACCGTCGTCGACTCAGGACCGGCCCCGATGTCCACACTGGACCCCGACATGGGAGACATGCTCACCCAGGCCATGCACTCCTTCGGGATGACGCTGCGGCTGGGCGAGACCGTCACCGGGTTCGACACCCACCACGGCCGCGTCACCGGCGTGGTCACCGACAACGCCACGATGCCCGCCGAGATCGTCATCCTCGGCCTGGGCGTGCGCCCCGACACCGACCTCGCCGCCGCTGCCGGGATCCCGCTGGGGCCCAGCGGGGCGATCACGGTCGACCAGTGCCTGCGCACCGGTGTCGAGGGTGTGTTCGCCGCCGGGGACTGTGCCGAGAAGTTCCACCGTATTTCCCGCCGGACCGTGTCCGTGGCGTTGGGCACGCACGCCAACAAGGAAGGCCGCACCGGCGGCATCAACATCGGCGGCGGCTACGCCACCTTTCCCGGCGTGCTGGGCACCGCCGTCACCAAGATCTGCGACATCGAGATCGGCCGCACCGGCCTGGGCGAGCACGACGCCGAGGCGGCCGGCTACCAGCCGCTTGCCGTGACCGTGGACTCCACCACCCGCGCCGGCTACTACCCCGCAGCCAAACCCATCCGCACCAAGATCATCGCCGAGCGCGGTACCGGCCGGCTGCTCGGCGCGCAGATCGTCGGCGAGGAAGGCGCCGCCAAACGCATCGACGTCCTGGCTGTGCCGTTGTGGCACCACGCCGGCGTGGACGACATCCTCAACACCGATCTCTCCTACGCCCCACCCTTCTCCCCGGTGTGGGACCCGGTCCTCATCGCCGCCCGCAAAGCCTGGCAGCGGGTGCACGCCGATCAGAAGGCGCCGTGACCGCACGGTGGTCGCACCTGCCCGCTCTGCTCGACCGCTGGCTGCCGGCACTGGTCGTGCTCACCGCCGCGGCGGGACTGGCCGCCCCGGCACCCGGCCGGTTCCTCGACACGCACGCCGCGATCCCCGTCGTGCTGGCCGTGCTGGTGCTCACCGCCGGTACCTCGGTCGAGGCCGCCGCGTTTCGCCGGCTCCGCGACGGTCTGCCCGCCGTCGCGTTGATCGTGGCGGTCAGCACCCTCGCCCTGCCCGCACTCGCGTGGCTGGCCGGCCGCCTGGTCACCGACCCGGCACTCCGCGACGGCGTCCTGGCCGCCGGCGTCGCACCCGCCGAGGTCGCCACCCTCGCCCTGGCCGCCCTCGCCAGCACCGACACCGCGCTGACCGCACTGCTGCTCATCACCTCCACGGTCGCCACCGTGGCGCTGGCCGGGCCGGCGCTGTCCCTGCTCGCCGGCGCCAACACCAGCGTCGGTGTCGTCGCACTGACGGGCACCCTCGCCCTGGTCGTCGCACTGCCACTCACGCTGGGGATCGCCGCCCGCGCCCGCTGGCCACACGCCACACCCCTGCGCACCGCAGCATCCACGATCGGCAACCTCACCCTGCTCGCGCTGGTCTACCTCGTGGCCGCCCAGATCCCCCACACCATCGCCTACCTGCCCGTCATCCCCGCCCTGCTGGCCTACCTCGCCGCCGCTGCCGGCCTCGGCTGGGCTCTGTCGCGTCTGGTCACCGCCCGGCGGCGGCGTGCTGTGCTGCTCCCGGTCGCCATGCGCGATTTCGCCGTCGCCGCCGGGATCGCCGACACAGCCTTCGGTCACACCGCCGCCGCCCCGCTGGGCGCCTACGGCATCCTGGTGCTGCTGTTCGGCAGCCTGGTCAGCCACCAACGGACCACCCAACGCTGACGTATCAACCGAACCGGGACAACTTCAGCTCGGTGTGTACCTCGTCGCGCATCGCCGCGTCAGGCGTGTCGACGACAAGATTATCGAGCTGGCCAGTCCACAGTGGTCAGTCGTTGTTGGGCTGATGCCCTGCCATGGCGTCGAAGAGGTCAACATGCCAACTCATGGTGAACTAATTCTCTTGGCCGGAGTTGACGGCTGCTGGTTTGATGCGGTGATGGTTCGCGACGTGGTGCGTCCTCGTAAGCCCCGGCCTGGTGACCAGGTGGCGGTGCTCTCGCCCTCGTTCGCGGCTCCCGGTGTCGCGCCCGCGGTGCATGAGCAGGCGATGCGCCGTCTGACCGAGTTGACCTGACTGGTCCCGGTCGAGTATCCGACGACCCGACAGGTGGGCGCGAACCCGCAGGCGCGTGCCCGTGACCTCAACGCGGCCTTCGCCGACCCGGACATCCGGGCGGTCCTGGCGACCGTCGGCGGCGAGGACCAGATCACCGTCGTACCGCACCTGGACCCGGCGCCGGTGCGCGCCGATCCCAAGCCGTTCCTGGGCTACAGCGACAACGCGAACATCCTGTCGTGGTTGTGGACACAGGGAGTCGCCGGCTTCTACGGCGGTTCGACGCAGGTGCATTTCGGGCCGGGCCCGGCGGTCGACCGGTGTCACGCCGACGCGCTGCGGGCCGCACTGCTGACCGGTGAACGGCTGGAGGTGACCGACCCCGGCGAGTCCCAGGACTTCGGTAGGGACTGGGCCGATCCGGCAGCGTTGACCGAGTACGCCGAGCGTGCGTCGACACAGCCCCGGAACTGGGCCGGTCCGGCTCGAGCGGTGACCGGCCGGAGCTGGGGTGGCTGCATCGAGGTGATCCAGTGGATTCTCACCGCGGGCCGCTTCCCGGCCGACCCGGCGGTGCTTGCGGGAGCAGTGCTGCTCCTGGAGACCAGCGAGGACGTCATCCCCGCACCAGAGTTCGGCTGGATCCTGCGCTCACTGGGCGAGCGGGGAGTGCTCGCGGCGGTCGCAGCCGTCCTCGTGGCCCGCCCCCGGCGTCGAACTTCGAGCAGCGACCCTTGGCCGAGGAACGGGCGTCCTACCGTGCTCAGCAGCACGACACCGCCATCGAACTGGTCGGCCGGTACAACCCCGACGCCCTCATCCGCGTCGGCGTGCCCTTCGGACACACCCGACCACAGTGGATCCTGCCCTACGGCGGCGAGGTCACCGTCGATGGCACCGAGCACAAGATCTGGGCCGACTACCGCTGAATCAATCCCGTGAACGGCCAAGTGGTGCTGCGGGCCTCACGGATTGATATCACGTAGCGCAACCTACGCCTCAGCTCCGCAAGCCTGATCGACCAGCAATTGACGCCTGATGTCGCGGCGCAGCCGGCCCGGCTCGGCGCGCCGCGGCATGGCCAGCGCTGTATGGCCAACGTTGTATGGCCAACGTGGCATGTCGTAGGCGCTGCGCTGTCCAACTCGAGGTCGCTTGCTCGCGGTGTGGAGTGGTGGAGGCGTTTGGCCCAGCCGCAGCGGGTGGGATGATCGCGCAGGGTCTCCTGCCCGACGAGATGATCGAGCGACTATTGGGAATCAGCCTGGCAACTGGGAGGGTGCTGTCCGAACATCGGCGGTGTCGCGAGTCGGCCAGCAGTGCCCCGAAGTAGCATCGTGACCCGTGGGGACTTGATAGCGAGGGCGGGTCCGGTGAATCGATTTCCCTTCGGGCGGCCAGCGACACGCAGACCACCGCCGGTACCGACGTTGGGTTCCGCGGCGCTGTTCGTGTTGGGCGTGTATCCCAGCGCGTTGCACGTCCGGTGGCAACAGCCCGGTGGAGCCGTGGTTGGTGCGCTGGCAGTCGATGAGGAGCCGACGGTGTTCTGGGACGGCGTGGACGCTGCGCGGCGGATCGAACAGTGGCAGCGAACCGTGGGGTGGGAACCAGGTTGGGGATCGATTGCGGCGGCAGGTGGGAACGGGAGTTCCGGCCGGCACGTCGTCGACCATGTGCTGCGGCCCCTCGGGATCGCACCCGAGCAGGTCTACTTCACCGACTGCCTGCCGACCTACTTCATCAAACCTGGTAGCGGTGGGCAAGCTGAGGCC
>DASXCQ010000097.1:0-209970 GCA_036491115.1 Pseudonocardiaceae bacterium
CAGCGCCTCCTCGACCTCACGGGACGCCACGTTCTCGCCGCCGGTCTTGATCATGTCCTTCTTACGGTCCACCACGGCCAGGTAGCCGTTCTCGTCGATCACGCCCAGGTCACCGGAGTGGAACCAGCCACCGGCGAACGCAGCGGCCGTCTTCTCGTCATCGTCGTAGTAGCCAAGCGCCGCGTGTGGACTGCGGTGCACGATCTCGCCCACCGTGCCCGCCGGCACCTCCACATCGTGCTCGTCCACCACCCTTGTCTCCACGTTCAGCGCGGGCCGACCCGCGGAACCGGCGTGCGGGAGTTGCTCGTCCGGCCCCAGGATCGTGGCCAGCGGTGACATCTCCGTCTGACCGTAGAAGTTCCAGAACCGCACGTCGGGCAGCCGGCGGGAGAGCTCGCGAAGCACCTCGACGGGCATCGCGGAGGCGCCGTAGTAGCCCTTGCGCAGGCTGGACAGGTCACGGCCGTCGAAATCGGGATGACGCAGCAGCGAGATCCACACCGTGGGTGGGCAGAACAGCTTGGTGACCTGCTCCCGTTCGACGGTGGCCAGCAGCCGCGCCGGGTCCGGGCCGGGCAGGATGATGCTGGTCGCTCCCAGGTAGACGTCGACCAGGAAGAAGCAGTCCAGTTGCGCGCAGTGATACATCGGCAGGGTGTGGACCTCGATGTCGTCCTCGCTCATCCCGCCGTCGATCGCGCAGGACACGTACTGGCTGATCAGCGACCTTGACGACAGCAGCACACCCTTGGGCCGCGACTCGGTGCCCGAGGTGTACATCAGCCGCAGCGGATCGTCGTCGGCCACCAGCACGTCGGGCGGGGCGTCGGAGCCGGCCGCGATCCAGGTGTCGACATCCTCCCAGGCACCGGTGGGCGTGGCACCCGACAGCGAGATCCAACCGCGCACGCCGCTGGTCAGACCCGCGCGGGCGATCGCGTCGTCGGCGGTGGCGGCCAACGCGTCCTCGGTGACCATCCCGGACGCACCGCAGTGGCCGAGGACGAACGCGATGTCGTCCGCGTTGAGCATGAAGTTGATCGGCACCAGCACCACGCCGAGCCGGGCGGTGGCCAACGCGAGCACCGCGAACTGCCATGAGTTGTGCGACAGCAGCGCCAGCCGATCACCCTTGCCCAAGCCCTTGCTCGACATGGTGTTGGCACACCGGTTCACCGCGGCGTCGAACTCGGCGAAGGTGACGCGGCGGTCCCCCGCGACCACCCCGATCTTGTCCGGATGACGCAACGCGGTGCGACGCAGCAGGTCACCCACGGCGTGCTGGCGGGCCCGGGCGATCGACTCCGCGGTCCGGGGCAGGAAATCGGCGACGTCGGTCATGCCCTCCATCCTGCCTCGACGATCACCAACCGACCAATCGCGGCCGCGTCCGCGATACTTGCGACATGTCGGCCGAGGAAGGGACGGGGAGATGACCGAAACCGATCCGGAGGTCGTGTTGGTGACCGGTGGCGCCAGCGGCATCGGCGCGGCCGTCGCTCGGCGGTTCGCCGCCGGCGGGGCGCGGGTGGTGATCGCGGACATCGACCAGGACGGTGGCACGGCGCTGGCCAAGCAGATCGGCGCGCGTTTCGTGCGCACCGACGTGACCACCGAGGCGGACAACGACGCCGTGGTGCAGACCGCGGTCGACGAGTTCGGCCGGCTGGACATCGCGCACCTCAACGCCGGGGTGGGCGGCGCCGGGGGTGCGGGCGAGACCTTCGACCTCACGCGCTATCGCAGGGTGATGGCGGTGAACCTCGACGGCGTCGTGTTCGGCATCCGCGCCGCATGGCGGGCGATGTCCCAGGCAGGGCGCGGCGCCATCGTGGTGACGTCCAGCCTGGCCGGAGTCGCGCCCGCCCCGTTCGACCCCTACTACTCGGCCACCAAGCACGCGCTCATCGGCCTGGTGCGTTCACTGGCCCCGGACTGGACGGCGGCCGGCTCGCCGGTGACGCTCAACGCGATCTGCCCCGGCTTCGTCCGCACCCCGATCCTCCCCGAACCGGCCCAGGAGCAGATCGCCAAGGCGGGCTTCGCCCTCGCCGACCCCGCCGAGATCGCCGCCACCGTCGAGTTCATCGCCCGGGCCGGCCGCACCGGCATGGCGTGGCTGGCCCAGGCCGGCCGGGAACCGGAACTGTTCGAGTTCCCCACGGTGGATCTGCCCAGGGTCTGAGGTCCGGCCGATGTTCCAGCCGGGTTGCGGCGGGGGTGTGCTGGCCGGACGCTGCCCGCGTCGGTGGTGAACAGGCAGGTCAGCATCCGGGCCGGCATCTTCGCCGGGCCCGAGGCCATCCGGATCGGCGCGTCGATCAGGTCAGCGGATGTCCAGCAGCTGTTCGTAGAAGCCGCCGATGCCGGGTGATGTAGTACGCGATCTGGTCGCCGTCGATCTTGTCGTGGGGGAACTCGCCCAGCAACCGTTGTTTGACAGGATCGTCGCCCAGGACGAACGTCCGTCCGAAGTCGGCTTCCCACTCTTCGTAGAGCGGTCCGAAGTCGCAGAAAGACGATGTCGTCCTCGGCGATGATCCGGTCGGGCGGGTTCTCCCGGCACGGGTGCAGGGTGTTGGGCCCGGACCGCACGATCCGCTTGTGCCAGAAGCGCTGCACGCCGTGCATCTCGTTCGCCAGACTGCGGATGCCGTCGCTGACCTCGCGCTCACCACGCCCGGCCGCGATCATGCCACGGGACTCGACCTCGGCGAACAGTTCGACCGCCTTGTGCTGGCATCCAGCAGTCGTGCCATGCGCGTGGACTCGTCGTGCATACCGTCAACTGTGGGTGGTCAGGATGCTGTCGCCGGTGACCGTGGGTGCAGGTCGCGACCTGGCCGCCCAGCGTGGCGCCCGAACTCGTCACGCTCCGGCCAGGGGGTGATCAGTCCACTGCCGGCGTCGACATGCCAAGGTAACCACATGGCGACAGAGCGCATCGAGGTCGAGCGGCAGATCGCCGCGCCTGCGGCGGCGATATTCGCGGTGGTCAGCGACCCGAAGGGGCACGTACTGATCGACAGCTCAGGCATGTTGCAGTCCGCGGAAGGCGAGCCCGCACGGCAGGTGGACGACACCTTCCTCGTGCACATGGACCGCGAGGCGCTGGGCGACGTGCAGCTGGGCAAGTACGACGTGACGATCAAGATCACCCGCTACGAGCCGGACGCGCACATCGAGTGGACCGTCACCTCCCCCAGGATCGACCCACCGATCGGTCACGTCTACGGCTACCAGCTCAAGCCGGTCGAGGGCGGCACCGCCGTCACGTCCTACTACGACTGGAGCGCCATCAACGACGAACGGCGCGCACGCAACATCTTCCCGGTCATCTCCGAAGGCGCACTGCGCGCCACACTCGGCATCCTCGCCCGCAACGTCGAGGGATGACCGGCGGCTAGCGTCGGGTCGCGATCGGCGACGATGGCACGATGACCTCGTGGACGGCGGCGGCGGCAGGCGGCCGGTGGTGGATTCCCGGTGTGGTGCAGTGTCCGGATCCGGTCGGAGTCGTCAATCTCGGACCCGGCTACCTCGATCCGGCCCTGCTGCCGACCGAGGCGCTCCGGGACGCCTACGTGTCGGCGCTGACCGGGTACGGCCCTGCTTCGCTGGCATACGGCGAGAACCAGGGACCGCTGCCGCTGCGCTCGGCACTGGCCAACCGCATCGCCCTCGCCGACGGCGTGCCCTGCTCGCCCGACCAGCTCGTGATCACGGCCGGCACGTCGTCCATGCTCGACCTGATGGCACGCTCAGCGCCCGGCGATGCGGTCGTGTTCGTCGAGGACCTGTCCTACGACCTGGGTGTCGAGATCTTCCGTGCCCGCGGCCTGGCGATCCGACGGGTGGCGACGGACGAGCACGGCATGGCTCCCGACGCACTGGCACAGGCCATCGACCACGAGACCGCGGGCGGGGGTCGGGTCGCGTTCGTGTATCTCGTGCCGACGTTCCACAACCCGACCGGTCGCGTCGTGCCACAGGATCGCCGGTCGGCGCTGATCACCGTCGCCCGGCGGTACGACGTCACCGTGGTCGAGGACGACGCCTACGCGGACGTGTTCCTCGAACCGGATGTCGTGCCGCGCTCGCTGGCCGGATCGGCGGGTTACGCGGGCGTGGTGCGGTTGGGTTCGTTCTCCAAATCGCTCGCGCCGGGCCTGCGGCTGGGTTGGCTGGCGGCCGACGCCCGCACGGCGACCGCCTGGGCCGACAGTGCGATGTTCGTCAGCGGCGGCGGTGTGAACCATCTCGCGGCGATGGCCGTGACCAGGCTCATCGAATCCGGCGGGTACCAACGGCATGTCGGCTGGCTGCGCGATCAGCTCCGGCAGCGGCGGGACGCACTCGTCGACACGTTGCGCGGCGAGCTGGACTTCCCGGTTCCCCGACCGGCCGGCGGGTTCTTCGTGTGGTTGCGGCCACCGGACCGGTATGCGGAAGCCGCACTCGTCGCCGCCGCCGAGCGCGACGGCGTGCCGGTGGCGGCGGGGTCGCGGTTCGGGCAGCCCCGGGGACCCGCGGTGCGCCTGGCCTTCAGTTTCCATCCGCCGGACCGGCTCACCGACGCGGCCACCCGACTGGCCAGGTCCTGGCGAACGGCCTGAGCCGCTACGCGGGCTCCACAGCGGGGATGCGGTAGCGCAGGTCGCGCGCGCGGGAGTCGCCGAACTCGGCGAGGATGGTCAGGGCGGCACGCCAGCACGCGGTCGCCCGTGCCATGTCGCCGGTGTGCCGCAACGAGATCCCCGGGGTGTCCAGGCCCTGGCCGGGCAGTGCAGCACATACGCCTCGCCGTGCGGATTGCTGGCTCGTCGCTGCGGCTCGCGACCTCGTTCGGCGTGGCCGTCGGGTCGGTCACGACGGCCACGCCAACCACGCCCAGTGCATCGCACGTCACCCCCGGGAAGGCGATTCGGCTGGTCGCTTCGCCCCTCACGGATGATGGCCGGTGGTCCTCGGTGCGGCATCGTCCAGGCCACGAGGAAGTGGAGGACGAGCCATGACGGCTACCCGAACCACCCCACCGGACACCTACCGCGAGCCGAGACAGGGCAGCGCCTGGACGGGCTGGATCGCGTTCGGCGGCATCATGCTGCTGTTGATGGGCCTGTTCGCCGCGATCGAGGGCATCGTGGCGATCGCCAATCCGACGTTCTACGCCGTGGCGCCGTCCGGGCTGCTGGTCACGGGCGATCTCACCGTGTGGGGCTGGGTGCAGTTGGGCCTGGGCGTGGTCGCGTTCGTGACCGGTCTCGCGGTGCTCGCCGGCAATGCCGTCGCGCGAGTCGTCGCCGCGATCATCGCGGGCATCAGCGCGATCGTGCACCTCGCGTTCATTCCGGCCTACCCGTTCTGGGCGATCATCGTCATCGCGCTGGACGTCATCGTGATCTACGCGCTCACGGCGCACGGTGACGACTACCGGGCACCGTCGAAGATGGACTACTAGGGCGCCTCATCCGGTCAGGGTGATGTGCGGCGGCAATCGGCTGACGCACAGTGTGTGTCGGACCGGCAGGCCCGAGCACCGAACGTGGACAGGACATCGCATCATGACGGACGATCTGGACGTGATGGGGCCGATCGACTACCTGGTGGTCGAGTTCCCCGGTGACCGCAGGCCCGGTGACGGCCTGCCGCTGCTCGTCGATCTCGTCGAGCAGGGCATCATTCGCATTCTCGATCTGATTTTCGTACACAAGGACCCGGACGGCTCGATCGGTGGCGTCGCGGTCGCCGATCTCGACGGTGACGGTCAACTGGACCTGGCCGTGTTCGAGGGCGCGTCGTCCGGACTGCTGGATTCCGACGACGTCGCCGACGTGGGTGCGGTACTCGACCACGGCAGCTCGGCCGCGATCCTGGTCTACGAGAACCTGTGGGCCGCTCCCCTGGCAGCGTCCCTGCGCCGCGGCGGCGCCCGACTCGTGTCCGGCGGCCGAATTCCGCACGCGGACGTCATCGCCGCACTGGACGATCTCGAACTGTCCGACGCCGGCAGCCGATAGGAGGAACATCATGGGGCTCCTGGGCCGCGTGGGTAAGACAGCGGTTGCCGCGGGCGCGGCGACGGCAGTGGTCAAGCGGGTGCAGCACCGGCAGCGCGGTCGCTGGAGTGGGCAGGACGGCGATCAGGCCGCCGCACCGGACGCCACAGCGCCCGCCGCCGGCCAGGACGCGAAGTTGGCCCAGCTCAAGCAACTCGGCGAACTGAAGAACTCCGGCGTGCTGACCGACGACGAGTTCCAGCGGCAGAAGAACCAGATTCTCGACGGGTGAGACGGACGTCAGTCCGATTTGCTCATCTTCTCCGCGTCCCGCCAGGCATCGGCCACGGCGCCCGCGCTGGCACGTGCCTGGACCCACTTCAGTTTCGCGAGGTCGCTCGGACTCATCTCGACCCGGCGGGACCAGCGCCTGCCGCTCGATATCACCGCGATCCCGGCCACCGCGAGACCGGCCGCGCCCACCGCAGTTCCGGCCAGCACCATGATGACCGCGGCGGTGAACAGTCCACGGTGCGCGTCCTGTACAGAGGGGTCGGTCCATCGGTTCGTCATCGCTCGCTCCAGTGGCTCGTTCGATCGCGACCGGTGGCGCCCGGACCGCACTCGCAGTCTCGCGTCGATCATGGCGACCGGCATCACCCGCTATGGATGACTCCGTCGCCGACAGCAGCAAGGGAGGCCCGTCATGGTCGAACAGGGCGAACACCCGACGCGGGTTGACACCGGGGCCGAGGCCGGTACCACGCCGGCCGCCGACGTTCTGGACCAGGACGAGCGCGGCGAGCTGGTCCGGCTGCGCGAGGAGATCACGGCCCTGCGCCGGGCGCGGCAGCGCCGAAGGCAGGTTCCCTGGCGGGCGCTCGCCTCGGCCGTCCTCATCGTCCTGGGCGTGATCCTGGCGCCGATCACCGTCGCCTCCGTCTGGGCGCACAACCAGGTCGCGAACACGGACCGGTTCGTGGCCACGGCTGGTCCGCTGGCCGAGGATCCGGCGGTGCGGTCCGCGGTGACGGATCGCCTGACCGACACGGTGTTCACCTACGTCGACGTGGTCGCGCTGACCAACCAGACCGTCGACGCCCTGGAGAGCAGGGGGCTGCCGCCGCAGGCCGCCGACCGGCTGCGCGGGCTGGCCGTGCCGCTGCGGTCCAGCCTGCAGGGGTTCGTGCACGACCGGGTCGGGCAGTTCGTCGCGTCGCCGACGTTCACCCGGTTGTGGAACCGGTCGCTCACCGTGGTGCACCAGCAACTGGACTCGGTGCTGTCCGGCAACAGTTCGACGGTGACCGTCAGCCAGGGCAAGGTGATGCTCGACCTCGGCCCGTTCATCGACCGGGTCAAGCAGCGGCTCGTCGCGCAGGGTTTCGCACCGGCCAAGGCCATTCCGAGCGTCCATCCGACCGTCGCGGTCGCCGACGCGAGCACGCTGGTGCGCGCCCAGACCGGCTACCGTCTGCTGGACAAGGTCGCGACGTGGCTGCCGTGGCTCACGTTGCTCCTGCTCGCCGCCGGCGTCTACCTGGCGCGCGGACACCGGAAGGCGTTGCGCAACACCGGACTCGGGGTGGCGTTCTCGATGCTCGTCCTCGCCGCCGTACTGCTGGTCGCGCGGGGCGCCGTCGTCGGTACCGTGCCGGAACGGTCCACGGCCGCGGTGGCCGCGTCGTTCGACATCATGGTGGCGTTCCTGCGCGCCGGCCTGCGGACGATCTTCGTGGTCGGCATCGTGGTGGCGATCGGCGCCTCGCTGTTCGGGCCGTCGACGACCGCCGTGCGCGTCCGGCAGGGCGCGGTGGCGGTCGTGACGTGGCTGCGCGAGCACATTCCGGTCGGTGGCCGGCAGGGCGGGCCGGTCGGAGCGTGGGTGCACACCTACCGGGTTCCGCTGCGCATCGCGGTGCTCGTCATCGGCGTCCTGGTGTTCCTGTTCCTGGATCAGCCCAGTGGCGTGACGGTCATCGTGATCGCGGTGATCCTTGTCGTGTGTCTTGGCGTGATCCAGTTCCTGGATCGGCCCGCCCGGGCGGGAGGAGTACCGCCACGAGCATCCCGATCAGGGTGATGACCAGCAGCATCACGATGGTGACGGCGAACGGCTTGCCCGCGGGCATGGACACGGCGACCAGGACCGAGCCGACCAGGGCCGTGCCCAGCGACGATCCCAGATTGGAGACGCTGCGGGACAGGCCGGAGATGTCGCCCTGGTCGGTGTCCGGGAAGCTGGACTGGACGACGTTGACCGACGACGTCAGCATGGTCCCGGTGCCCAGGCCGAACAGCAGCAGTCCCGGTATCCAGGTGAGGACACCGGAGTGCGCCCTGACCAGGGTCAGCAGCAGGATCGTGCCGACCGCGGTGATCAGGAACCCGGCGATGATCAACCAGCGCTGCGGGTGTCGCCGGGCGAACCGGCCCGCGGCCGCCGACGCGAGCAGGATCCCGATCGTGGCGGGCGTGAGCAACAGTCCGGTCTGGATCGCGTTGTAGCCGTTGACCTCCTGCAGGTAGACCGAGACCACGAAGAAGGTCCCCTGCAGGACGAGCCACTGGATCGTCTGGGTGCCCAGCCCCAGGTTGGCGGTCCTGTCGCGGAACAACCGCAGGCGCAGCAGGACGTCCTTGCCCTTCTTCTGGCGGGACCGGACATGCAGGAAGAACCACACCAGGAACAACGCGCCGATGGCCACCAGTATCCACACCGGTGAGATCGATCCCTTCGGTATCACCACCGTGTTCCCGATGGTGAAGTCCTTCCGTGACACCAGGAAGCCGTACGTCCTCGACTGGAGCAACCCCAGCACCACGAAGCACAGCCCGGCGGCGGACAGGATCGCACCGACCAGGTCGAAGCGCGGTTTCGTGGCCAACTGGGGCGGGTCGGCGATCCGGCGCGCGAGCAGCGCGATCGCGGCGACCACCAGGACCTGCAGTCCGAACGACGCGCGCCAGCTGATCACGCTGGTCACCAGCCCGCCGATCAGCGGGCCGGCGGCCGCACCCAGCCCGCCGGCGCCGCTGACCACGCCGAAGTACTTCGCCCGCGACTTCACGTCGGCGAAGGTGACCGTGACCAGGATGTAGATGGGCGGAATCATCAGGGCCGAGCCGATGCCCTCCAACAGCGAGTACCCGATGACGAGCAGCGGCAGGCCCTGGGACAGCGCTGCCAGCAGGCCGCCGATCCCGTAGATGATCAGGCCCAGCAGGAAGCACCGTTTGCGGCCCCAGATGTCGGTCAGCTTGCTGCCGGGGATCATCAGCGCGGCCATCACCAGTGTGAACAGGGTGATGGCCGTCTGCACGCCGGACACGCTGGTGTCGAGTTCCTTGGCGATCGCGCTGATGGCCACGTTCATGTTCGTGGCCGCGTAGCTCGCGATGAACTGGGCCAGCGCCAACGGGACGATCAGGTCCCGGGCGGCCGCCCCGGTCCGGTCCGGGGCGGCTGTCATGGCCGACGCGCGCCGACGTCCGTCATGCCCGTGCCAGCGGCCGCTGCGCCGCTTCTCGGTTGAGGGCCCGGTCCAGGGTGATGGCCGCGTCGATCAGCGCGAGGTGGGTGAACGCCTGCGGGAAGTTGCCGATCTGTTCCCCGGTCAGCGCGATCTCCTCGGAGTACAGACCGACGTGGTTGGCGTAGGTCAGCATCTTCTCGAACGCCTGGCGGGCGTCGTCCACGCGGCCCGCCTGCGCCAGCGCGGTGACGTAGGTGAAGGTGCACAGCGAGAATGTCCCCTCGCTGCCCATCAGCCCGTCCGGACTGGCCTCCGGGTCGTAGCGGTAGACGAGGCTGTCGGTGACCAGTTCGTCGTCCATCTCGTCCAATGTGGACAACCACTGTGGGTCGCGCGGCGCGATGAAGCCGACCGTCGACATCCGCAGCAGTGACGAGTCGAGCACGTTCGTGTTGTAGTGCTGCACGAACGCCCGCCGCCCGGGGTCCCACCCTCGGGCCATGATCTGTTCGTAGATCGCGTCCCGCTCCTTCGCCCACCGTTCGACCGCCGCCGGCCTGCCGTGTGCCGCGGCGATGCGGATACCGCGGTCCAGCGCGACCCAGCACATCAGCCGGCCGTAGGTGAAGGGCTGCCGGCCGCCACGGGTCTCCCAGATGCCCTCCTCCGGCTGGTCCCAGTTGTCGGCCAACCAGTCCAGCACGCCACGCACCGCCGACCAGCCGCGGGACGGCACCTGCAGCCCGGCCTGGTCGGCGAAGAACAGGCTGTCCAGTGCCTCGCCGTAGATGTCGAGTTGCAGCTGGTCGGCGGCCCCGTTGCCGACCCGGACCGGACTCGAGTCCCGGTAGCCCGACCAGTGGTCCAGAACCTCCTCTGCCAGGTCGGACGACCCGTCGACCCGGTACATGATGTTGAGCGGCCCGGTCTTCGCACCCGCCTGCTCGCGGATGCGGTCGCCCAGCCAGAAGCCGAACTGCTCCGCCTCCTCGACGAAGCCCAGCCCCAGCAGCGCGTAGACCGAGAACGACGCGTCCCGCACCCACGTGTACCGGTAGTCCCAGTTGCGTTCGCCGCCGACCTGCTCGGGCAGCCCCATCGTCGGCGCGGCCACCAGCCCGCCGCTGGGCGCGTACGTCATCAGCTTGAGCGTGATCGCGGAGCGCTCCACCATCTCCCGCCACCGCCCGGTGTAGGTCGAGCGGGCCAGCCACGAGCGCCAGAACGCCACGGTGTCGTCGAACATCCTGGTGAACTCCGCGACCCGGATGTCCCGAGGCGGACCGTCGGCCGCCGACTCCAGCACCAGTCCCCTGACCTGCCCCGCGACCAGTGGCACGCTCAGGTGGACGTCACCGTCGGCCACCCGCACCTGGGCGACGTGCTCGTCGTCCGGCTCGCGCACGGCGTGCACCGTGAGCGTCAGGTCGTCGCTGGTGAAGACCACGCCGTGCTCGGTCACCTCGGTGTCATGCTTCCCCCGGCCGTAGTCGAATCGGGGCGCCATCTCGACCTCGAACGTCATCCGGCCGCGCACGCAGCGCATCATCCGCACGAGCCGGTGGTTGTCCGTCACGATCCGACCGAGCGGCGGCATGAAGTCGACCACCTCGCCCACACCGTCCTCGGTGATGAAGCGGGTGATCAGCCCCGCCGAGTCCGGATAGTACATCTGTTTCGTCTCATATGCCGAGCTGGCCGGGTGCGTCGCCAGGTGTCCGCCTCGGTGCTCGTCCAGCAGCGCGCCGAACACGCTCGGCGAGTCGAACCGAGGGCAGCAGAACCAGTCGATCGTGCCGTCGGTGCTCACCAGCGCCGCCGTCTGGAGATCCCCGATGAGGCCGTGGTCGGCGATCGCTGTCTCGGTCATGGCTACCTCCCGCTCGGTGCGAGTTCTCACCATGCGCGAGTCCGAGCCCCGCCACCTCACCCAGGGATGACGAAATGCGCCCCTATCGGGTCGAGAGGACGGGGTTCGCGGTCAGGCGGCGCCGGGGTCGGTGAACCGGCCGTCGCGCAGGGCGATGCGGCCGCCGGTGATGACGTCGCGCGGCCGGCCGAGACCCACGGTGCCATTCCCCTGCCGTGCAGGAACTCGGAGAAGATCACCGGCAGGCGCGACTCGACGCCCGGCATGCCGTAGGGCGTCACCCGCACAGGGCAGTCCCATGGTCCAGGGTCAGCGGGCGACCAGGAGCACCCAGACCTGGCCCGCGGCCAGCGGCAGGGACTGTCCGGACCGCGTGACCGTGAACCGGGTCGGCGCCGTGGCGGTCGGCCGCGACCAGGTCGCCGCGAAGCGCTGGCCACCACGCAATACGGTCGCCGGCCCGGTCCCGACGGTGTTCGCCACCGGCACCGGCGAGCCGGCCGAGTCGCGGAACCCGGCCGTCGACATGGTCACCGTCTGCACCACCACGGTCGCCGCACCCAACTGCCCGGCCTCGGTGGACTTCAGCGGTGTGCCGTCCTGCCAGACCAGCCAGCGCCCCGCGCCGGACGACCAGCGGAACTCGAACGACGACGCCGGGTAGCGGACCTTCTCGTCCGTCGCGGGAACGCCGCCGGCCGGCAACGGTCCGAACGTCGCGGCGGGCTCGGCGGGTCCGGTCCCGGCGGGCAACTGTCCGGGGTGGACATACAGGTTGTGCGGCGCCCGGTGGGTCGACCGCCGGAAGTAGGCACGGGGCACGTCGGACTGGGATGCGTTGACCAGCGGCGCGGACCGCAGGGCAGCCCGCAACTGCGGTGCCGAGCCGGAATACGCGAACGTCGGCCTGCCCCACTGGCCGAGCAGGCCGATGTCGGTCGGCCGCGCGCTGCGCACCGGCCCCACGACAGCCGGCAGGCGAGCGCCGAACACGGCGGCGATCCGGGTGAGGCCGCCCTCGACCGGCTCGACGTAGACCACCTGGGCGCTGCCCAGCCCGGTAGCCGGTCGGGCCGCGGCCACGTCATCGATCTTCACGACCGTGACCGCCGACGCCGGCCGGACGGGAGTGGTCGACGGGGCGGCCGGGGTCGACTGCTGCGCCGTACCGCACCCGGCGATCAACGCGACAGCCACCAGAACCAGCGGCCACCGCCGGTCAACGCGGATCGACATGACATTCACCCCGCACCACCGCCGGCATGGACCCCGCGATCGACAATGTGCCACCTCGGTCCCACGCCGCCAAGCTGAACGGCACCAATTCACCCGCCGGCGCGAACGAAGCGGCTGACACCACGCGGGACATGCCGAGGTGCAGGAGAAGTACGCGAAGTCGAGCAGCTTCGGTCGTCCCCGGGTGCTCCCGCGTCAGGTCCGTCCTCGGCGGACCCGGTCGACGGTGATGAAGCCGTGCGCCGACGCCAGGAAGTGCCGGAAGAACGCGCCGGTGTCGTCGTTGCCGGCGAAGTCCTCCGTCGAGTGCCCGTCGGCCGCCACGGTCGTGCCGTCCACCCGCTGGTCCAGCCCGAACGACGACACCTCGTCGTGTGAACTCGTCGCGGTGTGGACACGTGGCCCGACGGTCGTGTCGGCCAGGTCGCGGGTCATGTCGACGGTGGCGGTGAGGTCGAAGTCGTTGTCGTCGGTGATCTGGAACGTCGCGTTCACCGCGATCGGATACGACCAGCCGTGCGTCGACACGGTGACGCCGCGCGGACCGGCGCTGCGCACGGTGTTGTGCCCGGAGTCGGTCTGCGCCAGCTGCTGTGCGAAACCGCCGTTGGTGACCAGATCGGTGTTGCGGTAGGCGGCGTGCTGGCTGACGGTGGTGACGATCCGGCCCGCCGAGGTGTTCACGGAGCCCGACGTCGTCCAGTCCCGGCTCGCGGTGACGGTCGCGGTGGTGTCGCCGTCGCTGTGCTGGTCGACCGTCGTGTGCTGGGGCGCGGTCGCGCCGACCGTGTCCTGGGTGAGTGCACCGCTGGTGGTCGCGGCGCCGTGATCGGTGAACAGCAGCAGGTTCGCGTCCAGGTTCCACACGTCACCGATGTTCGCCACGCTCAACGCGACATCATGGCTCTGCCCGTCGACCAGTCGCCCGACGAACGGCGTCACGTCGATCAGGTCGGGCGTCATGTCGAAGGTGCCCACCGCCGGGATCGGCCGCCACAGCGTGGGCACGATCCCGCCGGTGAAGATGAACGGGAAGTACTGGATCACCCCGGCCGGCGCGCCGTCGATCGCGGCGGACACCTCCCGGTACGGGCCGTGCCCGCACAGCCCGGCCGACGGGTACAGCGCGGACACACTGTCCGGGACGTCGGTGAACCACTGCTCGTCGCACCCGTTGCCCTTGATCGACACCTCCAGCAGGGCGCGGGTGATGTTGCGCGGCAGGCCGGCCGCCGTGAGATGCACGGTCGGCGTGCCGGGGCTCGCGTCCTGCTCCCCCAGCCCCACGACGACGTCCGGTTCGGTCGGCGCCGGGTTCGCGTGGTCGGCCTGGTAGAAGGTGACCGACACGGTCTGCGTGTAGATGCCGGTGTCGGTGTCGTTGGTGAAGTTGACGATCCCGCCGGTGAAGGTCCGCCGCTGGTGGAACAGCGAGGCGTACTCGGTGATGTCCTTCGCGAAGTGGTACGTGATGCCCGCCGGGTCGGGCTCGTAGGTGGTGCCGAACCACACCTGGGTGGCACCGATGTCCAGCGACCCGGACCGGTCGAACTGGCGGCCCTGCACGCTGGTGGTCCAGTCCAGCACGACCTTCGTCCACGGCCCCGCACAGCCCGCGGGCGGCGCGATCGTGCCCGAGAAGCTCTGTGCGGCCCCGGTCGCGTCGTTGGACGGGAAGTTCGTGGCCAGGTCGACCGTGCAGGAACGGGTGTGCGGGCGGGACACCGGCGGCGCCGCGGTCACCGGGTTCTGCGAGTTGATCTCCACCGTGGGGGCCGCCGCTGCCGCCGCCACACCGGTGGTCAGCCACGCGGCGCAGGTCAGGGCGATCACGAACCGGAATCGGCGCACGGAACCCTCCCGATCATCGCACAGGTGAACGGGACTGTAGTTCCATCCGAACGGTTGGTCATCAGCCGTTCGGCGTCCGGCCATCACCGTGATCGGACCAGCGCGGGATCAGTAGCGCTGTGGGATGAGGACGGCGCAGCACACGATCGAGATGATCACCGTGCCGACCAGCAGCAGGAAGCCCGGCGTGTACGAGCCGGTCGCGGCCAGCAACGCACCCATCAGAGCCGGGAAGCCGGCGCCGACGACGTTGGTGATCGACGAGAACAGGCCGCTGGAGGTCTCCACCTGCCGCGTGGGCATGAGGCTGTGCAGCAGTCCCCAGTTGGTCACGATGCACCAGGCGTTACCGGCCAGGCCGAGGAACACGAACGTCCCGACGACGGCCGTGTTGGCCGGGCCGAGGACGGCGCCGAGCACACCGATGCCCTCGATCGCGAATCCGATCAACGCGAAACCGGCCCTGCGCATCCTGCGGTCCGACCCGATGCCGACCACCACCATGACCACAATGGACAGCAGATTGGCCGCGGTGAGGATGACACCGACGACGCCGAACGTGAGGTGGCGCTCATCCTTGAGGAACGTGGGCAGCCAGGTCACCAGGCCGTAGAACGGGATGTTGGTGCCCAGGTACATCAGCATGGTCAGCCAGTAGCGGTAGTTGCGGAACGGTGATTCCGGGCCGTGCCTGGGGATCAGTTTCGTGGTCTCGAAACGGTTCCGCTCGATGTGGTCGACCTCGTTGGTGGTGACGTCGTCCTCGCCCCTGGGGTCGTCGTGCACGAACAGCATGGTCATGCCGAACGCCAGCACCAACGCGATGGCGGCCTGGATGAAGAACGTGCCCGCCCAGCCGACCGTGCTCAGGGTCGCCGTGGTGAGGAACGACGCGAACGTGGAGCCGACGAAGATGCCGGCGAGCCAGGACGCGTTGGCCCGTGCGCGTTCCTGGATCGGGAACCATCGCGCGGTGAGGGTGTGCGCGACCGGGTAGAAGCACGCTTCGCCGATGCCCAGCGCGATCCGGGTGGCGTAGAGCTCCGGCATGGTCGTGACGAACGGGGTGAGCGCCAGCGACAGCACCCAGATACCGCTGCCCACCAGCATGGCCCGGCGGGGACCCCACAGTTTGACGGCGAAACCCCAGCCGAGCAGCGCGACACCGTAGGCGTAGAGGAAGGAGCTGGACACCCAGCCGACGGCGGCCGAATGCGCGGAAACCCCGAACCGCTCCTGGAAGACGGGGCTGGCCACGATGATGCCCACCGACGTCTTCATCAACTGTGCTACCGCGAAACTGATCAGCAGCGGCATTCCGACGTGTAACCAGCGCCTACCGGAGGTCCGGCTTGCCACCGTGGTCGCGGTTGACGTCGTATCCATGCTGACCACTCCCTTGTGGACGGTGTGGGCGAGCGATTCCCTTGACAGTTGACATCTACAGAGCTGACGGCAATTGGTCTGACCATAGATCCAATCAGGTCGACGGGTCAAGACCACCGCTCCGCCGTCAGGCAACCGCCTGCTGAGGCCGGCCTGCCGACCAGCCTCTCCTCATGTCACACGATTGACGGATTGGGTCATTCGGTCGGCACGCTCATGGCATAGTCGGGTGATGTCGCGTCAGAGGGAGACCATGATGGATCAGTCCACGGAGCAGGAATCCGTCGTCGTTCTCGACGCCTCCCAAGTCGCTGCGGCACGCGCGCTGGCGGCGGCCCATGACGTCGAGGTCGACGAGGCCCCGCGCCTGGGTATCGAGCCGGTCACCACCGTGACGCTGGTCCTCATCGGCACGGTGACGGGAGTCGGCTCGGTGTTGCACATCCTGGAACAACGCAAGGGCGGGCAGGTGATCGACCTGCGGCCGGGTACGCCGAAGGCGTTCTACCGGACCCCCGACGTGGTCTATGGAACGGTCGTCATCATCACCGTGGACGGCAAGGTCACCGTGGAGGTCAAGGAACCGGAGGGCATGTTCGGCAAGGTCATCGCCACGCTGCCGAAGATGCTCAGCGCCGGTGGCGGTACGACCCAGGTCTCCCGGACGGTGACCACGGAGTTCGGCTCCGACGTGCAGGTCGAGACGGCCCAGACGCCGAACCCGGACGGTGCCGTGTGAACGCCCGCAAGCAGGCGCAGCGGTTTCTCGACCAACTCCGTGAGCAGACCTACGCCATGCGCGGCACCGAATCCGACGGTGTGTCCCCGACCCTCGTGCAGGACGTGATCGACCAGTACCTCCGCGAGGACCACGTTCGCGAGCTGGCCCAGGACCCGGAATTCCTGGCCTCGCTGCAGGACATGGCCACCCGCGCGGTGCACGGCGGCCTGGACGCGGTGTATGACGCCATGTTCCCCAAGATGCAGGACGTGATCGAGAAGGCCGCGGCGGAGATGCAGACCACCGTGGGCGGATCCGCCGGGTCACGGGGCTGGACATCAGAGCAGCGACCGCTGGTAGCGCACCTGACCACCGGTCAACTCAATGCCGTGAGCATGCGGGTGCCCGGCCGCCGGCACCGGACCTACCTGGTGCTCGTCGAGAACGAAATGCCGGCGTTCGCGAGGCAGATCAGCAATGTGGTCGCCTGGGCCATGCCCCGCGATGATTCCACCGGCAGGGCGAGTTTCAAGATTGACCGGCACAATCCGACGAAACAGATCGACGCCGTTCCCGACATCGCCTCCTGGTTCGCGAACATCGTCCTCACCTACGCCACCACGGGCAGGACCAGCCTCCGTGAGCACCCGCTGCCGGCGGGCCACCGTGAACTCGCCCAGCTGCTGCACCAGTCGCTCCTGTACTTCGTGCTCGGCCACGAGTACGCCCACATCATGGTGGGCCACCTGGACGCGACCCCGGTCCGCAAGGGTGTTCTCCCCGCGCCCGACGCCGAGGTGCTGGCGTATTCCTGGCAGCAGGAGTCCCAGGCCGACCTGTTCGGCACCATCCTGTCGATCAACGCGCGAGCTGGTCAGCGCACACTCGATTTCGGCATGGCATTCCTGGGTATCAGCCTGTTCTTCGACGCGCTGGAAGTGATGGACCGCGCTGTCGCCGTGCTCCAGACCGGTGACGAGCATGCCAGGCAACTCGGCTCCCACCCACTGCCCGGCCTGCGCAAGGAGGGCCTGCGCAAGGACCTGTCGATGATGGCCGATGCCGACCCCAAGCGGATGGGCGACCCCGTGCGCAGGGCGCTGGCACTCGACGAAGCCCAGTCGGAGGTCATCCGCCAACTGTGGGAACGCACCAAGCCGCTCCTGCTGGACATGCACCGACACGGCCTCCCGGTCGCCCCCACCTGGCGGACCGTCGCCACCGACCAGCCCGCGACGGATCGCGCGGTCGCCCCTCGACCGCCCGCGGCGGAACACGTCGCCGCCCCTCGACCGGCCGCGGCCAGTAGTGCGCCGGCCGCGCCTCCGGCAACGCCGACGTCCTTTCTCGTGACCGAGGTATGGGATCTGCCGAGTCGGGACGGCCTGATGGCGAGCGGCAGGACGCTGGCCGGCAAGATCCGGACCGGCATGACCCTGCGGAACGACTCCGGTCACCAGACCCGCGTACTGGCCCTGGAGTTCCTGTCGCCACGGGACATCGCCAAAGGAGAGGTGACCATCACGCTGGAACGGACCGACCCCAGTCCGGTGCGACCCGACGCGGTGCTGACGGTGATCACGTCGCCGGACTGAACGGCCGGGTGGCAGCGATCACCGACGTCGTGCCGGCCGGGATTGCGCGGACCGCCCCGCGATGAGCAGACCGTCGACCAGGACCGCGACGGTGCGCTGGTTGTGTTCCGGTCCTCGCCCGGGGACGGGTTGGGACAGCTGGGTGAGGGCGTGCAGGAGGTCCTCGGCGCCGATGTCGTCGCGGACCGTGCCGTCGGCCACCGCGGCGTCCAACAGCGTCGCCAGGGTGGGTCCGAGTCGCTGGAGGAAGTAGCCGGGCAGGCCCGCGAATGCCGGGTCGCCCGAGTGCAGCGCGGAGGCGAGTCCGCGTTTGGTCGCGAGCAGTGCGGTGAACCGGTGGATCCAACCGACCAGCGCCTCGGCCGGCTCGTGCGCGGCGCTGAGGGCAGGGCCCGCGTCGGCGACGGCGTCGATCCCGCTCTCCACGACGGCTTTGACCAGGTCGGCGCGCTGCGGGAAGTGCCGGTACAGTGTGCCGACTCCGACGCCCGCCAGGTCGGTGATCTCCTTCGCCGGTGCGTCCACGCCGGACGTGGCGAAGACGTTCTTCGCGGCCTCGATCAGCGCGTCGACGTTGCGTCGTGCGTCGGCGCGGCGCGGGCGCGCCGGCGCCGAGTCGTTCGGGTGCATCCACCACCTCCGCTGACCAAACGGAAAATGTTTCCGTATAGTTCCGGAATAGCTTTCCGTTTAGCGAACCGCATCCGCCCGGTGCCGACCACCACAGGGAGACAGTCCATGAAGTACCCCACTCTGGGCCGGACCGGCATCCAGGTCAGCCCCTACGCCCTGGGCGCCCTGATGTTCGTCGGCAAGGCCCTGGCAGGGCGCCGGGACGTCGTCGTGCTCGCCACCAAGTTCGGCCGCGCGATCGGGGACGACCCCAACCAGCAGGGCGCCTCCCGCCGCTGGATCGTCACCGCCGTGGAGAGCTCGCTGCGTCGCCTGCGGACCGACCGCATCGACCTGTACCAACTGCATCGCCCCGATCCCGGCACCGACGTCGAGGAAACCCTCGCCGCGCTGACCGACCTGATCCGCAGCGGCAAGGTTCGCGCGATCGGCGCCTCGGGAAACCCCGCCGCCGACATCGTCGAGGCCCAATGGGTCGCACAGCGGCGCGGCCTCGCGCGGTTCCACACCGACCAGCCCGCGTACTCCATCCTCAACCGCGGCATCGAACGCGAGGTCCTGCCCGCCACCCAGTGCTTCGGCATGGGCACGCTGGTCTGGGGACCACTCGGCCAGGGTCTGCTCGCCGGCCGCGTGCGCAGGAACCAGGACAACACCCTGAAGCGCGCCGGCCTGGTCCGGCATCTCAACGACGAGCACCGGCTCGACGTGGTCGAGCGGCTCATCCCCTCGCCGCCGACGCGGGCCTGCCGCTGACCCACCTCGCGATGGCGTTCACCATCGCCCATCCCGGCGTCACCAGCGCACTGATCGGCGCCCGCACCATGGACCACCTCGACGGCCTGCTGGCCGGCCTGGACGTCACCCTCACCGACGACGGTGGCGCGTGGCCGGCTGGCCGCGGCCTCCCCCACGCTGGCCATCATGATCGGGCTCGGGGTGGGCATCGACTATGCCGTCTTCCTGACCACCCGCCATCGACGGGTCGGCCGCGCACTCACCGGCCTAACTGGCCGCGGAACCTTCGGTGCAGTTCGTGCACCTGCTCGTCAAGACCCGGCACCGGGTCGGCCACCTCGGCGCCGGGCACGAGGTCCTGAATGGACAGTGGCAGCACCGGGGCGGCGGACACGCCGAGTTCCGCCAGCCACGGCCCGGCCTGCGCCGAGGACGTCACGTAGACGATCCGGCCCAGCCCCACCCAGCCGTGGGCGGCCGCGCACATGGGGCAGTGCTCGCCGGAGGTGTACACGGTCGCGGCGGCCCGTTCCGCCGGCTGGAGATGCGTCGCGGCCCATCGGGCGAGCTCGAGTTCCGGGTGGCGCGTCGGGTCCCCCATGGACGTTTCCCGGTTGCGATCCTCCGCCAACACGGTTCCGTCGCCGCCGACCAGAACGGACCCGAACGGGAAATCGCCTGCCGCGACAGCCGCCTCTGCCAACTCGACGCAGCGGCGCAGGTGCACCATGTCCGTCTCGCCGATCGTGCCGCTCACTGGTTTCCGTTTCCGTTCGACGGGGACGACCGGTCGCGGCGCGCGGCCACGGCGGCCAGCGCATGCCACGCCACTTCCGGGTGTCGGGTCTCGTCGGGGTCGTCGTTGAACGGGTCGAGCACCACCGTTTCCGCGCCCAACTGTCGCATCCACTCGATGTCGGCCATGATCTGGTCGAGGGTGCCCTCACCGGCAAGGCGCTGTGGACCGGTGACCGGGGTGTCCGTCATGCGCAACACGATGCGCGGTGCCAGTGGTGGCACGGCCCGGCCGAGTTCGCCCGCCAGTGCCGCCACCTGCCGGACCGCGTCGGGCAGCCAGTCGTCCGCGGTGAACCGCAGCGGATGCCACGGCGCGCTCAACCGCACCGCCCGGCGTTTGCCCGCGTCACTGTTGCCGCCCACCCAGATCGGCACCGGACCACCGTGGAAACCGTCACCGGCCCAGGCCGCCCGCATCGTGTCCAGGTACTCGTCGGTGAGCGCGCCGCGCCGCTCGAACGGCGCGTCGAGCGCCGCGAACTCCTGCCTGGCCCAGCCGACACCGACACCGAGAATGAGGCGGCCACCGCTGAGTTCGTTGAGGTTGGCGGCCATGCGCGCGACCAGCAGCGGATGACGGTAGGGCACGATGAGCACGGTGGTGCCCAGCGCGATCCGTTCCGTCATTCCGGCCAGCCACGCCAGCGTGGTGAACGGTTCGTAGAACGGCACCGAATAGTGTTCCGCGACATCGGGCGTGATCACGACGTGGTCGGACACCATGAGCAGGTCGAAACCCAGCCCCTCCACCGTCCGCGCCCACCGCGCCAGTGTCGCCGGATCAGTACCAGGCCCGAAATTCGGCACGTTCACACCTATCCGCATAACGCACAGGTTATGGGACGCCATGGGATGGTGTCAGGGCAGCGGCGGGATGATCGTGACGCCGCACGTGGAGTGCTCGACGCAGTGCCTGGCCACCGAACCCAGCCGCATGCCGGTGAACCCACCGTGCCCGGTCCGGCCCAACACCAGCAGATCGGCATCCTTCGCCGCGGCGAGCAGGAGGTCGCCGGGGTGACCGTCGCCCACCTCGATGGTCACCTCGACCGAACCGAACGCGTCATCCTCGGCGACCGCGCCCCGCACCGTGTCCTGAGCCAGCCGTTCGGCGGTGGCGCGCACCTCGTCGTGGTCGTACCGAACGGGAGTCGGCACGGTGCCGTAGTTCGTCGGCAGCGCGGCCCACTCGAACGCGTCGAGTCGCCGGACGGCGTGCACCACGTGCACCCCCGCGCCGGTGAAGCCGGCCTGCCGCAGCGCCCACCGCAGCGCGGCCTGCGCGCCCGCCGAACCGTCGAGACCCACCACCATCCGCCCACTCGGGCTCGCACTCTGCATGCGCCCACCGTGCCACGTCACCGTCGGTCCCGCCCGTCAACTGTGGAAAGATCCGCTGCGCCTGTTCAGGGGAAGGAAAACGTCGAGCGGAAAGAGACACCGGTTGGCCTGCCTGGCCGTGTCAGCCGGGGCGGTGCTGGCACTGGTGGCCGGTTGCGCGCAGGTGATCGGATCGCCGGCCCTGGCCCGGCCGGTGGGAGCGGGGACGGCCGTCGCCTCGACCGCCGGCTCGCCGGCATGTGCGGTAGCGGGCCTGACGAACTTCCTGATGCCGATCCCGGCACACGGGCGACCCTGGCCGGCACAGTCGACCCCGGTCGGCATCCTGACCGTCCAACAGTTCGTCGACCACTACTACGGCACGGCCGGCACGACCCAACGCGCGGTGAGGCCAATCGGCTGCGGCTGCTGCACGTGCGCTCGATCGCGCGCCGCAACTGGATCGCGGCGAACACCGAACAGGTCGACCTCGTGTTGTTGTCGTTCACGTCGCCCGCCGAGGCGCAGAGCCGGGCGCTGGGCGCGGAACTGAGCTACAGCGCGGAGCCGGGCGTCACACGGGTGGCACCGCACGGCCTGGACAGCGGCATCGTCGCCTATGACAAGCCGACACTGGACGCCGCGGGCAACGTCCGCACGGTCGCGTACGCCTCTTTCGGTGACGTGGAAATGGAAATGTTCTTCTTCAGCCCGGCCAGGGTCGACACGGCGACCTTGACGAGCTGGCTGCGCCCGCAGTCGGCCCTGCTGACCCACTAGCTCTGGTTCTGACCGGCCGCGCCGGGTCCGGGCAGGACTTCGACGTCTCCGGCGTGCATCGGCTCTCCGCATTCGGAACAGCGCTGCTCGACGTGGCTGATGTGGCCGCATGCCCGGTGGCGGTGCAGGACCGGCGGCCCGGCCTCGCCGGCCAGCCACCGGTCGCCCCAGCCGATCATGGCCAGCAGCACGTCGCACAGTTCGAGGCCCTTGGCCGTCAGCGCGTACTCGTGGCGCGGCGGGTGGGTGGAGTACTGCCTGCGCTCCAGCACGCCGGTCTCCACCAGCCAGGCCAGCCGCTGGGTGAGGACCTTGCTGGAGATGCCGAGATCCGCCCTGATCTGGTCGAACCGGCTGATCCCCACCCAGACGTCGCGCAGGATCAGCGGGGTCCAGGGCTCGCCGAAGACGTCCAGGGTGCGGGCGATCGAGCAAGCCATCTCACCGAACTGCGTGCGCTGCATGGAAGGAGTCTAGAACAGCTACTTCCCTCAGGGAAGTGACCGTGCTAACGTTCCGGCAAGTCAGTACCGTAAGGGAAGCCACTGGAGGATCCGATGCCCGAACGAGCACCACACAGCGCCGTGAACTGCACGGACACGTGGGACGACAACGCGCTCCGGCCGGCTGATCCGGATGCCGTACTCGACTGGGCACAGGCCCGGGAGCGGCTCGCGGCCGCCCGGCTGTTCTGGGTGGCCACCGTGCGGGCACGCGGCGGCGCGCCGCACGTCCGTCCCGTCTTCGCGGTGTGGATCGACGATCGCCTGTACTCCACCAGCAACCCCGCCCGGGCCAAGGCGCGCAACCTCGCCGCCGACCCGCACATCGCGGTCGCCACCTCCACCGACGAGATCGACTTCATCGTCGAGGGCACCGCCGCTCCGGTGACGGACGAGGCCGAACTCGACCGGGTCGTCGAGGCCTACGGCGCCAAGTACGGCTGGCCCCTCACCCGGCGTGGCGGTCAACTGCACGCGCCCTTCGCCGCTCCGGCCGCCGGCCCGCCGCCCTACCAGCCCTACGCCGTGACGCCCGAGGTGATCTACGGCATGGGCACCAACGACGCACTCGCGCCGCTCTCCACCCGCTGGCACTTCTGACCCGAACGGAGACCCATCATGATCGACGACGACATCCGCGGCACCCTCGACGGCACTCCGATCGCCCACCTGGCCACCCTGCTACCGGACGGCAGCCCGCACAGCGTCCCGCTCTGGATCGGCACCCACGGCGACCACATCGTCGTGCTCACCGGCCCCGACTCCCGCAAGGCCCGCAACCTGCGGGCCGACCCCCGGCTGGCGATCTCGCTGACCGCGCCGGACAACCCGTACGCCACGGTGCTGATCCGCGGCCGGGTGGCCGAATGGCTGGAGGGCGACGCGGCCCTGCCGGTCATGGACGCACTGTCCACCAAGTACACCGGCGGCCCGTACCCACGCGACCAGGTCCGGGTCGTCGCTCTCATCGAGCCCGAGCACGCGGCCGCGATCTCCTTCGGCTGAGCGTCAGAGTTCGGTCGCGCGCGGATGACGCGGTTCGTACACGCCCACCTCGCCGCCGCCCGGCAGCCGAAACCGGGTCACCCGGCCCCACCGGGCGTCGGTGACCTCATCGAAGTCGACGCCGTGGGCTCGAAGAGTGGTCATCGTCTCCTCGAGGTCATCGCACATCAGGTACACCTCGTGCCCGGCCGGCGAATCAGTTGGATGGATGGCCACCTCGGCCGGCGGCAGCCGGAAGATCAGCCAGCCGTGGCCGGCGTCGACGTGCGGATACCGCAGCACGTCCCGGAAGAACGCTCGATCGGCATCGGGGTCAGCGCTGTGGACGACGACGTGTGCGCCGGAGATCGCCATCGGGCCAGCCTGGCACAGCCGCCCGGTCCGTGCGGCATTGACGATCCGGGAAGGACTGGCGAGGATCGCCACTCGTGACGCGCGAAGGTCGACTCCGGATCGGCCGATCAGGGCTGTTGATGTCGGCCGCGGCCGGTGGCGTCGTGGCCCTGGTGGCGTCACTGGCGTTGTCGAGTCCCAGGCACGCCCAGACCGCGTCACTGCACGCACCGAACCCGGCCGCGTTGACGGCGAGCGCATCCGCCACCACGACCACCGCTCCCCCATCCACGACGACCACGGCGCCGACGACCACTCCAGCTCACCGCACCTCGGTGACCAGGTCCACCCCACGTGCCACGCCGGGCGCCTCCCTCGACGGCTGCCCGAACCTGCCCACGGACAACGTCTGGCACTCCCCCGTCACGTCGCTTCCCGTGCTGTCCCACAGCACCCAGTACGTCGACAGCATCGGCGCCGACGCGGGTGTGAAGGCCGATTTCGGCTCCGGCGTGTTTGACGGCGGCCCGATCGGCATCCCGGTGACGTACGCGTCCGGCGGCCAGCGGTCGGTCCCGGTGCACTTCGGCTACGGCGACGAAAGCGATCCCGGCCCCTATCCGATCCCGGCGAACGCGGCCGTCGAGGGCGGCCCGAACAGCGACGGGGATCGGCACGTGCTCGTCGTGGACACCGGCACGTGCACGTTGTACGAGTTGTACAACGCCCACCCCGACTCGGACGGCTCGTGGCAGGCCGACTCCGGCGCCGTGTACCACCTGAACTCCGACCAACTGCGCCCGCGCGGCTGGACATCCGCCGACGCGGCCGGGCTCCCGATCACCCCGGGCCTGGTGCGCTACGCCGAGGTCGCGGCCGGGCACATCGACCACGCCATCCGGGTCACCGTGCCGCGCACGCAGGAGTCGTTTCTCTGGCCGGCCCGGCACGACGCCTCCTCCAGCACGGACACGTCGCTGCCGCCGATGGGCCTGCGGCTGCGACTCAAGGCCGATGTGGACATCGCCGACCTGCCTCCGCAGGCCAGGGTGATCGCCCAGGCGATGAAGACCGAGGGCGTGATCGTCGCCGACAACGGCTCGGCCTGGTACATCTCCGGCGCGCCGGACCCGCGTTGGGACAACGACGACCTACACGCGCTGGACGCCTTGCACGGCAGCGACTTCGAGGCGGTCGACACCAGCGGACTGCTGATCGACGCCACCAGCGGCAAGGCCCGCTGACCGCGACGCGACTCAGGCACCAATTGCCGGCGACGGCGAGCTGAACACGACCCGACAAATAAACAATGAGGATGACTGTTATCTGGTAATGCGGCGAGTTATTGACGCAAGTATTGCCTGATTTATGCGCTTCCGCCCACAGTGACGGGGTTCTCACCCACCACACGCGAGGGAGCGCACGTGATCACCCGTCGGGGACCCCGCAGGTTACTCATCCTCTTATTACTCACCGTCGTCGCGCTGTTCGGACTCACGCTGCAGGCCAGTGCCCTGCCACCCGGAATTCCGAGCGCGACGACCGCCCAGACCCAACTGGGCGAACTCACCGTCGCACCCGACGGATCCATGACCGGCTACTCGCGCGACAAGTTCCCCACCTGGATCACCATCGAAGGCACCTGCGACACCCGCGAAGAAGTACTGAAACGAGACGGCAACGGCATCACCGTCGGCACGAACTGTCAGCCCACCGCCGGCAGTTGGACCAGCCCCTACAACGGGGCCACCATCACCGTCTCGTCCACGGTTCAGATCGACCACATCGTCCCGCTGGGCGACGCGTGGAAGACCGGTGCGTCGTCCTGGACCACCGCCCAACGCCAGGCGTTCGCCAACGACCTGACCGATCCCCAACTGTTGGCCGTTGACGCCTCGGACAACGAGTCCAAGGGCGACCGCACCCCGGACGTGTGGAAGCCGCCGCTCCAGTCGTTCTGGTGCACCTACGCCAAGATGTACACACACGTCAAGTTCGTCTTCGACCTGACCGTCACCTCGGCCGAGCACGACGCACTGGCCGCGATGCTCCGCATGTGCTGACCGTCACGGGGTGAGGACGATCTTGCCCTGGACACCGCCCGCGGCGACGATGTCGTGGGCCTTGGCCGCGTCCGCCCCGGCGATAGTCGATCAACCGGTCGGCGCCGAGTGCGCGGAGGAATTCGTGCTTGCCGGCACCGGCCGTGCCGATCACCTCGGCGCCCAGGTGCTTGGCGAGCTGAACGGCGATGTGGCCGGTGACCGGGGCGCGGTCCTGGTCGCGGACATGAAGGTGGGCGAGCGGTTCGCCTCGCCGGGCGATCTGGTCGAGCGGCTCATGTACGGGTTCAGCCCGTCGGTCTGCCCGCCCGACAGCATGAGCCATCCCGGGTCGGCGGCCACGGGCACGGCGATGCGGCCCGACACCTTCCGCCGGTACGCCGAACTCGCCGGTTTCGCCACGGTCGACACCCTCGACGTCGACCACGACTTCTGGCGGTTCTACCGGCTGCACGCCCACTGAGCGAAGGTCAACCGGCGGCGACGGCCATGCCACGCTCGTCGCGTTCCCGCACCTCCGGCCACGGGTCACGGCGCAGCCGCTCCAGGCGCGCCGCCACGTCCGCGACGATCGCGTCCGCCTCCCCCGCCAACGCCCCGGCCGCGTCGGTGAACCGCGAGGGCTCCGCGACACCGACCATCTCCAGCAGGCCGACCGCGTCGCGCAGCCGGGCGCCGAGGAACACCAGCGGGTCGTCCCGCAGCTCCGGGTCGAACAGCCGCTGGCTCGGCTCGCCGTCGGTCATCTCGGGGTGCCAGTGCATCCGGTCCTGCGCACCCGGCGCCGACTCCAGCAGGTCGAACCGGCACAGCGCGCGGCCGACCAACAGGCCGCGGGACACGTAGATCGACCCGGGACCGGCGTCCGGCTCGATCATCCGCAACTCCACCCGGACCCCGCGTTCCCGGCCGTCCGCCAGCCGGTTCGGGTTGAGGAAATCGACGTCTTCCACACTCACGGAGAGGCTGTCCGCGACAAAGATTCGCATGGCCACCATGCAAACACGGCAGCGGCCGGTTGGCCATGACTCAGCAGAGTCGGCTACCACAGAACGGGTTGATGATGGCCGGGCTGCTCAGCGTCTCCGACGCGCCGCCCTGGGTCAGCGTCACGGTCACCGGGATCGACTGGTTGGTGTTGCGCACGTTGATCGCGCACTGGTCGGAGTTGCCGCAGAATCCGCTGACCGGGGGTGTAGCCGGCGGGCAGGGCGGGTCGCCCAGCACGGGCACGACCCGACAGCCCAGGGTCTCGCCGCCCAGCGCCGCGGCCGGTCCCGACATACCCACCACGAGTCCCATCGCCACCAAGGCGATCGCACACAGCGACCACAGCTTGCGCATGTCCTCACCTTTCGCTTGGCCACCAACGAAATGATGTTAGGGCCGCACCGAGCTGTGCCGTCCCACGACGGACGCCGACCGCTCACTGACGCCGTCGGACCACTCGGTCGGGACGTTCGTGGTGCACGCCCGCGAGGACAAGAGAATGCTGCGCGTGGCGTATGACCTCCGGTCACCGCAGGAGTGCCGGGGGTGCGGCACTCCTGCGGTGGCGGTCAGGAGCTGATGAGCGCCTTCAGGTTGATCGCGCCGGCCATGGCCTGGTAGCCGGCGTCGTTCGGGTGCAGGTGGTCACCGCTGTCGAACGCCGGGTTGTACACCTGGGGATCGCTCGGGTCGGCGGTGATCGCGGCGAAGTCGATCGTGCCGTCGAACGCACCGCTGGTGAGGATCCACGTGTTCACGGCTTCCCGTGTCCGCTCACCCTGCGGCGACCAGTAGAACGCGCCCTTGAACGGCGTCATGGTCGCACCGAAGATCCGCAGACCGGCGGCGTGCGCCTGGGCGATCAACTGCTGGTAGCCGGCGATCAGATCGGCCGAGGCCACCAGCGGGGTGGTGCCCAGGTCGCTCTGGCCGATGTCGTTGATCCCTTCGAGCAGGATGATGTCCTTCGCACCGGGCTGGGACAACCCGTCCCGCCCGTAGCGGGCCAGCGCGCTGACTCCCGCGGTGCCGGCGTCGCTGAGGACCCGGTTGCCGCTGATGCCCTCGTCCACGACCGACAGGGTCTTGCCGGCACGGGCGTCGAACCGGCGGGCCAGGATGTTCGGCCAGCGGTCGTTGGCGTTGACGGCGGACCCGACGCCGTCGGTGATCGAGTCGCCGAACGCCACGACCGACCCGATCACCTGCGGCGACGGAGCGACGTCCACGCCGTCGGCGAACATCCAGCAGGAGATGGTGGTCGGGAAGTCCGCCGCGCCCGCGGTCTTGGCGAAGTTTCCCGGCGTGGACAGGAAACTGTGCTGCTCGGTGGCGGCATGGAACGTCGCCGGGCCGCTCAGTTGCGGGACGTAGACGCTCAACGCCAGGTCCTGTCCCTGGGTCACGCGGAAGTCCACCCAGTCGGACAGCGCTTCCGCTCCGGGCGGAATGGTGACCTTCTTCTTGCCGCCGAACGTGAGTGCCTGTGTCGTGGCGGCCACGGTGGCGGCACCGGTCTTCTCCACGGCGATGGACGCCGCTCCGACGCCCAGCGGTGCGGTGCCGAACGTGTTGGTGAGCCGGACTCGGACCTTGCTGCCGCTGATGCTCGGGTAGATGATGTCGCGCACTGTCTGGTTGGTCACCCCGCCCGCGCCTGCCGGGCAGGACGACGAGGTGGCGCCGGCGATCGGACTGGCCGTCCAGGTGCCGATCTCCGCTGGGGTGGGTGTCGCGGCCGCCGCGGTCGCGGGCAGGACCATACCGACCGCCAGCGCCGCGCAACCGGCGACGATCGGCAGGGAACGGGGCCGGCGTAAGGCCTGTCCGATCATGGAATTCGGTTTCATCAAAGTGCCTCCCGGGTTCGACGTGGTGCTGCGTGCTGGACCGGACAAACTCGTACGATTCACGCCGTCACTCGTCGTCGTCAACCCGTTACGGCCGGATAGACCGACACATTGCCGGCTCGCGGTCCGGGTCCACCCGCGCTCCCGCGGCGAACCGCAGCGCCATGGGCCTCGGGCCACGACAGGCCGGAACCGCTGCTGACGGTTACGCTGCCGGCAGGTCGGGCGATGTTTCCGGACGGCGAGGCACGGCGGTCGTGTCGGCCGACCGCGGAAGTGACGAGGCGTGATGAGCGCTAGTGCTGCTGCTGACACCTCACTGCGGTACGTCCTGGATCGGCTGGCCGACAGCCCACACCGCGAGCAGACCATCAGTGCCGCGGTCCTGCGGTCCTGGCGGCGATCGGCGGCCGCCGGGCTGCATCCCGGTGACATCCACGCGCCGTACGACCCGGACGTCGACACGGACGGTCGACTGCACTGGGCCGCCGCGCCGATCATGGCCGCGGTGAGCGCGGACCTCGTGGGCGTGGCAGCCGCGCTGCTGCTGACCGACGGCCGGGGTCATGTCCTCAATCGGTGGGCGTCCTCACCCACCGCCACGACCATGGACCGGATCGGCGCCGCACCCGGTTACGTGTGCGAGGAAGCGGTCGTCGGAACGAATTCGATCGGCTCGGCGATCCGCGCCGACGGCCTCTCGGTGGTGCTCGGCTGGCAGCACTTCGCCGACAGCCTCACCGGTGTGTCGTGCGCCTCGCGACCGGTGAACGACCCGGTGACCGGCCAGCTGCTGGGCGTGGTCAACGTGACCTGCCACCCCTCCGGGTACAGCCCGGTGCTGCCGGCGCTGATCGGCCGCATCGTGCACGAGACCCGGCAACGGCTGGTCGACGACCGCGGGGGCACCGCCGCCGTCCCACCCGACACCGCGGCGCGATGGACGCTGCTGACCGCGTCCGAACGCCGGGTCGCGGCGCACGTCGCGAACGGGCTCACCAACCGGGAAACGGCGTCGGCCCTGTTCATCTCGATGCATACCGTCGACTACCACCTCCGGCAGATCTTCCGGAAGCTGGACCTGCGCTCGCGCGTGGAACTCGCCCGGCTCGTCGCCGACGTCAACCACCGGAATGGCCCGGGACTACGCGTTCACGTGGGTGTGCACCGGCATCGTCCTGCCTAGCGTTGCGGCCAGACCAGTCTGGAAGGAGCGCTCCCATGGCACCTGTGTTGTTCATTCACGGCCTGTGGCTGCACGCCACGTCCTGGAATCCCTGGATCGAGAGATACACGGAGGCCGGCTACGAGGCGTCCGCCCCTGGCTGGCCCGGCGACCCGGATACCGTGCAGGAAGCCAGGAACAACCCGGACGACATCGCCGACCACGGCATCAACGACGTGACAGAGCACTACGCGAAGATCATCGAAGGGCTCCCCAGGAAACCGATCCTGGTCGGCCACTCCTTCGGCGGCATGATCGCCCAGAAACTCCTCGGCCAGGACCTCGCCGCGGCGGCCATCGCGATCGACGCCGCCCAGATCAAGGGCGTACTACCGGTGCCGCTCTCGGCCCTGCGGGCGACGCTGCCGGTGTTCAAGATTCCGGCCAACAAGAGTCGAGCCGTTTCGCTGACGGCCCAACAGTTCCGGTTCGCGTTCGGCAACGCGATCCCGGCTGACGAGTCCGACGCACTGTTCGAACAGTGGACGATCCCGGCCCCGGGCAAGCCGTTGTTCGAAGCCGCCGCAGCCAACTTCAACCCGCACTCGGCGGCGAAGGTGGACAGCGCCAACTCCGGCCGCGGCCCCCTGCTTCTCATCATGGGTGGCAAGGACCACACCGTCCCCGAGGCGGTCACCCGGTCGACGCTCAAGCAGTACCGGCACAGCGACGCGGTCACCGACATCGTCGAGTTCGCCGACCGGGCGCACTCCCTGACCATCGACCACGGTTGGCGCGAGGTCGCCGACCGGACGCTGGCCTGGCTGCGGGAGCAGGGCCTGTAGCCATGGATCTTCGTCTTGCCGCGAAGGCGGCCGTCGTCACCGGGGCCAGTAAGGGCATCGGCCTCGCGATCACCCGATCGCTGGCCGCAGAAGGCGTCCGGGTCGCGGCGGCCGCGCTGAAAGGCAGCCCGGAACTCGACGTCCTCGCCGACCAGGCGGACGTCCACCCGTTCCTGGTCGACCTGAGCAGTCCCGACGGACCGGCGGCCCTCATCGCCGAGGCCGTGGCACAGTTCGGCGGCATCGACATCCTGGTCAACAACGTCGGCGCCCTCCGCCCTCGACTGGACGGCTTCCTCGCCCTCACCGACGGCGACTGGGACTGGGCGATGACCATCAACTTCTTCGCCGCGGTCCGTACGATGCGCGCGGCGCTCCCGCACCTGGTCACCCGCGCCGGCGCATCGATCGTCACCATCAGTTCGGTCAACGCCTTCCTGCCCGACCCCACCGTGATCGACTACAGTGCGGCCAAAGGCGCCCTCACCAACCTCTGCAAGTCACTGTCCAAAGAGTACGGTGGCAGGATCCGCGTCAACACGATCAGCCCCGGCCCGGTGCAGACCGACCTGTGGCTGGGCGCCGACGGTGTCGCGGCCACCGTGGCGCGGGCCAGCGGCGCCTCTCCCGACGCGGTGGCCCGACAAGCCGCATCCGACGCCGCCACCGGACGATTCACCAGCCCCCAGGAGATCGCCGACCTGGTCCTGTTCCTCGCCAGCGACCGCGCGGACAACATCACCGGAAGCGACTTCGTCATCGACGGCGGACTCATCAAGACCCTGTGAGCCCGCCTCAATGCCTGTCCTCGTCCTGTGCTCTCGATCTTGAGTTTCACTGCGCACTGAAGCCATAGTGCTGATGGCATACGGCTCGGGGAATGCTCCGGTGGCGGTGCATGGCCGGACGCTATAGTCCTCTGTTCCGGGAGGCGACAATGACCGTACCTGGCCCAGAGCTGCCGTTCAGCGAGGCCGTGGCCGAGGCGAGACGCACGGTCGAGCAGCTCGACCACGTGCGCAGCCAGGCCGAACACGTGACGGTGACCGAGACATCCGCGGATGGTTCGGTCACCGTCACCGTCAATTCCGGCGGCGTGCTCACCGACCTGCGCATCACCGGTGACCAGGCCGGTGAACGGATCGCGGCACTGGTGCTGGAGACGATGCGCAGGGCCCAGGCCCGGATCGCCGACCGGATGTCCGAGGTCATGCGGGCCGACGATGCCGCACTGCGGGATCGGGTACTGGCCGTCTATCACGACCGCTTCCCGGAACCGGCGGAACCGAGTGGGCGTCCAACAGCCGACGACGAGCAGGACGACGGCACGTTCATGCGCGACGGCTACTGACGGGGGCGCAGCGATGGCGATCGACGACCTACCGGGCCCGGTGGTGAACTTCCTGAACGTGATCGGCGTGCCGTGGCCGTACATCAACGAGGACCAGGTGTCCCAGTTCGCCACGTTGACCCGCCAGTTCGGCCAGGCCGTCCAGACCACCCACCAGGACGCCACCCAGGCGGTGGCCGGCATCGCGCAGGCCCACCAGGGTTCGTCCACCCAGGTGATGCACTCCGGTTGGGCGAACATGTCCGACCAGCACGTCAAGGAGCTGGTCACCGGCAGCGGCATCCTGGCCGACGCGCTGGACGTGGCCGCCGGCTACATCGTCGCGCAGAAGGCCGAGGCCGTCGCCACGCTGATCGGCCTGGCCGCCACCTTCGTGGCCGACCAGGCCGCCGCGGTGGCCACCTTCGGCATCGCCGAGGCCGCCGTCCCGCTGATCATCGAGGCCGGCGAGAGACTGGTCAAGTCGCTGGTCATGGACCTGCAACAGGAGATCATCGGCAAGGTGATCGAGGCCGCGGCCAAACCGCTGTTCGCCAAGGTGGAGCAGGCGATGTCCGGCCTGGACTGGTCGCAGGCCGGCGGCAGCGCGGCCGGCCAGTCCACCGGTTTCAGCCTGGACGCGGCCGCCGTCCGCCAGCAGACCCAGGTGTTGCGCACCCACGCCGCGACCATGCGCACGCACGGCCAGAGCTTCCAGCAGGGCGTGCAAGGGCTGGGCTTCTGATGGCCGGCGGCGAACTGTCCGCGGTGTTCCGCGGCCTGGCCAGCGACGCCGAGCAGGCCGGTGGCAACATCGCCAGGTCGGTCGCCGAGGTGACCGAGAAGACCGCGGACAACGAAGAGGCCAACCTGGCCCGGACGCTGGACGCGGAGGCCAAGAACGCCAAGTCCTTCACCGACATCACCGATGACGGGGTGGCCGCCGGTGAGCACCCGCCGGCGCCGGAGAGCGCCCCCGCCCCGGTGAGCGAACCGAGCGACGGCGGCAAGCCGCCCGACCTGTCGGCCGGCAAACCGGCCGAACCGCAGCCCGCCGGTGAGGGTGGCCAGCCCGCCGAGGGCAACGGCGGCTGCGACGGCAAGGGCGGCGACCCGGTCGACGTGGTCTCGGGCCAGGTGATCACCGAGGCCACCGACGTCGACCTGCCCGGCCTGCTCCCGCTGGTGCTCCGCCGCGCCTACGCCTCGTCCTACGCGGGCGGACGATGGCACGGTCCGCGGTGGTCCTCCACCGTCGACCAACGGCTGGTGATCGCCGACGACGCAGTCGACTTCCTCGGTGACGACGCGGAAACCCTGACCTACCCGACCGGCGCGACCCTGCCCGCCGCGGGCGCCCGGTGGCCGCTGCGGCTGGACCGGGAGTCGGACACCTACCTGATCGAGGACCCGAAAACCGGTTGGACCCGCCATTTCGGTCCCAACCCCGCCGATCCGGCCGGCCGCCCGATCACCGCGCTGACCGACCGCAACGGCACCCGCATCACGTTCGTCCGCGACCCCGCCGGCCGGCCGCGCGCGGTGGCCCATTCCGGCGGTTACCGCGTCGACGTCGACACGGTGGACACCGACGCCGGGTTCCGGATCACCGCGCTTCGGCTCGGTGGCAGCACGTTGGCCGACTACCGCTACGACGAACTCGGCCGGCTGACCACCGTGGTCAACGGCACCGGCCTGCCCTACCGCTACGAGTACGACGACGCGGACCGCATCACCGCCTGGGTCGATCGGGAGGGCTACCGGTACACCTACGCCTATCGCGCGGACGGCCGGGTCGGGCGCAGCGAGGGTGAGGGCGGCTACCTGTCCGCCACCTTCGACTACGACGTGGCCAACCGGGTCACCACGGTCACCAACAGCCTCGGCCACACCACCACCTATCACTACGACGAGCACAACCACCTGACCCGGGTGGTCGACCCGCTGGGCAACGCCGAACTCACCGAGTACGACCGGTTCCACCGGCTGCTGTCCGGCACCGACCCGCTCGGCAACACCACCCGGCACACCCTCGACCCGGACGGCGACCCGGTGCGCGTCGAGCGCCCGGACGGCACCGCGGTCACCGCGACCTACAACGACCTGCGGCTGCCCACCGACATCACCGGCCCGGACGGCGCCAACTGGCGGTACGGCTACGACGAGCGTGGCAACCTGCTCTCGGTCACCGATCCTGCCGGCGCGGAGACCCGGTACACCTACGGCCCGCACGGCGAACCCAGGACCGTCACCGACGCGCTCGGCAACACGACCACGATCGTCACCGACGCGACCGGCCTGCCGGTGTCGGTCACCGACCCGACCGGCGCCACCGAGACCTACACGCTGGACGCGCGGGGCCGACTGGTCGAGGTCACCGACGCCGTCGGCGCGGTCACGTCGCTGGCCTGGAGTACCGCGGACACCTTGGCCCGCAGGGGTTTCCCGGACGGCACCAGCCAGTCCTGGTACTACGACGGCAACGGCGACCTGCTGGCCACCATCGACCGGGGCGGGTTCACCACCCGGTTCGAGGTCGGCCCGTTCCACCTGGTCACCGCGCGTACCGACCCGGACGGCACCCGGCACGTGTTCCGCCACGACACCGAGCTGCGACTGTCCGAAGTGGTCAATCCGCAGCAGTCGACCTGGCGCTACAGCTTCGATCCCACCGGCAACCTGGCCGGCGAACAGGACTTCAACGGCCGCGCGGTCAGCTACCGGCACGACGCGGCGGGCCGGCTCACCGGCCTGACCAATGGTGCGGGCCAGAACGTGACCATCGGTCGCGACGCACTCGGCCGGATCACCGCCCAGCGCACCGACGACGGCCGCGTCACGACCTTCGGCTACGACGCGGCCGGTCAACTGGTCCGCGCCACCAACACGGACGCCGACCTGACCCTGACCCGTGACCCGCTCGGCCGGGTGATCGCCGAAACAGTCAACGGCCGGACGTTGACCACCGGCTACGACCCGCTCGGCAGGCGGATCAGCCGCGCCACCCCGGCCGATCACCGTTCGGCCTGGCAGTACGACGAAGTGGGCAGGCCGACCGCGCTCGTCAGCGGGGGCCAGCGGATCACCTTCGACTACGACGCGGCAGGCCGGGAAACCCACCGCGGGCTCGGCCCCAGCACGGCGCTGACCAGCACCTGGGACGCCCACGGCCAGCTCACCGACCGCCAACTGGTGGCCGACTCCCGGCCCCGCTCCGGGCACAGCTGGACCTACCGCGCCGACGGCGTGCCGGACTCCGTCACCGATGTCGACGGTCAACGGCGGTATGACCTCGACCAGTTGGGCCGGGTCACCGCGGTGCGTGCCGCCACCTGGTCCGAGCGCTACGCCTACGACGCCATCGGCAATCTCACCTTCGCCGCGGACAGTCGGGCCGCGGACGCCCCGGTGGCCGGGCCCCGGTCGAGCACCGGAACGCTGCTGCACCAGGCCGGCCGGGCCCGGTTCACCTACGACCAGCAGGGCAGGCTGGTCCGCACGGTCCGCCGTACCCTGTCCGGCACCCAGCAGACCTGGACCTACGCCTACGACGCGCTGGACCGTCTGGTCGAGGCGGTCAACCCGGCCGGCCAACGCTGGCGCTACGCCTACGACCCGCTCGGCCGCCGGATCGGCAAGGCGCAACTGGGTTCGGACGGGACGGTCCTCGACGAGGTCCGGTTCACCTGGGACGGCGAGGTACTCGCCGAGCAGGAGCACCGGCCGGGCGGCGCCGCGCCGGTCGCCGCGACCACGTGGGAGTACGAGCCGGAGACCTGGACGCCGGTCTCCCAGTCGCAGCGCCGATTCACCGCGGACACCCCGCAGCAGGTGATCGACCAGCAGTTCCACGCCATCGTCACCGACCTGGTCGGCACGCCGGTCGAGTTGGTCACCCCGGACGGTCGGGTGGACTGGCGGCAGCGGTCCGGGTTGTGGGGCAACCAGTACGGCGGTCCGGGCTGTCTGCTCCGCTTTCCCGGTCAGTATCACGACTACGAGACCGGCCTCGACTACAACCACCACCGTTACTACGACCCGGAAACCGGTCGGTACACCACACCGGACCCGCTGGGCCTGCAGCCGGCACCGAACCATCACGGCTATGTGGACAACCCGCTGGCCTGGCTCGACCCGCTCGGCCTGAACATCACCAAGGCCCGTTACCAACAGCTGGACCGACCGGGTTGGTCGAACTACACCCTCCAGGACACGAACGGGACGACCTACTATTCCGGCCTGTTCGGTCCCGGCTCGACCGCCGCGAGCACCCAGGCCCGGCACATGGGCAACGGGAACCGATTCGACCCGGCCAACGGCGACGCCATGACCGTCGTTCCGGGCACCCGGACCTACGGTGAGTCCCGCCTGATGGAACAGCGGCTGGCCGACCAGCACGGTACGATCATCGGCCGGGACGGCAACAACTACCGGGGCAACCGGGAACGGCCCCTGGCCCAGAAGAAGCTGACCGAGTACCAGGATTACGAGCAACGCAAGACGAGTGGAGCAGGATGCCCGCCGTAGACGACGCCGCACTGCCCGACGACGCGCTCACCGAGGCGGCCGACGGACTTGCCGAGGTCGCGGTCGAGTTCGCCGACGAACTGGGCAGCGCGCCCACGTTCGCGGAGTTCCTGGAGATCCTCGGCTGGTCGCTTCCGGACTCCGATCTGCCCACTCCGCTCCCCCTTCGCGCTGTGATGAAGGGAAACAAGCGGTACGCCGGACCCGGCCCGTCCCGCGTCGGCGAGCTGAACGACAACGTGTTCGAGGAAGCCAGGGCCGCTCTGGTGCCCTTGTTCGGTGTGCTGAAGGGATCGATCACCCCGGAGTCGTTCGCGTCGGTGCTGTTGCGGATGGTGAACGGCGGGCGGATCGGGTTCGCCGACATCGACGGCGCGGACGTGCGGAAAGTCGTGGCGGACGTGCCGAAGAAGCGCGTGGCCAAGGCCGAGATCGGTGACGTGCTCGCCATTCCGGTGTCGGGAGGCCACCGGATCGGTGTCGTGGTCGCGAAGAACCGGTTCGGCAGCGCCCTGGGCCTGTTCGAGGGCCTGTCCCCGACCGGCCGGCTCACCGCGCAACTGCGCGCCGCTCCCCGGAAATACCCGGTCTACACGGAAGAAAGCCTGGTCAAGAACGGCACCTGGCAGATCGTCGGTCACGACGACACGCTGGTGGAGCTGTTCCCGGCCGATCCGGAGATCTACCACAAGCCCGGTGCGTGGCCGGGAATCGATACCGGCGAGTTCGGTGCGGCCGAGCCGGCCGACGGTCCGTTGCGCCTGATCGACGCGGCCGAGGCCCGCGAGGTCGGCCTGTCCGACGGCACCTACCGCCAGACGTATCCCGCCGCGTTCCTGCAGAAGGTTCTGGCCGAACGGTCCTAACCATTGGCGGAGCTGATCGCACGTGTAAGAGGTCGTCGTTGGTCGTGGCCCCTATCCGTTCCTAGGCTTTGCTCCATGGACGGCGGCAGGACGATCATCGCGGCGGACACCGCGGTGGCGTGGGCCGCCGTCGGGACGGCGATCGCCCGACTCGCCACCGGCGGAACCATCGTCCGCGAGCTGGGCCTGCGCACACCGGAGATCACCGCTGTCCGGCCGCACGCTCTCCGACCGACGTCCACAAGGGACATTGTTACTGGCGGGCGCGGTCGTAGACCATGGCGATCTCGCCCAGCTCACCGGTTTCCTGGCGGGTGACCGTCCATTTCGACGCCGGCAGGCCGTCGTCGAACAGTCGTTGGCCGCCCCCGGCGATCTCCGGGCAGATGATGAGATACAGCCGGTCGATCAGGTCCGCGGCGAGCAGTGGCTTGATGACGCTGGCGCTGTTGTTGACCAGGATGCCGCCCTCGCCGGTGGCCTTGAGATCGGCGACGACGTCGACCGCCGGAGCGCTGACGACACGGGTGCGCTCCCACGGCGCTTCGGTGAGGGTGGTCGAGAGGACCACCTTGTCCGTGTCGACCAGCCACCTGGCGTAGCCGCGATCACGGCGATCGGCGTCGTCGTCCTCGGCGAGCGGTGCCCAGAATCCCATGAATCCCAGCGCGTTGAGCCGACCCAGCAGTGCGGTCGTCGCGCCCTCCCAGATGCGGCCGAGCTGGTCGCGCGCGGTGTCGGTGGTCATGTACGGGACGATGGCGCCCAGGTCGGCGGGCCCGCCGGGTCCGGCGTAACGCCCGTCGAGGGTGAGGCTCATGCTCGCGGCCACTCGGCGGCCGGTGGAGTTGGTCATGACCGTGAGTCCCTTCGTTGAGCTGCGCCGACGGCGTCGGCGAGGTTGTCCAGTACCTGGCCCCACCCGGTTTCGGTTCCGGCGATGTGGGGCACGGCGTCGACCGTCGTGTCGGTGATGTTCAGGTCGAGGTGCAGCCGCGTGCCTTCCGCGACCGCGGCGAGGGTCAGGTCGTACCGGCCGGTGAACATGGCCGCTCCGGCCTCGTCCAGCACCGACAGGTCGAACACGAGTCGCTCGGGTTCCGCGGCGCGGTGGACGCGTCCCGCTGATCGGTGGTGCCTGCCCTCGGCGTCGCGGTAGGTCAGCACGGCGCGACCATCCGGTGTCGGCTCCAGCGCGCACTCGGTGACCGTCATCGGCGCCGGGGCCCACCAGGAGGCCAGCAGGTCCGGGTCGACCCAGTGCCGCCAGACGACGTCCGGCGGTGCGGTCAGCACGCGCTCGAACGAGAACGTGCGCCCGTCCGCCCACCGTTCGCCCACCGCGATCGCTGACTCCGCTTCGATGGCGGCGCGGTAGCGGGCGAGGACGTCTCGCTGGTCGTCGTGCGCCTCGATGGACTCGACCAGTTGCCCCAGCCGTTGCCGCAGGGCCCGCAGTGGCGCCGCATCGACGGCGTGGACGCGACGTTGGCCGAGCGGGAAGACCGTGACCAGGCCGGCACGAGCGAGGGTCTGCAGGTGCTTGGTGGTCTGCGGCTGCCGCAGTCCGGTCAACTCAGCCAGTTCGCCGACCGACCGGGGCCGCTCGGCGAGCAGTTCGACGATGCGCCACCGCGCGTGGTCTCCCAGTGCCGAGGCGATCTCGTCCATGGCCCGAAGTATTCCCTAAGACGAATATTCATGTCAAGGAATGCATCCGGTGTCGGATCGACCGGAGCGCGACACGAGCACAATGGGCCGTAGTGGGAGTGGAAGGAGCCGAGGATGAGCCAGTCCCCCGACGAGCCGGCCATCGAGGACGCCGAGGTCGTGGACGGCGCCGCGCTCGCTCTGCCCGGTCCGATCGCGGCCGACGAGCCGGTCACCGACTACACCGACGACGGCACGCCGACCTTCGACTACGTGCGCAACCAGATCGAGGGCCGGATCGCCATGTCGATCGGCACCGGCGAACTGGCCGGGGCCACGCCGGAAGCCGCCACACTCGACGAGCAGTTCACCGCACGCGAAGAGGCCGGCCGCGAACGCCTGGAACAGATCCGGCGGTCGATGCGCCAGGAATGACCCGGCTCACCTCGGCGTCGCGAACCAGAGCAATCCTGGCGGTGTGCTTGGCTGGGGTCGTGGCTGATGCGTACGGCGTGCCCGGGCCGGACAAGGTGACCTGCTACGGCCAGGTGGACTGCGGCCGAGTTTCTTCACATCGATGTGCAGCAGGTCGCCGGGGGCGGGGCGTTGGTAGCGGATCTCGGAGTGGCTGCGGCGCACCGGTAGGCCGGTGATGGGGTCGATGTCGGGCAGGTGGGCCACGCCGTGGCGGTGTAGCGCCTGCTGCCGCTGAGTTTCGTGCGATTCGACAGCTCGGTGTTCGATGCCGGGCCATTGCGACCGCTGGTCCGGGGAATCGCGGGGAGCGAATCCCGCTGCCGCGCGTGGTCGGTGGGCGCGCGGTCGGCTCGACCGCGCGCCCGGACCGCGTTACCGGACGGGCAGGTCGAGGCCCGGCACGTCGAGTTGTTGGTTGAGGCAGGAGATCTTGCCGGTGTTGGTCACTTCGCCACCGGAGTTCGGGAAGTTGTCCCGCCGGTTGCCGTCGGAACTGGTGGTGCACAGCGTGCGGCCCAGGAACACCGGGCTGGTGGGGGTTTCGAGTGGGCCGTTGTCGCGCCGGCCGGTGGTCGGGTCGACCGGGTCGCGGAAGAACTCGGTCGGGATGCCCTGCTGGTCCACGACGACGATCGCCTGACGCTCGTTCGCGTCCACCCACACCCGGCCGGCGGCGTCCAGTGCGATGCCGTCCGCGCCCTCCATGTAGGGACTGTCCGCGAACACGTCGTCCAGGCACAGCGTGTCGGCCGTGTACGTCTCGTCGCAGCCGGTCGGACTCACGACGTTGCCCTTGCTGTCCAGCCGCACCTTCCACAGCGCGCCGCGGGCGGTGTCGGCCACCACGATCTGGCCGTCGCGGGTGAACACGATTCCGTTCGCCACGATGTCCTGCGGGTTCGCCGTGTTCGGAGTGGTTCCCTGCAGGGTGCCGTTCTGCCGGCCGACGCCGATCGAGTTCGCCATCGGCGGCACCCGGAATACCTCGGTCGCGGCGCCGCCCTTCGGTCCGACGCGATAGACGATGCCCTGCTTGTTGTTGCCGTCGGTGGCCCACAGGTTGCCGTGCCGGTCGAACGCGACGCCGTTGGCCTGCGCCACCCCGGTGGCGAAGACGGTGGCCTCCGTCGTCGCGGCGCCCGGTGTCAGCACGTCGATCTCGTCCTGCGTGGGCGCGTTCGCGCCGGTGATGTACAGCCGATGGTCAGGACCGAACGCGAGTCCACTCGGCGAGCACGGTCCCGGAACGGAACCGACCTGGGTCTTCTCGCCGTTCGCCACCGCGATCTGCCATACCGGACAAGGATTGCTGCCCACACCGCGCTCGGCGACGTACACGTTGCCGTGGTTGTCGCCGGTGAGACCCTCCACGCCGGCCCCCGTACCGGTGAAGATGGTCCGCCATGTCGCGTTCTTGCCGATCTCCGCCAGCGATGCCGGATGGGCCGCCGCCCCGGAACTGCCTGCCCAGCCGACGAGGACGCCGGTCGTCGTGACCGCCACCGCAAGCAGAATCGCCGCCCGCCCCGTGGCGCGTCGCTTCATGCCCACATGAGCCTCCTTCATTAGGACTAATGGTCCGACAATAGCCCAGGGCATGCCGATAAACACCGGTCCGGAGGGAAGGTGGGAGTTGCGAATTCACGCGGCAAATCGGGCGTAGAACGAAGGGGCGCCTCCCCGGTCCCTGCTGACGAACGGGACCGAGGAGGGCTCACGCGGGGCGGGTCAGAACCCACCCATGTCGCCACCACCCCAGTCGCCACCACCGCCGCCCCAGTCGCCACCACCGAAGTCGCCGCCGCCCGCGTCACCGCCACCATCGCCACCCGCGTCACCGCCACCATCGCCACCGTCGCCGCCGCCGCCGTCCATGGCGTCGGTCTGGCCCGCGTCGTAGCCCTGCTCCCACGCGGCCGCGCTGGGGATGCCGTACATACCCGAGAACATGGCGTCGAACAGCAGGAACGACCCGACGCCCCACGCACCGGCGGTCAACGCCGGCCGCCACCACGGCTCGCTGTACCAGCCCTGCGGCACCGGACGCCCGGCCACGCGACCGCCCGGGTAGTAGTGCGGTGTCTGGTCACTGGGGCCGGGCGACGCCTCGTAGTCGTGGCCATCCACGTTCACCGAGCGGCGCTCGTCGACCGCCCCGGCACCCCGCTGGTCGGGGCTCTCCGGCAGGTCCGGGCCGGGGTCGAGGTCCATCGCGACGCGCGCGGCGCGCACGTAGTAGAGACCCTCCAGCGCTGTCCGCGTGGTCAGCTGGGCTTGGCGCACGGTGGTCGTCTGCTCCATCTGCGACCCGGCGGCCGTGTACCGCTCGGCGGCGTCGGCCACGGCCTGCTTGGCGGCGGCATTGGTGCCCACCAGGTTCATCACCTGACCGCCCAACCGCTCCGTCCACCGACGGGCCTCGGCCTTGGCGTCGGCCAGTTCCTGCGCGCGCGTGTTGGCCCGGTTGCGGGACATGTAGCCGCCCAGCAGGACCGCCAGCACCACGAGAACGATGATCACGATCAGGGTTGTCACGAAGCACTCCTAGCGGCGCGAATGTCACTCGGCATCTCGACGCGGACGCAGCGCCGAGATCCGGTCCTTGGTGGACCGCAGCAACCGGGCAGCCCACGGGTACTCGGGGGCGAGCAACGCCAGCGCGGCGGCGATCACCAGCAACCCGGGCCCGGGCAGGACCAGCAGTGCTCCACCGAGAGCCAGCAGGACCCACCCACCCACGATGCGCGAGATCCGCTTGACCGAAAGTCTCATACCAACAGTCTGGGACCGCGACTCGGCAACTTCACTCACCGCGCCGGCCAAGACAGCGGCGGTAACTTGCCGAGGGTCGGCAGGTCAGTGCCACCCCAGCGCCCTGGCTCCGAGTACGGCCGTGTGCAGCACGTAGCGATGGCTCGGATTGGCCGGCTGCCAGCCCGTCAGGGATCCCACTCGCTCCAACCGGTAGCTCACCGCCCTGGGCGACAGATGCAACCGGCTCGCCGTGGCCGTGACGTTGCCGCCCGTCTCGCAGTACGCGAACACCGTGTCCAGCAACGGTCGCGCTCCGCCGCGTGCCGTGCCCAGCGGGGTGAGCACGCTCTCGATGAGATCGCCCAGGGCGGCCCGGTCACGCAGCAACACCTGGTACACCAGCGTCCGTTCGGCCGCGACCACCTGTTCCGGCCAACCCATCCGCTCGGCGAGACCGAGGGTTTCCCGCGCATCGGCGAACGATCTGGCCACGCCTGCCGGGCCTTCCCGTCGCCTGCCGACCGCGATGCGGGCGTCCGGTCGGTCCCGGACGGCCGAGGTCACCGCGGCCACCGCCGGGTCGTCCGCGACGGCGACGACCACTACGAGCAGGCCGTCCCTGGTGGCGACGAAGTGGTCGGTGCGCAGTGCGGCCGCGACCTCGGACAGCACGGGTGTGGCGTCGCGGAACGGTTGGGCCGCGCTGGCCACGATCACCTGATGGTCGCCCGCCAGGTTCAGGCCGTACCCGTCCGCGCGGACCAGCAGGCCCGCCGGATCGGCGGTGCCGGACAGCAGATCGTCGACGAACTCCCGGCGCAGCGACTCCTCGCGGCGGACCATGGCGCGCCGGGCGGACACGAATCCGGTGGCCACGGCGGCGACGGCGTCGTCCATGACGTGCAGCACGGCGGCACCGGCCGCGCGGACGGTCTCCGCGTCCATCGCGCCGACGGCGGGGAGGGTGGGCCAGACCCGCCAGGCGGCCGACAGGTAGAGGTCGACCACGTCGGGCAGGCTCGCCCCCTGGTCCACCGCCCGCGCGCCGAGTGCCTCGAACTCCGCCTGCTGGTGCTGGTCCCAGTTGGGCGCCTGCTGGGCATCGGCCAGCCGGCCCAGGAAGTCGCCGAGCAGGGTGGGGTCGAGCCGGCCGGCATCTTCGGCAGCGGCCAGCGCCACCTCTGATTGCCGAGAGTCGGCAGGCTCGGCGCCCGGTTTCGACTGTCGTCGCTGCTGCCGTCGTCGGCTCATTGCTTCACTCTGGCATTGACGGCCTCGAAGCGACACAGGAGGGACGATGACGGTCGCGTGGTGGGTCTGGCTGGTCACCCTGGCGGGGTTCGCCGCCCTCATCCTCGTCGACCTGCGTCGGACGAAGGACACCGAGCACGTCACGTTCCGCGTGGCCGTGCTGTGGTCGGTGGCGTACCTGGGGCTCGCGCTGCTGTTCGGCGTCGGCGTGTTCTTCCTGGCCGGGCGGACACCGGCCATCGAGTTCAGCACCGGGTTCGCGGTGGAGAAGTCGCTCTCGGTGGACAACATCTTCGTGTTCGCCGTGGTGCTGGCCGGGTTCGGCGTGCCGGAGCGGTTCCAGGCCAAGGTGCTGTCGATGGGCATCATCGGTGCGCTCGCCATGCGCGCGGTGCTGATCGTCGTCGGCGTCAGTGTGGTGCAACGGTTCTCGTTCCTGTTCGCGGTGTTCGGCGTGTTCCTGATCGTCGCGGCGGTGCGGCTGGTGCGGTCGCACGGCGAGGTGCCCGACGGGCAGAACGGTCGCGTGCTGCGCTGGGCGAGGCGACGCCTGCCGGTGCTGGACGACGACACGGGCGAGCTGGTGGTCCGCCGGGACGGCCGGTGGGCGCTGACCGTGCTGGCCCTGCCGGTGATCGCGATCCTGTCCGTCGACGTCGTGTTCGCGCTGGACTCGATCCCGGCGATCCTGGGCATCACCCAGAGCACCTACCTGGTGCTGTGCGCCAACGTGTTCGCGCTACTGGGACTGCGGCCGCTGTACTTCCTGCTGGTCGGCCTGCGCGACCGCCTGGTCTACCTGCACTACGGGCTGGCCGTGGTGCTCGGCTTCATCGGTGTGAAGCTGACGATGCACTACCTGCACGGCGTGTGGCCCTCGGTGCCGGAGATCTCGGCACCGGTATCACTGGCCGTCGTGCTGGCCGTGTTCGCGGTGACGACGGTGACCAGCCTGTGGGCCGTTCGGAAGCGACAGCGGACGCCGGAGTCGGTCGGTCAGCGCTGAGATTCCAGGTAGGTCTTGTCCCACTGGTGGATTCGGCTGTGCCGCAACGCCTCGGTGAACGAACACGCCGAGTACCAGATCCAACCGCACCCGTCACAACGGCAGTGCCAACGGTGGCACGTGCGACAGAACCGGACACTGGTGTGGTGGTGGTGCATGGTGCTGGTCAAGGTCATCACAGGATCTCTCGGGGGCCGCCGGGCGGCCCGACCACGCGGGTGGATCGTTCTCCGGGGGGGTTGTAGAACGATCCACCCGCGCGGCCTCGGGGAGCCGCTCGCGCCCAAGCGGCTGGTTGCCGGAGCGACGGGCTTATCCGTCGGAGCCCAACCGCGACCGGACGTGTCGCGGTCCCGTAGCACCAGCTGCGTCCTTGTGCCTTGAGCATGGCCCACGGGGTGCCCGGGGTCGTCACCGCGAGCGCCCATCCCGGGTACCGGCTAGCTGGTATGCGTGGGCAGTTCCACCCGGATCGTGGTGCCCTCACCCGGAGGGCTGACGACGGTGATCCGCCCGCCCAGCGCGTCGATCCGGTCGATCAGGCCGACGAGACCCGAGCCGGCCGCCGGGTCGGCTCCCCCGACGCCGTCGTCGGCGACCGTGACGAGCAGGAGGTCGTCGGTCTGGATCGCCTGGACCCGGATCACCGACGCGTCGGCGTGGCGGGTCGCGTTGGTCAGCGCCTCGGACACCACGTAGTACACCGCGATCTCCACGGCGAGCGGCGGGCGGCTGCCGACGTCGGTGCGCAGTTCGACCGGTACGGCCGACCGGCGCGCCAGGCCGCGCAACGCCGGGCCCAGGCCGCCCTCGGACAGGATCGCCGGGTGGATGCCTCGCGACACCTCCCGCAGGTCGTCCAGTGCCGCCGTCAGGCCGACGGCGATCTGCCCGAGCTGGTCGCGCAGTTCGGTCCGGTCCGCAACGGCCGCCGCGGACCGCACGTCCAGGGCCAGGCTGACCAACCGCTGCTGGGCACCGTCGTGCAGGTCCCGCTCGATCCGGTGGCGGGCCTCGTCGCTGGCCGTGACCAGTCGGGCCCGCGATGCCGCCAGGTCCTCCCTCGCCTGCCCGTTGGCCACCGCCGTGGCCACCAGATCGGTGAACTGGGCGACACGTTCCTCGGCGTCCGGCGGCAACGGCCCGGCCGGCTCCAGCAACGTCACCATCACGCCCCACACCCGGCCGTCCACCACGATCGGCGCGCCCAGCCCGAGAAGTGCGGCGCGCTCGGCACCGGTCGGGATGTCGTGCAGTGCCGTCCGGCCGGTCCGGGCCACGGCCTCGGTCACCGGAAGCTGGTCCAGCGACACGCGATGGTTGAGCGGCGGTGCGTTCTGGCCCGACGTGCCCCAGACGGCGATCACGGTGGCGGTGCCGTCCGGCTCCAGCCGCAGCACCCGAGCCCCGGCCACACCCAGCACCGTGCCGGCCTCCTCGGCGACCGCGGTCAGCACGCTCGACGGCGACTGTCCCCTTGCGACCAACGTGGCCACCCGGCGCAACGCGGCCTGTGCGTTCAGCAACTGCGCGGACTCGGCGCGGCTGGTCGCCAAAGAATCGCCCATCTCGTTGAACGAGTGCTCCAGCAGGCCGAGCTCGCCGACCGACGTCTCCGGAATACGGGTGGACAGGTCGCCACCGGCCAGCTGGTCGGCCATCCTGGCCGCCCGCCGCACCGGCCGGACGATCGCCCGCGTCAGATATGTGGTGGCGCCGGCGATCAACAGCACCGAAACGCCCAGTCCGGTGGCCGCGGCTGCCACCGCCGCATCCGCCGTCGCGATGGAACTGGCGTTGCGGCCGGTGGCCAGCGCACGCTCCGCAGCCTCCAGCTCGGCGAATCCGGCGCGGATCATGGTGACCCGGCGCAGGCCCTCGTTCGCCGTGGCGACGCTGCGCACGCTCGGGTCGCCCTCCCGGCCGCCCACGACGAGCGGGATCGAGTAGTCCCTGACGTAGGAGTCGATCAGCGAGGTGACCCGCACCACGCGGTCGTGCTGGGCCGGCACCGTGGCCAATTGCCGCAGGTTCGCCGACTCCCCCGGCACCGATGCGCGGGCTGCCGCCCACGGCTGCAGGAAACGTTCCTCGCCGGTGAGCAGATAGCCGCGTGGACCGGACTCAAGGTCGACGACGAGTCGCTCCAACCGGTTCGCGCTGGCAAGTACTTCCTGGGAGTGCATGGCCAGCAACGCGGAGTGGTCCTGGGCGAAGATAGCGCGCAACAGCACGGCGAACGAGGCACCGACCACCAACGCCAGCACCACGCCGGCGGTCAGAACTCGCAAAGTCAGGCCACGACGCACGGTAGGCTCCACAGTAGGCGGCCTACCGGCCAACGCTCAGCCGAATCGAAGTTCATGACCACTCCAGGGCCCGAGTCAAGCAGACCGGACAACCTCGCGGACGACGCCTCGGCGGTCCGGGGTCGGGTGGTGGTGGCCGATGACGACATCCTCCTTCGTGAGGGTATCGCGAGTCTGCTGCAAAGGTCCGGTTTCGATGTGGTCGGACAGGCGGGCGACGCGACCGAACTGCTCGATCTGGTCCGAGCGCACCAGCCGGATCTCGCGCTCATCGACATCCGCATGCCGCCCACCCACACCAGCGAGGGACTGGCCGCGGCGCACACGATTCACACCGAGTTCGGCGACGTGGGCATCGTGCTGCTGTCCGCCTACGTCGAGGTGGAACACGCCGTGGACCTGCTGGCCGGTGGGGGTCGGGTCGGTTACCTGTTGAAGAGTCGGGTCACGGATGTCAGCGACTTCCTCGACACCCTCGGCCGGATCATGCGGGGTGGGTCCGTAGTGGACCCGACCCTGGTCCAGGAGCTGTTGCGCTCACAGCGTAAGGACGATCCGCTCGGCGTGTTGAGCAGACGGGAGCGGGAAGTGCTCGCGCTGATGGCCGAGGGCCGGTCCAACTCCGGCATCGCGCGGGCACTGTGGGTCACCGAGGGCACGGTCGAGAAGCACGTGCAACACATCCTGACCAAGCTGCGGCTGCCCGACAGCGGTGACGACCACCGGCGGGTGCTGGCCGTCGTCACGTTCCTGGAGACCCGTTAGCCGTGCAGCAGTTGCTGGATGGCGTCCGCCGACAGGGACGACTTGGGTAGGAACCCCAGGACCGGGCTGGCCTCGATGAGTTCCTCGTAGTCCCGCTCGGCGTGGGTGGACACCAGGATGATGCTCAGCTCGCCGCTCCACGCGACGTCCGACACGCGCCCGTGCAGGCGTCGGGCGACGTCGAACCCGCTCTCGTCGCCGAGATCGATGTCCAGCAGCACGACATCGGGGTGCAGTTCGTCGACCCGCCGCGCAGCCTCCGCTCCGGTCGAGGCGACCGCGACCTGCACGCCCTGTCTTTCCAGCAGAAGCCGGGCCGACTCAAGGAATCGGACGCTGTCGTCGACCACAAGGCAGCGCAAGGCCATGTCATCCAGCATGACCGCCGGGGCGGCCGTCCCGCATTCCAGCTAGCCCGAAACCGGCCGGTGGGGCTGCTGGTGGTGGCGCTCAGTAACCTGGTGTCCGTTCCGCACGGATGTCCGGGGAGGTCGGTGCGATGCGGGTGCTGGTGGTCGCGGTCGGGTCGCGCGGGGATGTCGCCCCGTACACCGGACTGGGGGCGGGCCTGGTCGCCGCCGGTCACGACGTGACCATCGCGGCGCACCCACCGTTCGAACAGGACATCCGCCGGGCGGGGTCGGGTTTCGCCGCGCTGGGTGGCGACGTGCGGGGCCTGGTCACCGCGCCCGCGAACGGCCGGCCGTCGCCGATGTTGCTGGCCCGGCGGGTCGACCGGTTCACGGAGTACCTGCGGGCCGCGGCGACAGATGCCATGGCCTCCGCATCGCGGGGCACGGATGTGGTGCTGTACAACAGTTCCGCGTTTTCGGCCAGGACATCGCGGACGGCCTGCGGGTGCCCGGTCTCGGCGTGTTCACGCAGCCGATCGAACCGACGGGTGACTTCCCACCGATCCTGGCGCGCCGGTCCGACCGCTCCCCGATGGTGCTGCACGGTTACAGCCCGGCGGTGCTCCCCGGCCGACCGACTGGCGGGCCGGTCTGGACGTGATCGGCTACTGGTGGCCGCGCCCGGATCCCACGTGGTCACCGCCACCCGGTCTGGTGGACTTCGTCGCCGCCGCACCGGCTCCGGTGTTTCTGGGGTTCGGCAGCATGGCCGCCGGTCAGGGTGGCTGGCTCGCGGACCTGGTGCGGGAGGCGGTCCGGCAGGCCGGTGTCCGCGCCGTCGTGCAGACCGGGTGGGCCGATGTGGACCTCGCCGGTGACGACATCCTCGCCGTGGGCGACGTGCCCCACGACTGGCTGTTTCCGCGCGTGGCGGCGGTGGTCCACCATGGTGGCGCCGGCACCACGGCGGCGGGCTGCGCGCCGGCCGGCCGTCGGTACTGAACCCGATCTACGCCGACCAGCCACTGTGGGCCGGCCGCACTGGCCACCGCGATCCGAACGGCGATCACCGACGACGGCTACGCGGCCGCGGCGTGGCGGCCTTGGGTAGCTTGTGACCGTGCCGCAGAGCGCCGACCACACCATGACCAGGGCGCAACGCAACATCATCACGCTGATCTGGGCGCTGGTCCAGCTGATCGTGCTCGCGGCGCTGTTCTTCGGATGCGGGCTCGCCGTCACCTTCGTCACCTGGATCGTCCTGCCCTTCCTGTTCCACACCCGGTCCAGCGCGTCGGGTGTGCTCATCGGGTTCGGAATGGGCATCGTGGCGGCCATCTGGATCTGCCACAGCGCTCGGATGTGGTTGCTACGACTGCGGTTGCGTCGGTTGCGCGGGCCCGGCACGACCACCTATGGCGTGCACCTGCGCTGGCGCGACGCACCGGAGGGCACCATTCGGGACGGTGAGCGGCGCTATCGGTTCTGGGGCGACGGTACGCCTCGCTTCGAGCGCGCCTGTGCCACCAGAAAACAGCTCATCGTGCGTTATGACCCACGGCACCCGAGCAGATTCGTCGTGGACATCCCGTTCGCGCCGACGATGGCCGACCTGATCCGCTAGCGGCGCTGACAATTCCTGGACAGCACTCGCCCACGCGGGTGCCGAACTCTGACGAGCCGCGCGCCGCTCCGATGACGCCGGCACAGCACCATAATCGCCGCCCTGGTGGCGTTGCCCTTGCGGTGCCGAGAATCCTCTACGTGACAGGTCGGACCCTTCCGTGGTGGTCGGTGCGGGGCATGGTTGATCGCCGGTCAGCCGGTGACCGAGGTTCGGGCGGAACGGGCTGGTTTCAGTTCGTGGTGGCCCGCGGCGTCCAGCCGTAGCAGTGTTCGAGTTCGTCCAGCGAGTAGAAGTCGCTGCCCCGGTGGATGGGGGCGCAGGACGGCTGGAACGCCGTCTGCCTCTCGTTGTAGAGCATCCGCACCAGGTAGGTCCGACCGTTGGTGAACAGGTCCCACTGGATGTCGGCGCCCATCGGCGCGATCTCCGCGCCGCGGAAGGGATCGTTGGCGTAGTTGAACAACGTGCTCTGCGGGAGCCGCTTCGTGCTGCCCGGCAGGCCGAGCAGGGTGGCGAGCGGGAAGATCTCCTCTGCGTGGGTGAAGCGCAGCGGCCATCTGGAACGTGACGCCGTCACCGGCGAACGCGGGACCGTTCTCGTAGAACGACGTCACGTCGTCCGGGTAACCGAACCAGGCCGCCTGGTCGAGGCTGATGAAGCGGTCCAGGTGGAAGTCGCCTTCGCCGGGCAGGTCGACGATGACCTGGTCGAGTGCGTAGACCGCCTCGGCGGCGGCGATCTCGTCCGGGAACTCGTCGGCGAACTGACCGGCGGCGATCTGGTCGACGAAGGACCGGGTGAACGTCCGCTCCAGCACGGCACGCGCGACGGCATGGATGCGCGGCTGGTCGGTGGCGGCCTGCTCGGCGGCGGGCACGCGCGGGTCGTTGGCGAGGTAGTCCAGGTAGGCCGGGTCGGACGTGTGGAAGTCGAGCAGGGCGTCATCCGTCTGCGTGGGCTGGCTGACCGCGGCGAGGCCGGGCTCGGCCGCGGTCAGCCCGGCGACTGGCCGTCGAACGAGGACAACGTCGCATGGCGGTGCCTGCGTTTCGTCGAGCCGATGGGCCGGCGACAGCACACTCGGCACGCATGACGCGCTCCCGGACGGCGGATGTCTCCGCGATGAGTTCATTCGCCCGGCTTGACCTGGAGCGATCATCGACGTACTGACCGTCGCCGACCCCACGAGATATCGTGCTCGACATGGACGTCGATCCTGGCGCGCCCATCGACCTGCTGGCCGTGCGCCGTCAGGCGGTCATGCAGTGGGAACTGGTGGCCGCCGGCACCGACGACTGGGCACACATCCAGGTCGGCACGCTGGCGCCGGGCGGCTGGTACGTGGATCACACCGGGTTCGGCACCCGCCGGTTCGCGACCAAGCAGGCTGCCTGGGCCGCCGTGCGGCGGCTCGCCGGCCGGCACGACGGCGACTGGAAACGGGTGGCCTGCGACAGCGGGCCCCGGCAGAGAGTGCGTCCTGCCGACGGCGCCCGGATTCTCTTCACCGGGTCAGAAAATTACTCCCTGTACCATTGTTGGGGTCGCGACAAAGAACTGATCTGGCGACGCTACGAGGCGGCCATCACCGCAGACGGCACGCTGCTTCGCAGCACGGACAACGACTCCTCGACCGATCAGGGCGGCTACGAGTTACGCGAATACACCGATCCGTTCGACGGATCCACGCGGTACGCACTCAGTGACATGGGATATCACGATTTCCGGATGACCGATTACCCGGACCGGGCCACGGCCGAGTCGCGGTACGAAACCGCCGTCCGCGGCGGCGACCCACTGGGCCGGTAGCCACCCACGACACGCCGCCCCCGCTTCGAACCCCTGTTCGAATGGATGGGATACGATCTCCGCCAGCCTGCGAGCGCTGTGAGGGAGATGGGCATGACCGGAGTCTTGGACGGAACCACGCCGAACCCGACGAACGCGGTCAACGGTGAGGCGATGTCGGGTGGCTTGGAGGCGTGGATCGCCCGGTCGAGCGACCCCGTACCGGTCGAGCGCCCCGGCCGGCAGGTGCAGCGGCAGACGGTTCCGCCCGAGGCGCCTGCCGAGCTCGACACCATGGAGACCGAACTACGGGTCGCCAAGGGAAAGGCCAGGTTGCAGCGCGATCCGGCGTGGCTGGATGTGCTGTCCGACGAGGAGGTCACCGCCGAGCGCTCCGCGGTGGAGCAGTTGCGCGCGATCCGGCGCCGGCAGTTGACCGCCGCGGCGCGTAGCAGCGCAGACCGGGCGGATCGGGAACGGCGAGCCACCGACCGGCTGGCCGACCTGGAGCTGAGCGACCGGTTGTGGCAGCGCCGCGCCTTGGCGCGCCGGGCCCGGTTACTCGACTCCACCAGCAGGCTGGCCAGCCTGCAACGCACCCACGTGGTCACCTCCGTGGTGCTGATCGCGCTGGCGGCCGCCGGGATCAGCTGGACGTCGGTCGGTGTGCACGACGCGCTGGTCGGACCCGGCGGCAGCCCGCTGGCCTACGTGGTGGAGCCGCTGTTCTCGCTGCCGCTGGTGATGATCATGACCTTGCAGGCCCGGGCCGCGCAGTGGGGCAGGGAGTTCCCCAGCACGACGGGCCGGCGCAAGGTATACGCCCTGGAAGCCGCCCTGCTGATCGCCACCATCCTGGTCAACACCAGCAACGTCGTGCCCGGTCTCGGGCACTGGCAGGGCGCCACGGTGCTGCTGGCCCATCTGGCGCCGCCGTTGCTGATCCTGGTGGCGGTGACCTTGCAGCCGATGGCGGCGGCCTTCATCGCCGAGGTGTTGACCAACGCGCACATCGAGACCGCCCAGGGCGCGAAGCGGCTGACCGCCGAGACGGTCGACGTGCTGGACCTGACGCAGCGGATCCGGGACGACTGGTCGGCCGGGGTGCTGCGCACCAGTCCGGACGGCGGCCCGTCCATCGCCCATGTCCAGTCGCTCTACGGGATCGGGAAGCAGCGCGCCCAGGCCGCCGTCGACGCCTGGCGACGGCTGTTCACCTGATCGGAGCGCGACCTTGACCGGGCCGTTGTCGAAGGTCACACGTCAGAAGGCGAACTGCTGCCCGCCGTCGATGTCGTAGGTCGCGCCGGTCAACGCCGTGTTGGCCATGATGTGCACGGCGAGCGCGGCGACGTCGGCTGCGGTGACGACGCGGCCGATCGGCAGCGTCGACCGCAGCTCTGCGCGTCGTTCGTCGAGCTTGTCGCCCAGCAGCGACGCCGACAAAGGCGTGTCGACGAACCCGGCGGCAATGACGTTGGCCCGCACCGGTGCGATTTCCAGGGCGAGGGCCGCCACGAACGGCGGCATCGCGGCCGTCGCCGCGGACACGATGCCCATGCCGTGACCGATGCGCCGCCCACCGGTGCCACCCATGAACAGCAGCGTGCCGCCGGGTCGCATCCGGCCGACCGCGTTGCGCGCGATCCCCAGTGCCACCGCGATGTGACCGCTGACCGCGTCCCGCACCTGGTCCGCGTCCATCTCCAGCAGCGGCCCGTAATGCGGGCCGCCGGCGGTGACCAGCACCTGGTCGATCGCCGGCACGTCCTGGAAGAACCTCGCCACGGCCACCGGATCGTTGGCGTCGAACGCCGCGCTGTCCACGGCGCCGACCTCGGCCACCGCCTGCTTGAGTTTGTCCGGGTCGCGGCCGGTGAGGATGACCGCCGCACCCTCGGCCCTGGCCCGCCGAGCCGTCTCCAGGCCGATGCCCGCGCTGCCGCCGATCAGCACGACGGTCTGTCCGGCCAGTTCGGCCGTCACGTCGGCAGCTCGGCGCCGGACTGCTCGGCCACCATGTACCGGGCGTACCAGCCGGGCCAGTCCGGATCGGCGGCACCGATGCGCTTCTCGTGTTCGCCGTGCGCCATGGACGCGCGCCGCATCGCGGCCGCCAGGTCGGTGGCCGACGCGTACGACGTTTCGGCCGCGTCGACACGGCCGGGCAGCCGGGTGGTGATCTCCTGCACCAGCCATTCGTTGCCGTCGGGATCGCTGAATGTCGCCCGCGAACGGTAGGTGCCGCGTTCCGGGTCCAGACCGGGGGCAGGGCCGTTCGGACCGATGTGGAAGATCTCGCCGACCTCGATGCCCGTGGCGACCAGCGCACTCCGGGCTGCCTCGATGTCGGACACGATCAAGTATCCCTTGCCCGACCCGGGAGTGGCCGACGTGAGGTTCCCGCCGAACTGGACCGAGCAGCTCGAACCGTGGGGCGTCAGCTGGACGATGCCGGAGCCCGGCGGCGTGACGTCCACCCGCCAGCCCAGCCTGCCGTAGAAGTCCTTCGTGCGATCGACATCCGCCACCGGGATGACGACCACTTCGAGTTTCATGTCGATGTTCGTGATGGCAGCCGTCACGCCGGCTTCCTGACTCGGGGCCTCTGTGCTCATCGCGGCCTCCCGGCTTGGGTGAGGCCCACGGTAACGCGACTCCGGCAGGCCTGCCCGAGATCGTTTCTCCCCGTGGATCACGGAAGCAGGGCGGTGCGCAGCGTGGTGGACAGCCACTCCCCCAGCCGTTCGGGTGCCCAACCCCGTTCGACGGCGAGGATCCGGTACAGCTCCGGGGAGAACAGCGCGTAGATGACGTCGGCGGCCTCGGCTTCGGTGAGTCCTTCCCGCAGCGCACCGCGCCCGGCGAGCCGTGCCGCGATCCGGGACTGCCCGGCGTGCCGCTGGTTCCGTGCGATGGCGAGCAGTTCCGCCGCTTCCGGATCGGCCGCCGCGGCCTCGGCCAGCACCTGCTGGATCGGCGCCGAGCGCGCCACCACGCCGGGATGCATGCGGGCGAACGCGTCGAGCAGGCCGGCCGGGTCCGGATCGGAGAGTGCGGCGCGGATCTCGGGCCGATGCCGGTACTCGACGGGTTCGTCGTCACCGCCGAACACCACGTCGAGCACGGCGATCAGGATGCCGCGCTTGCCGCCGAAATGGCGGTACACGGTGGCCTGCGGGATCCCGGCGGCCTCCGCCACCGCCTCCACAGTGGTCGCCGAGTAGCCACGAGTCACGAAGAGGTCGTGCGCCGCCTGGACCACCTCGGCCCGCACGGCCCGGACCTTCGCCTCGCGGCGGGAGTTGTCGTAGGTGCGCTTGACAGGCACGTCCATATCGGTGAGAGTAGCACTCTCAGTTGAGAGTACGGCTCTCACCAATGAGGGGAGACGGGGTTGTGGGCATCGAGGAGAACAAGCGGGTCGTCGAGCGGTTCGAGGAACTGATCACCAGCCAGGAGCTCGATCTGCTGGACGAGCTCTGCACGCCCGACATGGTCAACCACGCGCTGGCGGCGACCCGTAGGGCGGGACTCGCCGGCACCCGGGAATTCCTGAGTACGGCAGGGAAAACCCAGTTCGTGACCACGACGTGGCCGGAGCGGTTCGTGGTCGCCGAGGGCGACCTCGTCATCTGGTACGGCGTGCGCGGCGGGCACTGGGCGGGCGGCGAACCGTTCGGCTTCGACGCGCCGGAAGGCGACTACGAACGCGGCTTCGCGGTGATGTACCGGCTGGCGGACGGGAAGATCGCCGAACGCTGGGCGGTCCGCGACGACCTCGGCATGCTGCGCCAACTCGGCGCGTTCGGCGCTCCGGCAATACCGTGACGACCTGGTCACACTGTGCGGCGCGAGGGAATCAAACCTGACCGCCGAACGCTGGGAGGTCGCGTGAAGAAGGTTGGATTCCTGTCCTTCGGCCACTGGTCGTCGAGTCCGCACTCCCGGACGCGGTCGGCCGCGGACTTCCTGCACCAGTCGATCGACCTGGCGGTGGCCGCGGAGGAGCTCGGCGTGGACGGCGCGTACTTCCGCGTGCACCACTTCGCCCGCCAGGCCGGCAGCCCGTTCCCGCTGCTCGCCGCGATCGGCGCCCGCACGTCGAAGATCGAGATCGGCACGGGCGTCATCGACATGCGCTACGAGAACCCGATGTACATGGCCGAGGACGCGGGCGCCGCCGACCTCATCTCCGGCGGCCGACTCCAGCTCGGCATCAGCCGTGGCTCCCCAGAGCAGGTGATCGAGGGCTGGCGGCACTTCGGCTTCGCCCCGGCCGACGGTGAGACCGACGCGGACATGGCCCGCAGGCACACGCAGGTCTTCCTCACGGTGATCGAGGGCGAAGGCTTCGCGCAGCCGAATCCACGGCCGATGTTCGCCAATCCGCCGGGCCTGTTGCGTGTCGAGCCGCACTCCGAGGGGTTGCGCGAGCGCATCTGGTGGGGCTCCGGTTCGAACGCGACCGGTGTCTGGGCCGCCGAGCTGGGCATGAACCTGCAGAGCTCCACTCTCAAGAACGACGAGACCGGTGAGCCGCTGCACGTCCAGCAGCGCAAGCAGATCGAGGCGTACCGCGAGGCGTGGCAGGAGGCAGGTCACCCGCGTGAGCCGCGGGTGTCGGTCAGCCGCAGCATCTTCGCCCTGACCAACGACCTGGACCGGGCCTACTTCGGCCACGACCGCGACTCGCACGACCAGATCGGCATGATCGACGACACGACCAGGGCGATCTTCGGCCGTTCCTACGCAGCCGAGCCGGACGTGCTGGTCAAGCAGCTCAAGGAGGACGAGGCCATCCAGGCCGCCGACACCGTGCTGCTGACCGTGCCCAACCAGCTCGGGGTCGACTACAACGCCCACGTCCTGGAGAACATCCTCACCTACGTGGCACCGGAACTCGGCTGGCGCTGAGGCCGCCCGCTGCTGGCGTGCCATGCTGTGCGCGGACGAAGGAGGCGCTCGTGACGTTCGCGCTCGTGCTGGCCGGTGGCGGTGTCGCCGGTGTCGCTTGGGAGCTGGGGGTTCTGCGGGGCATCGCCGACACCGACGAGGCGCTGGCCGACCGGGTCGTCGGGGCGGACACGATCATCGGGACGTCGGCCGGCTCCGTGGTGGCCGCCCAGATCACCAGCGGCAAGTCCTTGGCCGATCTGTACGATGCACAGTTGTCCGGGTACTCGGGCGAGATCCCGGTGCACATCGACCTGACCACGATGCTGGCGGGCTGGATCGAGGCGGCCGAGCTGGCCACCGACGACGTGGACCGCAGGCGCCGGATCGGGGCGCTCGCGCTGGCCGCCGAGACCATCGACGAGGACACCCGCCGCGCGGCCATCGCGTCCCGGCTGCCGTCGACCGAGTGGCCGGACCGCGATGTGCGGATCACCGTGGTGGACGCGCTCACCGGCGAACTCGTCGTGTTCACGCCGGATTCCGGTGTGGCGCTGCCGGACGCGGTCGGCGCGAGTTGCGCGGTACCCGGCGTCTGGCCGCCCGTGACGATCGACGGGCGCCGCTACGTCGACGGCGGAATCCGCACCGCCAGCAACGCCGATCTGGCCAAGGGCGCCGACCGCGTGCTCCTGATCACGCCAGCACCGCCGGAGCTGCCGCGAGGCTGGGGCCAGGACCTGGCAACGGAACTGGCCGAATTGGCTCCCGCGCGGGTCGAGGTCGTGCACGCCGACCAGGCCACCGTCGACGCCTTCGGCACCAACCCGCTGGACCCGGCCACCCGAGGGCCGTCCGCCCGCGCCGGGCGCGATGTCGGCCGGGCGGTGGCCGCGACGGTCGGCGCACTGTTCGACCGACGTTGACGTTTCCCGGCGGCACGGTCGAGCCGGGCGAGACCGTCGAGCAGGCCCTGGCGCGCGAGGTCGCCGAGGAAGCCTGCGCCACGGTGCTCGACTGCGAGTACCTGGCCAGCCAGCACGTCGGCGATCCCACCGCTCCGTGTTCTGGCCGGAGAAGGCGATCGCCGCCCGGCTGATCGACCAGGCGCAGGCCGCGCAGCGGCGCCACCGCACGCCCGGTCCTCGATAGGCCACAAAGGACACATTCCGGTCGACATGGTGTCATGGCAGACTCGCCGGCATGACAGAACTCCAGGACACCCGGGTGCGTGCGGCCGTCGAACTCGATCTCGGGGGCGCCCGGGAGTACGTCGGACTGCACGAGTACGACGGCGTCCTGCAGGACCTGTCGCCGGCCGGGGTGGCCGCCGCCCTCGCCTCGGTCGGCACCGGTCCGCTGCCCGCGGATCCGTTCGACGCGGCGGCGCTGACCGTCCACGAGGAGGGCCTGCGAGTCGCCTTCGCCGAGACCGAGATGCATCGCCGGGATCCGCTGGTGCACGTCAGCGCCATGGATCTCGCCTGCTACGACCGGGAGTACGCGCCCGCCGCCGAGCGGCAGGCAGCCCGGGAACGGCACCTGCGGTCGTGGCCGGACGCCGTGGACAACGCCCTGGCCGCGCTGGACCGGGTCCCGGCGCCGGTGGCCACCGCGACCCTGGCCTCGGTCCGGGGCCTGGCCGTCGACGTCGAGGACCCGAAGATCCTGGCCGCGGTGACACGCTTCACCGAGCACGTGCAGCAGGCGGCGCGGGACGGCGAACCTTCGGCAGCACTGGGAGCGGAGGTGTTCCTGCGGCTGCTCGGCGCCGGCGAGGGCATGACGTTCGACGTCACCGAGCTGACCGACACGGCGGAACGCGAAACGGCACGGCTGCGCGACATCCTGGCCGAGGCCGTCGCGCGGCACGCACCGGGCGAGCGCCCGGCCGACGTGGTGCCCGCGCTGATGCGCGACCACCCGGTGACCACGGCCGACGTGATCGCCGAAGCGTCCTCGCTGATCAGCGAGGTGACCGCGTTCGCCGTCGAGCGCGACCTGATCGGCGACCCGGGTGGCGTGTGCCTGGTCGGACCGGCGCCCGCGTCCCGCGCGTACGCGCAGGCGATGATGTCCTGGTCGGCGCCCTACGAGGCGGACGCGCCGAGCTGGTACTACATCGTGCCGCCGGACCCGGCGTGGTCGGCGGACGAGGTCGAGGAATGGCTGTCGGTGTTCAGCCGCACGTCGCTGCCCTCGATCACCGTGCACGAGGTCACGCCTGGCCACTATGCCCACGGTCGCGCCCTGCGCGGCCTGACCAGCGACGTGCGCAGGTCGCTGACGTCCCAGGCGTTCGTGGAGGGTTGGGCGCACTACAGCGAGGAGTTGTTCGCGGAGCAGCAGTTCCGGTCCGGTGATCCGCGCTACGTGATCGGCATGTGCGTCGAGGCGCTGCTGCGTGCCACCCGGCTGTACTGCTCGGTCGGCCTGCACACCGGCGGCATGTCGGTGGCGGACGCCGCCGCCCGGTTCGAGTCCGTGTCGTTCCTGCGTGGCACGGCGGCGCTCGGCGAAGCCCGGCGTGGCACGTACGACCCCACCTACGGCCGCTACACGCTGGGCAAGCTGGAGATCGGCAGGGTCCGGCAGCGGGCGACGGACACCTGGCAGGCCGGCTACACGCACCGCCGCTTCCACGACGCGCTGCTCGCGCTGGGCATGCCGCCCATCGGGCTGCTGGAGCGGGCCGTGGTCGGCGACCTCGCGCCCTGAGCCCGGACCGACACGCCCGGCCAGGCCATCAGATCCCGTCGAGCAGTTTCGCGAGTTGCTCGTATCTCTCGCGGTGCGGCCGAGGATCGCGGTCGGCGCAGATCTTGAGCAGTCCGAGTGCCTCGGTCCACCCTTCCCTGGCCTGGCCACGGTCCCCGGCGCGCTCATGGCAGGTACCGAGATTGTTCAGTGCGTAAGCCAGATCCGGGCGGTAGCGGTCGGGTTCGGCGGCGACCAGCTCACGCCACAGACCGATGGCTTCCTCGCTGGTGGCAACGGCTTTCCGGTGATCGCCGGCATCCGTGAGGTCGACGGCCAGTTGAGTCAGGGCGTGGGCGAGGCGGGGCCGGTGGTGACCGGGCTCGGCCCGCACCACCCGGCGCCACATGCCGATGGCTTCCTGGCTGGCAGTCAGCGCCTCCTGCCGGCGTCCCAACCCGGTCAGGTGCACGCCGAGGCTGATCAATGCATCCGCCAGCCCGGGGCGATGACGGTCGGGTTGCGCTGCGGCCAACCGACGCCACTGATCGACAGCTTCCTCGACGGCAGCCAGCGCATCCCGACCACGTCCCAACGCCCGCAGGCCGACGGCCAGCTTGGTCAGGGTGCCGGCGAAGTCGGCACGGTGACGGTCGAGCTCGGCCGCGGGCAAGCCACGCCAGATCGCGACCGACTCCTCGCCGGCGGCAACAGACTCCTCGTCCAGACCCGTCTCCCGCAGAATCAGGCACAGGCCGCTCAGGACGATGGCCAGCGTGGGAGCGAAACCGATCGGGTCCCCCGCCGCCAGCTCGCGCCAGAGGGCGACGGCCTGCTGCCAGGCCTGGAGCGCGTCCTGATTGCGGCCCACCTGTGCCAGGCTGCCCGCGATGTTGGAGACGGCTCTGGCGAACGAAGGCCGGTAGCGATCGGGTTCGACGTCGCACAGTTCGCGCCAGATCGCGACCGCCTCGCCACGAGCGGCCAGTGCGTCCCGGTGGTGGCTCAGCTGGGACGTGGTGTTGCCGAGATTGCTCAGGGCGACGGCCAACTCATCGCGGTGTCGACCGGGCTCGGCGGCGATCAGCTCGCGCCAGCGGCCGACGGCCTCGTTGTCGGTCGCGAGAGCCTCCTGACGGCGGCCCGCATGCCGAAGATGAGTGCCGAGATCGGTCAGGACGGCGGCGAGTTCCCGCCGATCACCTTCGCCACCCGCTCGGAGTGTGCGGATGCGGATACGCAACAGGGCAATGTGACTGTGTATGTAGATCGGCGGTAGGTCCAGCGCGAGAAACGCGTCGTCGAGGCCGGGATCGGCGGCGGTGATGAGTTGCTCGATGGCTTGGTCGACCCGTACCCGGATCACGTCCGGACGGTCGCCGCCGACCAGGCGCCGGATGACGAGTGGAATCAGTTCGGGCAGCCGATCCGGGTTGGTCCGCAGGGTGGTCCAGAGTTGGGGTAGGTGGTCGGGGTAGGTCGCGCAGGCCCGCGCGATGGTGTCGACCACCTGGGTGGTCACCGTGGCAGGCAGGTCGGCGGTCAGCGTGGGCACGGTCGCCAGCGTGTCCAGGATCAGCCACTCCCCGATCAGGTGTGGCTGCACTTCCAGCCGACCGGTGGCGTCGCACGGGTAGCGGGCCCGGGCCCATGCCACGATCGCGAGCCGGTGCTGCTCCGCGGTGCCGGCGGCGAGTCGGGGCAACCGGCGTAGGCGGTCGGCAGCGTCTTGGGTGGGCAGGAGGCTGAGCACGGCGAGCGCCTGGGCAAGGCTCTCACCGGTGATCGCCGCTGGCAGTGCCGCAACGGGATCGTTGGTCCACCGCCGGGTTTCCATGCCGACCAGTTCGCGGGCGACGTCGTGCATGCCGAGCGTTCGGCTGCCGGGCCGGTTGAGTACGGCCAGCAGGGCGCGGGCCTGGAGCAGGAGCATGAGATCGCCGTCGTGACCGGCCGGGGCGGTGTCGATCACGTCGGGTTGGGGCATGCGCAGGGCGTGCGCGTAGCCGGCCACGGCCTCGGCGTACCAGCGCTGCCGGTCCCCCGCCTTGCCGACCGGCGCCAACTCGACCACCGGCGCGCGCAGCACCGGGCCCAATGACGTGTCGGGGTCCTGCCGTAGCCGCTGCCGCAACTCCGGCCCGTCGCGGCTGGTCAACACGAGTCGCACCAGGCCGTCCGTCCCGGCGACCCGCGCCACCAACCGTGCCACGCCGGGAATCCGCTCGGCGTCCTCCACCACCAACAGCGCGGGCCGGCCGCACGCCACAACCCGTTCGACCGCCTCGGCCAACCGGGCGACGTCCGGCTTTCCGGTGAACCATTCGTCACCCAGCCGGCGAGCCACCTCGACCACCAACCGGCTCTTGCCGACGCCCGCCGGGCCGGACACGATCCGCACGTGGTCCGTGCCCGTCGCGCACCACTCGGTCAGCGACCGCACCACGTCCGCGCGGCCACGGAGCGGACTGGGGCAGAACGGCGCCCGCAACCAGAACAACAGCCCGTCGGGCGGCGCGTCGAGGCCGGACTCGGCCGGTGTGATCGGCGTGGGCCAGAACGGATCCATCACCTCGGCGCGCGCCGCGCGGGCCCGCGCCGACTCCGCGCGGGCGTCGCGGCCGGCTTCCCACACGCTCAGCCCGATCGTGCCCACCACCAGCAACGCGGCCGCAGCCACCCAGCCCAGCCGGTCCGGTGTCGCGGTGGCGACGTCGACGGCCGCACCGGCCGCGGCCGACACGAGCCCGGACACCACCAGATGCCAGAGTCGGATACCCCGCCACCAACGGCGATTCGCTGCACCCACAGCCACACCGTCGCACCATCCGCCATGATTGTTAGCGCAGCGGAGCCCGCATGGTCTTCAGGCTGCCGGAGTTCGAGCGGCACCGGCACGAGTCCCGGGGACGACGCGGCACGCAGTGCTGGGGCGATCGTCGTTTCGTGGACATGTGCGGTCAGCCCGGCCGTTCAACCGGGGTCGTAGGGTTCCGGCCGTGCCTGGTTGTGACTTCACGCGTCGAGACCTGCTCCGCTGGACGGCCTACGCGGCCGCTGTCGCCCCGCTGGCGCTGACCGCCGCTCCCGCGTTCGCCGCCTCCACCGGCACCATCGCGCCGGTCGACCTGGAACTGGTGACGCTGGCCGAGGATCACGCCGTGATCACCTGGTTCACCGGGATCGCCGGCACCGACGACGGCATCGGCCAGCTGACGCCCGCGCCCGCCGAGGGCGAGGTCCGCTACGGCACCCGGCCGGACCGGCTGAACCGGGTGGCGCACGACATCGCGCACCGCACGCCGTACCACCACGTCGAGCTCACCGGCCTGGAACCCGGCCGGACCTACTACTACCAGGCGTTCTCCCACGGCGTCGCGGCGCAACCGTCGCCGTTCACGTTGATCGCCGGCAACGCCGTCGGCACCTCGACGTTCGGGCTGACCACCGGCGGCCCCTACTCGTTCACCACGCCGCAGCCGCCGCACGGCAGCCATCTGTTCACCGTCATCCTGTGTAACGACCTGCACATGGGCGAGACCGAGGCCGGACTGGTCGGCGGGATGCCGCAGTTCATCGGCATCGAGCAGGTGCCAGGGCTGCCGCCGTACCCGGAGGTCATGCTCGAGTCGCTGGTGCGCGATGTCCGCCGGTTCAATCCGACCTACCTGTTGGCGGCCGGCGACATCTCCGCCGAGGCGGTACCCACCGACCTCAGCCGCGCCGGCCAACTGCTCGCCGAGTTCGGCCGCTACCAGCGCGACTGGTTCGTGGTGCGCGGCAACCACGACCGGGCGCACGTCGGCGACCAGTACGCGGCCTGCCGGACCGGCCAGTTCCAGGGCAACGACTGCTTCCACGACAGCTACTTCCCCGGTGACCAGCTCACCTACTTCACCCGCGAACTGTCCGGCCTGCGCGTCATCGGACTGGACACGTACGACAAGGCGGGCAACGGCGGCGATGCGGGCGGCATGTCGCCGACGCAGCTGGACTGGTTCCGGACCCAACTGGCCGAGCACCGCGAGCAGCCGACGCTGGTGTTCGGCCATCACCCGCTGGTCGTGCAGGAGTCGGCGTTCCCCATGACGGCCAGCAACGCGCTGGACGCCACCCAGGCGTCGTCCATCATGGACATGTACGCCCGGACGCCCGGCGTCTTCCTGCACCATGCCGGCCACACCCACCGCAACCACCTCACGGTCACCGGTTCCGGCGTGGTGCACCAGGAGATCGCGGCGGCCAAGGAGTACCCGGGCGGGTTCTCCGTGCTGCGCCTGCACACCGGCGGCTACGCGATGAACTTCTACAAGTCGACCAGCGACCTGGCCCGGGAGTGGAGCGAGCGCAGCAGGCTGGAGATCGCGGGCTTCTGGCCGCAGTTCGCCTTCGGCAACACGGTCGCCGACCGCAACACCGTGGTCCGCCGCGACCTGTCCGGCCTCCGCCGAGGTCACGAGCACCACGGCTGACCCGACCGGTTGGCAGAGCCGAGTCACCCTTCCGGGGCTAACCTGTGCCCTGGAAAGGCCACCGCATGGTGCAGGTCCGCGTCCTGGGTGAGCAGTCCGTCACGGACAGCGCGACCGGATCCATCCTGACCCGGTCGCCGAGGGCCGTTGCGCTCATCGCCTTCCTGGCCACCCACGCTGGTAGTCCTCAACCGCGCCAACGGATCGCGGCCCAGTTCTGGCCGGACTCCAGTGACGCGCAGGCGTTGACCAACCTGCGCCGCGAGCTGCACCACCTGCGCAACGCCCTGGGTGACGAGCCCGCACTCGTCGTGACGTCCCGCGACCTGTGCTGGCGGGACAGTGCCACCAGCCGGGTCGACGTACGGACATTCGGCCTGGAACGGGCGGCCGCGCTCGCGGCGGCGGCGAAGGACGACACCGAGGGTGTGCTGACCCACGCGGCCGTCGCCATCGCCGAATACCAGGGCGAACTGTTGCCCGGCAGCTACCACGAGTGGCTGACCGAACCGCGCGGCACCCTCGAATCGCAGTGCGTCGAGCTGTGCGACCTGGTGCGCGCGGTGCGTGCCCGGCAGGGCGACCTGACCGGTGCGGTGGCGGTCGCCCGCCGCCGGATCGCGCTGCGACCGTTGGAGGAGATCGGCTACCGCACGCTGATCCGGCTACAGGCCGAGCTCGGTGACCGGGCGGGTGCGGTGAGCACCTACCACCGGTGCGTGTCCATCCTGGAACGCGAGCTGGGCATCGCGCCGGACCGGGCGACCAGGGCGCTCGTCCAACCGCTGCTGGCACACTCCGCGCCCGAGCCCGAACGTTCCGGGCTGCCCGGGGCCGCGCTGGTGGGCCGGGCCAAGGAGATCGGCGAACTGGCCGCCGCGTGGCGGGCCGCGGCGGCCGGCAGGGCCGGTCTCGTGGTCGTCACCGGCGGTGCCGGTCTCGGCAAGACCAGGCTGCTCACCGAGCTCGCCGACGCGGCCCGCAGGCGTGGCGCCGCCGTGGCCACCGCACACTGCTTCGGCACGTCGGGCCGCCTCGCCCTGGGCCCGGTCGCCGCGTGGCTGCGCGGTCCGGCACTCCGCCCTGCGGTGGCTGATCTGGACCCGGTCTGGCGGGCGGAGGTCGACCGGCTGCTGCCCACCGACGGCAACCGGGCCGCGGCCGGCGCAGGTGCCCGGGCGATGGTGGACGCCTGGCAGCGGCACCGCTTCTTCGAAGGGCTGGCACGCGCGTTGACCGGTGTCGGCACGCCGCTGCTGCTGGTGCTGGACAACATGCAGTGGTGCGACCAGGAAACCTTGGCGTTCCTGGCGTTCTGCCTCGGCCGGGCACCCGGCGCGCGGCTGCTGGTGGCCGGGACGCTGCGCGACGACCCCGACGAGGACACCGAGGCCGTCACCTGGTGCCGGGAGATGCAGGCCGCCGGGATGCTCACCGAGCTGACATTGCACCCGCTGGAGACCGCCGACACCGCGCGGCTGGCCGAGACCGTCGCCGGGCGGCCGCTGGCACCGGCCACCGTCGGCCTGCTCCAGGCGACCACCGGCGGGTTCCCGCTGTACGTCGTGGAAGCCATGCGCGCGGCGGCCGATCTCGGCCACACCCAACTGCCGGCGGGCGATCTCGCCTCGGTGCTGCGCACCCGGTTCGAGCACGTGAGCCCCGCGGCGCGGTCGGTCGCCGGGCTGGCGGCCGCCGTCGGCCGGGACTTCCCGCTGGACCTGCTCACCGAGGCCAGCCACCTGGACACCGACGCCGTCGTCGCGGCACTGGACGAGCTGTGGCAGCGACGGATCGTCGTCGAGCAGCCCGACGGCTACGACTTCTCCCACGACCTGCTCCGCGACGCCGCCTACGCGCAGGTCAGCCCACCGCAGCGGTGGCTGCTGCACCGGCGGCTCGCGCAGAGCCTGGCTCTGCTGCACACCGACGACACGGACGCCGTGGCAGTCCAACTGGCCGACCAGTACGCACGCGGCGGCCGACCGGACCAGGCCCTCGCCTACTACGCGCGGGCCGCCGACATCGCGTCCGGCACGTTCGCCCACGGCGAGGCCATCCGGCTGCACCGCGCCGCGCTCGCGATCATCGCCACGCAGCCCGACGGCACCCGGCGGCAGCGACAGGAGCTGACCGTCCTGGAGGCGATGGCCGCACCGCTGAACGCCCGCCACGGCTACGCGTCCGCCGAACTCCGGCACACGCTGGAGCGGTCGATCGAACTGGCCACGGCACTCGAACGCACCGACTCGATCCTGGCCGGTCTGGTGGGGTTGTGGGCGTCCCAGTTCGTCCAGGGCACCATCGCCGACGCACATCGCACGGCGGCCCGTGCACTGGCGATGGCCGCACCGGACTCGCAGCTGAGCGGTTCGGCGCATTTCGCGTTCGGTGGTGCCGCACTGAGCCTGGGCAGGCCGGCCGAGGGGCTGCGGCACTTCGACCTGGCCGCGCGGCAGACCGCGGGAGCGTCGACCTGGACCGTCGGCACCCGGCCGGACGTGCACTGCCGCGCCTGGTCGGCCCACGCGCACTGGCTGCTCGGCCACGACGACCTGGCGCTCACGTGCGGCCAGCAGGCGGTCGAGCTCGCCAGGACGATCGGGCACCCCTACAACCTGGCTGTCGCCCTGGGTTATGTCGCGATCACGCACCAGTTGCGGGAGGACGTGCCCGCCGTGCGGGAGACCGCGGACGAACTGCACGCGCTGTGCGAGCGGCACGGTTTCGCCTACTACCGGGAATGGGCGCTGGTGCTGGCCGGCTGGTCGCGATCGGACGGTTCGGGCGTGGCCCTGGCCCGCGAGGGCATCGACCGCCTCAAGGCGCAGGGCGCCTTCGCGCGGATGCCGTACTGGCTGTCGCTGCTCGCGCGGCTCCAGGACCGCGCCGGCCGGCCGGGCGACGCGCGGGCGACGTTGGACGCCGCCCTCGTCGCGGGCCAGGCCAGGGACGATTTGTGGTGGCTGCCCGAGGTGCTGCGGCTGCGCTCCGCGTACGACTCCCCCGGCGCGGCGGCCGAACGGCTGGCCACGGCCGCCCGCCTGGCGCGCGATCACGGCAGTGCCGCGCTGCTGCGTCGGTGTGCCGTCGACGGAACGGTGACGCCGTCCTGAGCCGAACGCTGCGCGAACGGCCCGTTCGTACGTTGGCCCCATGACTACTACCGCGACCACCCAGTACGACAACCTGACTGCCGCGCTGCGCGGCGAGCTGATCAGGCCCGGTGACGCCGACTATGACACCGCACGTGCGGTCTACAACGGCATGATCGACAAAAGACCGGCGGCCATCGTCCGGTGCGCGGACGTGGCCGACGTCATCGCGTGTGTCCACTTCGGCCGCGACAACGGCATCGAGCTGGCGGTCCGCGGCGGCGCGCACAACGCGGCGGGGCTGGGCGTGTGGGACGACGCACTCGTCGTCGACCTGTCCCGGTTGCGCAGCACGACGGTCGACCCGGCGGAGCACACGGTCCGCGTGGACGCGGGGTGCACCTGGGGCGACGTCGACCACGCGACCGTCGCCGGCTTCGGCATGGCGACGCCGTCCGGCTTCCTGGCGTCCACCGGTGTGGCCGGCCTGACGCTGGGCGGCGGCATCGGCTACCTGGCCCGCCGTTTCGGCCTGACCGTGGACAACCTGCTCGCCGCGGACGTGGTGCTGGCCGACGGGTCGTTCGTCACCGCCGGCGACACCGCGCATCGCGACCTGTTCTGGGCGCTGCGCGGCGGCGGCGGGAACTTCGGCATCGTCACGTCGTTCACGTTCCGCTGCCACGAGATCGGCGAGCACGGCGTGATCATCGGCGGCCCGGTGCTCTACGACATCGCCGACACGGCCGACGTCATGCGCTGGTACCGCCAGCTGCTGCCCTCGCTGCCCGAGGAGCTGTCCGGCTGGATCGGCCTGCTCACCATCCCGCCGGCACCGCCGTTCCCGGAAGAACTGTGGGGCCGCAAGGCGTGTGGCATCGTCTGGTGCTACACCGGTGCGCACGACGCGGCCGACGAGGTGCTCGAACCGGTCCGGCAGTACGGCTCACCGCTGCTGGTGGGACTGCAGCCGATGCCGTTCAACGTGTTGCAGAGCGCGTTCGACGCGCTCTACCCGGCGGGACTGCAGTGGTACTGGAAGGCCGACTTCTTCCAGGAGATCTCGGACACCGCGATCGACGTGCACGTGCGCTACGGCGAGCGGCTGCCCACCGGGCACTCGACGATGCACCTGTACCCGATCGACGGAGCCGTCGCCAGGGTGCCCGCCGACGCGACGCCGTTCGCGTACCGGGACGGCGGCTGGGCCGGTGTCATCGTCGGCGTCGACCCGGATCCGGCCAACAACGCGGCCATGACGGAGTGGGCGCGGAACTACTGGCAGGAACTGCATCCGACGTCGGCAGGCGGCGCGTACATCAACTTCATGATGGACGAGGGCCAGGACCGGGTGCGCGCGTCCTACCTGGGCAACTACGAGCGGCTGGTGCGGGTCAAGGACCGGTACGACCCGGACAACCTGTTCCACATCAACCAGAACATCCGGCCCAGCCACTGAGATGGTGCCGGTGCCCGGCGACGTGGGTGGCTGCCGGGCCGAGGACGACCAGGTCGGCTCCCTGACCGGGGGGCTAGCGAGCCGACCTGGTCGGCCACCCCGAGCGGTGGTCGCTGTTCGTCACCCCGCGCTCCCGGTCCGTCAGGTGCCCAGTTCGTTGAGCGTCCGGATGAGCTCTCGCAGGTCGCGGTAGGGCTTCGGACGAGCGGGGAGTTGGTGCAACCGGTGGGTCGTCACGGCGTCGGCGCCGTACCAGTCGGCCTTGGTGATGATCTCCCACCGTCGTGCCGGAAACGTCAGGTCTGCGAGCACGATGCGCAGCGACTGCATCTCCATCTCGGTCATGTACGTTCGCTCCTCCATCGGACGGCCAGGCAGCCACAGTTGTGATACCCGTCACCATCGGCGCGAAACGTGCGGATGGCTCCTGGACCGTTCGGGTACTCGGGCGAACATGCCGACTGCTGCGTTGACACTGGGCGTCGAGGAAGAGTTCCTGGTCGTCGACGACGATGGTCGGCTCGCCGCCAGCGGTCCGGAGATCACGGACGCGGTGGACGAGCGGGACGGGCAGGTCGACCACGAGTTACGGCGTTGCCAGGTCGAGTCCGCGACCGGTGTCTGCACCGACGTCGACGACATCGTCACCGGACTGCGTGACCTGCGCGACCAGCTCGCCACGAAAGCCGCGGAACGCGGCCAGCGGCTCGTACCGGCGGGCACCGACCTGCTGGCCGACGACCGTCCCCCTCGGTTCACCCCGGACAGCCGCTACCGGCGCATGTCGCAGGACTTCGGCGAACTCGCCCGTGCCTCGCTCACCTGCGCCTGCCACGTCCACGTCGGCATCCCGGACCCGGAGACGGGCCTGCTGATGAGCAACCACATCCGCCCGTGGCTGCCGCTACTGCTGGCGCTGGCGGCCAATTCGCCGTTCCACGACGGAACGGACACCCGGTACGCGACCTGGCGGTACGAGATGTGGCGCCGCTGGCCGTCGGCCGGCCCGCCACCGCATTTCAGCTCCGTTGACGACTATGAGTCCAGGGTGGACGGGCTGCTGTGCAGTGGCGCCGTCCTGGATCGCGCGATGGTCTACTGGGACGTCCGGCTGTCCGCGCACCAACCCACGCTGGAGGTTCGGATCGCCGACGTCACGCCCACCGTCGAGCACGCGGCTCTGCTGGCGGTACTCGTCCGGGCGTTGGCCACCCGTGCCATCGACGGGCCACCGGCAGCCGAGGTGTCGCAGGAGGTGTTGCGCGGCGAGCTGTGGCGGGCAGGCCGGGACGGACTGGCCGGCCACTGCGTCGATCGCCGTAGCGGGCAGCTCGCACCGACCTGGCAACTGATCGACAGCCTGGTGGACGACCTGTCACCGTACCTGCGGGCGACCGGCGACATCGACCACGTGACCGGAACATTGGCGCGGCTGCGGGCCGAAGGCGATGGCGCGCAAGGCCAACGCGCCGTATTCAGCAGGCGGGGCTCACTCACCGACGTGATCGACGACATCGCCGTGTGACACGGCTACGGGGCGATCGGTTCGGTGGCGTAGCGGGCCATCACGCCGGCCACCGCGTCCGGGGTCATCGGCCGGCCGCCCTCGATCATGTCGCGCAGGTCGCGGAAGTAGTTGACGTACAGGTCCGGCGTGAACGTGTTCAGCACGACCGCTGGCACGCCACCGGGGTTGGCGAAGGTGTGCGGCGCGCCCGGCGGGACCATGACCAGGGTGCCGGCCGTGGCGTCGTGCGACGTCTCGCCGACGGTGAACCGGACGACGCCCGAGACCACGTAGAAGCCTTCGTCGTGCTGGGCGTGCCGGTGCTGGAGGGGGCCGTCGGTGTGCGGTTCGATGGTGATCTCGCCGATGCCCAGCCGGTGGCCGGTGGTGGTGCCGTCCTCCAGGATTCGCATGCGGATCGGGCTGGTCAGGGTCGTCTCGCCGTCCTGCGGCCCGACCACGCGAACCGCGCCGGTGCCGATCGCGCGCAGCAACGCATCCGGAGTCTCGATCTGCGGAACGTGACCGGTGTCGGCGAGCACCAGGAACGACGAGCCGGGGATCGCGGCGGCGTAGGCGCGGCCGAAGTCGGGGTCGACGATGCGGTCGCTGTCGCCCCACAGCACCAGGGTGGGCACGGTGATGCCGGCCAGCCTGCCGCGCAGGGTCGGGTCGGTCATCGACGTGCCGCCGTAGGTGGCCAGAGCGGACCGGTTGCCGGCCATCGCTGCCAGTTGCTCCTCGGACATCGCCGAGGGGTCGATGCGGTACGGGTCGGGGTTGTGGTAGCCGAGGTCGGCGATCTCGTCGAGCGGCAGGGCGAAGAAGTCCACCACCGGGTGCTCGGGGACGTCGATTCCCACCGCGTCGACGAGCACGATCCGTTCGATGCGGCTGCTGTCGGCCAGCGCCATCTCGGCGGTGATCCAGCCGCCGATCGAGTTCCCGATGACGGTGACGTCGCGCAGGTCGAGCCTGTCCAGCAGATCCGTGTAGAGGGTCGCCAGGTCGCGGATGGTGGCCAGCGACTCCGGGCGCGGCGTGCCGTCGAAACCGGGGTGGGTCGGCGCGATGACCCTGGCGCGCTCGGTCCCGGCGAGCCGGTCGGCGAACGCCGAGACCGACTGCGGGCCGGCACCACCGTGCAGCAGCAGGAACACGCGGCCCTCGCCGCGGTCGGTGACGGTGACGGATCCGACGGTGTACGTGGTCATGTGATCTCCTCGTTCGTAAGAGTGCACTCTCACGATTGGCGTGGCCGCGCCTTCGTGCAAGTGGACTCTCATGATGAGAGTCGACTTGACCGAAGCTGTCGATCAGCGCACAGTGGAGGCGTGACCACTCAGCAGACCGGTCGGGCCAACCAGCGCGAACGCACCCGCGCCGCGATCGTCACGGCCGCCCGCGACCTGATGGCGGCGGCCGAGGAGATCACGATGCCGGCCGTGGCACAGGCGGCGCGGGTCTCCGAGGCCACCGCGTACCGCTACTTCCCCGATCTGGTGTCGCTGCTCAGCGAAACGATGGACAACGACTGGCCCAGTCCCGCCGAGGCGCTGGCGCCGATCGCGGACGTCGACGACCCGGTGCGGCGGGTGGCCTTCGCGACCGAGTTCCTGTTGCGCCGCATCCATCAGCGGCAGGCGGTCGTCCGGTCGGTCATGTCGGCGGCGATCCTCACGCCGGACCGGGCCGTGATCCGTCCAGGGCACCGGTTCGGCCTGATCGACGAGGCCATCGCCCCGCTCGCCGCGCGGCTGCCCGAGCACGCGGTGGCCCAGCTCCGCCGCGATCTCGCCGTCGTGATGAGCGCGGAAGCCCTGTTCACCCTGACCGATCTGTGCGCGTTGCCGCCCGAGGCGGCAATCGCCAGTGCCGTGTCCACGGCCAGCACCCTGACCGCGGCCGCCACCTGACGTCCCGCTGTCGCCACGACGAGTGCGACCCGGTGATCAGCCGGTCGTCGCCTGCCCGCTCACCGGGCCGGACCCGCCTGCCTGATCAGGGCTGCCTGGCGACGACGGCGAGCACGCCGGGCTGCGGCGAGTCGTCGTTGTCGGGCTCGGGATGCCAGTCGGTGACCGGGACGATGCCGGGTTCGACGACCTCCATGCCGGCCACCAGGGCGGCAAGTTCGTCGGCACCGCGCAGGTGGATCGACGTGGGCGTGCGGTCCAGCACCTCGCCCGTCTCCGTCTGGCTGTTCCGGTCGCCGCCGTCGCGGTTGCCGTGGGTGATCGTCAGGTAACTGCCGCCGACCATCTCCTGGCGGATCAGCCCGATGATGCCGGCCGGGTCGTCGGCGTCGGACACGAAGTGCAGCACGGCATTGAGCAGCACGGCGACCGGTTGGCCGAAGTCCAGCAGTGCGGTGACACGGTCGTCGTCGAGGATCTCGGCCGGCTGGCGGATGTCGGCGCGCAGCACCTCCGCGCGCGAGTTGCCGGCGAGGATGGCCTTGCTGTGCGCGACGGCCACCGGGTCGACGTCGACGTACACCACCTTCGACTCCGGCGCGACGGACTGGGCGATCTCGTGCACGGTGCCCAGCGTCGGGATGCCGGAGCCGATGTCCAGGAACTGCCGGATGCCGGCGGCCATCAGCCAGCGCACCGACCGCCGGACGAACGCCCGGTTCGCGCGGGCGATCGCCGTGGAGCCGGGCGCCAGCTTCTCGATCTGCTCCGCGAACTCCCTGTCCACGGCGAAGTTGTGGTAGCCACCCAACACGTAGTCGTACATCCGGGCCACGTTCGGCACATTGACCTCGACGCCCTCGGGCACCCAGTCAGGTGTCTTGGTCACGCCTACCCCTCGCCTGCCCACACGGTTTTCGACAGGCTACCGACTACGGTGCCCGTGTGGGTGAGGCGAGCGGCATCGTGATCAACGGGGTCCGGCTGGTGTACGGCGTCACGGGTGAGCCGGGCGCGCCGCCGATGGTGTTGCTGCACGCGCTCGGCGACTCGCGGGCGGACTGGGCGCCGGTGTCGGCGCGGTTCGCGGCGCGGTACCGGGTGTACGCGGTCGATCTGCGCGGGCACGGCGACAGTGACCGGCCGGGGGTGTACTCGTTCGACGCCATGTCCGCGGACACCGTCGCCCTGCTGGACGCGCTCGGGCTGACCGGCGTCGTGCTCGTCGGGCACTCGATGGGCGGTGTCGTCGCCTACCGGGTGACGGTCGCCCGGCCGGACCTGGTGGCCCGGATCGTCGTCGAGGACGTACCACCGCCCTATCACCGCGATCGGCCGGTCCCCGAGCGGCCGGACGAGCCGATCACGTTCGACTGGGCCGTGGTGCCCGCGATCGTGGGCGCCGTGAACGCCGGGGACCCGCAGTTGTGGGAAGCCTTGTCCACCATCACCGCACCCGCGCTGATCGTCGGCGGCGGTCCGGACAGTCACATCCCGCAGGACCTGCTGGCCGACGTGGCCGGCCGCATTCCGGACGCCACGCTCCGCACGATCCCGGCCGGTCACAACGTGCACGCGGACCGGCCGGAGGACTTCGCCGACACGGTGCTCGACTGGGCACTCCGGTGACGATCAGGCGTGCTCCCGGTCGTAGGTCGCCCGGGCGGCGTCGACCTCGGGCACTGCCGCTGCCGCCGCTAGGCCCCGACGACCTGCGGGTCCGCGTCACCGCGGCATCGGTCGATCGCGTCGACACCAGGTACGCCGACGGACTGGCCCGGATGATCTTCGGACTGACCGGCACGGTCGGCCTCGGCTGGTCGTTCACCGGCGTCGTCACCGCTCCGGTCCGCGCGCACGCCGAACAGACCGTCGTGCCGGCCGCGCCGCCGCACGGCTGCCGGCCGGGCTCGATCCGGTCGACACGGCGTCCCTGCCGCTCAATGCGTTGACCGCGGCCCGACTGGTGGACCGGCTCGGCCCGGCCGACGGGCGAAACCTGCTGGTCACCGGCGCCGCGGGCGCGGTCGGCGGGTACGCCGTGGCACTGGGCGCCCACGCCGGCCGGACCGTCACCGGGCCAGCAGCAGTGCGAGCCCGACCGGTGACAGGTCGAGTTCGGCCGCGAGCTCGTCGACCGTGGCGGCGGAGCTCAGCCGGTCGGGCAGGCCCAGGGTCACCGCGACCCGCAGTGCCATGGGTATCGCCAGACCGGCCATGCGGCGGAGCACATCGTCGTCCACGACGGTCCACTGTGGCAGATCCGTCAATCGACTATCGGTGGGCGGCGATGCGGAGCGCGGCCTGGGCCGCGTCGAGCGCCCGCGCGCAGGCGGCAGCCGAGTCCGCTACCGCTGTGGTGTAGGCGATCCGACCCCACACCGTGCCCTTCGGCGGCGGCGAGACGACGGCGCCCGGCTGGGCGACGGTCACCGCCTGGTCCACCGCGGCCGGCAGCGCGGTCGCGTCGAACGCGATGGAGTCGATGGTGGTGTCCTCCTCGGCCACATAACTGAACCGGATGCCCGCGGCGCGGCGGCGGGTCGGCGTCACCGGGAGGTCCAGGCCGCACGCGGCGGACGCGGCCACCAGGCCGGGGTCCACGCCGGTGGCGAGCATCCCCAGGTACGGGATCATGTCGCCGCCCAGCCTGCCGTTGACCTCGATCAGGCTCGGGCCCGCGTCGGTCAGCATGTACTCCACGTGCGTCCACCCGTCGCGGAAGCCCAGCACCCGGTGGGTGTTCCGCACGACATCGCGGAACTCGGGATCGGTGAGCAGCGGGTCCGCCGCGTCGACGTAGTGGCCGATCTCCTCGGCGTAGGGCGGATAGCCGACCACCTTGCGGGCCACGAACAGCGGGTGCGCCGCCCCGTTGCGCACGACGGAGTCGACACTGATCTCCTCGCCCGTGACGTACTGCTCGACCAGGATCGGCTGGTCGCTGGCGTACACCACGGGGTCGGGCGCCTTCGTGTCCCTGGTGAACGGGAACATCTCCCGCAACCGGGCCGGCGTGTCCACGCGCACCACGCCCAGCGACGCGCCCAGCCCTCGCGGTTTGAGAATGGCCGGATAGCCGACCAGGTCGGCGGCGGCCAGCGCCTCGGACAGCGTCTTCACCGGCACCGACATCGGCTGGGCGACGGTCGATCCGGCCAGTGCCGCCCTGGTCTGCGCCTTGTCCCGCAGCCGCCAGATCACCTCGGGGTCGCCGTTGCGCAGGCCGAGCGCCTCGGCCACATAAGAAGTCGCGTGGATGCGGCCCTCGTCCCAGCACAGCACGCCGTCCACCGGATCGGACTTGGCCAGGCGGCGCGCCGCCTCGGCCATCGCCGGCCCGTCGATGGTGCTGGGCACCACGGTCCAGCCTGCCAGGTACTTGCGCTCCCACGTCGGTTCGGCGACGTGGAACAGGTGGACGCGGAACCGGGTGTTGATCGAGCGCAGCAAGTACTCGCGGTACGGCCGCATGCCGGTCGCGATCAGTAGTAACGACGGCTCACTCACCGAGCACCTTCTCTCGTTCCCGTTCGTCGTCGCTGACCGCGATCCGACTGGTGGCGTAGCGCAGCAGCGGCGGCGCCATCAGGGAGGTGACGATCGCGACCAGCACGATGATCGTGTATGTGGCGGTGTTCAACACGCCGAGCTGGAGCCCGACCGTCGCGACGATCACCTCGATCACGCCGCGAGCGTTGAGCCCGGCGCCGACGGCGAGGCCCTTCCAGTGGTCCAGCCTGGCGGTGCGGGCACCCGCGTACGCGCCGGCGAACTTGCCGACGATCGCCAGCACCAGCACCGCGAACGCCGACGCGAGTACGGCGGGCCTGCCGAGCTGGGTCAGGTCCATCCGCAGACCCGCCGTGGCGAAGTAGATCGGCGCGAGCACGCCCATCACCAGCGTGCGCAGCGGAGCGAGCCGTTCCCGGTCGACCCAGCGGGACGACCCGATCAGCAGCCCGCACAGCAGCGTGCCCAGCACCGGTTCCATGCCCAGTGCCTGGCAGCCGGCCGCCGCGAGCAGCAGCAGCGCCACCGCGGTGGCCACGCTCACCCGTGGCTGTTCGGACTTGGCGGACAGCCGCAACGCCGTGTTGACCACCGGACGGCCGATCACGACGGTGAGCACGAGCACCGCCACCAGGCCGGCCACGGAGAGCACGACGTGCCCGGTCCGCAGGCCGGTGGTGGCCAGGGCGGACACCAGCGACAGCAACAGCCAGCCCACGATGTCGCTCAGCGTGGCGGCACTCATGATCAGCTGGCCGATGTCGCGGTGCAGCAGGCGCATCTCCAGCAGCGTCTTGGCGATGACCGGGATCGCGCTGACACACATGGCCACGCCGATGAACGAGGCGAACACGATCCGGTGGGTGCCGTGGGTGAGCAGGAACGCCGGCAGCACGAAGCCCAGCGCGACACCGAGCACGAGCGGCACCACGAGCCCACCGATGCCGACCAACGCTCCGGTGGACGCCGTGCGGCGCACCAGTTTCAGGTCGATGCTCATCCCGGTGACGCCGACCAGCAGCAGGACGCCGAGCTGACCGATCGCGTCCAGCAGGTGTTGTTGGGCCGGCACGTGCGGGAACAGCCAGGTCGACAGCGTCGGCGCCAGGTGGGCCAACAACGACGGGCCGATGAGGACACCCGCGGCCAGTTCGCCGACCACGGCGGGCATGTGCAGCCGGACGGCGACCCGGCCGAGGCCGAGCGCCAGTCCGAGCAGCACGCCGAGCTGGAGCAGCAGCACCAACATGGAGTGGGCGCCGATGGGAGGTATCGGACTAGTCATCGACGTAGTACCACTTCTCCGGGTTGATCATGCCGAGCGGGTTGATCGGCTCGAAGCCGCGCAGGTTGTTCGCCACCTCGAACAGCCGGATCGGGAAGTTCGGGTTGAAGATGACCGGGACCTGTTCGGCGATGAAGTCCTGGTACTCGTACAGGACGTCGAGGTCGTCCGTGGTGACCGTGCGTTCGATCAGCTCGTCGGCCGCCGGGTCGTGGTAGTGGCCGAAGTTGCCGCCCGCGTCGGTGCGGAACAGGATCTCGCCGGTCGGGTGGTGGTACACCCAGCCGCCGTTCCAGCAGCACATCTCCCAGCGGCACGGGGTCTCGTCGGTCGGGTAGCAGGGAGCGTCCTCGGCCACCAGGATCGAGCCGTACACCTCCTCCAGCCGCAGTTCGATGCCCGCGGCCGCCGCGTCCTCGCGGAACCGGGTCATCAGGCGGGTCAGGGCCGGACGTCCTTCCGCATAGCGCAGCAACAGGCTCAGCCTGGTGCCGACCGGAACGCCCTCGCCCGCCAGGTCCGGGTCGACGCACACCGCGGGCGTGGTGCTGGTGTCCCAGCCGTGCTCGGCCAGGAGTTGCCGGGCATGGTCGACGTCGAAGGGCAGTGGCCACGCGCGGCCGCGCTGGCCGGGCGACACGAGATCGGTCTCCGGCAGCATCGGGATGGGCCCGTTCTGCCGGTAGGCGTAGCCCTGGTAGATGTCGCGCACGGCGGAGTCCTGGTCCAGCGTGCTCTGCAGGGCCTGGCGGAGGTAGGTCTGCGCGAACAGCTTCCCGATCACGGTGGGGTTGTTGAAGTTCAGGCTGGTGTAGCGGATGCAGTAGGCCACCTGCGGCACCAGCCGGTAGTGCTCGGCCAGCGGGTTGTCGCCGCCCACCGTCGGGTCGGTGGCGTCGCCTGCCGCGAAGCTGAGCGGCAGGTAGCCCACCTGCACCGGCTCGTCGTGGCCCGGTCCGGCCTGCAACCGGGCGAACTCCTCGTCGTCGGAGGTGAACTGGATCTGGCGGAACTCGTCCAGGTACGGCTTGTGCGGTCCGGAGTAGTGCTCGTTGGGCACGAAGGTGACCACGCCGTCCAGGGTGTAGCTCTTCAGCCGCCACGGTCCGCTCACCGTGCTCCAGATGGGACTGTCCGCCCACCGGGTGCGGTGGTCGTTGCCCTCGTCGACGATGTCGCCCTGTTCGGCCATCAGGTAGTCGTAGACGGCGGCCACGTCGTCCAGCCCGCCCGATGCGTTGGCCGGGCCGGCCGCCGTCCGGTCCCACGACCTGGGCAGCGGGATGATCAGGCTGAGCTGGTTCATCAGCACCCAGCGCTTCGAGTACGCCTTGTCGAAGGTGAAGTAGCAGGTGTCCTCGGCCAGTTTCCCGTAGTCGACACAGTTGTCCGGGAAGTACCCGGGGGTGTACTCGCCGTACCGGGATCCCTTGACCTTCAACAGGTTCACCCAGAACAGCACGTTGTCCGCGCTCAGGGTCTCGCCGTTGGACCACCGCCACGGCTTGACCTTCACCGTCACGGTGAGCCCGTCCTCGCTCCACACCGGCGGTTCGCCGATGCTGTTCGCGTAGTCGACGTCCGGGGTGCCGTCGCTGCCGAAGTAGTACAGCGGGCGGTACATCAGGGTCTGGAACTCCAGCACGTTGCGGGTGCCCATCCGCTCCGCCGGGGTGAACGGGAAGATCACCGCGGGCGGGAAGCCGGGGGCGCACGCCCAGGTGACCGTGCCGCCGCGCCGGTGTTCGCCCGCCGTCCGCTCACTGGTGGCTGTCTGCGTCATCTCGTCCTCACCGAACCTCGTACAGGCGGGAGACTCCGGTCCCGGGGTGGTCGCCGAAGCGCTGCCAGGTCTCGTCCAGCTGGATCCGGCCGTCGTCCAGGACGCTCGGCACGCTGCGGCAGCGGCCGGAGATCACCTCACCGGTCTCCAGGACCATGCAGTAGGCGAAGTCCAGCTGCCCGTCCGGCGCGCAGGTGCCGGCCAGCGAGCCGCGCCGGGCGTGGCCGCCGGTGAACTCGCCCCAGACCAGGTCGCCGTCCTGCCGGTACACGGCGAGCCGGTCGGTCTCGCCGTCCTCGGCCGGGTGGAAGCGGCGGCCGTCGTAGTTGATCACCACTCCTCCCCGCGCAGCTCCAGGACACAGCACTTGGCGCCACCGCCGGCCTTGAGCAGTTCGGAGAGGTCGACGCCGACCGGCTCGAAGCCGGCCCGGCGCAGCCGGGCGGCCAACTGGGTGGCCGCCTGCGGCAGCACGACGTGCCTGCCGTCGGACACCGCGTTGAGGCCGAACACCTCGGCGTCCGCCTGGCCGACGCGGATGGCGTCCGGGTACAGCCGGCTCAGGACCTGTTGGCTGGCCGGGGAGAACGCGTCCGGGTGGTACATGATCTCGTCGTCGTCGAGCACCGAGAGGGCCGTGTCCAGGTGGTAGAAGTACGGGTTCACCAGTTCCAGCGTGACCACCGGCAGGCCCAGGTACTCCGCTGCTTCGGCGTGCGCACGGCTGTCGGTGCGGAAGCCGGTGCCGGCCAGGATCCGGTGCCCGGCGACGATGAGGTCCCCCTCGCCCTCGTTGATGAACCGGGTCCGGCGGGCCGGGTAGCCGTGCTCGGTGAACCAGGCCTGGTAGGCCGCGGTCTCGGCGAACCGTTGCGGGTAGCGGAACCGGGCGGTCAGGGCGCGCCCGCCGACCACCGTGGCCGCGTTCGCGGCGAACACCATGTCCGGCAACCCCGGCACCGGTGTCACGGTGTCGACCTCGTGGCCGAGCGCGACGAGCTGGGCGCGCAGCCGCTCCCACTGGACGATCGCCAGTGGCGTGTCCGTCGGCTTGGCCGGTTCCATCCACGGGTTGATGGAGTAGGTGACGTCGAAATGGGTCGGCGGGCACATCAGGAACCGCCGCGCACTGGGTGCACGCACGTTCAGTCCTCCAGAGTGACGTTGATGCTGTCGGCCAACTCGTTCATCCGAGCGAACGCGCCGTCCCCGGATGTGCCGGTGGTGCCGAGGAAACCGAAGATGGTGTTGCCGTCCGGCGGCCGCAGGATCCGGTCGCCGGGTCGCGCGGTGATCTTCAGCAGGAACACGTCGTCCGCCTCGCTCACCTCGGTGGGCACGTCGATCCGCTGGACCACACCGCCGTCGCAGATCAGGCACATCGCGGCGATGTGCGTCCCGGTCGGCCAGTAGTGCCGGACCGGCGGTCGCACCCCCTGGCCCACGTCCACGACGGACCGGATCGGGTCGTAGTCCGCGGTGATCCTGGCGATCATGTCCAGGCCGCCGCCGCCGACCCTGGCCGCGATCTCCAGCAGATGCGGCTCACCGTGGTGGAAACGCACCTCGGCGTGCATGACGCTGCGCCGCAGGCCCTGCGCGTGGGCGGCCGCCTTCACCACCTGGTGCACCCTGGCCAGTTGCTCGACGGGCAGGGATGTCGGCGCGTGGTGCACGTCGTCGTCGAAATTCTGGCCCTCGTCGGTGATCCGGTCGACGACCGAACCCAGGTACACCTCGTCGTCCCAGGCGAGCGCCTCCATGAGGTACTCCTTGCCCTCCAGGAACGACTCCACGAGTAGGCCGACCGGGCCGAGGTCGACGCCGTCTGCCTCGGACGTGAGCCAGAACATGTCCCGGATGCCGGTGCTGGCGGTCTCGAACCGCTCCGCCAGCTGCGCCGGATCGTCCACCCGGTACACGTGGTGGCTGCCGGCACCGAGCGTCGGCTTGAGCACGCACGGGTAGCCGAACTCCTTGCCGGCCGCCAGCGCCTCGGCCTGGTCGGTGACGAACCGGTAGGCCGGGATCGGCACCCCGGCGCGCTCGTACGCCTGGCGCATCAGGAGTTTGTTGCGGCTGTTGCGGGCAGCGTCCACGCCGATGGTGGGCAGCCCGAGCGCCTCGGCGACGGCGGCCACCGCGATCACGGCCGACTCGGAGAACGTGATCACGCCGTCGAACCGCTGGGTGGCGTGCCACGTCCGGGCACACTCGATCATGTCGTCGACCTTCTTGGTGCCGACCAGCCGGTAGTGGTCGGCCGGCCAGAAGTCGGGAGTGCCCTCGCCGTTCATGACGTAGAGGTCGGCGCCGAGCTCCTGCACCTGGCGGTACCGCGACTGGTAGTAGTCCAGGTACTGGCGGGTCTCGATGGCCAGCAGCTTCATGACGCGCCTCCGGTGACGTCGGCCCCCGGCAGCCGGGGCAGTGCGAAGGTGGCGACGGTGGCCGGTCCGTCGTCGGTCAGACTCAGGTCGACCTTGGCCTCGGCGGCCCGTTCGGCCGTGTCGATCAGGATCGGTGCCGCGCCGGCGAGCAGCGTGCGGACCTCCAGCAGCAGGTCGCCCGGCGCCACCCGCTGGTCGTCGGCCAGTGCGCACAACCGGTCCAGGTGGGTGAGCACGGTCTCGGTGGCCCTGCTCATGCTGTAGCCGGGCAGGGCGTAGCAGCCATGGAACCGGTCCAGCATCGCCGTACTCCGGCAAGTGCCGGCGGCGGTGGTGGGCAGTTCGGCCGGCTGGCCCGTGCCTGCCCGCGCGACCGCGTCGGCGAGCCGGTTCCACGGCGTGACGAGCCGTTCGGTGACGACCCGGCGCAGCCCGTCACCGGTGTACGTGGTCCGCTGGTGTTCCGGCGCGGTGAGCGCCAGGTAGAAGCGGGCCAGGTCCCTGGGCACGTCGGCCAGCAGCTCGCCGGTGCGGACCAGGTGGTTGCGGCTGGTGGAGAACTTGTCGTCGCCCAGGTTGTAGAACTCGTTGCACACGTTGGCGGCCGGCATGACGTAGCGGTCCCCGTGCGCCATCAGCAGCACCAGGTCCATCAGGCCCCAGTGGTAGACGTTGTCGAAACCGTGGAAGTAGACGACCTCGGCGTCGTGCTCGGCCCGCCAGTGCTCGTCCACCTCCGCGCCTGACTCGCCGAGTCGGCCGGCCGACCACCACGTGCTGTACATGACCGCGGGCATCGCCTCGATCCACGGGTACAGCACCTGTCCCGGCGTCTCCGCGAACGGAGCCGGGATGCCCCACGTGCCGGGCATCGTGATCGGGATGTCGGGCAGCCGCCTGGCCAGCAGTTCGTGGATCAGCTGCATCGCGTGCGGCCGCCAGCGGCCCAGTTGCGCCGCATAGTAGGTGGTGAGCCGGTCCCGGTAGTCCTCCATCGGCAGGACCAGGATCTGAGTGTCCCGGTAGGACACCGGGTCGGCCGGGTCCAGCGCGGCACACGGATCGAGCAGCTCGTCGAAGTTGTTCGGGTGGCCGCACCCCTCGCACGCCCCTCCGCTGCTGCCGGCCAGGCACACCGGGCAGGTGCCGGACACGAGCCCGTCGAACAGGTAGGTGCCGGACCGGGTCGCGACCGGCAGCCGGACCGTCTTGAGCCGGAACCTGCCCGCCGCGTGCAGCGCGGTGACGAAGTCGAGGACCGTCCGGCGGTAGGTGTCGTCGATCGGCGGCAGGCCGGCCATCGAGATGCCCATCGCGGTCAGTGACCGCTGGATGGCCCCGGCCGACTCGGCGCACAGCCCGGCGGGCGTGGTGCCCTGCCGCTGCGCCGTGGTCACCACGTAGCTCTGGCTGTCGTCGGTGCACGTCGTGTAGATCACCTGCCGGCCGGTGGCCCGCAGGTACCTGGCGTGCACGTCGCCCGCCAGGTACGGACCTGCCAGGTGACCCAGGTGCAGGTCACCGTTGGGGGTGGGCGTCGCCGCGACGACGATCACCTTGGGTGAGCCGGACATCTAGGCGCCTGCCTTGTCCCTCGTGGCGAACTGGCCGGCCATGTCGGCGTCCCACCAGACGGCGTACATCTGGAACTCGCCCGGACCGTCGTTCACGACCTGGTGCTCGACCCTCGGCGGGAAGTGCACGATGTCGCCTGCGGCGAACGGCATCCGCCTGCCCTCGCAGATGATGTCGGCGGCACCGGTCATGGCCACCCAGATCTCGTACTCGTGGTGGCCGTGCGCACCCGAGGACGCGCCCGGCGCCACCACGCACCACGAGCCCTCGAACGGCGCGTTGAGCGCGGGCCAGGGCAGCAGGCGCTCAGCCGCCAGGCCGTTGTCCGGGCGCAGGTTGACCCGGTCGAACTTGCGGATCTCCATCATCACTGTGCTCCTCGGGCGGTTTCGGCCAGCGGCGTGCTGACCAGCAGCGGCGGTTGTGGCCTGCGGTCGGCCAGCAGGTCGGTGACGATCTCCTCGGCCCGGGCGGCCAGCACGGACAGCAGGGAGTCGGCGATGCCGTGCGTCGCCTCGTTCACGCCCTGCAGGTGGCAGGTGCCGGTGAACGTGGGCGGCAGGGCCATCCGGTAGCTGCGGTTGACCGTGATCGCGTCCAGTTCCAGCGCCGACGCGATGTCCGTGACGATCTTCGGCATGTGCCGGACGAAGCCGGTACCGAGCAGCACCACGTCACACCGCAGTTCGCTCGGGACGCCGGTCTTGCGGTCGACCAGGGTCAGCACGACGTCGGCACCGTCGTAGTCGGCGTTCACCACGTCGACCATCGGGATCATCCGCAGCCGCTCGGTACCGGTGAGCCGCTCCACGTACATCTGGCGGTACAGGGTGTCGAGCATGTCGGGGGTGAGGCCGGCGTAGTTGGTGCGGTGCATCTCGCGCAGCAGCTGTTCGCGCGCCTCCGGCCGGGCCGAGTAGAACTGGTCCACGAACGACGGGTAGAACAGCTCGTTGGTGAACCTGCTGATCTCGTATGCGTTCAGCCCGATCGACCGCATCACCATGCTGCACTGCGCCTGCGGGAACGCCTGGTGCGCCGCCCACAGCATCTCCGCGGCGCTCTGCGCGCCGCCGACCACCGCGATCCTGCGGGTCCGGTCACGGTCGAACTCCGGCAGCCGGGCGGAGAACTCGGTGCTGTGCACCACAAGCTCACGCGGCAGCCCGGCGAACGTGTCCGGGACGTGCGCGTCCCGCCCCGCCGCGACGACCAGGTGGCGGCACACCACGGCACCGCCGTCGGCGAACTGGACGATCCACTCTCCCCCGCCGTCCGCGGCACCGAACGGCTGCACGGACACGCACCGGCGGCCGTACTCGATGCGCACGTTCGGCAGTGACCGCGCCACCCAGGCCAGGTAGCCGGAGATCTCCATCCGGTAGGGGGTGAAGCTGCCCAGGTTGACGAACTGGTCCAGCCGTCCGACCGAGTGCAGATAGTTGACGAAACTGAAGGCGCTGCGCGGGTTGCGCAACGTCACCAGGTCCTTGAGGAACGACACCTGGCTCTGTGCCCAGGGCATCAGCATGCCCCGCTGCCAGACCACGTCGTCCTGCTGCTCGACGATGAGCGTGTCACCGGCCAGCTCGTGCTTCGCGAGTTCCTCGACGGCGACTCCGAGGGCCAACCCCGACGGCCCGGCGCCGATCGCCAGCAACTCGACTTCCTGATAGCGCATAACGGATTTCTCCAGACTCAGTGCCGGCGGGTGGTGTTCGCGGACGACTCGATCAACTCGACGAGGTCCGTGATCGTGCGGGCGCCGTGGTAGGCGCGCAGGTCGAGCGTCACCGCGAGCCGGTCCTCCAGTTGGGACAGTGCCTCCAGCGACGCCATGCTGTCCCAGTCATGGGTGGCGAGCACGGGCTGTGCGCGCAGGTCGCCGATGGACTCCTTGAGTACGTCGCTGAGCACCCGCAACACGGTCGCCTCGACGGGCGCCGGGTCAGTCATGGCCATCACTGCCTTCGTCGGTGTTGATCCAGGTGGGCCGGCAGGACGGGACGGTGCCCGGCACCACGGTGAACGTGCCGTCCTCGCCGGACGGGGTGAAACCGGCCTTCTCCCAGAAGCCGTCCGCGACGCCGTTGCGCGTCGACGGGACGTACCGGCCGACGACCGCGGCGGCACCGGCCCCCTGGGCGCGGCGCATGATCCAGTCGGCCATCGCGAACTCGACGCCCCGGCCGAACACCCGGCAGCTGAGCACCATGTTCAGCACCCACCAGACCTGGCCGCGGCGCTGGATCCAGGCGGCGCCGACGATCCCCTCGTCGCCGAAGCGATCCGTGACGGTGAAGGAGGCGACCAGGTGCGCCGGGTCGGTGCTCATCGCGGTGACGGCGGCCTCGTCGTAGCGGACGCCGGTGAGGTTGAACTGGTTGGTGCGGGCGGACAGTTGCGCCACCCGGCCCACGTCGAACGCGGTGACCGGCCGGGCCACCACGCGCAGCTCCAATGCCCCCAGGTAGTCCTCGGTCGAGCCGAAACCGGTCGCGAAGTCGGTGCGCAGCGCCCGCGACCGGTACAGCTCAGGCCGCTTGACGTCGGTCTCGGTCAACCGGGGCACGTCGAACAGGCCGCGCCGCAGCAACGAACCGACCACGTGGGCCGGGTCCCCGTCGGCGGCCACGACGGCCACGCCGGGCAGTTCGGCGGCGACGTGTCCGCGTTCGAACGGTGAATCGTCCAGGAAGACGAACGAGTCCGCTGCCAGGTTCAGCGTGCTGGCGGCCGCGCGCAGGTTGTCCGCCTTCGGTGACCAGTTGACGGCGCGGACGGCGAACGCCTCCTGGCGCAGCACCATCTCGGGGTGGCCGGCCAGCGCCTCGTCCACGGCGGCGGTGTCGTTCTTGCTGGCCAGCACCAGGATGACGCCCTGCTCGCGCAGCCTGCGGACGGTCCGCTGCAGCTCGGCGTAGCAGTTGCCCGGGTACAGCCCGCCGAGTTGGACGCCGGTCATGCCGACCTCGCCCAGCACGCCGCCCCACAGCGTGTTGTCCAGGTCCACCGCGAGCACCTTGCGGGACAGGCCCGACCTGGCCTGGACCACTCTGGCGACCTGACGGGCCAGGGCGAGCAGGGCACCATCGGTGTAGGGCAGGTCGGCGTACCGGTACAGCCGCTCGTCCCTGGCCCGGACCGGCAGGTCGGCCAGCTCGCCGGCCAGGTCCACCACCGTGATCCGGCTGTCCTCGTCGGCCAGGTCCAGCAGGGCCGCGTTCAGCCCGTACCACGCGCTGCCCAACCGCGCCCTGGCCTGCTGGCTGATCACGGTGTCCCGCAATGCGGCGGGCATCGGGACGGTGTGCAGCACGAGCGTCGCCGACGTGTGTCGCAGGCCGGCCAGCACCAGCTCGCGCAACTCCCCCAGCCGACCGTCGAGCTGGCTGGCCAGGGCCGCCGGGTCGACGGCACTCCAGTCCCCGCGCAGGAAGAAGCCGTCGTCCAGCAGACAGACAGCCACGTCCGGGTCGGCGCCGGGCAGGTTGCCGGCGGCCAGGGACAGCTCGAACGTGCCGTACTCGCCGATGGTCAGCGTGGGGCGGATGCCGGTGGCGACCAGGCTCGCCCGCAGCAGTGGTTCGAACGGGCCGACCGTGCAGGTGGCCAGCACGGCGACGTCGGCCGGCCGCAGGTCGCTGCCGGCAGGCAGGTCGGCCAGGACGCGGCCCGCCCTGCGCATCGTCGCCGGGTCGTCGATCCCGGCCAGTTGGTGCCGCTGCACCGGTCCCGGTGCCGCCGATCCGAGGTACTCCAGTAGCTCGTCCATGGCTAGACCCGCACCACCGTGCAGTACCAGCGCATGCCGATGGAGATCCCGGTCAGCGCGACCAGATCGCCCGGAGCCAGCTCGTCGTGGTCGACGTACCAGCCCAGCGCCGACAGCTGGTCGGCGGAGCCCATGTGGCCGTGCGCGACCGCGAAGTCGCGGTTGGTGCGGGACAACGGGATGTCCATCAGCTCGGCCAGGTCGGTGATGCCGTCCGGGTCGTTGATGTAGATGAACCGGGCCAGCTGTCCCCTCGGCACCCCGGCGCGCCGGCAGGCCCGGTCGACCACGTCGATGACCCGCTCGTTGAGCTGCGTGTTGAACGCCAGCAACTGCTTGGGGTCCTTCTGGAAGTGCGCCTGCACCCGCTCGGTCCCGCTCGGCGCCGTGGCGCTGGACCAGCCGGCCGGCGGCACCGGAGCGGCGGCACCGCCGTAGTCGGTGCGGAACCAGTCGCAGTAGTCGGAGTCGGTGAACTGTTCGGTGGCCAGCCACCGGTTGCGGGCGTGCCCCCGGCGCAGCACCACGGCGACCGCGCCGTCGCTGTGCACGGCGTTGTTGACGTTCATCCGGTTGCGGTGGAACTCGCTGACCCGGTTGACCGCGGTGAACAGGACCGTCTCCAGCTCGGGCTGCTGCGCCAGCAGGCCGGCCACGGCACCCAGGCCGGTGACCCCGGAGGCGCAGCCCTCGGTCAGCCACAGCGTCTGCCGTTCGCGGATCTTCAGTTCCCTGGCCAGGGCCGCGGAGCAGTCCCAGTACGGGTACTCCGGCAGCTCCGAGCTGGCCAGCGCCACCAGGTCGACGTCCGCCGGGTCGAGCCCGGTCCCGGCCAGCGCGGCGCGGGCGGCGTCGGCGGCGAGCGCGGTCGCGGTCACGCCGTCGTCGGCGCGGTGGAAGGTCCGGTAACCCCAGCGGACGATGCGCTCCGGGTCCGACACATAGGCACCGGCGGTCTGCCGCACATCCTGGTCCACGCCGAAGGCATGGCCGAACCCGGCGATGCCGAATTCCACGGGCGGATCAACCATTTTCTCGCACTCCTCCGGTCGAGCGTGGTCCGGCGACCGAGCGACAGAAATCGTCGCTCGGTCGAATGGGTTGGACGGGCCGATGAAATCGACGGCGATCACAATTCTGGGAGCCCCCGATGACCGCCGGGTCGTTATCCTGCACTACACCCGCACAACCGACAACGGTGAACGAGCCGTTCAACTGCGTATCCGTTGGCAGTCGAACAGTCGTCACTGTTGTTGGTTGCCGAACCGCTGTTCCAGCGCGCGGGCGAACGCCAGCCACTCGGCCGCGCACCGGCGGGCCAGCCTGGCCAGGACGTAGACACTGTGTGGTGGGATCGTGGCCGCGACGTCTCCCCACTCCTCCTGGGTGATCAACCGTCGGGCGAGCCAGCGCAGCACCCGGTTGCCCGACTCCGCGAAGCGCAGCGACGGGTCGCGTTCCAGGCTCTGCAGGATCGCGTTGCGCTCCTGTACGGACAGGCGTTCCACGTCCGGCTGCGCCGGTTCGCCGCCGACCGGCCGGGGCGTGGCACGGTCGGCCCTCGGTCTCCGGGGTGGCACGGGGTCCTCACCGCGTTCGATCCGTGCCCGCACGTCACGCACGGTCGCGGGGGAAATACCCGCCGCACGAGCCAGTTCCCGTAGCGAAGCGTCCGGGTGGGCGGCGATCAACCTGCTCGCCGCCATCCGGCCGTCCGTACTGTCCAGTGGGCGCACCCGACCGTCCCGACCGATCCGGCTCTCGCTCGGCGGGTGCTGGGTGACCCGGCCGCGCAACGCGGCCACGGTGCGTGGCGCGAGGCCGGTCGCCTCCGCGATCGCCCGGTCGGACCATGCGCTGTGGGTGGCGACGATGCGGGCGACCGCGGCCTCCCGGTCGGCGTAGGACAGCGGCAGGCCGTGCGTGATGTTGGCCCGGACCGCCATGACGAATGCGTCGTCGTCGTTGCCGTCGAAGAAGACCACGTCGATCGTGTCCTGGCCGCGCAGCCGGGCGGCGGCCAGGCGGTGCATGCCGTCGATGACCCGCATCGTCGGCTGGTGCACCAGGATGGGCGGCAGGGCCCGGTCCGATTCGGTAAGCACCCGGATATGTTCGGCGTCCTCGCCGAGCCGGCGCGGCGAATCCGCCGGCCGCAATGTGTGCAACGGCACGGCGTAAGTCGCCTGTTCACTTGCACGGTAATTGATTTCGAATGTAGGTTCGTCCCGAGTCAATCGGCACCCCCTTGGGTTGTCGATCGTAAACGGGCAACCTATGGTCACGGACGGGCGCGTCGATATCACGGAATTCATCCGGTGACTAGTGTTGACACGCCAATGATTGGGCGGCGGTCGACTATACTGATGCCTACCCGGTCCCCAGTTTACAATCCGTGGTCTGGTGTCGGATTATTCCGCCGGAAGCGTAGGACCTAATTCCATGCCGGTCCAGACGCTCAAAACAACTGGCTCAGTTCGCCGCCATACGACAAACATATCGACGTCACGGACGACCGTACGGAGGATCGCGGTTCACCCGTACGGCTGCTGTACACAACCGCCATCCGATGGTCGGTAATTGTTCCGACACTTTGCGTTAATTCATGCACAATGCACCGGTGACAGCCGTTTGCCGGCCCGCTCCATGACTTCGGTGACCGCATGGCTGCCCAGCGCCGGGCGGCCGACACGACCCCTTTGACGTGCGTGATGGCACCCGGCACCCTCGGGTCGGCCAGGGGCGGCCACCCGAGCGGCCGCCAGCGCCGACGGTTCCATGAATTGATGCAAACCACGCGCCGACCTTGCCCCAGGACGTGATCGTTTCCATGCCGTTCAACTGATGCACGCACAGCAGTTGAACAAACCCGCCAGGGCTAAATTGGAGGTCGATTTATGCCGAGTCTCACGCATGCCGAAGCTGCCGAGCGCGGCGCACTATTGCGGGTCCGGTCATATCAGGTAGATCTTGACCTGACGACCGGTGACCGTACATTTCGAGCGATCACCAGAATCTCTTTCGACGCCCGGCCGGCGAGCGCCACCTTCCTGGACATCCGGCCGAGCGCCCTGCGTTCGGTGACGCTCAACGGGCGGGAGGTCGATCCGGCGGCGCCGGCGGACGGACGGATCGCCCTGACCGGCCTCGCCGAGTCGAACGAGGTCGTCGTGGTGGCCGACATGGCCTACTCGCGGGAGTGCGAGGGCCTGCACCGGTACCTGGACCCCGTCGACGGTCGGGTCTACGTGTACGCCTTCGTCTTCATCGACAACGCGCCCCGCGTCTTCGCCTGCTTCGACCAGCCCGACCTGAAGGCGCCGTTCACGTTCACCGTGACCGTCCCGGACGACTGGCAGGTCCTCGGCAACGCGGAAGCGACGCGGACCGGCCCCGGCCGGTGGGAACTGGCCGAGACCGTACCGCTGGCGACCTACCTCACGACGATCGTCGCCGGACCGTACGTGTCGTTCCGCACCGAGCACGACGGCGTCCCGCTCGGGCTGCACTGTCGTGCGTCACTGGCCGAGTCGCTGCGCGGCGACGTCGACGAGGTCTTCGAGATCACCGGGCAGTGCCTGGACGAGTACCACCGGCTGTTCGGCGTGCGCTACCCGTTCGGCACGTTCGACCAGGTCTTCGTGCCGGAGTTCAGCGTGCTGTCCCTTGACCATCCGGGGTGCGTGCTGCTGCGTGAGCTCTACCTGTTCAGTTCGGCGGTGCCGCGCAGCGAGCGGGAGACCAGGGCGGTGGTCATCGCCCACGGCATGTCGCTGATGTGGCTGGCCGGCCTGGTGACCAACACGTGGTGGGACGATCTCTGGCTCGGCCAGGCGTTCGCCGACTACATGGCGCACCGCGTGACCAGCGAGGTGACCCGTTTTCCCGGACCGCCCACCACGTTCGCCGTCCGGCGCAAGGCCCAGGCCTACGTCGCCGACCAGCGGCCGTCCACCCACCCGGTGGCACTGGCCGGCCCGGACGTCCGCACGGTGCTGCTGGAGCTGGACCGCATCTCCTACTTCAAGGGCCACTCGGTGCTGCGCCAGCTCGCCGCCACCGTCGGCACCCCCACACTGCGCGAGGGCCTGCGCACCTACTTCACCCGGCACGCCTACGGCACCGCCACGTTCACCGACTTCCTGGCCGCGCTGGGCGAGGCCGCCGGACAGGACCTGACCGAGTGGGCCGACACCTGGTTCGCGACGTCCGAGGTCAACACGCTGACGCCGGAGATCACGGTGACCGACGGGCGGATCTCGGCCGCCGCCGTGGTCCAGACGGCGCCCGCGACCCATCCGGTGCTGCGCCCGCACACCGTCGACATCGGCCTCCACGGCGAGACGACCGAGACGGTCCGGGTCACCGTCGACGGGCCGAGGACCGAGCTGCCGGAACTGGTCGGCAGGCTGGCGCCACGGCTCACGCTGCTCAACGACGGCGACCTGACCTACGCGAAGATCCGCTTCGACGCCCCGTCCGTGGTCGCACTGCCCGAACTGCTCCCCCGGCTGTCGCCGCTGAACCGGGCCATGGTCTGGTGCGCGCTGCTGATGGCGGTGCAGGACGGCGCGTATCCGGCGGCCGGCCACCTCGACCTGGTGGCCGGGATGCTCGCCACCGAGGCCGAGACGTCGATCATCGTCGAAGTGCTGGAACAGGCCAGGATCGACGTCGCCGACCGGTTCCTGGAGCCGGCACTGCGTCCGGCCGCGATGGCCAAGGTGGCGGGCGCCCTACGCGACCGGCTGGCCACCACGGAACCCGACGACGAGAACCGGCTGTGCCTGTGCCGGGGGCTGATCGAGTTCAGCGCGGACCTCGCCGAACTGCGGGGCTGGCTGGACGGCAGCCGCGCGCCCACCGGTCTGGTGGTCGACGCCGACCTGGCGTGGCGCATCCGGTACCGCCTGGCGGTGCTCGGCGGCCTGGACGAGGACGAGATCACCTCGGCGTACCAGGCGGATCCGAGCGCGCAGGCAGAGCAGTTCACGGCCAGGTGCCGGGCGGCGCGGCCCGATCCGGCCGCCAAGCAGGCGGCCTGGGCCGCGATCACCGGCGACCCCGGCCTGTCCAGTTACGGCCTGTGGGCGCTGGCCGAGGGCTTCTGGCAGCCCGAACAGACCGAGCTGACCTCGGCCTACGTGCCGCGGTTCTTCAGCGAGATACCGGCCGTCGCGCGACTGCGCGGCGACCTGGTGCTGGACGTGCTGCTCCGCTTCCTTTACCCGCGCTACGCGGCCACGGCAACGACACTGGAACTGGCCGACGCGCTCGCCGCCCGGTCCGACAGCACGACGCCGCTGCGCAGGCGGATCGCCGACTTCACCGGCGACCTGCGCCGCGTGGTCGCGGCACGGGGCTGAGCGGCATGCGGATCGGGATCGTGGGCGCCGGCCTCGCGGGCACGCTACTGGCGTGGCGGCTGGGCCGGCACGCCGCCGTCGACCTGATCACCGGCGCACCGGTCCCGGTCGACGCGACCGGTGCGTCCGGCGGCCTGGTCCGCGGCTTCGACCGACGGCCATCGACGGCGGGGCTCGCGACCGAGAGTCTCGTCGAGTTGCTGGGCGACGCGACGCTGCGCGAGCTCGCCGGGTACCGCGCAGTCGGGTCCGTCTTCCTGTTGCCTCCTGGTACCGATCCGGGCGAGTCGCTCCGCGTCGTGGACGCGCGGCTGCCCGGATCGGCCGCCGTGCTGACCGGCGCCGAACTGGACGCCTACCCGTTTCGTGGACTACCGGCCGGCACGGTGGCGGTGGCCGAGCGGTGTGGCGGCCAGTTGTCACCGGAGCGGCTGCGGACCGCCGTGCTCGGGTTGGTGCGCGGCACGATCCGGGCGACGCCGGTGGCCGGCGTGACCGACACGGGACAACTGCGGCTGGCGGACGGTTCGACGCACGGTTACGACGCCGTCGTGGTCGCTGCCGGCGCGTGGACGCCGACGCTGCTGGCCGGCACGGCCTTCCGTACCAAGCAGATCCAGTACTCGGTGTACCCGGATGAGCTGGCGGGGCTCGGCGTGTTCGACGACACGATCAGCGGCCTGTACGGGATGCCGGCCGGCGAGTCGCGGTTCCTGCTCGGCCTGCCCTGCGACCGGTGGGACATCGACCCGGCCGGCGTGCGACCCGATCTCGCACTGGTCGACCGGGTGGCGGACACGGCCAGGACGGTGCTGGGAGTCGAGCTCGGCCGTCCGATCAGGACGGTCGCGGCATTCGACTGCTACAGCGACCCACCCGGCTTGACCCTGCGGCCGACATCGGCCCCATCGGTATTCACGTTCACCGGCGGCTCGGGCGGAGCGGCCAAGACCGCGCTCGCCGCGAGCCGCCTGGCCGCGGCCGCACTAGTCAGCTAGGTATTCCACCAGTTCGACCAGCAGCCCGGCGGGCCGGAGGTAGGTGAACGCGACCATCATGCCGGGCCGGGCACCCGAGCGAGGCTCGGCGTCGACCGCGGTGAAACCCTCGCCACGCAGCCGGTCGAGCTCGGACGCCACGTCGTGCACCCGGAACGCGATGTGGTGCAGGCCGGGACCGCCCCGGGCCAATCGGGCGTCCAGCACGGAGCCCGCACGGGCGGGCGACACCAGTTCCACGGCCGGTGAGTCCGGGCGCTGCCAGAACTCGCACGTGACGCCGTAGTCGTCCGCCACTCCGTCATCCGAGCGGGACATGCCCAGGGCACCCAGGAACGGTGCCAGGCCGGCGGGTGCGCCCGTGACGAGTCCGATGTGGTCGATGCGGAGCAACATCCGCCAAGCCTACGTTGAGCGCGCACAATCACCGCGTGACAACGGTTCCACTGTGTCCGATCCGCCCTTTCGGCGCGATAATCGGCAGGTGACTCCAACCGAGAACGAGCTCAGGAAAGCCGTCGAACGCGAACTGCCCAGGGCCCGCGCCGATCTCGAACGACTGGTCCGCATCCCCGGGATCGCCTTCGCCGGCTTCGACCAGACACACCTGGACCGCTCCGCAGAGGCGGTGGCCGACCTGCTCCGCGAGTGCGGGCTGGACGTCGGCGTGGTCAGCAAGGGCGGGGCACCGGCCGTCATCGGGCGCAAACCCGCGCCCCCCGGTGCCCCGACCGTCCTGCTGTACGCCCATCACGACGTCCAGCCCACCGGCGACCTCGCCCGGTGGGAGACCGAACCGTTCGAGCCGGTCGAGCGCGGCGGCCGGCTCTACGGCCGTGGCGCGTCGGACGACAAGGCCGGGCTGATGGCCCACGTCGCAGCACTCCGGGCACTCGGCGACGCGCTGCCGGTCGGCGTGGTCGTGTTCGTCGAAGGCGAGGAGGAGTTCGGCTCGGCATCACTGACCGACCTGCTGGCGGCGCACCGGGAGGCGGTCGCCGCCGACGTCATCGTGATCGCGGACTCGGCCAACTGGGAGATCGGCCAGCCAGCACTCACCACCTCGCTGCGAGGCATCGTCAACGTGGTCGTGGAGGTGCGTACCCTCCGGTCCGCTGTCCACAGTGGCACGTTCGGTGGTGCGGTGCCGGACGCACTCACCGCCCTGGCGCGGCTGCTGGCCACGCTGCACGACGAAGCGGGCGACGTGGTGGTCGAGGGCCTCACCGGCCAGGAGTCGTCCACGCTGGTGTTCCCGATCGACCGGTTGCGCGCCGAGTCGGGCCTGGTCGACGGTGTGGAGTTGATCGGCACCGGCCCGCTGGTGGACCGGTTGTGGTCCAAGCCAGCCCTGTCGGTGCTCGGCATCGACGCACCCACGGTGGACGAGGCGGGCAACGCGCTGGTGCCATCGGCCAGGGCCAAGCTGAGCGTCCGGCTCGCGCCCGGCGACGACCCCCGGCTGGCGTTCGCCGCGATCCGGGCCCACGTCGAGGCGCACCGGCCGTGGGGCGCCGCCGTGACCGTCGAGCCCGCCGGCGCCGGCGCCCCTTGTGTGATCGACACGAGCGGCCCGTACTACCCGGTCGTGCGGGCCGCTCTGCGTGCCGCGTGGGACGGGATCGAACCGGTGGAGATCGGTGTCGGCGGCTCGATTCCGGCCGTGGCCGTCTTCCAGGAGACGTTCCCGGACGCCGCCATCGCCGTGACCGGGATCGAGGACCCGGAGACCAGGTCGCACGGTCCGAACGAGAGCCTGCATCTCGGCGAGTTCGCCCGGGTCTGTCTGGCCGAGACACTGTTGCTGGCCGGTCTGGGCTGACGGTCAGCCCAGTGTCGCCAGCGTGCGCAACACGTCCGGTGTCACCGGGAACACCGTCGTGTCGTAGTCGTCGATCATTCCCATGACGGCGGAGTCGTACTTCTGTTCCCATTCCGCGGTCGCGTAGACCGCCCGGGACCGTTCCACTCGTTCAGTTTCGGACGGGAATGCCCGCATCAGGAAATAACCGTTCTCCTTGTTCCGGGACGGTCCGTGTGCGATCACGGTGATGCCCAGTTCGCGCATCAACGGAATCGTGCCGTCCCGGCTGATCCGGTCGAATTCCTCACGAGTGCCGGATCGCAGGGTGAACAGTCGGATCTCCAGCAACCAGTGTTCGTCAGTCATGTCCGAAGTTGAGCACCGGGCAATGGTGAACGTCAATCCAGAGGCATAACATCCGGATGCGATGAGTTCACCAATCGGTTTTCGAATCCTGGGCCCGCTCGAGTTCTTCGACGGCGAGCATTGGTCCGCCATCGGCGCGGCGAAGCAGCGGGCGCTGCTCGCCGTGCTGCTGGTCAACGCCAACCACACGGTGTCGGCGGAGGCGCTGATCGCCGAGCTGTGGGGCGAGCGGCCGCCGGCCAGTGCGGCCGGCCTGCTCGCCGGCTACGTCTGGCGGCTGCGGCGCAGGCTCGGCGATCCGGCCGGCCGGCTGTTGCGCACCCGCGCGCCGGGATACCAGCTCGCGCTGCCCTCGGGCGCCACCGACGTGCAGCGCTACGAGGAACTGGTCGGCGCGGGGCGGCGCAGCCTGGCCGACGGCGACCTGGCCGCGGCCGTCGGCACGTTGTCCGCGGCACTGGCGATCTGGCGCGGCAGGCCGTTGGCCGACGTCGCACTGGTGCCCTCGGTGCTCGCCGAGTCGGCCCGGCTGGAGGAGGCACGGCTGGCCGTGGTCGAGGCGCGCATCGACGCCGAGATCGGGTTGGGCAGGCACGAGGCGCTGCTGCCCGAACTGAAGCTCATGGTGTCGCAGTACCCGCTGCGGGAACGGCTGCACGCGCACCTGATGGTCGCTCTCTACCGCACCGGGCAACAGGCCGAGGCGCTGGGCGCGTACCGGGACCTGCGCAGGCTGCTGGTCGACGAGCTGGGCATCGAACCCAGTACCCCGTTGCGGGAACTGCAGAACAGGATCCTGCGTAGCGACCCGCTGCTGGAGGCGGGTCAGCAGGCAGGGACCGCGGCTGCGGTGGTGGTGCGACTGGCCGTGCCGCACACGCTGCCCGCCGACGTGCCGGTGTTCGTCGGCCGGCACGACGAACTGTCCTGGGTGGTCTCCCGGCTGACCGGCGATGCCCGCTGCTGCGCGATCCACGGCATGGCGGGCGTCGGCAAGACGACCTTGGCCGTGCATGCGGCGCATCTGGCGGCCGGCGCGTTCCCTGACGGGCAGGTGTACCTGAACCTGGGCGGCGGCGCGGACACCGGCCCGTTGCCGCCCGTCGACGCGATCGGCGGCCTGCTCGGCGCACTCGGTATCGCGGACGTGCCCGGCGACCTGCCCAGGGCCACCGCGCTGCTGCGCACCGTGCTGGCCGGGCGGCAGCTCCTCGTCGTGCTGGACGACGTGCTGGACACCGCCCAGATCCAGGACCTGCTGCCCGCCACCCCGGGCTGCGCGGTACTGCTGGTCAGCCGGACGGCATCGGCCGCAGTGGACGGGTCGGGTCTGTTACGCCTGGGCAGGTTCGACGACACGGCCGCGGTGGAGCTCGTCCGCCGCTATGCGGGTGCCGCCAGGGTGGACGCCGATCCGATGGCCACCGCCCGGCTGGTCCGGCTGTGCGATCATCTCCCGCTCGCGTTGCGGATCGCGGCCACCCGGCTGGCCCAACGTCCTGAGTGGACCATCGAGCAGCTTGCCGACCGCCTGGCCGATCCGGCCCGCAGGCTGGACACACTGACCTGCGACGGGCTCAGCGTGCGGACCAGCCTGTGCGAGGGAGCCCGGCTGGTGGAACGGGGTGCCGATCCGCTGACCGCACGGGCACTCGGCGCGCTGGCCGGCCTGGATCTACCGGTGCTGCCGACCGATGCGCTGGCCGCCACGCTGGACGTGCCCACCGCGGTGGCGGAGCCGGCCGCCGAGCGCCTGGTCGACGCCGGTCTCATCGAGACGGTCGGCATGGATCGCTACCGGGTACCGGAGCTGGTGGGCCTGTTCGCCCGAGAGTACGCGGGCGGCGCGGTGTGCAATCCAGCGCAGGTGACCGCGACCGGCGCTGTCTGCTTCCCTGACCCGCATGTCGCACCGTATCGAAGCTGACCAACTCGTCCCCGGCCGTGGAGCACCGGTCCCGGACGCCGTCGTGATCCTGGACGACCACGAGATCCGCTATGCCGGGCCCAGGGCAGGCGCGCCGGCAAGTCCTGGCGCCACAACGGTTCGCGGGCACACCGTGATGCCGGGCATGTGGGACTGTCACGGCCACTTCATGGGCCTACGGTCCGCCGATCTCAACGACCTGATGCACGAATCGGTCGCACTGCGGGCCGCCCGCGGCGTGAGCGATCTGCGCGCCTGCCTGGACGCCGGGTTCACCTCGGTTCGCGAGGTCGGCGGCCTGGGCATCCATCTGGCCCGCGCGGTCGAGGAGGGCACCGTGGTGGGCCCGTCGATCTATGCCGCGGGCACCGCGTTGTCCACCACCGGTGGGCACGGCGACCTGCACGGCTTTCCCGCGTCGTGGATCGACGACTTCGGCCACCTCGGCGGCGAACTCCGGCTGGCCGACGGTCCTGCCGAGTGCGCGCGGGCGGCCCGGGAACAGCTGCGCAACAACGCGAAGCTGATCAAGGTGTTCGCCTCCGGCGGCGTACTGTCCGAAGTAGACCATCCGGTACACCAGCAGTTCACCGACGCCGAACTGGCCGCGATCGTCGAGGTGGCCGGCCTCGCCGACCGGGTCGTCGCCGCCCACTGCCACGGCAAGCCGGGCATCCTGGCCGCGCTCAAGGCAGGCGTGCGCACCATCGAGCACGGCACCTACCTCGACGAGGAGGCCGCCGCCGCGATGCGCGAGACCGGCGCGATCTTCGTGCCCACCCGCGCGATCATCCACCTGCTGCTGGTCAGCGACCTCGTACCGCTGTACGCCAGGGGCAAGCTGGAGGAGGTGGCCGACCGGCACCTGGAGGCGATCGCGATCGCCCGCGAAGCCGGCGTGAGGATCGCGCTCGGCACCGACATCGCGATGACCGGCCCGCACATGCCCACCCAGTGGGGTCTCAACGGGATCGAGTTGTCGTTGATGGTGAAGGCCGGCGCCACGCCGCTGGAGGCGATCGAGATGGCCACCGCGATCGCCCCGGCCACGCTCGGCCCGCAGGCCCCGCGATCCGGCCAGCTGCTGGCCGGCTATGACGCGGACGTCCTCCTGCTGGACGCCGACCCGGTGGCGAACATCGACGTGCTCGCCGACCCGACACACGTCACGTCGGTCTGGAAGGCAGGCGCGCAGGTGAAATGAGGGCGTCGCAACACCGCCCGTGCAACCCCGGTACATCAGCAGAACAACCCCGTCGGCGAACGTCGTCGCCAGATCCAGTCCCGATCCCGTGGAGAATCCCATGAGCGAGCTCGCGAGTCCGTCGTCGATCGACACCACACTCGATCTCGACACCGTCATCGCCCGGTACGCCACCTTCGTGTTCGACGACACCACCCTGCTGCTCGACGCGGGCATCGAGTCGCTGTCCCTGTTGCGCCTCGCGGTGGACGTGGCCGAGGACGACGAGGCCGAGATCGACGCCAGCCGGCTGGTCGACCTGCACACGATCGCCGACCTCAAGGCGTGGCTGCGCGATCTGGCGCCCGCCGGCCGGGACGGGGGCGCGCTGTGACGACGCGCAGGCTCTACGACTGGTTCCACGCCTCGGTGGAGCGCACCCCGGACGCACCCGCGATCGAGGTCGCCGGACTGACGCTGACCTACGCGGAACTGCACACCGCGGCCCGCCGGCTGGCGGCTCGCATGGTGGCCACGGCCGGCAGACGCCCGCGCCGCGTCGGCCTGCTGACCTCGCGAAGCCTGGCCAGCTACGTCGGCTACCTGGCCAGCCAGTCGCTCGGCGCGGCCGTGGTGCCGCTGAACCAGGGCGCCCCGGTGGCCAGGAACCTCGTCATCACCAAGGACGCCAGCCTGGACGTGACGATCGTCGACGACAGTTCGGCCAAGCAGTTGCCGCAGTATCCGCAGCAGTCGGGCATCCCGGTGGTGGACCTGACCGGCGACCGGTGGCGGGCGCTGGTGGCGTCCGACGACACCGAGCCGCTGCCCGAGGTCGGTTCCGGCGACGGTGAGGTCGCCTACATCATCTACACGTCGGGTTCGACGGGCACGCCGAAGGGCGTGCCGGTGACGCACGCGAACGTGTCGGCGTTGCTGACCGACGTCATCCCTCGGTTCGGTTTCTCGGCCGACTGCCGGGTGTCGCAGACCTTCGAGCTGTTCTTCGACGGCTCGATCGTGGAACTGTTCGGCACCTGGGGCACGGGTGCGACGTTGTGCGTGCCGCAGCCCAGCGACGTGTTCGCGCCGGTGCGGTTCGTCAACGAGAAGCGCCTGACCCACTGGCTGTCCGTGCCGTCGATCATCTCGTTCGCCCGCCGGCTGCGGGCGCTGGCGCCGGGCAGCATGCCCAACCTGCGTCGCGCCATGTTCGGCGGTGAGCCGCTCACCGTCGAGCAGGTGCAGGCGTGGCGGGCGGCGGCGCCGCAGGCGGCGGTCAACAACTGCTACGGCCCGACCGAGCTGACCGTGATCTGCACCGGCTACGAGGTACCGGACGAGCAGGCGAACTGGCCGTTGACGTCCAACCGGTCGATGCCGATCGGCGAGCTGTTCCCGCACATGGACTACGTGTTGCTGGACGAGGACCTCAAGCCCTGCGAGGACGGCGAACTCTGTGTCCGCGGTGGGCAACGTTTCCCCGGTTACCTGGACGCCGCCGAGAACGCCGGACGCTTCCTCAGCTTCGACGGCGCCGTCGGCCGGACCTACGACGGCAGCGAGCCGCTGGCCGACAGCCACTGGTACCGCACCGGGGACCGGGTCCGTCGGGAGAACGGCGAACTCGTCCACCTGGGTCGGGTGGACGACCAGATCAAGGTCAGGGGCAACCGGGTCGAGCTGGGCGAGATCGAGTCCGCGCTACGCAGGCACCCGGCGATCACCGAGGCCGTCGTGGTGGCCCTGACCGCCGATGACGGCGAGGTTGACCTGCACGCCGTGTACGCGGGCGAACCGGTGGCCGACGGCGACTTCGCCCGGCTGTTGGAGGACCTGCCGACCTACATGCGGCCGCGCGGCTACCACCGCAGGCACACGATTCCGCTGGCGGCCAACGGAAAGGTCGATCGCAAGACCTTGGTCGCCCAGATCACCGATGGCGCCGACCACGACGCCGAGAAGGAGCTACGGTGACCACCACCGACACCGGGATGATCCCGGCCACCCCGCTGATGGAGATGCTGTGGTGGATCCACCAGCGGGCCAAGAACAAGTCCGTCTACAACCAGACCTGGCCGCTGCGTGCCGACCGGCCGCTGGACTTCGACGCGTTGCGTGTCGCCTGGCAGGCCGTTGTCGACCGGCACGAGGCCATGCGGGCGAGCCTGCACCACCGCGACGGCGACGTCATGGTGTCCATCGCGGACCACGTCGACGTCGAGCCGAAGTGGATCAGGATAGCCGACCCCGGTTCGCTGCCGGCGGACGTGCTGCTGCGGCAGATCGCCGGTGAGGTGCAGGAGTGGCCGATCGAGCTGGCTGTCGCACCCGTGGCCCGGCTGGTCGCGGTGACCGTCGGCGACACGCACGAGTTGCTGGTCACCGTGCACCACGCCCTGGTCGACGGCTGGGGCATGCAGTTGCTGATGACCGACTTCGCCAGCGCCTACGCCGACGCCCTGGCCGGCCGGGCACCCGCATTCGCCACCGAACCGCCCTCGTTGCGCGAGCACGTGCTGGAGACCCGGGCGGCGAGTACCGACGGCCGCTGGGACGCCAGCCTGAAGTACTGGCGGGACTCGCTCGACGGTGCCGTGACCACCACGCTGGTCGCCGACCGGCACACCTACACCGGCACCGGCAACACCGGCGGCATGGTGCGGTACGTGTTCAGCCCCGAGGCCACCCAGGGCATCGCGGCCCTCGCGGAGCAGTACTTCACCACCCCGTTCGGCGTCCTGTTCGCCGCACTGCAGACGGTCCTGGCCCTCGGCGGAGCTGGTCCCGAGGTGTGCACCGGCCTGGTGAGCGCCAACCGGATGACCCCGCAGGACCAGGCGCTCGTCGGCTACCTGGCCAACGTGCTGGCCGTGCGGACCACCGTGCGGGGCGAGGACACGTTCGGTTCCGTGGTCGAGCGGATCCGGGACAGCATGTGGGAGATGCTGGCCCACCAGACGGTGCCGTTCTCCGTGGTGTTCGGCGCGCTCAGTGAATCCGTCCAGGCCCAGCTGCGGGACGCGATCCCGGTGCTGGTCACCTGGTACGGCACCATCGGCACCGCCGTCACCCTGGGCGACGCGACGCTGCGGCTGCAGCACGCGCCCAACCGGGCGGCCCGGACCGACATCGGATTCGGCGTGTTCGACTTCGACGGCGAGTTCATCGTGGAGTCCGAGTACAACACCGGCCGGTTCGACCAGGCCACGGCGTTGCGGCTGTACCAGGACATCGACGCGATGCTGGCCGTCGGCGGTGCCGACCCCGCGCGGCCGGTGTCCACCATCGGCGTGCGGACCCGGACGGCGGACGCCTACGTGGAGCACACCCTGCGGGCCGCCGATCTGGGCACCACGGAGATGCCCAGGTCCGCCACACTGGACCAGGTGCGCCGGGCGTGGACCGAGGTGCTGGGCGCCGAGCCGCTCGGGCCGGACGAGGACTTCTTCGCCACCGGCGGCCGTTCGCTCAAGGTGGTCCGGTTCGCGCACGCCCTGGAGGCGGACAGCGGTGTGGCGCTGGACATCCAGCGCTGGCTGACCGAGCCGACCCCACGCCGGGCGGCCGACCAGCTCGCCGGTGACCGGCTCGCCGACGACGGCAGCACGGTGGTCGACCTGCGGCCGGGCGACGGCCTCCATCTGCACCTGCTGCCCGGTGCGGGCGGCAGCGTGCAGGACTACCGCGAGCTCGTGGCCGCGCTGCCCGCCGACTGGCGGATCACGGCGTCGGCCGAGCGCACTCCGCTGGACACGGTGCCCGCCATGGCGGCCCGGTTCCGTGCGGACCTGGACGCCGACGGCCTGCGGCCGGACCTGCTGGCCGGGTGGTCGATGGGCGGGATGACCGCGTTCGAGATGGCCGCTGACCCGCCCGTGCCGGTCGTGCTGCTGGACTCGACCCCGCCGGTGCCGCACGACTTCGGTCAGGACGTGCGGGACGCGGCGGTGTACGAGGTCTTCGCCGCCACCGCGGCCGCGACCTACGGCGTGACCCTGGACGGCACGCCCGCGCAGAGCGCGCCGGGTGAGCCGGAGCTCGCCATGCGGGTGCTGGCCGCGCGGCTGGCCACCGCGGGCAGCGGACCGGTGTCGGTCGCGATGCTGCTGGACCGCTGGGCGACGTTCAACCGGCACACCGACGCCGTCGGGGCCTACGTGAGCGAGCGGCGGCTGGACGTGCCGGCGCTGCTCGTGCGGGCGGAACTGGCCGAGCACCAGATCGACCAGTGGCGTGGGAAGTTCACCTCGCCGCTGACGCTGCTGCGGGTCGCCGCCGACCACCACGGTCTGCTCCGGCCGCCCGCGATCACCGAGATCGCCCGTGCCATCACCGAACTCGCCGCGCCGGCCTGATCCTGGGAGGTACCACCGTGTCCGACCAATCGATGGCCGCACCCGTCAGCGCCGGTGGCGCGGTCGATCCCCGGCCACGACGCAACGAATGGCTGCTGATCGCGTTCACCGGCACCACCAACACGGCCGACGCGGTCATGCGCGTGGCGCTGCCGCTGCTGGCCACCCGGCTCACCCACTCCCCCGTGCTGATCGCCGCCGTGGCGGTCAGCCTGACCCTGCCCTGGCTGCTCACCGCACTGCACGCCGGTGTGGTCGTGGACCGGATGAACCGGCGGTCGCTCATGGCGGGCGCCGAGTTCGCCAGGATGACCGTGATCGGGGTCGTCCTGGTCACGGTGCTGACCAGGACGGTAAGCCTGCCACTGATCTTCGTCGTGGCACTCGCCCTGGGTGTCGCCGAGGTGGTCGCGGTCCTGTCCGGCGCGTCGATCATCCCATCGGTCGCGCCGAAGGCCCGGTGGCAGACCCTCAACGCGCGGCTGGCCGCCGCCGAGTACGTCAGCTTCAGCTTCATCGGCGCGCCGATCGGCGGGTTCCTCGTCGCGGCAGGGTTCGCGGTGGCGCTGGGCACCACCGGCGCGGTCTACCTCCTCGGCGCGCTGCTGCTGACCACCCTGGTCGGCAACTTCGCGGTACCCCAGCGGGGCGAACGCAGGCCGGCGCGGGTGGAGATCCGCGAGGGACTGTCGTTCCTGTGGCGGCACAAGCTGTTGCGCACGATGGCCGCGCTCATCTCGATCATGGCGGGCACGTGGGCGGCGTGGTACGCGATCATCCCGGCGTACGCCGTCGGCGGGCCACTGCACCTGACGTCGAGCCAGTACGGCTTCCTGCTCACCAGCCTCGGTGCCGGCGGTGTCATCGGCACCGCGCTGGTCGGCCCGGCCAACCGGGTGATCGGCAGGCGCGCCACGATGTTCGCCAACATCATCGGCACCGTCCTCATGGTGGGCCTGCCCGCCGTGCTGCCCGAGGTCCGGTCCAGCGCCTGGCTGATCGGTGTGGCCGCGTTCCTGGCCGGCGTCGGCGGCACGCTCTGGACGGTCAACTCGCGGGTGATCAGCCAGTCGTTGGTGCCCAACGAACTGCTCGGCCGGTTCAACGCGGCGAGCAGACTGGTCTCCTGGGGCATGGCACCGATCGCGGCGGCCGTCGCGGGCGGGTTGGCCCAGCTGTTCGGCTACCGGGTCGCGTTCGGTGTCTTCGCCGTCGCCTGCCTGCTGCTGATCTATCCGTTCCTGCGGGTCATCACGCCCGCCGCGGTGGCCGAGGCGGACGCCGCCACGAAGGAGTGAGCGTGATCGAGTCACCAGGAACGATGTACACGTGGTTCCGCGACTCGGTGGGCCGCCATCCGGACGCCACCGCCATCGAGGTGGGTTCGGACACGGTCACCTACCGGGAGTTCGCCGTCCTGGTGGACCGGCTGGCGGCGGCGCTGGTTCAGGCCGTGGGCGAGCGACCGCGCGCGGTCGGGTTGCTGGCCGCCCGCAGTCTCGCCACCTACGCCGGTTACCTGGCCGGGCTCCGGCTGGGCGCCGTCGTCGTACCGCTCAACCCGGCCTTTCCGGCGGACCGCAACCGGTCCATCTGTGTCGCGGCGGGCGTGGACGTGGTGGTGGCCGACGAGTCCGGTGTCGGCGGGCTCCCCGCTGGCATCGCCACGCTGCCGCTGGTGGGCCGGTGGCCCTCGGCGCTGCCGGCGCCGTGGCCGGAGGAGTATGAGGCCGACCCCGGCAGCGTGGCCTACCTGCTGTTCACGTCCGGGTCGACCGGCACGCCCAAGGGGGTGCCGATCCGGCACGGCAACGTGGCGGGCTACGTGGCGCACTGCGTCGAGCGGTACGCGGTGACGCCCGGTTGCCGGCTGTCCCAGACGTTCGACCTGACGTTCGACCCGTCGGTGTTCGACCTGTTCGTGTCGTGGAGCACCGGCGCCACGCTGGTGGTGCCGTCCAGCGAGGAGGTGCTGACCCCGGCGCGGTTCGTCACCGGGCGGGGCATCACCCACTGGTACTCGGTGCCGTCGGTGATCTCACTGGCCCGGCGGTTGCGCGGGCTGCGGCCCGGTGCGATGCCGGACCTGCGCTGGAGTGCGTTCGCGGGCGAGCAGTTGACGTTGGGCCAGGCCCGCGACTGGGCCACTGCCGCACCGAACAGCGTGGTGGAGAACGCCTATGGGCCCACCGAGCTGACCGTGACCTGCACCGCGTACCGGCTGCCCGCCGACCCATCGGCGTGGCCACGGACGTCCAATGGCACCGTGCCCATCGGTCGGCCGAACGCCGGGCTCGACGCCGTGCTCGTCGGTGAGGACGGCCTGCCCGGCGAGGACGGCGAGCTGTGCGTGCGTGGCGGGCAGCGGTTCGACGGCTATCTGGACCCGGCCCACAACCGCGACCGGTTCCACTCGGCCTCGTTCGGCCCGGTGGCCGGCCTGCCCACGCCTGACGACTGGTACCGGACGGGCGATCGAGTTCGTCGGGAGGACGGTGAGTTCGTCCACATCGGACGGGTCGACGATCAGGTCAAGCTGCGCGGGTACCGGATCGAGCCGGGCGAGATCGAGGCGGTGCTGCGCGACCACCCGGCCGTGCACGACGTGGTGGTGATCCCGGCGACCACGGCGTCCGGCGAGACGGTGCTGCACGCCCTGCACACCGGCGTGGCGGTGGCTCCGGCCGAGCTGCTGACCGCGGTGCGCGAGCGCCTGCCCGAGTACATGGTGCCGGCCACGGTGCACCACGTGGAGACGTTCCCGGTGAACGCCAGCGGCAAGATCGACCGCCGCCGCCTGGCGACCGAGCTGGGCCACGCGTCCTAGCCAGCACGAAGGCGGGAGCCAGCCGGCTCCCGCCTTCGTCGTGTGCTCAGTGTGATTCCCGTACCCGCCGCTCGAACGCCGCGCACAACGAGTCGACGTCCCGCAAGGCCTGGGGCGTCAGGTCCGTGTCGTCCAGCCGCACACCCAGCCGCACCTCGGCCCGCTCCACGATCTCCACCAGCCGCAGCGAGTTGTAGTTCGGCAGATCCCGCAACGCGGCACCGGCCACACCGCCCCGCTCGTCGATGCGCAGCACCTCACCGACCACGTCCACCAGCGCCGCCCGGATGCCGCCAGCCGCCAGCCGAGCCGCGACCGCGGCATCCTCGCGCAGCAGCTCGCGCAGCTCGTCCACCACCGACGCCGGCGCCCCACCGGCACTCCGACGCAGCACCACGTAACTCGTGGACGCCAGCGTCAGCCACGCCCGTGCCTGCGCCGCCATCTCCGCCGCCGGCAGCCCCTGCCGCTCCAGCCAGGCCGCGTGCAACAGCCGGGACCGCCCCAGCAACCAGATGTCCAGCACCAGATCCGACGGCACGCTCGCCGCGAGATACGCCTCGATGGCCGGTCCTGCCGCGGCCAGGCTGTGCGCGTTGACCCGGAGCACGTCCTCGCACGCCGTCGCCGGCCCGGCCGCGAGCCGGAGCACCGTCGCCGAGGGCACGCACGCGTCCAGTTCCGCGTCGGTGATCCGCCACACGCCGGGCCGGCACGCGCCCCAGGCCGTGTCGTCGTGATAGGCGTCCACGACCGTGTTCGGCCCTGCCAGGATGAACGTGTGATCGCTGTGCTGCCTGCCGAACAACACGGTCCACTGCAGACCGAACGCGTCCGCGACCACGTGGAGCGGCCCGTGCTCGGCCACCAGCGCACGCAGCGCGGGACCGTCGATGCCCTCCCAGCGCCGTTCGACGCGCAGGCCGAGCAGGTCGTCCGCGGCAGCCAGCCGGTGCTCCAGTGACGCGGCCACCCGGGCGGCTCCCGGCTCGGTCTCGAACCGCAGCGGCGCGCCGAGCGCGAGATGCGCCCCCGCGCCACCGAGCCGGTCCGCCATGGCGGCCAGGTTCGTCTGCACGCAGTCCAGCGCGTCGGTCCGGACCGTCTCCAGCACCGGCGTCCAGATCCGGTCGTAGGTCGGGGTCACCACATGAACTGCCCACCATCCACAATGATCTTCTGTCCGGTCAGGTAGGTACTGCCCGGCCCGACGAGGAACTCCAGCGCGTCGGCGACATCCTGGGTCGTGCCGAGGCGGCCGTGCGGGATCCCGGCGATCATCCTGGCCCGCTCGCGCGGATCGTCCAGCCGGAACCTGGTGACCACCTCGTCGGTCTCGATCGCGCCCGGGATCAGGCAGTTCACCCGCACCTTCGGCGCCAGTTCCAGCGCCAGGCACTTGGTGAACTGGAGCAGCCCGGCCTTGCTGGCGCAGTAGTTCACTCCGTTGACGCGCGGCCGGATCCCGGTCGTGGCACCGACGTTGACCACCACGCCGCCCTCGTCGAGCATCGCGGGCACCAGCGCGCGGCACAGGTGGAACACGCCGGACAGGTTGGTGTCCAGCACCTGCTGCCACTCGTGCGCCGACATGGTGAGAAACGGCTTGTCCACGTTGACGCCCGCGTTGTTCACCAGCACGGCAGGCGCCCCGAAGCGGGCCAGCAGGTCCTCCCCGGCGTGCGCGACCGCGTCGGCGTCGGCGACATCCAGCCGCAGCGCGTGGATCGACGTCCCGGCCGCGGCACGCGCGGCCGCGTCGTCACGCCGGTAGAGCGCGACGACGCGGTGGCCCAGCTCGACCAGCCGATGGCTCAACGCCAGCCCGATACCGCGGGTGCCACCGCTGACCACCGCCAGCGGCGCACTCACCCCTCCCCCAGGAACGTGTCGATCTCGCCGGTGAGCCGGTCCAGGTGCGCGGGCTCGAACACCGAGTAGTGGTCCGTGTCCAGAGTCGATGTCCGCAGTTGCGGGGCCAGTTCCCGCCACCGCCGCAGCGCGAGGTCCCGGCCGGAGATGCCGTCCGTGCCGGTGTCCGGGCACATCAGCAGCAGCACGCGGCCCGGGTACCGGCGCTCGACGGCGTAGCCGGCCAGCGCGGTCACCTGGGCGCGGAACGTGCGCTCCACCCGCCGCACGGTCTGCTCGTCCGCCCTCGGGCCGAGCCCGGCCAGGATGATGTGCCAGATCCGCTCGTCGTCCTCCTCGACGGACGGGCGGCGCAGCGGCGAGCTGTCCACGATCACCAGGTCGGGCCGCAGCCCGCGATCGGCCATGCGCACGCCCATCTCCCACGCGATGGTGCCGCCCAGCGACCATCCGAAGACCAGCGCCGGTGTGCGCTCCCCCAGCGCGTGCAGGGCGGAGTCGGCCATCGCGGCGACGCTGTCCTCTGGCGCCTCGTCCGGCAGCAACCCGGACGGCCGCACCGCGGACACGTTGTAGGTGGATCCGAGGTGCGACGCGAGCCGCAGGTAGGAGTTCATCCCGCCACCCGCGCCGGGCAGCATCACGCACAGCGGCCGGTCGCCACGGCGTACCAACGTCACCAGTCTGCCCGGCACGGCCATCACGCGGCCGCCTTCCGGACCAGACCCGCGAGGGTCGCCACCGTGGGCGCGCGGAAGAACTCCACCAGTTGCACCGCCACGCCGTAGCGCTCCTGCACCTGGCCCAGGACGGTGAAGATGTTCAGCGAGTGCGCGCCGTACTGGAGTACCGGCCGATCCCGCTCGACCACCGGGACGCTGAGCACCTCGGCCCAGATCTCGGCGAGTTCGCGTTCCAGGTCGTCCGCGTACTCGGCGGCGGGCGCGGTGTCCTCGGCGCGTTCGGCGACGACCTGCTCCGCGACGGCCAGCAGTGCGACCCGGTCGGTCTTGCCGCTGCCGGAGGTCGGCACCGACTCGATGTCGACCACCAGCGCCGGCACCATGTAGGCGGGCAGCCGCTCGGCGAGCGCGCCGCGGACGGCCTCGTGGTCCGGTGTGGCACCGGGTTCGGGCACCAGGAACAACACCAGCGATCGTTCGGCGGCCGCGCCACGGACCGCGGCCGCCGCCTGCCGCACACCGGGCAGCGCGATCGCGGCGGCCTCCAGTTCGCCCAGTTCCACCCGGAAGCCGCGGATCTTCACCTGCGTGTCGTCACGGCCCAGGAAGATCAGGCCGCCGTGCTCGTCCCGCACGACCTGGTCACCGGTCCGGTAGAGCACGCCGGCACCGGCGAACCGGTCGGGCAGGAACCGTTCCGCCGTGCGCTCGGCGTCATGGAGATAGCCGCCCGCGGGCGCCGTGCCGCCGAGCAACAGCTCACCAGGCACACCGGCGGGCGCCAGATGACCGGTCGCGTCGACCACGTATGCCGTCACACCCGGCAGCGGCAGCCCGATCGGGACGTGGTTGGGCCACGGTGGATCGGCGGCGGTCAGCCTGCGGGTGGTCGCCGCGTTGGTCTCCGTGGGTCCGTAGTGGTTGACCATGGTGCAGTGCGGGTTCTCCTCGAAGAACGCACGGATCTCGTCGTCCACCAGCAACTGCTCGCCGGACACGCACAGGTACCGCAGCGCGGGCAGCAGGAGCCGCTGCACCCGCACCGACTGGACGAACGGCCGCAGCGCCGCGACCGGCAGGTACAGGTGGGTGACCTCGGTGTCGGCGACCCTGCGTACCACGGCCGGGAAGTCGCGCCGGTCGGCCGGTTCGCGGGACACGACGCTCCCGCCTGCCACCAGCGTGGGCAGGATCTCCTGGTACGACACGTCGAACCCGGCGGGCGCGTACTGCAGGAACCTGCTGTCCCCGGTCTGGTCGAGGGCCGCGATCTGCCATGCGGCGATGTTCAGGAGCGGCCGATGTCCCATGAGCACACCCTTGGGCTGCCCGGTCGAGCCGGAGGTGAACATCACATACACCGCCGAGTCGGGTGTCGCGGCGGATGGTACGTCTACTTCGGACTCCAGCTCGTCGGGCGGGATCACCTCTGCGGCCGCCGCCAGGTCGGCGCCGATCACCACCCGGCATCCGGAATGCCCCACCATGTAGGACAAGCGGTCACCGGGCAGGCTCGCGTCCAGCGGGAGATAGGTCGCGCCCCGGCGCAGCACAGCGAGGATCGCCACGACCGTGTCGACGAGCGAGTCCAGCCGCAGCCCCACCACGTCGCCCTGCCCGACGCCACGCGCCGCGAGACCGGACGCCACGCGCCTGGCCCGCCGGGACAGTTCACCGAAGGTCGTCGACCGGCCGGGCTCCTCCACCGCCACCGCGTCCGGCGTCTGCCGCGCGGTCGCGGTGAACCATTCGCTCAACGTCGCTGCCGGTGCGTCCGACGGCAGGCCGTCGTTCCGGCGGCTCTGCATCGTCGACGCGTCGGTGAACAGTTCGGCGAGCGTCAGCGTGCCGTCGGTGGCCGCCCGGCGCACGGCGGACCGCAGCGAGTCCAGCAGCCCGTCGGCGATGGCAGGCGGGATCAGGCCGGGGTCGTACTCCAGCTCCAGCAGCCATCGCCCGTGCACCGGGGTGGCGCCCAGCCACAGGTCGAACTTGGCGGTGCCGTTGCCCGGCTCCCGCGCGCCGACGACCGCGCCCGCCCCGGTGGCCGGGTCGAACGTGTCCTGCATGGCCAACATGCAGGAGAACAAGGGATTGCGGTCGTTCGTGCGGTCCGGCTGCACCGCGGCGACGAGCTGGTTGAACGGCACGTCCACAGCCGACCGGCAGTGGTCGACGGCGGCCCGGACGACAGTGCCCAGATGCTCGTCGACCGTACGGCTCCAGTCCACGTCGACGGTGACCGGCAGCGTGTTGACGAAGAACCCGCACAGGTCGAAGGCGCCGATCGTCCGCCGAGCGGTGAACGGGCTGCCGACCAGGACCTGGGACACGCCGCCATGGCGGGCGAGCACCGTGCCGTACAGCGCGGTCAGCGCCACGAACGGCGTGATGCCCAGCCGCTTGCAGGTCGCCTGCAGGCGGTCGGTCTCCCGCTCGGTCAGCGTCCAGGAGATGCGCGTGCCATGGAAGTCGGTCTGTTGCGGGCGGCCCGGCCGGGGGTAGAGCACCAGCGGTGGCACGTCGCGCAACCGCTGGGCCCACTCCGTGACGCGGGCCGTGGTCTTGTCGGCACCCGCCGCGCGTTGCTGCGCGGCGAGTTCCTTCGCGAGCGCGTTCTCCCGCGTCGCGCGGAGCTTCTCGACGTCCAGCCCGCCGGCGAGCGCCTGGTCCAGGTCGCGCACGAGCGGGCCCATCGACACGCCGTCGCCGACGAGGTGGTGCCCGCAGATCAGGATGGCCGCCGCGCTGTCGTCACCGGCGCGCACGAAGCCGAAGCGATACACCGGACCCGTCGCGAGGTCGAACGGTGTCCGGCCGATGTCACGGCCCAGCGCGGCCAGCGTTGCCGCGTAGTCGGCAGGCGGCACCGTGACCGACTCCAGCGGCAGGGTCTGGGCGGTGGGCGGTGGTCGCAGGACGGCACACATCTCCGGGTGCAGGATGAACACCTGGCGCAGCGCGGGCTGCACGGTGACGAGCGCGACCAGCGCGCCGACAACGGTGTCGGTCAGCGGGCCGGTGCACTGCGTCGGGTCGAGGTCGAACTGGATGACCTGGTTGTAGATCTGTCTGGTCGGGACCAGGTTGTCCACGACCAGCAGCCCCTTCTGGGACTCGGTGATGGGCAGCGTCGCCGGGGCGGCCGGCCGGAGTTCCGTGGTCATACCGGCAGAGTCGCCAGCCCGGATGTTGTGCCGATGTCGCGCCGATGCAGTCCCGGTGTGCCGCGGCGGCAACACCACTGGCGTATCACGAGCACATCGGCGCTACATCCGGCGTGGCGAGCATGAGCCCGTGCCCGAGACACTGACCCATGATGCGCCGGCCACCGCCCGGCGGCCCGACACCGTCGTGACCGGTGAGCGGGTGGTGCTCAAGATCGGCACCTCATCCCTCGTCACGGCGGGCCGGGTCGACCCCGTCAAGCTGGACCGGTTGTGCGACAGCGTGCACCGCGGCATCGTGCGCGGCCTGCGGCCGGTGCTGCTCGCCTCCGGTGCCATCGCGATCGGCCGCACCCGCCATCCCCGGCTGGCCGAGAACGACGCCGCGGCGGCGCAGGTGGCCTTCGCGCTGGGCCAGGCGTCGCTGTACTCGGCGATCCAGTCGGCGTTCGCCGATCGCGGCCTGCGCACCGGCCAGGTGCTGCTCACCCCGCCCGAACTGCTCGGCAGCAAGGTCGGACTCACCCTGGACACGATGCTGGACCTGGGCATGATCCCGGTGGTCAACGAGAACGACGCGCTCGGCGTGCGCAACAACGACGTGCTCGCGGCCCTGGTGGCCGGTCATCTCCAGGCCGGCCTGCTCCTGCTCCTGACCGACGTGCCCGGCCTGCACGACGGCGACCCGACCCGGCACATCGACGAAGTGCGTGTCCTGAAGCCCGAGATCGAGGCATTGGCGGGCAACACGGGCAGCGGCTCGGGCGGCATGCGGACCAAGCTCGGCGCCTGCTGGATCGCCACGTACAGCGGTGTGCGCGCGGTGATCGCGGACGGCGGCGATCCCGACATCCTCACCGCCGCGCAGGACGGCAGGGCGATGGGCACCGTGTTCCACCCGCGCGCGGTCACCGGTGCCACCCCGCCCTTGGACACGCTGTGGCGGGTCTTCCGGGCACCGGCGCGCGGCACGCTGCGCTGCACGCCGGCGGGCACCGCGCTCGTCGAACACGGCGGCGCCCTGTGCCGGGAGCACGCCACCGGTGACGTCGAGCCCGGTGACGTCGTCGACATCCAGGGCGCCGACGGCCGCACGGTGGCCCGCGGCGTCGTCGCACCGGGCGGCCGACCCATCGTCGCCGCGGGCGACTACGTATGGATCGTGGAGGAGCAGTCATGACTGTGACCGACGTGTGCCGATCCGCTGTCGAGGCATGGACGGTGGTCAAATCCCTGACGACGGCGAAGAAGAACGCCGTGCTGCTGGACATGGCGCTGGCCGTCGATGCGCACCGCGAGGACATCCTCGCCGCGAACGCCACCGACGTGGCCGGCGCGCGCGACGCCCGCATCTCCACCACCCTGGTGGACCGGCTCACCGTGACCGAGCGCAGGATCGCCGGCCTCGTCAAGGCCATCCGCACCATCGCGGACCTGCCCGATCCGGTCGGCCAGGTGGTGGCGGGCCGGACCCGGCCCAACGGCCTGCTGGTCGAGCAGGTGCGGGAACCGCTCGGCGTGGTCGCGGTGATCTACGAGGCGCGGCCCACCGTCACCGCCGAGGTGGCCGCACTCTGCCTGAAGTCGGGCAACTGCGCGGTGCTGCGCGGCTCGTCGATGGCCACGGCGACGAACGGCGCGATCATGGCGGCACTGTCCGACGCCATCGCCCGGCACGACACCGTGCCCGCGGCCGCCGTCCAGCTGCTCACCGACCCGTCCCGGGACGCGGCCCTGGAGCTGATGCGGGCCAAGGGTTACATCGATCTGCTGGTGCCACGCGGCGGTCCGGAGCTGATCGACTCGGTGGAGCGCAACGCCACCGTGCCGACGGTCATCGACGGTGCCGGCAACTGCCACGTCTACATCGACGGCTCCGCCGACAAGGACATCGCGACCGCGGTGACGATCAACGCCAAGACCTCCCGGCCCAGCGTGTGCAACGCCATGGAAACCCTGCTGGTGCACCAGGATCTCGCCGCCGACTGGCTGCCCGGCGTGCTCGGCGAACTGGCCGGCGCCGGCGTGGAGATCCGGGGTGACGCCGAGGTCTGCGAGGTCTGGCCGAAGGCCGTGCGGGCCACCGAGGCGGACTGGGGCACCGAGTATCTCGACCTGGTGCTCGCCGTGCGCGTGGTGCCGGACGTGACCGCCGCCATCGCCCACATCGCCCGCTGGGGCACCGGCAACGCCGAGGCGATCGTGGCGCGGGACATCGACGTGGCGCGCCGGTTCACCAGGGACGTCGACTCGGGCAGCGTGTTCGTGAACACGTCGACCCGCTACTCGGACGGCGGGGAGTACGGCTACGGCGTGGAGATCGGCGTGTCCACGCAGAAACTGCACGTGCGCGGGCCGATGGGGCTCGCCGCGCTGACCACCGTGAAGAACGTCGTCTGGGGTGCCGGTCAGGTCCGGGTCCTGTGAGGAGCGAATCAATGAGCAGCACCATGGGACTGCCGGTGCCCACCAGATCGTCGTCCTTGGTGGACGGCATCTCGGAGGCACTGTCGGTCAAGTACAACAACGACATCTCCGAACTCCGGGCAGCCGGCCAGGACATCATCAGGCTGTCGGTGGGCGAGGCGTTCTTCGACCTGCCGCTGCCCAAGTTCGACGACCTGGCCGACCTGGGCATCCACCACTACTCACACTCCAGGGGCCTGCCCGAACTGCGGCAGCGGCTGGCCCGGTACTACCGGGAGGAGTTCGACGTCCCGGTCGACCCGGCCTCGGAGATCATCGTGACCGCCGGTTCCAAGGTCGCGATCTACATGGTGTTCCTGGCGATGCTGGAGCCGGGCGACGAGGTGCTCATCCCGGAGCCGTTCTGGCTGAGCTACCCGGAGCAGGTCCGGCTCTGTCGTGGGGTTCCGGTGATGGTGCCGCACGACGTGAGCGTGGCCGGCCTTGCCGGTTATGTCACCCCTCGCACCAGGGCCATCGTGATCAACAATCCGAACAACCCGTCCGGCAACGTGCTCACGGTCGCCGAACTGGAGTTCGTGCACGCGCTCGCCGACCGGCACGGGCTGATGGTGATCGCGGACGAGGCGTACAACGAGTTCGTGCCGGAGGATGTCGAGTTCCGCGCGTGCGGCTCGTTCGACCCGGAGTTGCGGCACACCGTCACGGTCAACTCGATGTCCAAGAACTACGGGGTGTCCGGCTGGCGGGTCGGCTACGTCATCGCGCACCGCACGGTGATCGACCAGGTACTGAAGATCAACCAGCACCTGATCACCTGCGCGCCCACCATCCTGTCCTGGTATCTCGCCGAGCACTTCGACGACATCCTGGAGATCACCCGGCCGCAGATCCGCCGCGTGGTGGCGTTTCGGCAGGAGATCGCGGGCCTGTTGGCCGACGCGGGAGTCGGCGCGATGCCCGGTTCGGCGTCGTTCTATCTGTTCGCATCGCTCGGCAGGTCCACATTGGACTCGGTGGAGTTCACCGCACGGCTGCTGCGCGAGCACGGGGTCAGCGTCATCTCGGGCATCGCCTACGGCGCGTCGTGCGACCGGCACATCCGGATCTCGATCGGCACCGAACCGCCGGAACGGGTCACCCAGGGCATCGCCGCGATCGTCGACCTGATCAACGCCACGAGCCCACGATGATGGTCGACCTGGCCGCCGACCTCGGCGAGGGGTACGGCACCTACCGGGTCGGCGACGACGAGGCACTGCTGGGCATCGTGACGTCGGCGAACATCGCCTGCGGATTCCACGCGGGCGATCCGGCGATCATGCACGGCACGGTCGCCGAATGCGTCCGGCGCGGTGTCCGGGTCGGGGCCCATCCGGGGCTGCACGACCGGTACGGATTCGGCAGACGGCTCATCGGCCTGACCGCACACGAGGTCTACACCGACGTGCTCTACCAGCTCGGTGCCCTGGACGCGTTCGCCCGCGCCCAGGGCACCCGGATCCGGCACGTGACCCCGCACGGTCAACTGGGCAACGCGGCGGTCCGGGACCGGTCGTGGGCCGACGCGATCGTCGCCGCCATCACCGCGTTCGACGCGGACGTCACCGTGGTCGCGCTGGCAGGCGCACTGACCGACGCGGCAGCGGCCGCCGGCCTGTCCACCGCCGTACCGGGCCTGGCCGACCGCGCCTACGAGGAGGACGGTTCCCTGGTACCCAGGACGTCGCCGGGCGCGGTGCTCACCGACGAGGCCGAGGTGATCGCGCGGGTCGTCCGGATGGTGACCGAGGGGGTGGTCACCGCCATCACCGGCCGGGACATCCCGCTGCGCCCGGACACCGTGCTGCTGCACGGGGACACGCCTGGTGCCGTGGCGCTGGCCCGCGCGGTACGTGCCGCGCTCGCCGACGCCGGGGTCGCGGTCGTCGCATGACGATGGTGGAACTGGCCCCGTACGGCGACGCCGCCTTGCTGGTCACGGCCGTGGGCGGCACGGCGGAGCAGCGTTGGCGAACCGTGCACCGGCTGGCCGATCCGGTCGAGCGACTGGCCGGGGTGTCCGGTGTGGTGCCCGCCTACGACACGCTGCTGGTGGAGTTCGACTGCGTTCGCACCACGTTCGAGCAGGTGGCGGCCGGTGTGCGTGCGGCGCGGCCGATGCCGGTGACCTTCCACCTTCCCGTGGTCTACGACGGCCCCGATCTGCCGGACGTGGCGGCGGAACTCGGCGTGCCCGCCGCGGAGGTCGTCCGGCTGCACACGGCCGCCACGTGGACGGTCCGGTTCCGAGGGGCTCCCGCGGGCGCGCCGATGCTGGACGGCTCGCTGTTCCCGCACCCGGTCAGCCGGTGCCCGGTGCCGCGGGTCCGGGTCGCTCCGGGTTCGGTGGCGGTCGCCGGTCGCCACTCGGTGATCTATCCGGTCGCGTCGCCGGGCGGGTGGCGGCTGATCGGGCATACCTCGGTGCGGCTGCTGGAACTCAACCACCGCCCCGGTGACCTGATGCGGTTCCGTGGCTGACGTCCTGGAGATCCACCAGGCGGGGCTGGCCGCGGTGACCGACCTGGGCCGGCCGGGGCACGCCAGGGACGGCATCTCGGCCAACGGGGCGGCGGACCAGTACTCGGCGGGCGTGGCCAACATCCTGGTGGGCAATCCCGAGACGGCCCCGCTGATCGAGATCACCGCGTCGACGTTCACGGTCAGCGCGTCGGGTCCGGTGTTGATCGCGATCACCGGCGCACCGGCCACCGTCAACTGGCCGTGCTGGGAACCGGTCCGCGTGCCCGCAGCGACACCGGTGAGCGTATCTGCCATCCACAATGGACTACGTACTTACCTTGCCGTGCATGGTTCACTGGCGGCACCCCGGCTGATGGGCAGTTGCGCGCCTGACCCGCTGCTGGAGTTCGGCACGTGGCTGCGAGCAGGCGACCAGGTCGCCCTGGACACCGACTACGTCCCGTTCTCCCGGTACCCGCTGTTCCGGCTCGCCCCGCCGATCCCCCGGTTCGGCACCGACTGGACGGTGGACGTCGTCGACGGTCCGGACGCGTCGGACTTCGGTCGGCCGCTGGCCGGCTCGTTCGAGGTCGGCCAGGCCGACCACATCGGCCTGCGGTTGCGGGGACGAGCGCCCGCCAGGCTGAGCTCGGGTGAGCTGTTGTCCCGTGGCGTGCCGGCGGGAGCGGTCGAGGTGACCCCGGCGGGTGAGCTGGTGGTGTTGCTGCGCGGCCACCCGGTGACCGCGGGCTACCCGGTGATCGCCGTCGCGACCCAGGTCGCCCAGTCGGCACTCGGCCAGGCCGCGCCCGGCCACCAGGTGACGTTCCGCCACCGCTCCCGGGCGGACGCGGTGGCCGACCACCGAGTTCGGCGGGGCGCGCTGGACCGGCTGGCGGGGCGGGTCCGCACGTGCTTCACCGAACTGGGGATCTCCTGCTCAGCGCAGCAGTGACCGGTCGGTCGGCGACAGGAGCAGTTGCTCGGCCTCCGGCAGCGCGCCGGCGACCGTGTCCGCCCATTCGGGCAGGTCGGCCAGCTTGCCGGAGATCTCGGCGCGGGTGACGGTGCTCGGGTAGGACGTGAACGAGACCAGTTTGTGCACGCCGGTCCGGATGGGCAGTCCGGGGAAGTCGTTCTCGGCGTACTCGGTCCGCATCAGGCCGAGCGGTGTCCCACCCGCCTTCTCCAGCAACGGCTGCACGGTGGTCTCGAAGAATCCGACCATGGCGTCGTCGACGGGCGTCGGCAGGTCGTAGATCGTGGCCACGACCAGCGACGATGCCGGGGTGTCGCGACCGTTCGGCGTCAGCCGGAAGTCGCCGCGCTGGCCGGCGGGCTTCAGCAGCAGCACGTTGTCCACGTCGATCATGGTCGCGTTGGCGGCGGCGGCATGTGCCTTCCACACCGGTCCGGAGTAGAAGGCGGTCAGCGCCGACAGCCGGACAGCCATGTCCGGAAAGCTGCGCACCCAGACAAACTGGTCCGGATCGCCCAGATCGCGGAACTGTCCCAGGATGCGCATTCCGGTCGCTTCCTGGGTTTCGACGAACTCGCGATCGAACAACTCGATCAGCACATCGCGCTGCCCAGGACGCAGCGTGTACCGCCGCAACTCAACAATGTCGTTCACCCGCCGGACCCTAAAGCATGGCAGACCCACCCAGCGTCACCCATACGGAGGAAATCCAGACCATCTCGAAAGCGGTGGTGGCGGCGTGGTCGATCGGGGAGGATTCGGCACCGTGGGCTACGACTTCGAATGGGTGGGACTACCCGCACCGGCCGCCGCGGCCAGGGACTGCTTCGAGGCGTTCCTGGGCTGCGACCACGGCGTGCCCTGCCACGAGTCCTACGACATTCTCGCCGAGCCCTTTCGGTTCCAAGATCGCATGCGCCGTGCCGCGATGACCTATGAGGCAGAGCATCAGCCCTTTCCGGAGTGGCCCTTCTCCTCGGAGGAGTGGCGTGCCGCCGATCCCAGCTGACTCCATGGCCACAATCCACGATGTCGTCATCGACTGCGACCACCCAGCATCCCAAGCCAGATTCTGGGCCGCGGCACTGGACGACTACGCCATCGCCGCCTACGACGAAGCAGAACTGGCCAGGCTACGAGCCAACGGCATCAACGACCCGGAAGACGACCCCACGGTCCTGGTAGCGGCCACCACCGGGCCCCGCATCTTCTTCCAAGCGGTACCAGAACCGAAGACCACCAAGAACCGAGTCCATCTCGACCTCAGAGCCGACGACCGCGCCACGGAAGTAGTCCGACTGGTCAACCTGGGCACGACAGTAACCCACGAGTTCCAGGACTGGACGCAACTCGAGGACCCGGAAGGCAACGAGTTCTGCGTCCGGGACTCACCGATCAGCGAATCTTCTCCGGGATGGAGTCCAACGAGTGCAGCACGTGCACCGCGACCTCGGTCGCCGCCTTCTTCCCCATCTTCGAGTGGTCCTGGATCGCATCAGCGACCATCTTCAGCCGCAGTTCGTAACCTGACAGCACGATCGGTCGGTCGATCTCCATAGGAGCGTCCTTGTCTACTGGAACGTGACGATCAGGTCGCGGGCACGCGGCGCAACGGGGCGCCGACCGCGTTCAGGTGCGCGAGCACCTCACCATAGGACCGCAGCACACCGCATTCGGTGTAGTTGATCCCGCGAGCCACGCAGTAGTCGCGCACGATCGGTCGCGCGTGCTGCAGGTTGGAACGGGGCATGCTGGGGAACAGGTGGTGCTCGATCTGGTAGTTCAGCCCGCCGAGCGTGAAGTCGACCCACCAGCCACCACGGACGTTGCGGGACGTGAGTACCTGCTTGCGCAGGAAGTCCAGGCTGTGCCCGGCGGTCAGGGTGGGCATGCCCTTGTGGTTGGGGGCGAACGAGCAGCCCATGTAGACACCCCAGATGCACTGGTGCACCACGATGAACAGGACCCCGATGCCCGGCGACAGCACGAGGAACACCGCTGCCAGGTACACGGCGATGTTCGTGAGCAGCAGGGCCCGCTCCACTCGGCCGAGCTTCGTCTGGCCACGCCAGACCGCCTGGATGCTGGCCCAGTGCAGGTTCAGGCCTTCCAACAGCAGCAAGGGAAAGAACAGGAACGCCTGGTACTTGGCGATGAACCGGGTGAGGCCGATCTTCGTGTGGCCCTGGCCGACGGTGAACGCCAGAGCGGGGATGTCCAGGTCCGGGTCGTCGTCCTCGTGGTTGGGGTTGGCGTGGTGGCGGTTGTGTTTGGACACCCACCAGCCGTAGCTCAGGCCCACCAGGCCACCGTGCAGCACTCCGACGACGTCGTTGGCGCGCCGGCCGCGGAAGATCTGCTTGTGCCCCGCGTCGTGGCCGATGAACGACAGGTGCGTGCAGACCAGCGCGAGGAATCCGGCGACGAACAGCTGCCACCACGAGTTACCGAGAAATCCGAACACCACCCAGGCCGCGGCGAACGCCGCGATCGTCAGGCCCATCGTGAGCAGGTAGTAGCCGTAACGCCGACGGAGGAGTCCCGCGTCGCGGATGGTCCGGGAGAGCTCCGCGTAGTCACTGCCAATTTGAGCAGAGACGGGCGCGGGTTGGGCCGTGGTCATCCATCCTCCGATGTAGCGTGGGCGGCACATCGAGGTCTGGGATCTGCCACGTCACGGCGAGACCCGTGAGCTGGTGTCAGCGTACAGCCTCGACACCCCGTGGCACGACGAGCACCCCGACTTCATCCCGCGACCATCGGATCGTCACTCCGACCAGACGCGGGCCTTACGCGATGGAATGAAACCATGCGGTGGATCAGCGGGATCGTTCGGATCGGGAGGTGTCAGCGCAACGTGCCCAGCTGGTAGCCGTACCCGCGGACGGTGTCGATGACGCCGCGACCCAGTTTTCGACGTAGGTAGTGCACATAGGTGTCGACGATCTCGACACCCGCGTCGTCGAAGGCGAGCATCCGTAGTTCGTCACGGGAGAACACCTTGCGTGGCCGCCCGGCCAGGGTGGCCAGCAGCGCGCACTCGCGGACGGAGAGCCGCTGCCCCGGTCGGTTCTGCAGGACGGCCTGACGGGTGTCCAGGTCGAGCAGCCCGCCGGGCACCGGCAGCAGCCGGGCCTGGTCCAGGTGCCTGCGGCGCAGCGCGCGCAGCCGGGCCAGCAGCTCGTCGACGTCGAACGGCTTGGCCAGGTAGTCCTCGGCGCCGGCGTCGAGCCCGGCCACCCGGTCGGCCGGGTTGCCCAGCGCGGACAGGAACAGGGTGGGTGTGATCATTCCCTTGGTGCGCAACAGAACCAGCAGATCCAGGCCGTCACCGGCAGGCAGCCTGCGGTCCATGACGACCACGTCGTACGTGCGAGTGAGGCCGAGGTGCAGCCCCCGCTGGGCGTCGGCTGCGACGTCGACCTCGTAGGACTCGTCGGACAGCAGGCGCACGAGCAGCCCGGTCAGCTCCGGGTCGTCCTCGACCAGGAGCAGCCGAGGGCTGGCCTCGGTCCACTGCGGAATCTGTCTGGTCAGGGCCCCGCTCCCTCGGTGGCGTCCGCTGTCGATGCTACCGGCCGGGCGGCTACCGGACACGTGAGAGTGATCCGGTAGCCGCTCGTACCGCCCTCAGTTGGCCACGTGGCCGACCAGGGGAGACGCCGGGCACGCGGCCGTGCCCGTGTTCTCGTAGGTGATGGTCGCGGTGGTCGCGGTGATCGCGTTGGAGCCGTTGAAGAACTGGACCGTGTAGGTCCCGGCGTCCTCCGACGTGGGCGCGGTGCTCACGTCGAACGTGGTGGAGTTGGACGTGACCTGCTTGGCGATCGCGCCGTTCACCGGACCCTTGGACACCGGGTCGGCCAGGCCGACGTACGGGTTGCCCGGGTAGATCTGCAACTGTGCCGACTGCGGCACCGGCAGACCCCACGTCGAGCTGATCGGGCCCGGATCATGGGTGGTGAACTGGACCCAGTACGTCATCCCGCTGGCCAGGGCGGGCACCGGGACCGTGATGGCGCAGGTGTGGACCGTCGGATCGGTCCCGGGGATCGGGAGCGGCACCGGCGTCACCCCGGACGGGTACGGGATGAACGGCGCCACCCACAGGTGCCCCCGCCCGCCTCGGGCGCCGGCCAGGGCGTCCTCGGCCAGGTACACCGTGCCACCAGAGTCGGCGAATAGGCCCTGCGCGAACCGGAACGTGGCCTGCCCGCCCGGCGGGTTGTTCGGGTCGACCGGCCGAGTGCAGGTGAGCGAGCAGTACACGGTCGCCTCCGCGGTGCCGGCGGCCGGCATCACGCCACGGGTGGCGAAGATCCGCGAGGTGTTGGTCGCCACGTCGTACTGGTAGATCGTGGCGGGCCCGTTGCCCTGCGAGTCCGACCCGTAGACCAGACCCGCCACGCTGTGCGTCAGGTCGGGGTCGACACCGATGGCCGCGCCGAAGCTGGTGCCGAAGGTGCCGATGTTGATCGGGACCGTCGCGCAGACCACGTTGGCCTGCGGGCACTGGGAGATGTTCTTCACCACGGTGAAACCCTGGTTCTCCGGCAGGTACAGGTCGTCGCCGAGCATGCCGATCGAACCGTTGATGCCACGACCGGGCGTGCCGGCCCGCTGCTCGGTGGTCATGGCGACCACGTCGACGGTCTGGTTGCGCGGGTCGTCCTCCGGGTTGTTGATCCGGCGGATGAACCCGTCCAGCAGGCCACCGACGTACAGGGCGTGCTTGCAGGTGACCGGCGCACCCGGCTTGCACGGGCCGAGAGCGATGCCGTTGGCCTTGTCGCCGTCCAGGCCGGCGTTGGGAGCCATGATGACCGCCGAGTTGGCCACCAGGCCGCCCGCGCCGTTGTCCGCGCTCGGGTCGAAGGTGAACCGGATGATGCCGGGGCTGAGGTGGTCGTTCTGCGCCACGTACAGGTAGTGCTCGTTGGTGGTGCCGGGCACGATCGAGTCGTCGTAGGCGTTCTGGCCGCCCGACCCGAGCACCGAGCCGTCATCGCAGGAGGACGGATTGTAGGCGTGCAGGCCCGGCGCCTGGGGAACGATGTCGAACCGGCACAGGCCCTGCGAGTGGTCGGCGGCCCAGATGTGGCCACCGTCGTCGCTGGGCACGAACGTCACACCGCCCTTGGGCGCGGTCAGGCCGTAGGCGTAGAGCTGCGGCGTCACCGTGCTGGGCGGTCCGGGTGGAGCGCACGTGTTGGTGGCCGAGCCGGTGCAGTCGGCTGGCGCCGTCTGCGTCGCGTCACCCTTGATGGTGAAGATGTGCCCCATGTTCAGCGGCGGGTTGGCCGCGATCACGACCGTGGGGTCGTCGCCGATGAACAGGTCGCCGGTGTGCGGATTGACCGCCAGACCGGTGATCCCCTGGTAGGTGGTGACGGTCTGGCCCGGGTTGAGCAGCGAGTCGTACGGGGCCACGCTGCTGGACACCACGTCCTGGAAACCGGTCTGCGGGTGGTAGCGCAGGACGGCGCTCTGCGCGTTGATGGGAGCGTCACCCACGTACAGGTAGCGACCGGTGCCGTCGTCGTTGCGCTGCACCGCGATGCCCTGTGCGGTGTTGCTCGTGATGCCGGGCTCGACGGCCGCGGCGCAGCCGCCCAGTTGGTTGACCGGTGGGTTCTGCGTGGCCGGATCCGGCGAGCCCTCCGACGCCACGCATGTTGCCACGTCCTTGATCACCGAGACGCCCTCGCCGCCGAGTTCGTCGATGTACAGGTCGTGCGTGCCGTCGGCATTGCCGAAGTCGGCGATGCCGTAGCGGACGCCCTTGCGGACGTCATTGGTCTTGGAGATCGTCTCGATGGACTGGGCCGCGGCGGGTTGGTCGGCGAAGTCGATGCGCTCGATCTTCTTGGAGCGCTCGAACGCGACGTACAGCGCGGTGCACGGCGTCGTCGTGACCGATGCGGCGCACGGGCCGAGCGCGACCGACGAGCTGCGGAAGTTCCCGTTGGCGTCGGAGAAGAAGCCGACCGTGTTGAGGCCGCCCTCGATCACGGCGCTGTTGGCGACGATGCGGCCCTGGCCGCTGTCGGCGGCGGGGTCGTACACCAGGCGCACCGGACCGGCGCTGGCGCTGGCCATGTCGGCCACGTACACGAAGTAGGTGCCGTTCGCGTTCTGCGGGCCGACCACCGCCTGGGTCGGTGCCTTGGCCTGTACGTCACAGGTGGCGATGTTCTCCACCGAACCGTTGGGTGTGACGTCGATGCGGCACAGGCCGTTGCCGTCCGCGCTCCAGAGGTGGCCGCCGTCCGCGGACTCCAGCCACACACCGTTGAACGGCGTGGTCACCGCGGACACGGTGGCCGTCCCGGGCGCGGCGGACGCCGCCCAGGTCAACGCCGTCACCATCAGCACCACGGAACCAGCGGCGATCAAGAAGACACGGAGGGGCCGCCGCAGCCCCTTCCGTCTTTCGGATCTTGCTTTCACCATCGGCGTCGCCTCTTCGGTCAGGGGCCATGTCGTCACGGCCCGGCCAGCGGGTGCAGCCTGAAGCAGGATTTTGAGAAACTTCTTGGAAAGCGGCTCCGGCCTCGGTTCGTCCGGTGCGGAAAGGGGACGCGACGTGCCGCGAGGGACATTCCCAGCCGCGACCGCGAACGGAATGCCCCCTGAATTGGGCGTACTACTCCCCCCACGGCATGTGGGGTGGCTCTACCGTCGGCGGACGGGAATGCGCAGCCGCAGTGCCGCGCCGGGGCCGCCGGTCTCCACGACGGACACCGAACCGCCGTGGCGGGCGGCGATCTCGCTGACCAAGGCCAGGCCGATGCCGTAGCGCCTGCGGGTGCCGGCCAGCCCGTCCGACGGTGACGTGGCGAACCGGTCGAACAGCGTGGACGCCATGTCCGGCGCGATGCCGGGACCGTCGTCCACGACGTCCACGCACACCGCGTCGGCGGCTGCCGTCGTGGTGACCCGGACCTCGGCGTGTGCGTGCCGGATCGCGTTGTCCACCAACGCGGTCACCGCCCGGCGCAACGCGGCCTCCGCGCCCGCCACGGGCCGCGGCTCGCCCACCACCGACGACGACAGCGTCACGTCGTGCTCGTCGGCCGACGGCCGGGCCGACTCCACGACCTCCGCCACCACCGACGGCAAGGACACCTGCCCGACGTCCCGCGGCTCCCTCGGGTCCACGGTGAGCAGCAGGTCCTCCAAGATTGCGGTCAGGTGGTGGGCGTCGGCCACGAGCCGTTCGACGTCGGCGCGGACGGGCTCGACGTCGGTGCCCGTCCGGAGCGTCCGGTGCATCACCTGGGCGCGGGTGGTCAGCAACGTCAGCGGGGTGCGCAGCTCGTGACCGGCGTCGGCGACGAACCGACGCTGCAACGCCAGGGCCGCGGCGAGCGGCCGGACGGCGCGCCGGGCCAGCAACACGCCGGCGGCGGCCGACAACGTCAGGCCGACCAGACCGGCGGCCAGGAACGCCTCCAGCAGCTGGCGCCGGGCGGCCAGGTCCGCCCGCAGGTCCAGCACGGCCTGGACGACACCGCCGTCGGACAGCGGCTGGGTGCTCACCCGGTACTCGCCTCCCCCCGCGGTGACCACGGCGGTGTGGCCGGTCCGCCGGGCGGTCACCTCGGCGAACTCCCCATCATCCGGCAGCCCCGCCGGCAGACCACGGGTGACGTCGTCATGGCCGCCGCGCCGGACGACCAGCCACACTCCGGCCGGTGGGTCGTCCACGTCCGCCCGCGCGATGGACCGCGCCAGTAGGGCGTCCTCTGCCTGGTGCTGGCTGTGCAGGTCGACCAGGACGGCGACCGCGGCCAGCCCCACCGCCGCGATCACCACGGACGCGGCGGTCTGCAGGCCGATCCGCCACGCGGCCCGCGACAGGACCTGGTCGTCGACCGAACGCACCCGGCTCACGGCCGGGTGATCCATTCCTCGTACCGGCCGACCGCCACGAAACCCAGCGACTCGTACAGGCCGGTGGCCATGCGCGTCGACTGGAGGCTCGCCGTGCGCCCGCCGGCCCGTTCGGCGTCGGCGAGCAGGTGCCGCAGCAACGTCGTGGCCAGGCCCTGTCGCCGCAACGGGGGCGCTGTCCCGACGGTGTAGACGCCGAGGTCCGTGTCGTGCCGGTAGGTCCAGGCGCCGGTCACGGCCAGCTGGTCTCGGACGAGCACCCAGGCCGCCAGACCCGGCACGGTCTCCGGTGCGCCGAGCTCGGTCACCGGGACCGGTTCGTCGCCGGCCCGTAACGCCGAGGTCAGGGATGTCCGCACGACACCGTCGGTGCTGACCGGGCCGGGAGCCAGCGCGGTTGTCATCACCATGGTTGTGGTGTCGCGGACCAGCCCGTCCACGGCGGCCACGTCGTCCGGCGTGTCCCACTCCGTCGCCCGGCTGCGCACCCACAACGCCCACGTGTCGACACCGGCGTCGGCGAACACACCGCCCACCTCGGTGACCACGGTGGGCACGCCGATCGCGTTGTTCAACGGCTCCCACTCCGGGAACACCGCGGCGACCGCCGTGGCCGAACGGACCAGCCGGGCGCCGCGTGACGTCCGCGCCAGCGCCGCCCAACTGGCTACCAGCGTCGCTTCGCCGGGCAACATCACCCGGTGTGGCCGGCTTCGGAGGGCGTCATGCCGTAGTGGGCCTTGAACAGGCGGTTGAAATGCGGCACGTCGTGGTGGCCCCAACGCGCTGCCACCCTGGCGATCGATTCGTCGGTGGCCCGCAGGTCGCGCAGCACCGCCCGCAGCCGCAGCAGCCGGATCAGTTCGGCCACCGAGTGGTCGGCGGTGCCGAACAGGCGGTGCAGCGAACACTCCGACATGTGGTGGGCGGCCGCGATCATGGCTGGCGTCAGAGCAGGGTCGGCCAGGTGCTGCCGGATGTACGCCTCGACCTGCAGTCGCACGGCGTCGCCGTCTTCGGGCCGGGGCTGGCCGGACAGCGCGGCCAGGCCCGCCCTGCCCATCAGCGCGGCCGTCGGATCGGGACCGGCCTGCCGTACCCCCGACGACACCAGCGAGATGAGCACCGATCCCGGGCCCCGCTCGACCGGCGTCGCCCGGCACAGTGCCGCGTCCACGAACGCGGCCGACGCGACGAGCGCGGCCTTGGGGAACGCGATCACGTCGCAGCGCCAGTCGCCGTCCAGGGTGATGCTGTAGGGCCGGTCCAGGTCGTAGACGGCCATGGTGCCCGGCGGCAGCAGCACTTCGCGGTCGGCCTGCCGGATCAGCGCGCGGCCCCGGCGCTGGATGCAGATCTTGAGCATTTCCGCAGGTCGCCGCCGGGTGTGCCGGACCGGGCGGGCCAGCCGCTGCGGACTGCCAGCGACGCGGAAGGTGGCCAGGCCACCGAGCGTGCCGCCGACCAGCCTGCCGGAGTTCGCCCCGGGCGCGTCGTGCCTTCCGCTGACCGGACGCAGCCCGTTGAAGGACGCGGCGAGCGCTTCGTCCCACTCGTCCGCCCACAGCAGGTCGGCCGCCACCGCTCCACCTCCGCGCCGGCTTCGTCGCCACCTGGCGGGGCACGACAACTCACGTGACAGGAACAGACAACACCACGTCCGGCGGACCGACAAGTCTGGACGGCGCGGACTGGTCAGGCAATGTCTTCACGGGACGGTGGGAGCCGGCCAGGGGTGGCACCTACACGGTCACCGAGCCCGCCACCGGCGGCCAACTCGGCGGGGTCGGCCTGGCCGACCCCGAGGACATCGCACGGGCAGGCGAGATCGCGAAAGCCGCCCAGCCGGCGTGGGCCGCCACGACCGGTCCGGAGCGGGCCGCACTGCTGCTCGGTGGCACGGGTGGTCGAAGCCAACCGGGCCGAGCTGGAGACCTGGCTGGTCCGCGAGGGCGGCGCCGTGGCCGGGAAGGCCGCGTTCGAGGTCGACCTCGTGCTGGGCGAGTTGTGGGAGGCGGCCGCGCTGCCCACGAACCGCGAGCTGCGCATCGCCGTCGACGTGCCGATCGACCAGCTGCTCGACGAGTACCGAGCCGGCTGCGACCTGCACCGGGAGCTGGTGGCGTCGCTCGACCTGGACACGGAGTCCCGGGGTGTGCTGAGCTGGCGATCCGAACCGGTGGCCCTGCGGTGGATCCTGTTTCACCTGATCGAGGAGACGTCCCGGCACAACGGCCACCTGGACATCCTGCGGGAGCTGGCGGACAAGGTGACCGGAACCTGATGCGGGGAAAAGGTCGGGGAGGCACACCCACTCCCTCCACTTTTAACGTATAGCGCACCAGGGGGCTTGTGGCAAGACCCGGGTCGTGCCGCACAATTGCCGGCCGAGGGAACGGCCGAGGGGTGAATGTGTCAACTCAGGGGTATGACGAGGAATTGCGGTCCGAGCGACAGTACGTCGCCGGGCTCTACACACGGCTGGACGCCGAGCGCGCCCGGGTGAAGGGGGAGTACGAGGCGGCCCTGGGCGGCACCGGCGGCACACCGATGGAACGGGACGTCGAGGTGCGCGCGCGGGCCAGGGAAATGAAGCGGCTGGCCGTGGCGGACGCGGGGCTGTGTTTCGGTCGGCTGGACACCGTCACCGGCGAGCATTTCCACATCGGCCGGATCGGCCTTTTCGACGAGGAGAAGGAACACGAACCGGTGTTGCTGGACTGGCGGGCGCCCGCCGCGCGCCCGTTCTACGTCGCCACCGCGGCGACACCGGAGAACATGCGCCGGCGCCGCCAGTTCCACACCCGAGGGCGCACGGTGGTCGACTTCACCGACGAGGTGCTCGGCAGGCCCGGCGGTGGTGAGCGGGGGGACGCAGCCCTGCTCGCGACGGTCAACGCGCCGCGCGGTGCGGGCATGCGCGACATCGTGGCCACGATCCAGGCCGAGCAGGACGAGATCATCCGACTCGACCATCCCGGTGTGCTGGTGATCGAGGGTGGCCCCGGTACCGGGAAGACCGTGGTGGCGCTGCACCGCGTCGCCTACCTGCTCTACACGCAGCGGGAGCGGATGGAACGCCACGGTGTGCTGGTGGTCGGGCCCAATCCTGCGTTCCTGAACCACATCAGCCGGGTGCTGCCGTCGCTGGGTGAGTCCGACGTGGTGTTCATGACCACCGGTGACTTCGTGCCAGGGCTGCGCGTGACGGCCGAGGACACGCCGGACGCCGCGCGGCTCAAGGGATCGTTGACGTTCCTGGACGTGCTCAGGGCTGCGGTCGCCGACCGGCAGCGGCTGCCCGACCGTCCGCTGCCGATCACGCTGGGCGGCGTCACGGTGCGGATCGACGCCGAGACCGCGGAGTGGGCGACCGACGAGGCCCGCGCGAGCGGGCTGCCGCACAACGAGGCCCGCGCGACCTTCGCCGAGATCGTCACCTACGTGCTCACCGAACGGGCGATCGGCCGGATCGGTCGCGGCTGGCTGACCAGGTCGGACCGTGACGGGTGGGAGAACCTGCGGAAGGAGCTGGTCAAGGAGCTGGCGGCGGACGACGCGTTCACCGCGGCGCTGGACGAGCTCTGGCCGATCCTGACGCCGGAGACGCTGCTGGCACCACTGTTCTCCTCGGCGGAGCTGCTGCGGGCGGCGGGCGCCGACCCGGCGCTGTGGCGGGCCGACGGCGCCGCGTGGACGGTGTCGGACGTGCCGCTGCTGGACGAACTGGTCGACCTGCTGGGCCGGGACAAGGCGGCGGACCAGGCCGCCGAGCAGGCCGCGCAGCGGGAACGGCAGGCGGAGGCCGAGTACGCGGCAGGTGCGCTGGACATCCTCGTGGACCGCAAGGACTCGATGGACGACGACGATCACCTGTTCGCCAGCGATCTGCTCTACGCGGAAGACCTGGCGGGCCGCTTCGTCGAACAGGACACCCGCGACCTGGTCGAGCGCGCCACGGCCGACCGCGACTGGACCTACCGGCACGTCGTGGTCGATGAGGCCCAGGAACTGTCCGAAATGGACTGGCGGGTACTGATGCGGCGCTGTCCCGGCCGATCGTTCACCGTGGTGGGCGATCTCGCCCAGCGCAGGTCGGTGGCCGGAGCGACGTCGTGGGACACCATGCTGGAGCCGTATGTGCCCGGCCGCTGGGTCTACCGGTCGCTGACGGTGAACTACCGCACCCCGGCGGAGATCATGGCGGTCGCCGCCGCGCTGCTCGCCGAGTTCGCACCCGGCGTGCAGCCACCGGAGTCGGTGCGGGCGTGCGGTGTCCAGCCGTGGTCCAGGCAGGTCACCGACGATGGGCTGCCGGCCGCCATCGAGGCGTTCGTGCGGGACGAGGCCGGTCGCGAGGGCACCAGCGTGGTGATCGGACCGCCGGGTGTGCCCGGCGCGGTGGTGGCGTCGGAGACGAAGGGGTTGGAGTTCGACGCCGTGCTGGTGGTGGAACCGGAACGGATCCTCGCCGAGGGTCCGCGCGGCGCGGCCGAACTCTACGTCGCCCTCACCCGCGCCACCCAACGCCTCGGCGTCCTGCACCAGGGCCCGCTGCCGAGGGCGCTGACCGGGCTCACCGAAATCGGGACACCGGCGGCGATCGGTTAGGCAGGTCCGGCACGTCCGGGTGAGGGAAGGGGTTCCATCCACCTAGCCGAACCTGTCGCGCAGCAGTGGCAGCAGTTGGTCGGCGAACCGCCGCCACTGCTCGTCGATGGTCAGGGCGCCCAGGCGCAACACCAGGTGCTGGGCGCCCGCCTCGACGTAACAGGCCAGCCAGTCCGCGATCTCCCTGGCCGTGCCCGCGTGGAAAGCCTGGATCGAGGCCATCTCGGTGAGCGAGCGGCGGTAGTAGGCGCGGGTGTACTCGTCCAGCCTCTCCTCCGCCCGGTCGGTGTCCGGGTCGAGGTAGACGGTGGCGTACAGGCCCGCGGTGCGCCGCCGGGCCCGGATCTGCCGCCAGGCCGCGGCATAGGCGTCCGGGTCGGGCAGGAACGGGAGCCAGCCGTCGTAGCTGATGGCGACCCGTTCCAGCACTTTCGGCCCGTCGCCGCCGGCCAGCCACAGCGGCGGACCACCCTGGCGGGCCGGCGGCACGAGATCGGTGGTCGGCAGTGTCCAATAGCGACCGTGGAACTCAGCCCCCGACGTCCAGGTGTTCCGCCAGATCCGGACGGTCTCGTCCAGTCGGGAGGCCCGGTGATGGGCCGGCACGCCGGCCGCCGCGAACTCGTCCTCGGTTTCCGGCAGGGGAAAGCCGGAGCCGAGCGCGACAGTCAGCCGGCCGCCGGTGATCTGGTCCAGCGTGGCGACCGCGTGTGCGCCGACGAGTGGCGACCGCAGGGTCGCGGTCAGCGCCGCCGTGCCCAGCGTGATCCGCTCGGTGGTGGCGGCGATCGCGGCCAGCAGGGTGAGTGGTTCCGGCCGGGGCCGCGCGGTCAGCGAGTCGCCCACCCACAGGGAGTCCAGGCCGGTCTGCTCGGCCGCGCGGGCCAGGGCGAGCAGGCCGGCCGGGTCGTACTCGTGGGTGACCGTGCGTTCCCTGGTGGGCAACAGCAACCCGACCCGCACCCGGGTCATCGGGCCGTGCCTACCACGTCACAGGGACCGTACGGACGCCGTACGCGTTGTAGCCCTGCCGCCAGTCCAGGCCGGCCACCGGTTCGGCGAGGCGCAGTTCGGGCAGCCGGGCGGCCAGCCGCTCGAACACGGCGCGCAGTTCCATGCGGGCCAGCGCATGGCCGACGCAGTGGTGGATGCCGTGGCCGAAACCGATGTGCGGGTTGGGCTTGCGGCTGATGTCGAACCGTTCCGGCTCGTCGAAGACCCGAGGATCCCGGTTGGCCGCCGGCAACATGACCACGACGGCGTCACCTTGGCGAATAGGGGTGCCGCCGACCTCGCAGTCGCGGGTGGCGACCCTCGGCCGGCCGAGGTGCACGATCGCCTGGTGGCGCAACACCTCCTCGACGGCACCGGTCAGCGCCGAGCCGTCGGTGGCCAGTCGGGCGAACTGTTCCGGTTGCTTCAGCAGCATGATCTCGCCGAGGCCGAGCGTGGCGGCGGTGTTGTCGTGTCCGGCGATCATCAGCAGGATGGACAGCGAGATCAGCTCGTCGTGGCGGAGTGACCCGTTGGTGTCCCGCTCGCCGACCAGTTCGCTGACCAGGTCGTCACCGGGATCGCGGCGCTTGGCCGCGACGACGTCCTCCATGTACTCGCGGAAGTCCGCCATCGTGCGCCGGAAGTTGTCCTCCGTCTGCTCGCCGAAGTTGGTGGCCACGTCCACCCAGCGGTGGAACAGGGCGTGGTCGTCGTACGGCACACCGAGAATCTCGCAGATGACCCGCAGCGGCACCGACTCGTTCACGGCGGCGACCAGGTCGGCGGGCGGTCCTACGGAGATCATGTCGTCGAGCAGGTCGTCGGTGATCCGCCGGGCCCTCGGCGCCAGTTCGGTCATCCGTTTCCCGGAGAACCGGCCGGCGATCAGGCCGCGCAGCCGCGTGTGGTCCGGCGGATCCAGGAACAGGATCGACTCCACCACCACGTCGTTGAACGTGCGCTTCGGTTTGCCCTCCTGCCGCCGGTCCGAGCTGAACAGGTCCGGTTCGGCCAGCACCGCCTTGGCCTCGGCGTGCCGGGTGACCAGCCACGCTTCCTGCCCGTTCGGCATCATCACGCGGGACACGGGTTCCGTCTCGCGCAACCGGGTGTAGTCGACCGGAAGACCCAGCGGGTCCTCGCGCGGCGCGGGAACCCGCACCTGGGCAGCGGAAACACTCATCGGGATCACACTCCTTCCCTCGTCAGCTGGCAGCCCTGGCGGGTGACCGCAGGGCGACGAAGACGGCGACGGCCCCCAGCACGGCGCCTGTCGACGCAACGGCGAACGTGATGTGCATGCCACCGATCAGACCGTCGACGGCGACGAACAACCCGGCCAGTGCCACGCCGAGCGCGGCGCCGATCTGCCGGAACGTGTTGACCGTGCCCGACGTGGTGCCGGTGAGTTCCGGTGGCACGGCGACCAGCGCGGCGGACACCGCGACGACACCGGCCGACGGCGAGATACCCAGGCCGAGCAACACCAGTGCCCACGCGTAGGTGGCGAACGACGTGTGCTGGCCGACCAGCACCAGACCGGCGAGTCCGATCGCGACCGACACCGCGCCCGCGATCATCGTGGTGCGCGTGCCGATCCGGGCGGCCAGCGGCGGCGAGCCGAGCGCGGACACGGCGATCGCGGCCGTCAGCGCCAGGAAACGCATCCCGGTCGCGATCGGCGGCAGATGTTCCTCCTGCTGGAAGTAGAAGGTGAGCAGGAACAGCGCGGCGAACATGCCGAACAGGCCGAGGAAGTTGACCACGCAGGCGGCGACCACCGCCGGCACCCGCAGCACCGCGGCGGGCAGCATCGGGTGCGCGGTCCGCCGCTCCCACAGGCCGAACCCGGTCAGCGCGACGGCGGCCACGACGAACGCGGTCACGATGGCGACCGAACTCCAGCCCTGGGCGTTGCCCTCGATGAGACCGTAGGTGAGGCCGGCAGCTCCCAGGACGAACAGCGCCTGGCCCACCGGATCGAGCCGCCTGCCCTGGGGTGGCCGGGTGGCCGGCAGGAGCCTGGCCAGGCCGACGGTGGCCGCCAGCCCGAGCGGCACGTTGAGCCAGAAGATGCTGGACCAGCCGAACGGCCCGACCAGCAGGCCGCCGACCACCGGGCCGGCGGCGAACGCCAGCCCACCGACGCCGCCCCACACGCTGATGGCGCGGGCCCGTGCCTTCGGCTCCGGGTAGATGTCGCCGGTGAGTGCCAGGTTGACCGGTACCACCACGGCCGCGAACACGCCCTGGGCGGCACGGAACACGATCAGCTCGCCCGCCGAACTCGCGAGCGCACAACCTACAGACGCGGCAACGAAACCGACCATGCCGATCAGGAACACCCGTTTGCGGCCCACGATGTCGCCGAGCGATCCCGCGGTGAGCAGGAGACACGCGAACGCGAGCACGTAGGAGTCCAGGATCCACTGCGAACCGGTGACGTCGGCGTGCAGCGCGGCCCGTGCCGTCGGCAGCACCACCGGCACGATCGTCGTGTCCAGGTAGACGATGAACATGGACAGGCACAGCAACGCCAGGGTGCCGGCCGCACGTCCGCTGCCGACCCGCTCCGCGCGTTCGGGCGCCTCGGACACGCGGGTCATGTCGGCGGCTCGGGTGTCATGGATGCCCATGGCCGCCACGGTAGGTCGGGGACAGTTCGACAGCCGTCGAAGTGTCCCGGGCGTAGCGTCGGGTCATGGGTGAGAACGAGAAAGGGGCGCGCGGCGACATCGACCTGTCGGCGGTGGGCGCGCTGCTCGCCGACCCGAGCCGGTGCCGCATGCTGTTCGCGCTGGACGACGGCCGCCAACTTCCGGCCGGTCACCTCGCCGACGAAGCCGGTGTGACGCCGTCCACGGCCAGCACTCATCTGCACAAGCTGGTGGCAGCCGGTCTGGTCACCGGTGAGCAGCACGGCCGCCACCGGTACTACCGGCTCGCCGGGCCCGCCGTCGCGCGGCTGCTCGAATCGATCACCGCGGTCGCGCCGCGCCGCGCCGTGCGATCGCTGCGGGACGGCACGCGGGCGCATCGGTTGCGGGTGGCCCGTAGTTGCTACGACCACCTCGCCGGTCGGCTCGGTGTCGCGGTGATGGGCAGCCTGCTGGCCGAGGGCCATCTGACCGGGCACGACGGCACCATCGACCCGAATCGGCTGTCCGGCGGGTTGTCCGGCGGTGGCGACGACACGAACTACACCGTGACGACCGGCGGCGAGAAGTTCTTCGCCGACCTGGGCATCACGGATCCGAGCCGCCTGACCGTGCGGTGCTGCATCGACTGGAGCGAGCAGCGGCACCACCTGTCCGGCCAGCTCGGTCGGGCCGTGTTCCGCCGTTTCCTCAACGGTGGCTGGATTCGTCGCGGCTCGGCCGACCGCACGATCACCGTGACGAACGCCGGCACCCGCGCGTTGCGAGAACGGTTCGACGTGGATTTCGCCGCGCTGCGTTGACATGCGGCACGCCTACCGGCAGCTCTCCGACGTTCGCACGACACCGAAGTCGATCTTCGAGGTGACCGTGATCGTGTCGCCCGCCGGCACGTTCTGCGTGCAGACCTGCCAGTCCGAGTCGATGACCTGGTGCCGGCCCCTGCCGGTGGCGTCGTGCGACGACGTGAAGAAGACCCCGTTGCCGGTGAGCTTCTGGATGTCGTCCTGCGCCTTCTGCAGTCCGGTGCCCACCAGGTTCGGCATCTTCCAGTGCTTGGCCACCACGGACGGCGGCGGCAGCGTCGGACCGCCGCTCGCCGACGAACCGCTGCCCTGCGGAATCTGGCAACCGGCCAGGATCAGGCCGGCGACCACCACGACCAGGCCCAGAACGGAACGCCGCACCGTCAACCACCTCCGCGTCGACTACCGGTTCGATGCTGGGTACCACGACCGGGCCGGGTCGACGCGGAGCGTCACCGATTTGGGTTACCCGACGATTGTCCGTCACCCTCCGTGTCAGGCCCGGGCACCACACCGTCAGTCTTGCCCGGTCCACGGGCCAAGGGGATGTTCATCGCGGGGCAGCCACAGTCGTGGTTGCGGCTGCTCGTATCGCTCGGTGCACTCCTCGTCCCCGGGATACCGGCCGTCGCGGTCCGGCCGGAGAAGTTGAAGAAATGGCACGATCGGTGTGGCGCGGTAGAAACCCGTGGACGTACCGAAGAAGAGGCTGCGCCAACCGTCCTCAACGGACCTGGGTGCGACCCGGCAGCCGTCGGTGACGATCTCGTCGAGTTCGTCGTTGGCGGCAAGCGTGCCGCCCGCGGCGACTCGATCACCGACGGCGTTGAGGCAACGCATCATCACGGCCGGCTCAAGACCGAACGTGGCGATCTCCGGCGAACGAATAGGTGTGCCACAAACCGACCGTGAACGCCCAGCCGGCGCTGGTGTCGTCTTCCGGAATCGCCAGTACGCCCCAGCCGGTTTCGCCGATGGCGTTGGTCAGTTTGGTGTCGATGTCGTCGAGCCTGTCGCGGTCCCCGTAGTCCTGGCAGACCAGGCATCGGCAGATGGAGGCTTCGGCGAGCATGGCGGGGAGGATAGCGCCCGCGTGGCGAGACTGTCTGGGGTCCTGCCGGATTCGACCGCGTGGGCGGGACGGCCGAATCCCGGTCTGATCACGGGTAGCAGCGGCCGGCCAGTTGCCAGAACTGGCCGGCGATCTCCTCGGCGGGGCGCGGGTCCGGCCGGCTCACCCAGCCGACGATGACGCCGACCAACGCGCCGGAGAGGAACTCGCCCACGACCGGGGAGTCGGGCAGGTCGAGCCGCCACGCGTCGGTGAACAGCTCCCGCAGGCGGGCGGCGAACCCGGCGCTGCCCTCCGGGCCCAGCAGCCGGGCATACAGCGCCGGGTTGTCGCCGACGTGGGCGAACAGGCTGACCAGATGGCCCGGCACCGCGTCGGTCACCGGTTGTCGGGCCGCGTCGGCGACACACCGTGCCACGTCGGCGACGATCCCGCCGACCGCGTCCTCCATGGCGTCGACCAGGAGCGTGTCGCGGTCCCGGTAGTGCAGGTAGATGGTGGCGCGGTTGACCATGGCGCGCTCGGCCACGTCGCCCATCCTGACCTCGGTCAACTCCCGCTCACCGACCAGGTCCAGCAGCGCGGCGCGTAGCGCGGCGCGGGTCCGGATCACCCGAGGATCGGTGCTACGCACCAGCTCACCCTACATTGCACGACACCTGTCGTCTAACCTACAGTTGTTGAGGAACGAGTGGGATGGAGCCTGCGGTGCTGCTGGATGTCTGGGCGGACCTGACCTGCCCGTGGTGCTTCCTGGGCGCGCTGCGGCTGGACCGGGCGCTGTCGACCTGGCATGCCGAGGTCGAGGTCGTCTGGCGGCCCTTCCAACTGAACCCGGCCGCGCGCCGGCCCTCCGAGCGCCTGGCCGAGCCCTCCCCCACCGTCCTCGCCGACAACGCGGACCACCTCGCCGAAGTGGCTCTCCCCTACCGACCCACGTGGCGGGCCAACACCTTCGACGCGCACCGACTGCTGGCCGCGGGCTACGACCAGGGCGGCGCCGCGCTGCAGAACCGCCTGGCCCGCCGGCTGTTCGTCGCCCACTTCAGCGAAGGCGTGGACCTGGCCGACCGGGCGGAACTGGACCGCCTCGCCGGCGAAGTCGGCTTGCCCGACGCCGGCGGTCTGATCGACGGGCCGAAGCTGTTCGGTCACGTCCGCGAGGAACTGCTGCGCGGACTGTCCATCGGCGTCCGTGCCGTACCCACCTTCGTGATCGACCGGCGGGCACTCGCCGGAGCCCAGGAACCCGCTGTGCTGCTGGACTTCCTGAACGGCCGCGGCTCTCCGGCGGGTCAGGCGCCCGGCGGCACGGCCTGCTCGGTGCCCTCGACCCAAGCGCCGCGCATCGTGCCGACCGGCGACCCGGCAGCCGACTACCGCCGCGCCGAGGACCTGGTCGCCGCCCGCAACCCACTCGGCGCGGTCACCCTGCTGGAACCGATGGCCGACCAGGCCGCCGTGCGACCGCTGTTGGCCCGCGCGTACTTCGCGTCAGCCCAACTGGGCCGGGCACAGCATCTATTGGAGCGCCTCACCGACGAGCGACCGACCGACGACTACGCCCACTTCCTGTTGGGCCGCACCCTGGAACGGCGCCACCGCTACCGGGAAGCCCTGACCCACATGAAACTGGCCGGTGCCCTGGCGCACCACCCCGACTACACCGCCGGCATCGCGCGCCTCACCGACCGGCTCGCGCGCCGACCCTACGCGACGCGGGTGTAGGTGAGACCGAAGTCCCGCTGCCACTGGCCATCGCCCGAGGTCCGCCACTCGCCCTCGATGGTCGTGCCGTCATCGCTGATGGTGCCGACGAACCGTTGAGCGAACTCCGACGAGGAGAAGTCCGGTGTGGTGCGTTCCAGCGTCCAGGTGCGGCCGTCGAAGGTCATGGCGTACAGCCGCGCGACGCCACGGGAGTCGAAGTAGTGCTGGACGTAGCCGCCGCCCTCGGTCGTGACGATGACGGAGCACTGTCGGGTGCTTCCGGCATCGGCACGGTCGTGCGTTGCACGAGGATCTCCCCCCGCCTCGAAGACGACCTGGCCACGGACGTCCTCGGCGCCGGGCAGATCGACGACCAGTTCCCAGGATCCGGCCAGCTCGCGCGGCGAATCGACGCCCATCGTGGACACGCTATACCGTGACCAGGCCCGGCAGCGGGTACTCGTGCAGGTCGCCGGTGTTGGCGGTGCGCTTGCTCAGCCAGGTGAACAGGCCGGTCATGGCGCGGGACGACAGGATGCGGTACACGCGGTCCCGGTTGCGGATCTTCCGGTCGGTGGCCGGCGTCAGGAAGCGGGCCGCTCCGGACGCGGTTCGCTGCGACTTCGCCACCGGTCGGCGCATCAGTTCCTCGTAGCGGCGGTAGGCGATCTCGTGGTCGCCGGACGCGAGCGCCAGTTCGCCGGCCAGCGTGTACGCACCCAGCATCGCGTGGCCGGTGGCGTTACCGCCAGGGCCGGTGCACCAGGCCGCGTCGCCGAGCAGCACGACCCGGCCGCGTGACCAGCGGTCCAGGTGGATCTGGCTGACCGTGTCGAAGTAGACGTCGGGCACGTCACGCAGCGCGTCGAGCACGTCCGGCACCCGCCAGCCCGCGTCCGCGAACTGTTCGGACACCAGGGCGCGCGGGTCATGGCGGTGATCGGTCAGTGGTGACGTCCACAGCAGCGCCACCGACACGACGGACGCGTCACGGCCGCTGGACACCATCACCATCCGGCCGGGCGTGTTGTAGACGAGTCCACTGTGGTCGATGCCGAACCGGTTGGGCATGGTGAATCCGGCCACGTAGAGACCGAGATCGGTGCGGAACGAACCCTCGTCGCCGAACGTCAGCCGCCGGACGCCGGAGTGCAGGCCGTCCGCGCCGACGACCAGGTCGAAGCGGCGGGCGGCACCGTGGGCGAACGTGACGTCCACGCCGCCGCCGGTCTCGGTGATCCCGGTGACGTGATCACCGAAGATCCACTCGGCGTCGTCCTTGCTGTGCTCGTACAGGATGCGCGCCAGGTCGGGCCGTTCGATCTCGACGTCGCCGCTGAACAGGGCCGACGGGAACGTCGACATCCGCCTGCCCGTCCGGTCGATCACCACCTGGTCGCCCATGCCGGTCTGGTTGGCCCGGATGTCGTCCAGCACGCTCATCCGGTCCAGCAGCGCGAGCTGGTCGCCCCGGAAGTCCACCGGTCCGGCGCCACTCGTGCGCAGCGCCGGTGCCCGCTCCACCACGGTGGTCGGGTGACCGGACCTGCCCAGCCAGTACGCCAGCGACGGTCCTGCCACGCCGCCGCCGGAGATCAGTACGGAACCCCTGGTCATTGCCTGTCCCTCCCGGTTCGTTCAGTGTCCCGGCCACCGTAGCAACGGCTTATCCATCCGGTCAATCCATACGGATAAACCGAATGGTTCAATCGAGCGCTACACTCGCCGCCATGGGTAACCGGGAAGACCTGCTGGCCGGCGCGCTGACCTGCCTGAAGACGAAGGGCTGGACGCGAACGACCGTGCGCGACATCGCCGCGGCGGCGGGCGTCAACCACGCCGCGATCGGCTACCACTTCGGCTCCCGCGAGGCGCTGCTGATCGCCGCCTTCACCCAGGCGATGGACGAGTGGGGCGCACAGAGCGGGCACGCCATCCGGGCCGCCGTCTCACCCGACGCGGACGCCCGTACGCAGTACGAGGCGTTCTGGCGCCAGGTGATCGACTCCTACGCGGACAACCGGTGGCTGTGGCTGGCCACGGTCGAGGCCGCCGTGCAGGCGGAGCAGACCCCGAAGCTGCGCGAGCTGATGGCGGCCAGCCTGGGCGAGGGCCGCAGCGGTCTGGCCGCCGGCCTGCTCGGCATCCCGGAAGCCGAGGTCGGCGACGCCCAGGACAGCGTCGGTGCCGTGCAACTGGCGCTCATGTCCGGAGTCCTGGTGCAGTGGCTGCTCGACCCGGAGCACGCACCGACCCCGGAGCGGATCGCAGACGGGATCCTGCGCCTGGCCGACCGGATGAGGTCAGGCTGATTCCGGTTCGGGTGCGGTTCTGAGTACGAGTGCGGCCAGCAGGGTGAGCCACAGGAAGTCGATGGTGAGGCCGATGCGCTGCTGGAGTCCGGCCTCCGCGCTGCCCTGTGGGTCGAGTTTCGCCGCGAAGAACACGACGAAGGTCGCGAGTCCGCTCACCAGGCTGTAGACCAGCCACGGACGCCTGCGAAGGGTGTGAAAGGCCCGGACGAGGACCAGGGCGGCGATCGGCAGCCCGTAGCTGATCACAGCGCCGAAGAGATCATGCAGTTCGCCGTGCATGGTCCGGGTGGTGGGCATGACGGGCGTCCCCGGCGGAAAGCCGTTGGCCGGATCCTGATCGAAGCGGCCTGCGCCGATCAGGCTCAGGCCCACCAACCCGATGATGATCGGCCCCCACACCAGCCGCGCCGGCCGAAGTGCCCGCCACAAGCCGAACGCGAAGCCGAGCACCAGCGCACCCGACACGTAGAAGCCTGCCTCCGGCAACCAGCCGAACGTCCCGAGGGCGAGCTCACCGACGAGATGGCGCGTCGCGCTGTACCCCGGAGTGATCGCCTCACCGACGATCCAGGCGAGCGCGAACAACGGGCCGGCAAGCACACCGCCGACCAACAGGACTCGCACAGCGCGGCCGTTCATCGTGATCACGCTAGCGGTCGCCCACCATCAGCCCTGTGCAGCACCGTCGCGAGGCTGCGGCCGCGTTGGACGGCCGGGTCGGCAACGGGTGCCGCGTCGAGCAGGGCGCGGGTGTAGGGGTGCTGGGGCTGCCGGTAGACCTCGTTCGCCGGGCCCAGTTCGACCAGGTGGCCGGCCCAGAGGACGGCCACCCGGTGAGCCAGGCGACGGACCACGGTGAGGTCGTGCGAGATGAACAGGTAGGACAGGCCGAGCTCGGCCTGCAACTGGCTGAGCAGGTTCAGGATCTGCGCCTGCACGGACAGGTCGAGCGCACTGACCGGCTCGTCGCACACGACCACCTGCGGTTGGACGATCAGCGCGCGCGCGATCGCGATCCGTTGCCGTTGCCCGCCGGAGAACTCGGCCGGATACCGGCGGGCGGCGTCGCCGGGCAGCCCGACCCGGACGAGCAGGTCGCGTACCCGAGGACCCCACTGGGCCACTGAGAGTCGCTCGTGCACCAGCAGCGGCTGGGCGATGGTGTGGCCTACGGTCTTCGTGGGGTCCAGCGAGCTGTACGGGTCCTGGAACACCAACTGCACCATGCGGGCCAGCTCGCGCCGCGCGGCCGGGCGCACCGGCACGCCCGCCACCCGCACCGTGCCCTGCGACACCGGTGCCAGGCCGACGATCGCCTTGCCGATGGTGGACTTGCCCGAGCCGGATTCCCCGACCAGGGCAAGGGTTTCGCCGCGCTCCAGGGTGAAGGACACATCGGACACGGCCACCAGTCGGCTACGCCACCGCCCTTCGTAGACCACGCTGAGGTGCTCCACCTCCAGTGGACTCGGCGCGCTCATCGGGTCGTGGTGGGCGCCGGGGCGGACAGGACGCAACGGGAGGCCAGCGGGCCGTCGCGGTGCAGTTCGATCGGTTCGGCGCGGCAGGCCGGGGCGGCGTGCGGGCAGCGGTCGGCGAACCGGCATCCGGTCGGCCAGTGGCCAGGCGGTGGTACGACGCCGGGAATGGTCACCAGCGGCGGGGCCGCCACACCGATGCGGGGCGGCGCCGCGTCCGGGTCGGCCAGGCTGCGGCTGGCCGCCAACAGGCCCTGCGTGTACGGGTGGCGGGGACCGCGGAACAGGTCCTCGACCGGGCCGGTCTCGACGATCTGCCCGGCATACAGGACGATCGCGCGATCGCACTGGTCCGCGACGACACCCCAGTCGTGGGTGATCAGCAGGACGGCCAGGCCACGGTCCCGGCGCAACGTGTGCAGCAGGGCGAGGATCTCGGCCTGCACCCGCACGTCCAGCGCGGTGGTCGGCTCGTCGGCGATCAGCAGTGCCGGGTCGCCGGCCAGTGCCAGGGCGAGGCAGGCACGCTGGGCCAGCCCACCGGACAGTTGGTGCGGGTAGCGCGCGGCCACGGCCGTCGGGTCGGGGATGCGGACCTGCGCCAGCAACGTGTTCGCGATCTCGCCGGCTTCGGCCCGGCCGACCCCGCGATGGTGCCGGACGGCCTCGGCCAGTTGGGCGTGCACGGTGAACGTCGGGTCCAGCGCGGTCATCGGTTCCTGGCAGACGTAGCCGATCCGCCTGCCGCGCACCGCGGCCAGCCGCGCCGGATCGGTGACGTCCTTGCCGTCCACGGTGATCGTGCCGCTGACCCGGCGCAGCCCGGCCGGGAGCACGCCGAGCGTGGCCAGCGCGGTGATCGACTTGCCGCAGCCGGACTCGCCGACCAGCGCGAGGGCCTCCCCTGGCGCGATGTCGAAGCTGACGTCCTGGATCAGGGGACCGACGGGCGCGTCCACCGTGAGGTCACGCACCGACAGCAGGACGGCTGCCGCGTCCGGCTCGGCGGCGGCACCGCGCCGGGAGCGGGACGGCAGATACCGCTCCGTCGCCCAACGACCGGCCGACGCGTCCCGCAGGCCGTCGCCGACCAGGCCGAACGCGAGCACCGTCAACGCGATCACCAGCCCGCACGGGTACAGCAGCCACGGATCACGGTTGATCACCTCGGAGGCATCCTGGACCGAACCGCCCCAACTGGGCGCGGGCGGGCGCGGTCCGAAACCCAGGAACGCCAGTCCGGTCTGCACGATCAGCGCGGTACCGGCGAAGATCGCGGCCTGCACGATCGTCGGATTGACCACCCGGCGCAGCACGTGCCGCAACACGATCTGGACGGCGGACAGGCCGAACGCGCGAGCGGCGGCGATGTAGAGCTCCTCGCGGACCTGCAGACTGGTCGCCCGCACCACGCGAGCCGACACCGGAGCCGACAGCACACCGAAGGCCAGCATCGGCACCAGCCCGCCGCCCGGCGCCAACGACAGGACCGCCAGCAGGACCAGCACGGCCGGGATCGCCAGCACCAGGTCGAGCACCCGAGTCAGCACCCGATCGGTGCGCCCGCCGAGGTAGCCGGCGACCAGTCCGGCGGCGACTCCCACCACGACGAACACCGCCAGGGCGATGCCCACGCCGGCCAGCGTCACGCGGGAGCCGACGATCAGCCGGGACAGTTCGTCGCGGCCCAGCGGGTCGACCCCGAGTGGGTGGGCACGGCCGGGCCCGGTCAGGGCGACGCCCAGGTCGGTGTCCTCGCTGCCGTAGGGGGCGATCCAGGGGGCGAACACCGCGACCACGGTGACCAGGAGCAGCCAGCAGGCACCTGCCGCGGCCAACGGCCGGCGCGGCACCGTCCTCATGAGATCCGGACCCGGGGGTTGACCCGGACATAGGCCAGGTCGATGAGCAGGTTGACCACGACGACCAGCACGGTGAACCACACCGCGACGGCCTGGATCACCGGCAGGTCGTGCGATGTGGTGGCGTTCACCGCGGCCGAGCCGAGGCCGGGCAACGCGAACACGCTCTCCACCAGCACCGAACCGGACAGCAACCCGACGAACACCACACCGACCGTGGTGAGGATCGGCACGGCGGCATTGCGCAGGGCGTGCCGGTAGACGATGGAGCGGGTGGACAGGCCGTTGGCGACGTACACCCGCACGAACGGACGGCCGAGTACCTCCCCCAGGCTGTCCCGGGTCTGCTTGGCAATCAGCGCCGACCCGCCCAGCGCGAGCGTGACCCAGGGCAGGATCAGCGAGCGCAGCCAGGACAGCGGACCGGCCGCGAACGCGACGTACCCGGTCGCGGGCAGCACCGGCCACGCCACCGCGAACGCCGTGACCAGCAACAACCCGAGCCAGAAACCCGGGATCGCGGCACCGGCCAGGGAGATCACGTCCACGGCGCCGCGCGCGGACCGGGACCGGATGGCGCTCTGCACGCCCAGCGCCACCCCGAGCACCGCGGCCAGGACCGTCGCGCCCAGCACCAGCGACAGCGTGACCGGCAGCCGTTGGGCCAGTTCCTGCCCGATCGGTTGGCCGCTGACCCAGGACGACCCGAAGTCGCCGTGCACCGCGTGCCCGAGCCACGTCGCGTACTGCGACCACAGTGGACGGTCCAGCCCGAGTTGGTGGTCCAGCGCCCGGTACTGGGCCGCCGACGCGTTCGGTCCGAGGATCACCACGGCCGGGCTGCCGGGCAGCAGCGAGATCAGCAGGAAGCTGACCAGGCTGACCACCAGCAGCAGGAGGACCGAGGACACCAGCCTGCGGCGGATCACCGTGACCATGCCGGTCACGGCTGGGCCACTGTGGACATGTCGGCGTAGATGTTGCGGGCGGTCACGGAGATCCCGGTGATGCCGGGGTGTACGTAGTAGGCGGCGTCGACCAGCGAGGCGCTGACCCACCAGCCCTGGTCCAGCGCGAAGGTCATGGCCCGCAGGCCCAGCGCCGCCGACTGCCGCGGCGTGGCGGCGGCCGCCTGCCGGAGCAACCCGGTCAGGGTGGGGTTCTGGGACAGGAACGGGTTGAACGGGCCAGCCGTGGGCTGGAACCAGTTCTGTGCCGTCATGTACACGGGCAGGCCGCCGTAGCCGAAGCCGCCGGCCGGGAACTTCTTGGTCAGCACGTTGTTCACCCACGCTGCCGGGGCAGCGTCCTGGGTGAGTTGGGTGTGCACGCCGATCTTGGCCCAGTAGCCTGCGATCGCCTGGGTGACCTTGGCGACGTTGAAGCCCTCCCACGCCTCCAGTTGCAACGAGAAGCCGTTCGGGTAGCCGGCGGCGGCCAGCAGTTGCCTGGCCTTGGCCGGGTCGTACGGGTACTGCTCGTTCAGCGCGGCCGAGTAGCCGTCGTAGGCGGGGGTGACCAGTTGGGTGGTCGGCGAGCCGTAGGCGCCGAACAGTGCCTTCGTGATCGCCGTGCGGTCGACGGCGTAGTTGAGCGCCTGGCGCACCCGCGCGTCGGACAGCGGCCTGGCGTCGACGCCGGCTCGGTCGAACAGGTCGACGCCGACGGTGTAGGAGGGCGCGGCGACCACCTTCAGGCCGGCGGACTTCGCGGCATCGGCGGTGGACGGGTCGCCGACGGCGACGTCGGCCTGCCCGGAGCGGATCGCGTTGAGGACCGAGTCCGGGTTGGTGATCACCTTGAGGGTGACCCGGTCGAAGTGGACCGCCTTGGGGTTCCAGTAGTTCTTGTTCGCCACGAACACGTAGTGGTCACCGGTGACCGACTGGGTGGCGTCCAGCGTGTACGGGCCCGCGCCCGCGGTCGCGTTCTTCAGTGACCCCGGCCCGGTCACCCCGGCCGAGCTGATCACCAGGCCGAACGGCGCGTTCTGGGAGAACAGCAACGGCAGCACCGGGTTGGGCGTCGTGCAGGCCACGTCCACCTGGAGCGCGCCGACCGCGGTGACCTTGGTGCACCCGCCCAGCCAGCCGACCGCCGGGCCACCCGCCTTGATCTCGTAGTCGATCGACTTCGCCACGGCGGCCGCGTCCAGCGGTGTGCCGTCGGCGAAGCGCACCCCACTGCGCAGCGTCATCGAGAACGCGGTGTTGCCGGTGCCGACGTAGCCGAACCTGGTCGCCAGCGCCGGCCCGAACGACCCGTCCGGCGCCTTGCGGATCAACGGCTCGTACGCCAGCTGGTCCAGGGCGAGGTTGTTCGGGTCGACGTTCATCAGCCCCGGGTCGAGGCTGGCCGGCTGCGCCGAGATGATCATGGTGAGCTGGCCGGTGTGAGCGGACGTCGTACCGGTCGCACCACCGGCCCCGCACGCCTGGAGGGCCAGGGTCGCCGCTGCGGCCAGGGTCGCGGCGGTGAGCCACCGGGAGACGGTCCGAGAACGGTGACTGCTCATGGTGATGTCCTTCCTCGGGCTGGCTGGGCAAAGGGCCCTCAGGGCGCGAGGGCGCGGCTCAGGGCGGCGGCGTAGTCGCGCCACACCCGCTGGGAGAGCCCGGCGGTGGGCGCGACGGTGTCGAAGCCGTGGAACGCCTGGGGAACGTGGTGCAGTTCGGTTTCCACGCCGTCGCCGATCAGGCGCAGCCCGTAGGCCAGGCCCTCGTCGCGCAGCGGGTCCAGGTGGGTGGTCAGCAGGTAGGTGGGCGGCAGGCCGCGCAGCGAGTCCGCGCGCATCGGTGCCGCGTAGGGCGGTGCGGCCGGGCGGGACGGGCCGAGGTAGCGCTGCCACATCAGCTCGGCGGCCGGCGCGTCGAACACCGGGCTGTCGGTGAACATCCGCATCGACGGCGTGTCCAGCCGGTCGTCGGTGACCGGGTACACGAGTAGTTGGAAGGCGATCGCCGGGCCGCCCTCGTCCCGGGCGCGCAGGCACACCGCGGCGGCCAGGGCACCGCCTGCGCTGGCCCCGCCCACGGCGATGCGCCGCCGGTCGACGCCCAGGGCCACGGCGTTGGCGCAGACCCAGGTGAGCGTGTCGTAGGCGTCCTGGAAGCCGGCCGGATAGGGATGTTCCGGGGCCAGCCGGTACTCCGGGACGAGGATGTGGCAGCCCACCTCACCGGCCAGCCAGGAGCACAGGTCGTCGTCGATCTCGCAGAAGCCGACGGCGAACGCGCCGCCGTGCAGCCAGACCAGGGCGGGCGCGAACGGCCCCGCCTGGTTGGCCCGGTAGGTGCGCAGCCGCACCGGTGACGCGGGCTGGTCCTCGAACATTCCCACTGTCACCCGCTGGTCGGGTACGGTGGTCGCGGCCGCCCACTGCTTGCGCTGCAGGAGGCGGTGACCGGCCAGGTCGTCCGGATCGACGGGCTCGATGAGCGTGAGGTAGGCCGCGAGCTCGGGATCCACGGAGCCCTGCTGAGTCCACTGTGTCATCGGTGCCCCCGGTCGTCGTTGGCCGCGCGACCATCGTCACCGAGGGCCGACCGGCCGGTCATCCGCCGCGTGAGCGCGGATTCGTGCGCTCAGTCCGCCAACCGCGCGGCATCGAGATCGGCGCGGGCGAGCTGCCACATCTCCAGCCCGAGCCGGACGCGGAACAGCGCCTCCGGACCGTCCAGCGGATAGCCCAGCGCAGCCTGTGCCCGGTCCAGCCGGTGGGCGATGGAACTGTGGTGCAGGTGCAGATCGACCGCGACCTTGCGCACCGAGCCGCGCCGGACCAGGTGCCACAGGGTGGTGATCACCTCGGCTCCGCCCCTGGAGTGGGCCAGCTGGTGCAGCGCCCGCACGTCGGCGTCGTCGACGAGGTCGGCCTTCGGCAGCGATGCCAGCAGTGCCAGCGCCCCGAGCCGGTCACCGCGCACCACCGGCCCGCCGGATCCGGTCTCGGCGAACCGCAACGCCTGACCGGCCCGCCGCCAGGACAGGTGGGCCAGCGTCACCGGCCGCACCTCGCCGATGCCGAACCGGTCTCCATCGTCCATCCGCCCGGCCACCGCCCGTTCCAGCACGTCGATATCGACGCCGTCGACCACCAGGGCGGCGGTCGGCTCGTCCATCGTCGCCGCCCGCACCGGCCGGGCCAGGTCGCGCTCCACCACGGTGGCCAGCCGGGTCAACCGTTCCGGTTGGCGGGCCGCCAGGTGCGCGGCCAGCACCACCACCTGGCCCGCCAGGCCCAGCGCGTGCGCGGCCACACGCTTGTGGGCCTCGCCGACCCGGGCGTTGAGCAGCGTTCTGACCAGCGTCGGGTCATCGCGCTGGCCGGCGTCGACCCCTCGGTGCCGGTCCAGGATGATCGCGGCCGACACCGCCAGCCGTTCGACGATCATCTCGTCCAGCGGGTGCGCACCGCCTCGGCGGTCCAGCCACACGACGCCACCGGCCTGCGCACCGCCGTAGGTGCGGTCCAGCCGGCCGTCGGCCGGCGGCTCGGCCGCCACCGGGTGGCCGTGCTGGTCGAAACAGGCCAGCACGGCACCCGTGTTGTCCCGGATGCCCGCCGGGCACTCGGCCAGCCCCGCCGCCGCACGGGCCAGCGCCTCGAAACCGGCCCGGTTCCCGGTGAGCCCGTCGAAGAACTCGATGATCCGCACGGCGTCCGCCGAAGCCTTGTCCAGATCGGCCAGCCGCTGACGCAATGCACGCATTCGCGCAGGGTACTGCCGTCAGCCCGCCGTGGACTGTCTCATGTGGAGCGATTGCCGAGGTCCCAGAAAAGCCCGGCCATGAGCTGGAGCGACTCCCTGGCCAGCGGGGCAAGCAGGTGCTCGTTGGGGGCGTGCTGGGCGCAGGCCGGGTACGAGTGCGGGATCCACACCGTGCACATGTCCAGTTCCTCGGCGAACGCGTCATTGGGCAGGCTGCCGCCGAGATTGGGCAGCAGGGTGGCCGGGCTGCCCGACGTGCGTTCCAGCGACTCCAGCGCGAACCGCACCCACGGGTCGCGCTGGTCCGTCCGCGTCGCCCGCATGACGAGTCCCTGCTCGACCTCGACCATGCCGAAGCCGTGCCGGTCGAGGTGATCACGCAGGATGCCGGCCAGGTTGTCGACGTCGGTGCCCACGACGAACCGCAACTGGCAGTACGCGTGCGCCGATCCGGGAATCGCGCCGATCGGGGTCGTCGGGTTGCCGGCCGCCAACGACAGCACCTCGAGGGTGTTCCAGCCGATGACCCGCTCGGCCGGGGTGAGTCCCGGTTCGCCCCAGCCGTCGTCGATGTCCGGGTCGTCCGCGCCGCCACCGACGGGCACGGTGCGCAACGTTTCCCGCACGTCGTCCGGGATGGCCGGCGGCCGCAGGCCGGGCACCAGGATCGTGCCGCGCCGGTCGACCATGCTCGCGATCGCGCCGGCCAGCACGGTGGCGGGGTTGCGCAGCAGGCCACCCCAGTTGCCGGAGTGGAACGACCGCTCCCGCAGCGACACCCGCAGGGTGAACCCGGCCGCGCCGCGCGAGCCGAGGAACACCGTCGGCCGCGTCGCCGCCACTCTCGGCCCGTCCGACGCGATCAGCACATCGGCCGCCAGCTCGTCCCGGTGCAGCGCGCAGAACTCGCGCAATCCGGGCGATCCGTCCTCCTCGCCGGTCTCGATCAGGATCGTCAGATTGAAGCCGAGCCGGCCGCGGGTCCGCAGCACTTGTTCGGCCGCGGCCAGGTTGATGGTGTGCTGGCCCTTGTTGTCCGCCGTTCCCCTGCCGTACCAGCGGTCCTGCTCGACGGTGACCTGCCACGGGTCGAGGCCGGTGCGCCACTTGTCCGGTTCGGCGAGTACGACGTCGGCGTGCCCGTAGGTGAGCACCGTCGGCAGGTCGTCGCCCTCGTGGCGGCGGGCGATCATGATCGGCCCGGTGCCGGCCACCGTGCTGTCCAACACCACCGCGTCGGCGCCGAGCCGGCCGGCCGCCGGCACCATCTCCTGTACCAGGTAGGCGCGTAGCTCCGGCCGCTCGTCCGAGGTCTGGCTCTCGGTGCGGAACGCGACCCTGCGGCGGAGGTCCGCCAGGAACGCGCCGGAGTCGAAGTACGCTGCCGCGCCCGCGATCGCATCGGCTCGGGACATGCCGGTCAGTCTGCCTGGTAGTTGCTCAGTTCGATCAGATTGCCGTCCGGGTCCCGGACGTAGACGCTGTCCAGTTGGCCGGTCGCGCCGGTGCGCACGACCGGACCCAGTTCGACGGCGACGCCGTTGGCGGCCAGTTGGGCTCGCACGCCGTCCAGGTCGTCGTCGACGATGAAGCACAGGTCGGCGCTGCCCCGGGTGGCCACGGCGGCCCTGGGTTCGAACTCGTGGCCTGCCAGGTGCAGGTTGATCTTCTGGTTGCCGAACCGCAGCGCGGTGCGGCCCTCGCCGAACGTCACCCGGGACATGCCCAGGACGTTCGAGTACCACTCGACGGTGGCGTCGATGTCCGCGACGGTCAGGACAAGGTGGTCGAGGCGGGAAACACGCAACACTGTCTCCTCGTGGTCAGCGGTCGGGCCTGGTGGCGATCACCCACTGGAAGGTCGCCGGCCCTTCCGGTTCCTCCATCGTGACAGTCTCGTCGACCAGGACGTCGAGCCCGGCGGCCGACAGCAGCCGCCGGTTGGTGGGCGCGTCGTGGCTGCTGAAGAACATCGGTGCGCCCAACCAGTCGCCCACGGCACCGTCGCTGCCGCCACAGCCCAGGGACGCCAGGAAGTGACCACCGGGCCGCAACCACGACGCGATGCGCCCGAACAGTGCGCCGTGCCCGTCGCGGGGCGTGTGGGCGACCGAGTAGAACGCCGTCACCGCATCGAACGATAGTGCTGGGAAGTCGACCGTACCCATGTCCGCCTTGACGAACCGAGCGCCCGGGACGTGGTGGCGCGCCAGTTCGAGTTGCCGTGCCGAGACGTCGACGCCCACCACGTCGGCGTGCTCGGCGAGCAGGGCCGTACACGGCACGCCTGCGCCGCAGCCGAGATCGAGGATCGTCGGGTGCTCGGGCAACCGGGCCCGCAGTTCGCGCACGAACCGCAGCCGCGGGTCACCGCGAATCTCATTGATCCACGCCAGGTGCCGGTCCGCGACCAGGTCATAGCCCGCCTCGACAATATCGCTCGGCTCACCATCCATCGTCTCGTAGCTTACGGACATGCGGACGATCACGCGCCCGGTTCGGGGTGCGGCCGGTGACACGATCCATGTGGACGAGTTCGGGCCGCCGGACGGGAGACCCGTCCTGGTCCACGCCGGCAGTCCGGGGTCCCGCCGGATCTACCGGCCCGATGCGGAACTGGCGAGCGAGTGCGGCCTGCGGCTGGTCAGCTACGACCGACCGGGCTACCACGGCCGGCCGCGTCAGGAGGGACGGCGGATCGGCGACGCGGCGACCGACGTGCGCCGGATCGCGGACGCGCTGGGCATCGACCGGCTCGGCGTCTGGGGCCTGTCCGGCGGTGGCAGTCACGCCCTGGCCTGCGCGGCACTGCTGCCCGACCTGGTCACCGGCGCCGCCGTGTTCGCCTCGTTCGCTCCCTACGGATCGCCCGGCCTGGACTTCTGCGGCGACTGGCCCCCGGAGTACCGGCACGAGGTGGACCAGTTCTTCACCGATCGCGCTGCCGCACGCGCCAACTGGCGGCACGACGCGGAACGGCTGTACGCCAACACGTCGGAGCCGGAGGGCTGGCTGGCTCGCTGGGGCGACGCGGCCGGCACCGACGAGGCGCACAGTCATGCCCAGGCCGCGCATCTCGCCGCCGAAGTGCGGGACACCCTGACCGACGGCGACGACGGCTGGTGGGACGACTGGACGGCGGCCCTCACCCCGTGGGGCTGCGACCTGACCATGACGACGGTGCCGGTCCAGCTCTGGCACGGCGGCCGCGACCGGGCGGTGCCGGTCAGCAACGCCCGCTGGCTGGCCGAGAACGTCCCCGGCATCGTCGCCCACATCTCGGCCGACGAGGACCACACCGACGTCGAACACAACAACCGCACGGCGGCCTACACCTGGCTGGCCGGCCTGGACTAGGTCAACCGGTGGTGCGCCTCCAAGCGCCGCCACCGCCGCGCGAAGGCGGACTCCAGCCGGGCGGCCCGCTCGTCCAGCAGACCGTGCACCACGCCGAAGGTGAAGCCGTTGCCACCGTCCAGGTGCGCCGCCGCACCGAGTCGACGCAGGACCGGCCGTGCGACGACGGCGTCGTGGTGGTCGCCGAGGACGCTCTGGATCTTCTTGCTCCGGCGCGCCAGTTTCGCGGCCCGCTTGCCGACGGCGGGCTCGGCGACCTCGCACGCGTAGCGCAGCCGCCGCACCTTCTTGCGCACCCCGTGCAGCGCGGCATCGCGCCCGGGCCCGTCCGCGACACGTTCGACCGCCGCACGCGCCTTCCGATGGGCCTTGGCGATCTGGTGCGGCAGAGCCTTGTCCGCCCGCTGCCGGGCCCGCGCGCGACAGGGCGGATCCGAACGCAACTGGTCGAGGGCGTCGTGCAGGGCCAGGTACCGCCGGCCGTTCAGCTCCCTGCGCAACGACTCCATGGCCTCGGCCTCGGGGCGGGCGAGCAGCCGGTCCATTTCGGCCCGGACCGGTCCCAGGACGAGGTCGGCGGGCAGTGCCTGGATCGGCCCGGCGATCTGCTGGCGCAGCACTTCCGCGTCGCGCGCGACACCGAGCCGCTTCGACAGCCAGGCCAACTCGGTCACGACCGGCTTGACTCGTTTCGCCACGAAGTAGCGGCCGTACACCCGCAGGCAACCGCGCAACCGGCGCACCGCGACCCGAAGGTCGTGCACCGCTTCCGGCTCGGCCAACCGCAGGGCGACGTCAGCCGCGCGCATCGCGTCGATCTGCTCGCGGAGGTAACCGGACAGGACGTCCGCGACCGACGATGCGCCGTCCGTAGCTCCGTCGTTGTCGCGCTCCGTCGTGACAGGCGCACACGGAGCCAACTTTCGCTCCGCGACGTACGTCACCAGCAGAGCGCCCAGCTTCGCCGGCACCGCGTCGGAGTCTGCCGCCGCGTCGACCTCGCGACCCGTGGGGAACACCGCACGCCACCGCACCGAGTCGCGCCACAACTCCACGCCCGACGTGGTCAGACGCAGGTCCGACGTGTCGTAGTAGGTCCGGTCCGGCGTCGTCCGCGTTGCACCAGCCATACCCGTCGAGTACCCAGATGCCAGCGGCTACACATCGATAGGGTCGCGGCATGGCCGAACTGATCGCGCCCACCACAGGGCTGCACAGTGCCTGGCTGGAGGCGCACGCCGAGTGGGGTCCCGGCAGCCACGAGGACGGTTTCGGGTTGTCGCCCGGCGACGACGTCGACTCGGCTGCGGGATTCGCGGCCTGGGTGGCGCGCCTGACCGAGCAGTCGGCATGCGTGTACCGGTGGATCGTCGAGGACGGACGGGTGCTCGGCGGGATCGCGCTGCGCCAGGGATTCGGCGACTACGAGCGATGGGCGGGCCACATCGGCTACGGCATCCGGCCGACCGCACGGCGCCGGGGGCTGGCCACCTGGGCACTGGGCAGCATGCTCGAGCAGGCTCGGACGCTCGGCATGGGCCGGGTACTGGCCGTCTGTGCGGCGGACAACGTCCCGTCGGCGAAGACGATCGAGCACCACGGTGGCGTCCTTGACGGGATCCGCGACACCGAACACGGACCGGCGCGGTACTACTGGATCACGCCGGGTCCGACGCTCAACACGCTCAGGTAGCGACGGGCCGCCCGGTCGCCCATGTGCGTGCGGATGCGCTCGGCGACCGCGTCCAGCAACGGCTCACGGACGTCGCGGTCGAGCGTGCGGTACAGCGACGTCGAGCGGAGCAGATCGGCGAAACCCTCCCCGGTGAACCATTGCACGGTCGGGTACGAGCGCACGATCGCCGGGCCGAACAGGCCGGGTCCCCACCCAGCATCGGTGGCACGTACGTCGTCCTCCAGCGGTGGATCACCCCAGCCGGGATTGCCCGGGGCGAACCGCTCGTGCAGGTCGGCGGTCTCGGCGTACACCTCCGGCTCACCGGGCGCGCGGACCACGACGTTGCTCAGCAGCGCCAGCCAGCCGCCGGGGCGGAGCACGTCGTGGGCTCGCCACCAGCCGATCGACGGGTCCACCCAGTGCCACGAGGACGCGGCCACGAGCACGTCGAAACGGCGACCGCGATCGTCCCAGTCCTCGAACGTCGATGTCTCGATGGCCACGTTGCCGGCGAAACGTCGCCGGGCGAGTGCGGCCATGTCCGCGCCCGGCTCGACGGCCGTCACCGAACAGCCGAGCGCCGCCAACGACCGCGTCGCCTGACCGGTCCCGCAGCCCACCTCCAGCACCGACGAGCTCTCGTCCATGCCGGTGATGCCGACGAGATCCGCGAACAGCTGGTCCGGATACCCCGGCCGAACCCGGTCGTAGAGCTCAGGAACGTCGTTGAACACCCGACCGAGGTCACGTCCGTCCGAGCCGGCCATCACACCATCATGCCGAACGCCCGAATGCGGGATACTGGCGGCCGACGAGGGGCGGGTGCGCGCAGGGATGTTGGCCGGGAAGGTCTGTGTGGTGAACGGTGCCGCCAGCACGATCGGCCAGGCGGTGGCCGGGCGGTTCCAGCGCGATGGCGGCGTGGTCGTCGGCGTCGACCAGGTCGACCACGTCGTCGGCGACCAGGTGATCCAGGCCGACCTCACCGACGAGGACCAGGTCCGGGCGATGTACGACCAGGTCGTGCGCGAGCACGGCCGCCTCGACGTCATCCACAACAACACCGGCCTGATGGGCGCGGGCGACGGTTCCGCGCTGGACATCGACCTGGAGACCTGGCGCCGGATCCAGGACGCGAACCTGACCAGCATCTTCCTGTGCTGCAAGCACGGCATTCCGCACCTGCGCAACACCGAGCCGGCCGGCGGGTCGGTCATCAACTCTGCGTCGTTCCTGGCCGCCGTCGGCTCCGCGACGGCACCGATGGCCTACGCCGCGGCCAAGGCGGGCGTGGTGCAGTTGACCAGGGATCTCGGCGTCCACCTCGCGCGCAGCGGGGTCCGGGTCAACGCGGTGTTGTTCGGGCCGATCGAGACACCGGCGCAGCGGGCGGTGTTCGACCGCAGTCCCGGTGCGCTGGACGCCCGACTGGTGCACTGGCCGATGGGCCGGTTCGGCACGCTGGACGAGGCGGCCGGGGCGATCGCCTTCCTGGCGGGCGACGACTCCGGCTTCATCACCGGCGCCGCGTTGCCGCTGGACGGCGGCATCACCGAGGCGTTCACCGTCCCCGGGTGATGGAGCGACCATGACGGACGACGAGCTGATTCTCCAGTTCGCCCTGACCCGCCTGGACAATCCGGATCTCGACCTGGAGGAGGTCGCGACGCTCGTGGTCCGGCGGATGGGTCCGGACCGGATGCTGGAGTTCGCCTCCCGCAATCTCGCGACCCGGGGCGAGTTGCGGGGTGCCGTGTTCCCGTCGGCCGTCGAGCACGTCCTGCGGGTGGTGCTGACCGCGCGCGGTCCCAGCGACTAGGGCTGCCCGTCAGTCGAGGCAGAACTCGTTGCCCTCGATGTCCTGCATCGCGATGCACGACTCGTCGAGGTCGTCGGCGGGCAGAAGTCGCACGCGTACCGCGCCGAGCGGGACCAGTCGCGCGCACTCGGCCTCCAGTGCGGCCAGGCGCTGCGCACCCACGAGCCCGGTGCCCACCCGCACGTCGAGATGCACCCGGTTCTTGACGACCTTGCCTTCGGGCACGCGCTGGAAGAACAGCCGCGGGCCCACACCGGAGGGATCAACACAGACGAACGCCGAACCCTGGGACCCCGGCGGCAGCGAGCGAGCGAACTCGTCCCACGTGGCGAACCCCTTCGGCGCCGGCGGTACGACGTACCCCAACACGTCGCACCAGAAACGAGCGACGCGTTCAGGTTCCGCGCAGTCGAAGGTGACCTGGAACTGCTTGACCGACGCCATCGGCCCATTCTAGGGCCGGTGCCGGATCCAGTCGGTGATCAGCGTCAGCGCCTCGGGGCTGACCGGTTGGCGGACCGCCTTGCGGTAGCCGCGCGGTCCGACACCGTCGGGATCGGACCGGAGCAGGTGGCTGAGGCCCGCGACCACGTGGCCGTCGAACGGTCCGGCGACCAGTTCACCCATGGTCGCGACGTCCCCGGCGGGCACCTGCATGTCCTGGGCGCCGGTGATCGCCAGCACCGGCACGGTGATCTTGGCCAGGGCCCCGCGCGGGTCGTAGGCCATGAACTCACGCAGCCAGCGCGCGTTGACCTTGGTCCCCTGAAGCCGCAGGACGTCCTGATCGGAGGCGCGCACCCGCTCCATGTTCTTGCGCTGCAGACGGACGACATCGATGTGCAGGACGCGGGTGATCGCCCTGGCGGACGGCGGCAGCCGGTCGGCCAGCATCCTGGTCTGCCAGGCCAGCACGTCCTCGCCGGGCCTGGCCGGCATGGCCAGCAGCACCACGCCGGCCACACCGTCCTCGGTGGCCAGTTCGGTGGCGTGCAGGGCGCCCTCGCTGTGGCCGACCACCAGCAGCGGCACGCCAGGGTTGCGGGCCGCCCACCAGCGCAGCGCCGCGCGGGCGTCCTCGCGCCGCTGGGTCATGCCGGTGGTCAGGTAGTCACCCTCGCTGGCGCCAACGCCGCGCTTGTCGTAGCGCAGGCTCGACACCCCGACCTGGGCGAGCGCGTCGGCGACCACCCTGGTCACGCCCAGCGGGAGCTTCGGCATGTCCGAGTCCCGGTTGATCCGTCCCGATCCGGGGAGCACCAGTGCGGCGGCCACCGGCTCGGTCACCTCGACGAGGGTGCCGGCCAACGAACAGCCGTCGCTGTCGAACCGGATGTCCTCGATCGGCATGGCGGTGCCCTCCTCAGTGGTCGTCCGGTTGCCAGACCGCGCTCAGCAGCCGCCTGCGCCTGCCCGGTGCCGGTCCGTGGGCGCGGCGCACGTCCAGCACGGCGGCGAGATCACGGATCAGCTCGGCGTACTCGGCGTCGTCCAGCCACAGCGCCTCGGTGGCGTAGCTGACGCCGTCCCGGACCAGATCGACCTGACCGGCCGCCAGGTAGCGGTCGAAATCGGCCAGCAGCCCGGCGACGAAGGTCATGAACGCGTGCGTGTGGTCCTCGGCGGTCATCGACGCCAGTTCGTCGGGACCGATCCGGGTGGCCGACAGGCGCAGCGTGTAGGTGCGTTCGACCGTGCCGCGCACCCGTCGTTCCGCGCTCACCCGCAACACTCCGGCCTCGGTGAGCAGGGCGACGTGCCGGTACAGGCTGCCGGCGGGCACCTGGTCGATCTCGGTGGCGAGTTGCGCCATCGTCAGGGCCCGGTCCCCCAGGAACGCCTTGACGATCTGCAGCCGCACCGGGTGGAGCAGCACGTTGGCGCTCGTCATGGCGGCAGCCTACGCCGAACGGTCACAGAAGCAAGAATATTAACAATTATGAGAACAGCGCGACGAGCGACTCCTTGATCGCGGGGCGGGACCCGAACACCAGCAGGAACAGTGCCTCGCGGGCGAGCTTCTGGGCGTGGCCGTCGAGCAGGATGCCTCGGCTGCCGGTGCTCGCGACCAGCAGCGTGGCGGCCCGGCTGGCCAGCGCGGACGCGGCGGCACGGGCCTCGGGCAGCTCGTCCGGCCCTGCCGCGTCCAGCCGGTCGCGGCAGGCGGCCAGTTCGGCGGCCGACGGTCCACCGCCCAGCAGGGTGGCGCACCGACCGATCAGGCCGAGCGCGAGAGAACCGTTGGTGCGCAAGGCATTCCGGTCCACCGCCGCCCATTCCGCGTGGTCCTGGGTGCCCAGCAGCCGGTCGGCCGGCACGGAATGATCGGTGAAGGTGAGTGTGACCGTGTTGCTGGCGGCCACCGCGACCAGCGGCAGCGGCTCCGCCGTCAGCGTGGCCGACCCGGTCGCGTCCAGCAGCGCCCACACCAACCGGTCGCCGTCCCTGGCGGCCACCGCGAGCACGTCGACCAGACCCCAGCCGGTGACCCACGGCGAGTGCCCGGACAGCACGTAGCCATCGGGCGTGCGGGTAGCCACCAGTCGCGGTGGACCGGGCAGGGTGCCGCCCAGCGCGACACCGGCCCGGACCGTGCCGGCAGCCAAGTGAGGCAGCCAGGTGTCACGCGGCCCAGCCGGAGCGCCGACCAGCCGCCGCACCACGCCGTGGTGTTGCAGCCACACGAACGTCGTGCACAGGCAGCCGCCGGCCAGCGTCTCCACCACCCGCGCCGCGCTCGGTTGATCCAGGCCCGGCCCGCCGTACTCGGGTGGCGCGGCGAGTGCGTAGCACCCCTGGTCGGCCAGCAGGTCCAACTGCGACCGCGGCAGCACGCCACTCCGGTCGATCCCGATGGTTGCCGGGAACAGCACCTCGTCGGCGATCCGCCGCGCCCGGCCGAGCATGTCATCCCCGCTGATCATGGGCCGACGCTACGGCTACCACGGTGCTAGTGAGAAACCAGCAGGCCTGCCTAGGGTGCGATCACCAGCCCGGAGCAGTGTGGGGAGATCGTCTGCTATGCCCGATACGCTCCGACCGAACGCGGTGGAACTGGTACCGATCGACTCGCTCGTCCTCGCCGAGTCGCCGCGGGCACTCGCCCAGGACGACGATCACGTGCGGGCGCTCGCCGAGACGGGCACGGCCCTACCACCGATCCTCGTGCACCGGCCGACGATGCAGGTCGTCGACGGTCGACACCGACTGCGGGCCGCCCAGCGGCGCGGCAAGGACCACATCGAGGTGCGGTTCGTCGTCGACGACGAAGCCGATCTGTTCGTGCTGGCGGTACAGGAGAACGTCAGCCACGGCCGGCCGCTCTCGCTCGCCGAACGCAAGGCGGCCGCGGTCCGCATCCTGCTGACGCACGGCCACTGGTCGGACCGGGCGATCGCGGCGGTGACCGGCCTGACCCACAAGACCGTGTCGGCGGTCCGCCGGCGTTCGGGCGGTGCAGCCGTCCGATCGGGTGTCCGGATCGGACGCGACGGCATCGCGCGTCCCCTCGACCCCAGCCATGGCAGGCAGGCCGCCGAGAACATCATCCGGGACCGTCCTGACGCGCCACTGCGCCAGGTCGCGAAGGAGGCCGGGATCGCGCTGTCGACGGCCCACGACGTCCGGCGACGCATGGCCCCTGCCCGACCCCACGTGCCGGAGCAGCGGTCCACCGGCCGCGCGGCCACACAGCCGTCGCCGGCACTGCGGGCACTGTCCAGGGACCCCTCGCTGCGGGGCACCGAGGCAGGCCGGATCCTGCTGCGCTGGTTGGCCGGCAGCATGGTCAGTCAGCAGGAATGTGCCCTGCTCGTCAACGCCGTACCCGGCCACTGCGCGGTGGCGGTCGCCGAGTTGGCGAGGAGCAACGCGGCCCGCTGGCAGCAGTTCGCCACCGACCTGCAACGGCGGGCCAGGATCAGGTGACGATGCCGACTCACTCTGGGCCGGCGGCGTCCTCCTGCTGGCCGAGCCCGAAACGTACGTTGCCCTGCTCGTCGAGTTCGCCGGTGAGGACCTTGTCGTCCAGGTAGGCGGCAGCGGTGGGGTCCATGAAGACCCGGGCGCCGTCCTGGGTGACGACCTTGTCGCCTTCGGCCGGTCCGGGTACGAACTCGGCCTGGAGGTTCTCGGCGGAGTTGGCGATGCGCAGCCCGGCCGTGTCCCTCTCGCCGGAGCCGTCCATCACGGTGTTGACGACCTCGACGGCAGAGCGGGTCAACGTCAGCATGACGATCCTCTCATCCTTGGTGCCCAGCACTCCTGTCACCGGTAGCCGTACCCCGTCCGGGCGGACCGAAACTCCGACCGGCTCGACCGGCGGCAGGTGGCAGGTGGCGAGCTCAGGAAGATCACCAGATCGCGTGATGGAGCAACGTCGCGAGCGACGGTCAGCGGGCCAACCGGGCCAGGCGCTGCTGGGTCGGCCAGCGCACGTCCCGCGCCCAACCCAGTGTCTCGAAGATGCGGATCATTCGGGCCGAAATGTCCCACTGGCCACGGCGGACACCGTGCCGGGCGCACGTCGGGTCCGCGTGGTGCGAGTTGTGCCACGACTCACCGAAGGACAGGATCGCCAGCGGCCAGAAGTTCGCCGCCCTGTCCCTGGACGCGAACGGGCGGCCACCGATCACGTGACAGATCGAATTGATCGACCAGGTGACGTGGTGCAGCAAGGAGATCCGCACCAGGCTGGCCCAGAAGAACGCGGTCAGCGCACCCCACCACGACCAGGTCGCCAGGCCGCCGATCAGCGCGGGCAGCCCGAGGCTGAGCCCCATCCACAGCGGAATCAGGCCGTCGACCACGCGAATGTCCTTGTCGGCCACGAGATCCGGGGCGAAGCGGGCCGGGTTGGTCTTACCGCGTTCGAAGATCCAACCCACGTGGGAGTGCCAGAGACCCTTGCTCAGCGCGAGGGCACCGGTCCCGTAACGCCACGGCGAGTGCGGGTCACCGTCCCGATCGGAGAACGCGTGGTGGCGGCGGTGGTCGGCGACCCATTCGGTGAGCGCGCCCTGCATCGCCATGCTGCCCGCCACCGCGAGCGCGATCCGCAGTGGCCGGACCGCCTTGAACGAGCCGTGCGTGAACAGCCGGTGATAGCCCACCGTGACAGCCGTACCGGTCAGCAGATAGAAACCTGTGGCCAGGCCGACGTTCACCCAGGTGAGACCCCATCCCCAGGCCACGCCGGCCGCACCGGCCAGCGCGAGAAACGGCACCAGGATGAACACGTAGAGCATCCCCTGCTCAAAGGCCGTTCGTTCGGGGCCGAACATGGGCTTCGTGCCGTCGGCGCGCGCGGGCGCCTCGATGGTGGGCATCAGTGGGGTACTCCGAACATGATGGGACGTCCTGGGGGTAGCCCGCCGGTCGCGGTCATGACCGCTGGTGTCGACGTCGAACGCGACCCGAGGCAGACGGTCCAGGTCGCGCGACCGACTGTACTCGAACTCTTGCATACCGTGGGAGGGCGCGCGATCGGCGTTGACCCTGTAGTGTGACTGCCCGGTTGTCGGCTGACCTCAGGGTGGGGCGGGACGACGCCGCAAGGAGAGTTCAGCATGGCGCAAGGCACCGTGAAGTGGTTCAACGGCGAAAAGGGCTACGGGTTCATCACCCAGGACGCCGGTGGACCGGACGTGTTCGTCCACTACTCGGAGATTCAGGGTACCGGCTTCAAGTCCCTCGATGAGGGTCAGAGGGTCGAGTACGAGGTTGGACAGGGCCAGAAGGGCCCGCAGGCCCAGGGCGTCCGGGCCGTCTGACCAGGGCGGACACGGCGGTGTGCGTGCGCGACGCGCAGGCACACCGCCCACGACCTCTGCACCACATCCCGCTGAGATAGCGCAGTAGGCCGTCGATCTCGGCTGTGTGCACCACGACCGGCGCGGGCCACGTGCTGCGCGTACGGCAGCTCCGCCACCCCTCGGCCCAGGCGCGGCGGCGTGGAGATCGCCGGTCGAACCCCTGCGCGGCCAACCGCAACGCCAGGTCATCCCGGCGACGCGACGCCACGATCCGTCCACGGCCCCGCACGGCCGCAACGGATCGACGCCATCGACCCTCCCGGAAGAACGCCACCTCACCAGGCGTTATGGGTAGCGGAGGTGGTGAAGACGACCGAGCAGACGCACTGCATCGGGTGCGGTGACGAACTGCCCGCGGAGCGGGCCGAACTGGGTTACGCCTACTGCACCAAGGACACGTGCCAGAAGAAGCACTACCGGGGACTGCGGGTCACCGTGCTGGGCACCAACAAGGGTGCGGAGGTCGTGGTGACCGGCGACGCCGACGAGGTCCGGCGCCGCGGTGAGGCGGGCGAGTTGACGACCAAGGACACCGGCCTCGGCCTGGACTACCGGTCGACCGGCGCTGCCGAGGCGCCACGCCCCCAGCGGCAGCCCGCACAGCCGGTGCGCCGCCCGGCGGCACCCCGCCCGTGGACACCGGAGCAGGAGAAGCTGGTGCGGCTCTACCACGACATGGGCCTGGACCCCGGCCGGATCGCCGAACGCGCCCGGCAGGCCGCGCCACGGTTGGGCATCACCCAGCGCCTCGCGGTGCAGATCCTGTCGTCGCCTCCGCGCAGGTAGCCGGCGCGGGTTCGGTGGTGATCGGGCGACCGGTGAGCCGCACGATCACCGCGCCGGTCAGCAGCACGACACCGCCGATGACCTGGATCAGCGACAACGCCTGACCGAGCAGCACCCAGGCCAACACGGTCGCGACCACGGGTTCACCCAACGACAACACGCTGACCACCGACGACGGCAGGTACCGCAACGAGGCCATGCCGGCCAGATAGGCCACGACGGTGGCGACGAACGAGACAGCGAGCAGCAGCACCCACACCGGCGGCCGCCACGGCCCGAAGGCCGCGTCGTGGAACACGACGGTGCCGGGCAGCGACCAGACCGGAGCCACGGCGGTCACCGCGGCGGCCCCGATCACGAGGCCCCAGGTGGTGATGCCGACGGGATCGCTGGCCGCGACGCAGCGCTCGCCGAGCAGGAAGTAGGCCGCGGAGCACACGGCGGTGGCCAATCCGGCGAGCACGCCGACGGCGTCCAGCGACAGCCCGTCCCACACCTGAGCGACCATCACCAGACCCGCGACCGCGAGTCCCACGCCCACCCACACTCGCCGCCGCAACCGGGTGCCACGAACGAACCGCACCCACAGCGTGACCAGCACCGGGGACAGGTATTCGAGCAGGAGCGCGACACCGACCGGCAGTCGGGCGACGGAGACGTAGGACACCAGTGTCACGGCGGCGACGCCGACCAGCCCGTAGGCCGCCAGGGTGGGCAGTTCCCGCCGACGCACCCGCAGGGCCTTCGGCCGGAATATCGCCGTGCCGACCAGCAGAATCACCGCACCGAGGCAGATCCGGGCGCTGGCCACCTGGTCCGTCGAGAGCCCGACATCGATCACCGCCCTGGCGAGCACGCCGGACGTGCCGAAGCACCCCGCCGAGAACACGATCAGGATCGTGCCCCGCGCGGGCGAGAGTCCCTGATCGGTCACCGGGCCACTGTGCCATCCGGTCCTGACCGCACGGCACCTGGATTCGAACGGGGCCCGGGCTGCCGGCAGCGACTCACCGGGCCCACACGTCGGAGCATCATGAGGCCATGGCGGGGAACGCGGTGGTCGTCGGTGGTGGGATCGCGGGGTTGGCGGCTGCCGTGGGGTTGCGGCGGCGGGGGTGGCAGGTGACGCTCCTCGAGCGGCGGCCCGAGTTGTCCGAGATCGGCGCCGGGCTTACGTTGTGGCCCAACGCTTTGCGGGCACTGGACGCGCTCGGTGTCGGGCCGGCGATTCGCGGCCTGGGACTGGTGGAGAGTTCGTTCGGGGTGCGGAACAGCACCGGGCGGTGGCTGTCTCGCACCGACAGTGCCGTGATGGCGAAGCGGTTCGGTGACGGGATTGTCGTGCTGGAACGCCCGCAACTCCTTGCCGCGCTACGGGATGCCTGCACGGGCGTGGACATCCGGGTCAATGCCGAGGTCGACACCGTCACCGACGGCACGGTGACCACCAGCGAGGGCGGCCACTTCACCGGCGACGTGGTGATCGGCGCGGACGGGTTGTGGAGCACCGTGCGGCGAAAGCTGTGGCCGGACAGCACGATTCGGCCCACCGGTGTGCTGGCCGCCCGCCTGATCGGTACCGTCGGCCACCCGATCAGCGACGGTGGCGAGACGTGGGGCCGCGGCGACTACGCCGGCGTCGTACCGCTCCCGGACGGCCGGATCTACGCCTACCTGGTGGTCCCGGTCGAGCAGAGCGAGCCGGACCTGCCCTGGTGGCAGCGACGATTCGCCGACTGGCACTTCCCGTTGCCGCAACTGCTCGCGGACCCGGAACAGTTGCTGCTCAACGAACTCTTCGACCTGGCCCCGCTGCCCACCCTGGTACACGGCAACCTCGCACTGGTCGGCGACGCGGGCCACGCCATCACGCCCAACCTGGGCCAGGGCGCCTGCCAGGCGCTGGAAGACGCCGTCGAACTGGCCGCCTGCCTGAACCCGAACGACGCCACACCACGACTCAACCGCTATGACGAGCGCCGCCGACCCCGCGTGCACCTGCTCGCCAAGCGATCCCGGGCAGCAGGCGTGGCCGCCGCATGGCGTGGGCGGCTACCTGTCCTGGCCAGGAACACGCTGGTCAGCGTATTGCCCGACAGCATGCTGCTGCGGAACTTCGACGCGGCCGTCAACTGGCGGCCACCGACGGCCTGACTACGCGCCGCTGCCGTACTGGCGGGTGATGATCTCCATCATGTGGCCGCTCGGGTCCGGGAAGTACACCCCGCTGCCGCCGTCGTTGTGGTTGATCTCGTTCGGCCGCTGCTGGTGCGGGTCGGCGAAGTAGGCGATGCCGGCCTGCCGGACGCGGGCGAACGCGGCGTCGAACTCCTCGTCGGAGACCAGGAACGCGTAGTGCTGGCCGTCGATCTGCCCGCCGGGAGCCGTGGCGAAGTCGAGGGTGACGCCGTTGCTGGTCGCCACCGGCAGGAACGGGCCGTACTCCGGCCCCACCTCCAGGCCCAGGATGTGTGCCAGGAACTCGGCGGACGCCCGCCTGTCCCGCGATTGCACGATCGTGTGGTTGAGCTCGACCGGCATGGTGCTACGCCTCCCTGAAGACAGTGCTCCGCCTTCGATCCTAACCGGGGGTAGCCGGTCCCTCATCCCCCGGACGAGGGCGGGGCGAACACCTGGATGGCGCCGTCGACCTCCCGGGCCTCGATCCGCGGCAGCGGTGGCAGCGGTACCCGCAGGCGGTGCTCCACGACGGCACCGGTCACCGAGAAGGTCGCGCCGTGGCACGGGCAGTTCAGCGTCCTGGCGGGCGCGTCCAGGTCCAGTTGGCAGCCCAGGTGCGTGCAGACCCCGGACACGGCACGGACCTGGTTGTGGGTGCGGGTGACGAAGCCGGTGACGGTGCCCAGGTCGAACCGGACCGACGAACCCTCCGGCAGATCGGCCGCCCGGGCCACGGTGGTCCACCCGCCGTCGTCGGGGGTGAGCTGCTGGGCCGGTTGGGGTGTGCCGGGCGTCGGCTCGGCGTGCGACGTCAGCACGTGGTCCAGGCCGGCGCCGACCGCCGCGGACGCGGCCGCCGTCACGCCGAGCCGCACGATGAGGGTGCGCCTGCCCAGCGGGACCGATGCCGGTCCTTCACCCATCTCGGCGGCCAGTCGCTGGTGCAGCGAGGACACGAACTCCTCCCGCACCGAGTCGGCACCCACGCGCGCCGAGCGCAGCAGGATCGCGGTGCGCAGTTCGGCGTCCGAGGCCGGATCGACCCGCAACCGCCCGTGCCGACGCTGGTGCAACAGGTTCTCGACGAACCGCCGTGCTCCGAACATGCTCACACCCCGATCCGCTCGGCGATCCTGGCCGCCGCCTTGAGGGCCCGGTGCTGCAACACCTTCACGTTGCCCACCGTGACACCCATCGCGCCGGCCGCATCCTTCAGCGAATGGCCGAGGAGATAGCGCAGGCGCAGCACCGCTCGGTAGTTCTCCGGCAGTTCGGCGAGTATCCGCTCCGCGTCGGCCAGTCGATCAAGGCCCCCGCCGCTGTCCTCCGGTTCCGGCTCGGCCAGGTTCTCGTCCAGGGTGGTGATTTCCCGCCCCAGGGTGCGCCGCCAGTGGTCGGCCAGGACCGTGCGGGCGGTCGTGACCAGGTACGACCGGACCTCGCGCACCGACGCCGAGGTCCGCAGCGGACCCAGTGCCGCCAGGAACACCTCGGTGGTCAGGTCCTCCGCGTCCGGCCTGCTGCCGACCTTCGCGAACAGCATCCGGTAGACCCACCCGACGTTGTTCCGGTAGATCGCCTCCCAGTTCGGGTAGGCCTCAGCGCCGACCATGCGCAGGCGGGGCGGGTCGGTTGCCCGCCGTCCGGCCTGTTCGTCCGCTCTCCCGCGTCCCGCCCACACACCTATCCATACGCGCAAGGGTTACACCCCGGCCTGGAATACGGCTCGGCCCGGCCGCGCATCACGCGGCCGGGCCGAGACTCCCCCGTCAGGTGCGGGTCAGTGACCGCACTTGGCCGACGGCGGCGCGAGCGTGACGGTGCCGTCGACGACCTCGCCGTTGTCGGTGTCCACCGCATGCGCGGTCATCACCTGGTTGCCCGGCTGGGCCGGCGTCATGCTCATCCCCTTGATGCCGGTCACGTCCGAGATCTCGTTCTGGTTCAAGAAGATCACGCCGTTGTCTGCCAGCTGGACCGTCCAGTGCTGACCGACGGCCTCGGTGTTGATCTCGAACTCCTCGCCGACGACCACCCCCGGCACCGCGCCGTCGTCGTCGTACATCGACTTGAGCGTGAACGTGGAGCCCAGCGTGCCCACCCCCGACGTGGCCATCGCGGTGCCGCACGGCCGCCCGCCGCCGCCGTTGCCGCCGCCCTGGCTGGCGTTGGCGGTGGGTCCGGCCAGTACCGTGGCCGCGATGGCGGCACCGATGGCCAGCCCGCTGACCAGAATCCGCAGACGCATGGAAATCCTCCTCCTGCGGTGACGGCAGATGTCCGTCAGCACAGGGATACGTACGCTGGTTACGCGAGGAGTTCGCTCAGGATGCGGGCGAGTTGGGCGCGGTCGTCGGCGGTGAGTTTGGCGAAAACCCTGGCAGATTCGCTGCCGCTGGCCGATCGGATCTGCGCGGCGACGTCCCTGCCGTGGTCGGTCGGCGTGACCAGGGTCGCACGCCGGTCCTCCGGATCGGGGCTGCGGGCGACGAGTCCCTTGGCGGCCAGGCCGTCCAACACCTCGGTGGTGGAGCGGGGGGCGATCCGCAGGTGTTCGGACAGTTCGGACGGGCGCAGGGCGGCGTGGTGGGTCAGGACGCGCAGGGCGCGGAACTGGGAGGGTGTGAGGTCCCAGCGCGCCAGCGACTCGGCCGACACCTTGCGCAGCAGCCGGGCCACCGACCGGAAGGCGTCCGCGAGTGAGTCGTCCCGGTCCTCCGCGGAGTTCGTCACGGGAATAGCGTAACCACAACTCCCGTTGTAGCCTCATAGTGAGGTTACCTCAGTAACATCCTCGATGATGGGAGCACCCACTTGGCAGCACCACCACAGACCCAGGAGCGCGAGGCAGGCCACGCCGGCCGCACGCGCTCGTCCCAGACCGTCACCGCGACCGAGAAGGCCCAGGCCCGCGAGGTGTCCCTGCGCCGGATCGGTTTACTCTTCGTGCCCTATCGATGGCAGCTGTCCGTCGTCGTCCTCATGATCGTGGCCTCCTCGCTGGTGGGCCTGGCGTCGCCGTTCCTGCTGCGTGCCGTGATCGACGACGCCCTGCCGCACCGCGACGTCCGCCTGCTGGTGGAACTGGTCGCCGGCATGGTGGCCGTGGCCGCGTTGACCTCGGCGTTCGGCGTCGTCCAGACGTGGATCAACACCAAGGTCGGCCAGCACCTGATGCACGGCCTGCGCACTCGCGTGTTCGAACACCTGCAGCGGCAGTCCATCGCGTTCTTCACCCGCACCCGCACCGGCGAGGTGCAGTCCCGCATCACCAACGACATCGGCGGCATGCAGTCCGTCGTGACCTCCACCGCCGCCTCGATCGCGGCCAACCTGACCACCGTCGTCGCCACCGCGGCGGCCATGGCGGCACTGTCCTGGCAGCTCTCGCTGATCTCGCTGGTCGTCATGCCGCCCGCCGCCTACCTCACCCGCAAGGTCGCCAGGATGCGGCGCCGCATCACCACCGAGCAGCAGCGCGAACTGGCCAACCTCAACGTGGTCGTCGAGGAAGGGCTGTCCATCAACGGCGTCCAGCTCGCCAAGACGATGGGCACCGGACCGTCCCTGGTGCGGCGGTTCACCCGGTCGTCGGCCGCCCTGATCGACCTGGAGCTGCGCTCCAACCTGGCGGGCCGCTGGCGGATGGCGTGGCTGAGCATCATCTTCGCCGCCATCCCGGCGATCATCTACCTGTCCGCCGGGCTGCCGATCACCGCGGGCGCCATGACCATCGGAACGCTGATCGCGTTCACCACCCTGCAGAACACGCTGTTCCGGCCGCTGACCGGCCTGCTCAACACGAGCGTCTCGGTGATCAGCTCGCTGGCGCTGTTCGCCCGCATCTTCGAGTACCTCGACCTGCCCGTCGACATCGACGACCCGGCCGACCCGGTGGACCTCGACCCGCCGACGGTCGCCGGACACGTCCGGTTCGACCAGGTCGGCTTCACCTATCCCGGCGCCGACCGTGCCGCGCTCACCGACGTCGACCTCGACGTACCCGCGGGCAGCACACTCGCGCTGGTCGGCGAGACCGGATCGGGCAAGACCACGCTCGCGTCGCTGGTCGCCCGCCTGTACGACCCGACGCAGGGCACCATCACGATCGACGGCGTCGACGTCCGCCGGATGCGGCTGGCCGACCTGGCCAGGATCGTCGGCGTGGTGAGCCAGGAGACCTACCTGCTGCACACCACGGTGCGCGAGAACCTGCGCTACGCCAAGCCGGACGCCACCGACGCGGACATCGAGCAGGCCGCCGCGGCCGCGCAGATCCACGAACTGATCAGCAGCCTGCCCGACGGCTACGACACCATGGTCGGTTCACGCGGTCACCGGTTCTCCGGCGGTGAGAAGCAACGCATCGCCATCGCCCGCACCCTGCTGCGCGACCCCAGGGTGCTCGTCCTGGACGAGGCCACCAGCGCACTGGACAACGAGACGGAACGTGCCGTCCAGCAGGCGTTCGACACCCTTGCCGAGGGGCGCACCACGATCACCATCGCCCACCGCCTGTCCACCGTGCGGGACGCCGACCAGATCGCCGTGCTCGACCACGGTCAGGTCATCGAGGTGGGCACGCACGCGACCCTGCTGGCCGACAACGGCCACTACGCGGCGCTCGCCGCCTGATCGGACGCGGTCCGTGCGACCGGTTCCGGTCGGGGCGGGCGGCGCAGTGCGGTGAGGACCGCCGCGGCGGCGACCAGCACGGCGACGACGGCGTCGTAGACCAACGCGGTGTCCCGGATGCCGAAGTGCTGGTCGGCCAGGCCCGCGATCAGGGCCGGCAGGCTGAACGACAGGTAGGCCACGACGAAGATCGCGGCCACCAGGCCGGCACGGTCGTCAGGGGCGACGACGGCGGTCAGCATGCGGTAGGCACCGCTCCAGACACCGCCGAACCCGACACCGGCCACCGCGGTGCCCAGCAGGAACAGGCCGGACACGGACCCCGCGATCGCGCCGAACGTGAGCGCCGCGCCGACGACCAGGGCACCAGAGCCGCTCACCACGCCGGCTCTCGGCGTGATCCGCGCGGCCGCCACCGCGCCACAGCTGCCCAGCCCGGCCAGCAGGAATGCCGCCAGCCCGCCCCACAGCAGGTTGGTCGATCCGACCAGGTTCGCGGCCAGCTTCGGGCCCAACGAGAGGTAGAGCGCGCTCAGCGCCCACCCGCCGACCACGGACGGCAGCACCGTGACGAAGGTGGCCCGGGTGTCGGGAGGCACCCGCACCGCGGGCCGCAGCGAACGCAGCCACCCCGGGCGCAGGACACCGGGTTCGGGCACGACAGCCAGCGCGAGCATGCCGACCACGAACGCCGCCAGCAGCAGCCACCAGACCAGGTGCGTCGGCGCCGGCCCGTACTGCGCGAGCGCGCTGACCGCGATCGCGCCCAGGCCCAGGCCCAGCGACGGGGACGCGCTGGTGAGCACGCCGGCCCTGCTGGTGCCCGGCTGCTGCAACTCGAGCAGGGCGGCGCCGATGGCCCCGGTGGCCAGGCCGACGCTGACCCCTTGCAGTGCCCTGGCCAGGTACAGCGCGCCGACGCCGGCCGCCAGCAGCCACACCACGCAGGCGAGCGCGTTGATCGCGAGGCCGGCGATGATGACCGGCCGCCTGCCGACGTGGTCGGACAGCCTGCCCAGCACCAGCAGCGTCACCAGGAGGGTCAGGGCGTACACCGCGAAGACCGCGGTGGCCGTCGCCGTGGAGAAGTGGAAGTTCGCCTGGTAGACGCCATACAGCGGGGTCGGCGCCGCGCTGCAGAACAGCAGCAGGAAGAACACCGCCGCGACCGTCCAGAAGGCGGCCTGACGGGACATCCGTGGTGACCTCATCACGACCTCCCTCGACACGTTCCGATCAACGCTACGGCCGGCCACCGACACCACCCCGCCGCCATCTCACGTGGTGGAGCGGCCGATCTCGCGGGAATAGCTAGGCCTGCGGCGCCACGAGTGCGTCGGACTGGTGCGCCCGGCGCAGCGACTCGGCGACGAAGCCGCTCGCCCTGAGCTGTTCCACCAGCTCACGCAGGAACGCGACCGTCGCCGGGCCCCGCGACTTCGTGGTGCCGACGGCCTGCCGGATCCGCATGAACGCCCCGTCGACCAGACGGAACTCGGGCCGGGCGGCGACCAGTTCGGTCATCGGCTGCCGGATGCCGGCCACGACCTCCAGTCCCTGGTCGAGGAACTCGTCGATCCCGTCGTCGCCGCGCACCAGGGTCGCGTGCCGCAGTGTGCGGGTGAGGAACAGGTCGTAGGCGGAGCCCTGGTTCACGCCGACCCGGACGCCGGGCCGGTCGACGTCCTCGATCGCGCCGATGGCCGAGTCCTGCGGCACCGCGTACACGCCCTCGATCTCCACATAGGGCGCGGTGAACGTCACCGACTCCTCGCGCTTCGGGTCGACGGCCAGGAAGCACAGGTCCGCCCGGCCGGTCGCCATCGCCTCGTAGGACTTGCGTGCCGCGTCGAAGCACAGCAACTCCACCGGCACGCCCAGCCGCCGTCCGATCTCCCGCGCCAGGTCGACGGTCACGCCGGTGGGCGCGTCCGGCGTGCCCTGGACCAGCACCGGGTTGCCCTGGTTGATGCTCGCCCGCAGCGCACCCGTCGGCGCCAGGTCCGTCACGATGTCAGCAGTGATCTCCACCCGACCGACAGTAGGGCGTTCACCTGCGCGGCGGCTGTGATTCAGACCTCCCATTCGGCCGGCAGGGTGCGCTGGAAGCGCAGCGGCGAGACCACCGGGACGACGATCGCGCCCGACGTCACGACGACTCCCAGCCACAGCGCCACCGGGATGGACCACACGTTCGCCACGACACCGGCGAGCAATCCGCCCAACGGCGTCGCGCCCTGGGTGACCACGCTGTTGGCGGCCGATACCCGGCCCAGGTACTCGATCGACGTGACCCGCGCGCAACCCGGCCGCGGCGACCGACCGGCCGACGATGACGAACGCGATCAGCACCTCGGCGCTCCCGACCAGCGGCACGGCCGCCGACGGGAACACGGCGGCCAGCGGCGCGGGCAGCACGGCGACCGGCGCGAGCGCGGAGAACAGGACCGTCATCCGGATCTCACCGAACCGGCGGCGCAACGCGGGGCACACCAGCGAGGCAGCCACCCCGGACACCGCGCCCAGCGACGACAGCAAGCCGAACACCCAGGACGCCACACCGATCCGGTCCAGCAGGAACAACGGCAGCATCGACAGGAAGATGCCGGCACCGACGTTGACCAGCGCCGCCTGCGACAGGAACAGGCGCAGCAACGGATGACCGAACAGCAGGCGCAGCCCGTCGACGATCTCGCGGCGGAAGTTCCGGGTCTGCAGCCGGGCGTTCGCGTCCGAGATCGCGCGTTTGGGCAGCATCTTGGGGCAGCACGCTGGTGTGCGCGACATCGAAGAAGACCCCGGCCACGCTGAGCACCAGCGCGGCCGCGACGAGCTGGCCGATGGTCAGCACGCCCAGCACATAGCCGATCGGGATGCTGCCGAACGCCACCGCGTCGGCCGCGTCGGCACTGATCAGCACGGTTTCCTGGGCCACCGGTCGATCCACACCCCGGCTGGCAGGCCGACCAGCAGGTAGCCCAGACGGCTGCACACGAAGATCAGGCTCAGCTGCAACGGCTGCGCGTGCAGCAGGGTCACCGCCGTCACCGACAGCGCGAAGCCGGCGACCTGCGCCGCCGAGTCCCGGAAGCCGTTGGCGATCCACAGCCGCAGGAAGCCCGGATCGCGCAACACGCGGAACCGGTCCTCGACGGTGGCCATGGAGTCGTCCTTCCGCCGGGCGTCGGTGCCGCAAGATCCACGGTATCGGGCGCGCGGGGCGGTGGGCGGGCGATGATCACGCCGTCAGCGAACCCATCGGGGATGATTCCGTCGTGATGCGGCGTTGCGGACGGACATGAGCGACATCCACTTCGACGAGCGCATCCGCACGCTGCTCGACGGACCCAACGTGGCGACCGTGGCCACACTGGCCGCGGACGGCAGCCCGCACACCTCGGTGGTGTGGATCCTCCGCGACGGCGACACCGTCCTGTTCTCCACGACGGCGAACCGGCAGAAGGCGCGCAACCTGCGGCGCGATCCGCGGATCAGCCTGACCGTGTTCGCCTCGGACAACCCGTATCGGTCGGTGGACATCCGAGGAACGGTGGAGCTGACCGAGGACGCGGAGAAGTCGCTGCCGGCGCAGCTGTCCCAGAAGTACCTCGGCGAGGCGCCGCCCGCGGAACCGGCCGACGTCCGCCGGTTCATCGTCCGCGTCACTCCGGGCAAGATCACCGGCTTCGCGTAACCGGTCAGACGATCATCGACGGCCACGGCCAGCGGCGGACCCGGTAGGGCAGCCACCACGCCAGGTCACCCGCCTGGCCGGCCAATCCCTCCTCGACGAACGCGCCGATGACCTCCGCGGGCAGTTCCGCGACCGGCGCACCGCGGAGCAGGGCGTCGATGGTGGCCAGGTAGGCCGGGTCGTCCACCACGAACCGGGACAGCGAGCCGTTGCGCCGGTCGCGGACCTCGATGAAGCCAGGGCCCTGCCGGTAGGCGCATTTGCACAGGTAGAAGGTCTCCCGCCAGGTGCTGAGGATCTCGTCGGCGTCCGGCTCGCCGAGCAGTTCCGCCGGTGGGTACAGGTAGTTGAGCCGCTGCCAGATGTCGACGTGCTCACCCAGCCGCAACCGCCAGTCCGCGGCCACCGACCAGCTGGCCAGCTCGCGCAGCAGGATCATCGCCCACACGATGGTCCGCTGGCCCATGCCACCGGTGAGGTCGACCGGGCTGCTCAGGCCGATCCGCCGCGCACCCTGCCGGTACAGGTCGGCGGCCAGCGCGATCGGGTCACCGGTGGCCGGCAACTCCCCCATCGCCATGCCCGGCTCGTCGAGCACGTCGGTGTCGTGGTCGCGCCACAGCCGCAGTGTCAAGGGCGACGCGCGCCGGCCCGGACCCGGCTCAGCACGCGGGGGGCGAGCAGCGCGCCGATCAGGCCGGCGACACCGGCCATGGTCAGCACGGCACCGATCGACGCCGCCGAGTCACCGCGCAGCCGGGCCACCAGGATCACTTCCAGGCTCAGCGCGCCGAAGACCAGGTTCACCCCGCCGGCCCACACCGCGACGAACCGCAGGAACGGCCGTTGCCGGACGAACCGGAGGCCCTCGCGCAGATCCCGGCCGAACGTCGGCGCCGGTCCGGACTCCCGGTCCGGGCGCAGGCCGGCCCGGATGGACCCGACGCAGACCGAGGCGATCACGTAGGACACGGCGTCGACCAGGAACGGCGCCCACGCGGCCAGCGAGAAGAGCCCGCCGCCCAGCCCGGGACCGACCAGCCGCGCCGCCTGCTCCCTGGACTGGAGGGCACCGAGTGCGCGTTCCGGCTCGTCCATCGGCAGCACCGACCTGATGGCGCCCGCGGCCGCTGCCGCGTAGCAGGCGGTCGCCATTCCCTCGACCACGGCCGCGCAGAACAGCAGGATCAGCGAGGCCGTGTGGGTGGCGACGCCCGCGGCGACCGCACCCATCGCGCAGCCGGCCACCAGCGCCGACACCACCAGCATCGACCTGCGGGAATGCCGATCGGCGACGACGCCGGCAAACGGGGTGAGCACCAGGTCGGCCACAGCGGCGGCGGTGCCGAGGACCCCGGCCGTCAACGCCGATCCGCCGACGGCGAGCACCAGGATCGGCAGGGCCAGGCCGCTGGCCTGGGAGCCGAACTCGTTCACCGCTCCGGCCAACCAGAACAGCCGAAAATCGCGGCGCCGCATCGTGTCGGGCGCGATGTCCCGCGCTGTCATCGGCCCATTGCGCATTCGCGCACTGCCCATTGCGCACGCCAGCAGGAACATGTGCGCATCACTACCCCCAGTAATTCCACAAACTGATGTCGCCCTTGCGTTAATGCCCCCGAGTTCGGCCCCCGCGAATTTCGGTTGACGGCAAGCATCGCAGTGCGAGGTCCCGGGCCGCTATCCACCGAACGGAGCAAGCGAACATGAGGGCATCACAATTCGTGTTTGTCCGCTAATTCGCAGAACATTGGCACAACATGGACAGTCCGCCGGTCAGGGCCGACGGGTCCGCGCTAATGGGGCGTTTCCGGCGCTCGAACCGTGGCACTGATCCGCGCCGAGGTGACACCTGTTAACGGCGCGGAGATCCATCTATCATCTCCGCGCCCGGAATGGCGATCGGGAGCGGAACGCTTAAGCGGTCCGCTGGCTCGGCAGTTCGTGCCGCGCGACTCGTTCCTCGGCTTTCCGCACCACGCGCAGGATGTCGTCGGGCGCCATTCCCAGCAGCTGCGCCAGGTCCTCGATGGAACGGGTCCGGTACAGCACGACGATCGCCTCGGCCTGCTGGCGCTCCAGCGCCGTGGTGCGCTCCCGCACGTCGTCGCGGACGCGTTCGGCCTGCCACTCCAGCTGCTCGACCTCGCGCACGCCGCGGGCCCACTCGTCCTCGATCGCGGCCGCCGCCGTGACCAGCTGGTCCAGCGCGTCCTGCTCGTCGGGCGCCAGGTCCACGGACCGTGTCGGCACGGTGTGAGTCATCTGTCGCCTTTCGCCGAGTCCGATCGTGCGTTCGCGGGTTACCCGTGAGCGGTCCGGACAAACCGGAGTGTCGCCCCCATCGCGGAGTCGCCGGGCGAGCAATGTGTATATATTGTACAGATGACGGATCCGACCAGGTCGCGCATGTCGTCGGCGCTCGCCCAATTGAGCAAGCCGCGCACGGCCAGCCACGCGGCAGCGGAATACATCCGCCGGCAGATCTTCCACGGCCGCTACGGGCCGAACACGCGAGTGCCGCAGGATCAGGTGGCACTGGACCTGAACATCAGCCGGATCCCGATCCGGGAAGCCCTGGTTACGCTTGACAGCGAAGGCTACGTGATCCTGGAAGCCAACCGAGGCGCCATCGTCACGCCCTTCTACGCCGAGGATCTCCGCAGTTTCTTCAAGATGCGTGGATTCACCCTCGCCCTGGCCGCACAGCGGTGTGCTCGGCAGGCCGACCCGACGGTGATCCGGACACTGACCGAGGTGTGCGACCGGATGTCGGCCAGTGGGTCGGCGGACGAATTCGCCGAACACGGTGAGCAATTCAACCGTTACCTGGTGGAATTCGGCGGATCGCCTCGGTTACGGGCCGCGATCGCCCGCTACCAGAACATCGTGCCCGGCAATTTCTTCGCCGAAGTGCACGGCACCAGGGAAGTCGAACAGGAGTGCACGCGGCGCATTTCGGTGTCGATCGCCGAGCAGGACGTGGACGGCGTGATGGCCAGTTGTCTCGACCGTGGTCGCGAACACGCCGAACGGCTGATCACACTGCTCGCCGAGCGCGGCCAGCTCGACGACGACTGAGCGGAACACAGGCGGGGCCGGGTCGGCGCCGCCGACCCGGCCCTCCGGGATATTCAGTTGGCCGTGAGGATGTCCGCCAGGGTGTGCGCGCCGACAGTGGCGTCGCGGTCGACGTGCGCCGGGATGCCCGGGACGTTGCCCTTGTCGGAGTGCTGGTGCAGCACCAGTTTGGGATGGCTCCAGCCGGGCTTGCCCGGATCACCGTTGAAGCGGGCGATCCACAGCCGCACGTGGTCGTCGGCCCACTCGTCCGGGTGCAGGACGTTGCGCCACGTGTCCAGGTTGGCGTACACGAGCACCCGGTGCACCCCGGTCCGCTTGCGCAGCCGCTGGATGAAGTCCCCGACGAACGTGTTCGGCTGGTGGTGCAGCAGGCCCGAGTGCTCCACGTCCAGCATGGGCGCGAGCGAGTCGGGCCGCAACAGGTCGTGGGAGTTGAGGCTCGCGCTGAACTTCTCCACTTGCGTCTCCACGTCGGCGTTGCGCGCGAAGTGGTAACCGCCGACGTGGATGCCCGCCCCTCGGGCACCCGTCACGTGGCCGGTGGCCGCCGGGTCGGTGAAGTTCGTGGAGTCGGTCAGCTTGACGCCGACGAACGAGATGTTGTTGCCACGCACGGCGTGCCAGTCGTTGACCTTGTTGTGGTGGCTGACGTCGATGCCGAAGATGGTCATGGTGTCATCTGCCCTTCCCGATCCTGATGGTTGTCGTGGTGGGTACACACGTCGCCGGTTGGACGGCGACCGTCTGGGTCACACAGCGCGGCGGCGGCCGCTTCGCGGGAGCGCCCCGGTGGGTGGTGAGCAGGAAGATCACCACCGCGACCACGGCGACGCACGCGGCCGCCACCGGCAGTACCCGGCGGGCCGGGGGCCGCGCGGCCGCCGGGATGCGCGCCACCGTGGACTGCGCCGGGAACGGTGGTGCCGACTCGACGGTGAAGCCGTCCTCGTCCCGCAGGAACCGGTCGAACGTCGTCAACGCGGCTGTCCTCGCCGCTTCCAGATCCATTTCGGACGGTCGGGAGATCGTGCCCGCGCAGGCGAATCCGGCCAGCAGCCGCAGCGGCCTGCTGTGTTCGTCATGGATGCCGGTCGGGCGGTCGCACCAGACGATGCCGATGTCGCCCTGCTCGCGTCGGACGGTCTTGACGCGGAACGGCGTGCCGTCGGGCAGCGGTCCCGCCACCTCCTCCAGGAAGCCGTAGTCCCTGCCTGCCACCAGGAAGTCCGGCGCCAGCAATACCGAATAGCCCCGGGTCCGCCCTCGGGCGATGAGGAAGGGCCAGCCCTGCGTGGTGTCCATGTCAGTCGACACCTCCCAGCCGGGACGCGGGCAGCCGTGCCTCCAGCAGGCTGACCTGGTGCCGCAGACCGTGCAGGACCCTGCGGCGCAACTGGATGGCCTCGTCGGCGGCGCGCTCGGCGGCGTCCATCGCGGCGATCCGGCGATGGTCGTGCTGGCCGACCGGCGGGTAGGAGTCCAGGAACAGCGCCAGTCCGGCGTCGGCCAGCCAGCCGGCGCCCATGGTGGACAGCAGTACCTTTCCGGTGCGCTGGGCGGCGAACACGCCGACCGCGAGCAACGCCTCGGCCGGCCGCAGCCGCGCCCTGCGCTGCGCCTCCGCGATGACCGCCGCCCTGGTCTCGCGGTCCAGCATCATCTCCACCTGCTGCAGCACGTCGGGCACGACGGCGCACAGCGGCAGATCGACGTGACCGGGCCGGTACTCGCCGTTCGGCTTCTTGCGCACCATGCCCTCGCGCAGCGTCGCGAAATCGTGGCCCACCGCCGTCACCGGGATGAGCCGGATGATCCGCCGGGCCGAGTGGATCCGGACCAGGTCGGCGAAGCCGTCGACACTCATCAGGACGTTCCGCACGATGTGCAGGCGGGTGTTCTCGTCGTCGTGCAGCTCGTCCAGCAGATCCCACTTCGTGATGACGAAGGCGATCGGCGTCCGTGCGGCCAGCATCGAGTTGATCATCGAGTCGAGGGTGGTCTGCAGGATGAACCGTGCCCTGGCGTCCCGCTGGTAAGCCTGGAGCACGCGCATGCCGTCGATGATGCCGATCAGCGCGTCGGCCTGCCGGATGGCGTCGGCGAGCGACGCCTGCTGCGTCAAGCCGGGCGCTTCCGGGTCGGTGAGCAGTTCACCCGGGTATTCCAGGTAGCCGATCCGCGCCACCGGCACCGCGGCCTCCCGGGTGTGCGCCATGACGCTGAACTCGAACTCGCGCATCTCGCTGCGTGAGGTGCCGGCTGGCCAGTCCCGGCCGGTGTCGGACACCTGCTCGTACCACCGGTTCAGCTCGACGAGCTGGTCCTGCGGCACGGTGACGTAGTAGCCGCGGTCCCTCGGGATGTGCAGCCGCCGGTACATGCTGGTCAGCAGCAGGGTCTTGCCGGAACCCTGCAGGCCGAGCGTGACCACCCGGAACGTCGGCACGGCCGAGGCGGTCGTGGGGTCGGGGCGTGTCCGGTCCGCGGCGCCCCGTCTGCGGCGGAGGTAGGCCGACAGCAGGTAGCCCACGAGGACCAGGACCACCGTGATGCCGATTTCGATCGTCATGCCCTGCGGACGGGCGGGTGAGCGCGTTGATACAACCGGCTCAACGGCCGAGGCAGACGAACCCCGCCGCTGCCGCCACCGCGGCCAGATCGTCGGCCGGCACCTCGCGCTGGGCGGCGGCCAGCGCGTCGGCCGGGCACAGACCCCGCGCCAGCGCACGGTGTAACGCCACCATCAGCGGTGCCGTCTCCGCGTCCGGCACCGGAACCACGGACGCCACCAGCGACGCCGTGCCCCGCCCGAGGAACGTCACGCCCAACCCGAGCAGCTCGTCACCGGCCAGCACCACCGACCGTCCGCTGTCGCACGCCGCCAGCACCACCGTGTCCGGCAGGCGCGGCAGGCGCTCCAGGTCGTAGCCGACGAGTGGTCCGTCCGCCAGCAGCAGGCTGGAGAACAGCGGGTTCTGCGCGGACAGCGTGCCGTGCGCGGCCAGATGCGCCAGGCGGGCATCCGCGAGCCCGTCGAGCACCGCCGTCGCCGTGGCGTCCGGCATCGGCGTGGTGCCGTGGATCGAGGCGACCTCGGTGGCCTCGTCGGCCCCGCCGGCGAGCCCCGGTCCCGCCGCGACCAGGACACCGCCGGTCGCCACCGGCGTGCGGGTCGCGGCCTCGTGCCACGACGTGGCCGACGGTGCCACCGACACCGGCCGGCCCGCACACGAGGGCAGGATCGACCACGGCAGGCTGTGCAGCGCTCCGGTCGGCAGGACCACCAGCGGCCGGTCCCCGGTCTCCGGCAGCGGCCGCAGCAGTAGTTCGTCCAGGCCCGCGGCCGTCGCACGCAGGAGTGCGGACGCCGCGGCCTTCGATTCGGCGCGGACGCCGGACCGGGCCATCCGGTGCAACGCGAACGGCAGGCGGTCCATCAGCGTGGTCACGTCCGTCGCCGGGCCCAGCGGGCGCCAGCGCAACCGGCCGCCGGCCAGCGTCAGCGCGTGCAGCACGCCGTCCCACTGCACGTACTGCACCAGTGCCCGGCCGGCCAGCGCCGCCCGCAACGCGGTCAGCGACACCGGGTCGGTGCGGCCCGTTCCGGTGCCGTCGCCGTGGATCCGGCAGTGGTCGCGGACCTGGCGCTCCAGGGCGGCCAGCCGGGCAGGCGGACCGTGTGCCGCCTGCCTGACCCGCACCAGCAGTTCGGCCAGTACCGGATCGTCGGGCGGGTGGACCGGGCGGAACAGCAGGGTGCGCGCCCGGCCGCGCTCGGCCCACTCGAAGATCGACGCGGCCCGGCCCGTCCGCACCGCCGTGCGCAGGCCGAGCTCGGTCAGGTCGCGGCGATGCGCCGCGGAGTGCACCCGCAGGTCGGTCGCGCCGAGTGCCGCCGCGTGCTCGTCCAGGATGCGCAGGCCGGCCTTCGCCGCCGCGCCCGCGCCATGGCCGTCACCGGCGTCGGACCGCCGCAGCGCCTCGGCGTACCAGGCCCTGGCCCGCAGTGCCGCCGGACCGCCGCGCCGGGCCGCGCTCGCCTCCCGCAGGTAGGCGCCTGCGGTGTCGCGTTGGCCGCGCAGTCCGGCCAGGCGGGCAGCGGCCAGCCGGGCCTCCAGTGCGGCCGCCGGCCAGCCGTGCTCGCCCAGCAGGTCCGCGACGGCCCGCACACGTCGGATGCCGACGCCCGCCGTGTCGCCGGACTCCAGCCGGGCGCGCAGCGCGACGAGTTCGGCCAGTTCGGTCCACCCCGGCCTGCGCTGCCGGCGGAACTCCCGCGCGGCCAGGCTCGCCTCGTGCCGGGCGCCGGGCAGGTCACCCTCCAGGAACGCGGCCTGCGCCAGCAGCAGCCGCATCTCGGGCACCTTGAGCTGCCGGTGTTCCCTGCGGAACGCCACGACGGCCCGCTGCGCGGCGTCCCGCGCCTCGGTCACCAGGCCGACCGACAGCAGCAGGTCACCCCGATCCTGCAACACCGGTGCCACCTGGCCGCGGTGCGCGCCGATGATCCGTTCCGCGCGGTCCAGGTGCGCCAGCGCCGAGGGCACGTCACCGCGCAGCGACTCGGCGAAGCCCAGGTTCTCCGCGATGATCCCGACGACCAGATCGCGGCCCAGGCTCCTGGCCAGCCGGTCGGCCTCGGTGAGATCGGCGACGGCCGCGTCGAACTCGTGCCGCTCCGCGTGCAGGATGCCCCGGTTCACCAGCGCCTTCTGCAGGTTCAGCGGGTCGTCGGCGGCCCGCAGCAGCGGCACCACGGCCTCGTACTCGGCGAACGCGTCGGCCAGCCGGCCTGCCTGGTAGAGGATCACCGCCCGCTGGGCTCTGGCCACGGTGGCACCGTCGAGAATGGTCACCGCGGTGTCCACCTCGCGCACGGCGGCCGCCAGCCTGCCGCGTTGCACCATCGCGAACGCCAGTTTCATCCGCGCGCCCGCCACCACGTCCCAGGTGCCGGCCCGCTCGCCGTACTCCGCGGCCCGCCGCAGGTGCCGGATGGCGGCGTCCACCTCGGCGCACTGCATCAGGGAGTGGCCGAACGCCTGCTCGGCGAGCGCGGTGGCGGCCGGGTCGTCCTCTCGGCGGGCCACCCGCACCGCGTCCTGCGCGGCGTGCCGTGCTCGGCCGGGATCGAGGTCGACCAGCCGCACGGCCTCCCGGGCCGCGGTCATGGCTCTACCAGGCACCACGGCAAACAATGCCCATGCAACGTCCGGTCATGTCAACTCGATTCCCCATTCGGGGGTATCAGACCGGCGGGCGCGCCCGTCCGCGGTAAGGACAGCCCACCGACCACGGAGCGCGCCATGACGGTCCCGACACCAGACACCGACTCTCCCTTCGTTCTCACGGCCACCGACCTGCCCTTCGACTTCCAGCCGGACCAACTCGTCGTCCACCTGCCCTACCTGGACCTGGTGGTCAAGGAGTTGCACGATCTCGGCGTCCGGCCCGCCTGCCCGGCGGAACAGGACGAGCGGCTCGGCCTCGCTCTGCTCACCCTCATCCAGTCGACCGGCGGGGCGAAGATCACCGACCTCGACCCGCTGATCGCCCAACTGCGCGCGTCCTGCGCGGGCCACTACGGTGGCTGGATGCCGCTGGTGGGCAAGAACCGCCAGGTGAAGAGCGTCTTCGGCCTACCGCAACCGAAATCGCACGCCCTGGACGACCTCGCGATGGCGGACGGCCCGCTCCCCGTCTGCTCGACGCCCGAGGACGGCCGAGGGGTACGGATCGGGGTATTGGACACGAAGGTGATCCGGCATCCCGACCTGTTCGGCAGGTTCATGGCGGACCCGGCGTCGATCCACGAACCCTGGACCGGACCGATCGGGCTGCGGGCGCCCCATGCCACCTTCGTGACGTCGGTGATCGTCGGCCGCGCGCAGGGCGCCGTCGTCGAGGTCACCGGCGTGCTGGACGACGACGGCCTGGGCACCGCGTGGGACACGGTGCAGAAGATGATGCTGTGCGCCGACGCGGGCGTGGACATCCTCAACCTGTCCCTGGGCTGCCGCACCTCGGACGGACTCCCGCCGCTGCTGATGGCCAGGGCGGCCGAGCTGCTCAGCCAGCGGATGGTCCTGGTGGCCGCGGCCGGCAACCACAACAGGTCGGCGACGCCGACCGCGCCGACGTGGCCCGCCGCCCTGCCCGACGTGGTGGCCGTCGGCGCACTCGACCCGAACGGCAAGCCGTCCGACTTCAGCCCCCGGCTGCCGTGGGTCACCTGCAGCGCACCGGGCCGCGAGGTGATCGGCGCGTACGCCGAGGGGAAGGTGACGATGCTGGACAACACGACGGACGTCTTCAGCGGCTACGCATCGTGGAGCGGCACGTCGTTCGCGGCGGCCACGGTCAGCGGAGCCATCGCGGCTCGCACCGTGCCGGGCAAGGTGAGCGCGCGGGAGGCACTGCGGGCCCTGCTGGCCGAACCGGACGGTGTGGTGCGGCCGGGAGTCCCGGGTGATGATGTGGGACGTGCGTGACGACCCTGTCGTGGTGGCGCTGGTAGCCCGGGCCGGGGCAGGCGACCGCGAGGCCTGGCACGAGATCGTCGAGCGGTACGCGCCGCTGGTGTGGTCGGTGTGCGCGCGGCACCGGTTGACGGCGGCCGACGCGGACGATGTCGGCGCGATGGTGTGGCTGCGACTGGTGGAGCGGCTGGACTCCCTCCGGGACCCGGCCGCTCTGCCCGGGTGGCTCGCCACCACCACGCACCACGAGTGCGTGAACCTGCTGCGCGTGCGCGACCGGTACGCCGACCACTCCACCGACGATGACGACCCGCCCGACCCCGGGCCCACGTCCGACGAGTGGTTGCTCACCCAGGAGCGGCACATCGCGCTGCGCGGCGCGTTCGCCGAGCTGTCCGACCACTGCCGGCGGCTGCTGTCACTGCTGTTCAGCGACCCGCCGACGCCCTACGGCACGATCAGCGCCACACTGGGCCTGCCGATCGGCGGCATCGGCCCGAACCGCCAGCGCTGCCTGGACAAACTGCGCCGAACCGGCCCGATGGCCGCGCTGCTCGACACGTCGAGGGAAGGGCGGTGAATGCTCGTGGACCACGACGACGATCCCCTCCTGGCCGCACTCGGCGCGGCACTGCGTTCCCGGCAGGCGGTGCCCGACAGGTTCGTCGAACTCGGCAAGGCGGCATTCACCTTCCGCGACACGGTCGCGTCACTCGCCGCTCTGACCCAGGACTCGACGGCGCCGGCGGGCACGCGGGCCGCCGAACGGGCGGCGCTGCGCTCACTGACGTTCGTGGCGGGCGACACCGCGATCGAGGTGGAGGTGACGCCGACGGCCCTCGTCGGCCAGGTGGTGCCACCCCGAGCCGGCCACATCGAGGTGCTGACCCCCACCGGCCCGTTCGCCGAGACCGATGTGGATGATGTCGGCTGGTTCAGCATCCAACCGCCGCCCACCGGCCCGACCCGCCTGCACCTGCGCACGGCCGACGGAACGGCGATCAGTACCGAGTGGACAACGCTCTAGCGCGGCGGGCCGGCGAGCGCTGCCAGGCGGGCCACGACGTCGGACAGCGGCTGCCGGGTGTCGATCTCGACCGTCGCCGACGACCGCAGCAACGGTTCGATCCGCCCGGTGTCCGCCACGATCCGCGCACGTTCCGCCCCGGTCCTGCCGAAGTCGTTCGTGTCGCGGCCCGCGATCCGTTCGAGCAGGACCGGCAACGGCGCGCTGAGCAGGACGATCTGATCGAACCTGGGGTAGAACGTTCGTTGGTTCCACACCGTGCCGGCGATGAACAGCGGCTCGCTCGATCGTTCGTGTTCGGTGAGCAGCGCGTCGACCCGGTCCGCACGCCACCCGCGCTCCGCCGGTGGCGTTGCGTCGATCCAGTCCCCGTAGTCGGTGTCCACCACGCGGTAGCCCTGTTGTGCCAGCAGGTTCAGGACCGTCGACTTCCCGGCACCGGACATGCCCGTCACCAGGATCACCACGTGCTCCATCGTAGGAGGGTCAGTTGCCCGGTGGGTTGCCGTTGCCGAAGCCGCCGCCGGGACCTGGGTTGCCGCCCCGGGCGTGGGTGTCGACCGTCGTGTCCTCGATGGTGGCGGCCGTTGCCGTCCGGCCGCTGAGCCTGGCCACCAGGGTGACCGTGTTGCCCTTGGCCACCTTGCTGATCGTGTCGGCGCCCCGGTCCACCGTGCTCCCGGAGTTGACCACGTAGGTCTGCGTGTAGCCGTCCTTCGACTTGACGGTGATCGCCGTGGTCGACACCGCCGTCACCGCGCCGGTCTGGAGGCGTTCGGTGGTGTAGGTGTTGCCGTTCGCCACGACGAGGTCGCCGTGCAACGCGTTCGCCAGGCCGAGGCCCGTGCCAGGGCCACCACCGCCGAATCCGCCGCCACCCGGACCGCCGCCGGTCGTGGCGTTGGCCGGGCTGCCGGTCGTCGCCGCCACCACCGCTGTCGTGCCGCCCGCCACCAGTACCACGGCCACGACCGCGGAGACGACGATCCGCTTGGTCGACCACGGTGTGCGTGCCTGCTCGGGTGCGGGGCTACCCCATGTGTTGGTCATGGGTCCACTGTCGAGTCACTCGCTGTGCGGCGCCTGTGACACCAATGGGCGACGGCTGTGCGGTGAGCGCACAGCCGACGCACAGGGAAGACTCAGCAGGAGCACATGAACCTCACCGACGATGGGACACCATGGCGGCAGTGACGAACCCGGTCCGGGTGCTCGTGGTGGACGACGAGGCGACGCTCGCGGAACTCGTCACCATGGCCCTGCGCTACGAGGGTTGGGACGTGCGCAGCGCGGGCACCGGCGTGGCCGCCGTGCGCACCGCCCGCCAGTTCCGCCCGGACGTCGTCGTGCTCGACGTCATGCTGCCCGACCTGTCCGGACTGGACGTGCTGCGCCGGATGCGTGCGCACACACCGAGCCTGCCGGTGCTGTTCCTCACCGCCAAGGACGCCGTCGAGGACCGCATCGCCGGCCTCACCGCGGGCGGCGACGACTACGTGACCAAGCCGTTCAGCCTCGAGGAGGTGGTCCTGCGCCTGCGTGCACTGCTCCGCAGGACGAAGGCCACCGAGGCGGTCGCCGACTCGATGATCACCGTCGGTGATCTCACCCTGGACGAGGACAGCCGCGAGGTCCACCGGGCGGGTGAGTCGATCGACCTCACCGCGACCGAGTTCGAACTGCTCCGCTACCTGATGCGCAACGCCCGCAAAGTCCTGTCCAAGACCCAGATCCTGGACCGCGTCTGGAACTACGACTTCGGCGGCCAGGCCAACATCGTCGAGCTCTACGTTTCCTACCTGCGCAAGAAGATCGACGCCGGCCGGGAGCCGATGATCCACACGATGCGCGGTGCGGGGTATGTCCTCAAACCGGCCGCCTGAGCGCCGCCGCCGGGTCCGGTCGCTGCGCGCCCGGCTGCTGATCGCCGTCATGGCCCTGCTGGCGCTGGTCTGCGTGATCATCGGCGTGGTCACCGAGGTGTCGCTGCACACCGTCCTGATCGGCCAGTTGGACACCCAACTCACCTCGGCCGCGCGACCACACCCGCCCGGCGGTGGCCCACCAGCCGGCAACGACGGCCCGGCCCGCTGCGACGGGCAGCGGTCGACCGGCCGGCCGCCGTTCTTCGGGCTGCCGTTCGGTTCCATCGCCGGCACGGTCGAGGGCACCGAGGTGGTCGCCGTCCGGCTGGCCCAGGCCGGCTGCCTGCAACCGCTGTCCGCCGACGAGGCCGAGGTCATCGGCGGCGTGCCGCGACTCGGCGTCCCGTACACCAGGCAGGTGGGGTCGCTCGGCGACTACCGGCTGGTCGCCGAACAGGGCGCCGACGGCTCCACCACCGTCACCGGCATCCCACTGTCCGAAGTAGACGAAACGCTGACCGGACTGGGCTTCATCTTCGGCGGTGTGGCCGTGGTGGCCCTGGTCGTCGCGGCCGTGGCGGGCGCGGTGATCGTGCGGCGGCAGCTGCGGCCGTTGCGCCGGGTCGCGGAGACCGCGGGCCGGGTGGCGGAACTGGAGCTGGACAAGGGTGCCGTCGCGCTGTCGGTGCGGGTGCCCGATCAGGACACCGATCCGGACACCGAGGTGGGTCAGGTCGGCGCCGCGCTGAACCGGATGCTCGGCCACGTCGCAGGCGCGCTCGCCGCCCGGCACGCCAGCGAGACCCGCGTCCGCCAGTTCGTCGCCGACGCCAGCCATGAGCTGCGCACCCCGCTGGCCGCGATCCGCGGCTACGCCGAACTGACCCGGCGCGGCGGCGACGAGGTGCCGCCTGCGGTCGCGCACGCGATGGGCCGCATCGAGTCCGAGTCGGCCCGGATGACCACGCTGGTCGACGACCTGCTGTTGCTCGCCCGCCTGGACTCCGGCCGGCCGCTGTACCGCGACCAGGTCGACCTGTCCCGGCTGGTGGTGGACGCGGTGAGCGACGCGCACATCGCCGGACCGCACCACGCGTGGCGGCTCGACCTGCCGCCCGACCCGGTGGCCGTGACCGGTGACGCCCAACGGCTGCACCAGGTGCTGGCCAACCTGCTGACCAACGCCCGCACGCACACCGCGCCCGGCACGACGATCACCACCGGCCTGCGCGCCGACGGTTCGGGACACGTGGAGTTGACCGTTGCCGACGACGGCGCCGGCATTCCGCCGGACCTGCTGCCGGAGGTGTTCGAGCGGTTCGCCCGTGGCGACACGTCCCGCTCGCGCAACGCCGGTTCCACCGGTCTGGGCCTGGCGATCGTCGCCGCCGTCGTGCACGCGCACGGCGGCACGGTCGCCGTGGCGAGTGAACCGGGCAACACCACCTTCACCGTCACGCTGCCGGCGCACAGCGGCGGCACAGCCACGACACAAGGCTGACCAAGCTCCGCCGCTGAGGCTGGGGCCATGACGACAACCGCCGCCGCTGGCCGGCAGGACGATGCCACGGCCGAGATCGCCGGCCCCGTGTTGGACGTCGTCGTTCCGGTCCACAACGAACAGACCGATCTGGAGCCGAGTGTCCGCAGGCTGCACGCCTACCTGTCCGACCACTTCCCCTACTCGTTCCGGATCACCGTGGCCGACAACGCGAGCGTCGACGCCACACCGGACATCGCGCGACGGCTCGCCGCCGAACTGCCCGGCGTCCGAGCGATCCGGCTGGCCCAGCGCGGGCGCGGCCGGGCGCTGCGCACCGTGTGGGCGGCATCCGATGCGACCGTGCTGGCCTACATGGACGTCGACCTGTCCACCGACCTCGCCGCCCTGCCACCGCTGATCGCGCCGCTCGTGTCCGGCCACTCGGATCTCGCCATCGGCAGCCGGTTGGCACGTGGCGCCAGGGTGGTGCGTGGGGCGAAGCGGGAATGCCTGTCCCGCTGCTACAACCTGATCCTGCGCGGCACACTGGCCGTCCGGTTCTCCGACGCCCAGTGCGGCTTCAAGGCCATCCGGGCCGACGTCGCCCGCAGGCTGCTGCCGCTGGTCGAGGACACCGGCTGGTTCTTCGACACCGAACTGCTGGTACTCGCCCAGCGCGGCGGGCTACGCATCCACGAGGTCCCGGTCGACTGGGTGGACGACCCGGACAGCCGCGTCGACATCGCCGCCACCGTGCGAACCGACCTGCTCGGCGTGCTCCGGTTGGGTCGGGCACTGGTCACCGGCAGGCTCCCGGTCGCGTTGCTGCGCAACGAGTTCGGCCGCGACCGGCCGCCGGCCGACCCGCCAGGCGTGCCACGCGGCCTGGCCGGTCAGGCCGTCCGCTTCGCCCTGATCGGCGTCGCCAGCACACTCGGCTACCTGTTGCTGTTCCTGCTGCTGCGCGGCATGCTCACCGCCCAACCGGCCAACGTCATCGCGCTGCTGGTCACCGCAGTCGCCAACACGACGGCGAACCGCCGGTTCACCTTCGCCGTGCGCGGCACGGAACACGCCGGCCGGCACCAGTTCCAGGGCCTGGTCGTCTTCGGGATCGGGCTGGCCCTGACCAGCGGTGCCCTCGCGCTGGTGTCCAGCGGCGACCGCGTCGTGGAGGTCGGCGTCCTCGTCCTGGCCAACCTGCTGGCCACCGTGGTGCGGTTCGTGCTGCTCCGCGCCTGGGTGTTCCGCGCACACCGACTCACGCCAGAGGAAGGCAACTGATGTCCGTGACCACCCTGCCCGTACCCGCGCCCGCCGCATCGGTCCGCACCCGGGATCCGAAGGCCGGGTTCCGCGTCGGGTTGCTGGTCCTGCTCGCCGGCACCGCCGTGCTGTACCTGTGGGACCTGTCCGCGTCGGGCTACGCCAACGACTTCTACGCCGCCGCCGGCCAGGCCGGAACGCAGAGCTGGCGGGCGCTGCTGTTCGGTTCGCTCGACCCCGGCAACGCGATCACCGTCGACAAGCCGCCCGCGTCGCTGTGGGTGATGGCGTTGTCCGGACGGATCTTCGGTTTCAGCTCGTGGAGCCTGCTGGCGCCTCAGGCCGTCGAAGGTGTGCTGTCGGTGTGGCTGCTGGTCGCCGCCGTGCGACGCTGGTCGGGACCGGGCGCCGGGTTGCTGGCCGGGACCGCGCTCGCGCTGACCCCGGTGGCCGCGCTGATGTTCCGGTTCGACAACCCGGACGCGCTGCTGGTGCTGCTGCTGGTCGCCGCCGCGTACTGCGTGGTCCGCGCGACCGAGCGGGCCTCGGCGGGGTGGCTGGCGCTGGCCGGCACCGCGGTCGGCTTCGCGTTCCTCACCAAGATGTTGCAGGCGTTCCTGGTGCTGCCGGCGTTCGCGTTGGTCTACCTGCTGGCGGCCAACACATCCGTGGTGCGCCGGCTGGTCGGCGTCGCGGTGGGCGGGCTCGCCGTCGTGGTCTCCGGGGGGTGGTACGTCGCCCTGGTCGCGCTGTGGCCGGCCGGCTCCCGCCCCTACATCGGCGGGTCGTCGGACAACAGCCTGCTGCAACTCGCCCTGGGCTACAACGGACTCGGCCGGATCGTGGGCAACGGCGGTGGCGGTCCGGGCGGCGCGAACACGGCGTTCGGCGGCGCGACCGGCCTGGGCAGGCTGTTCGGCGCCAGTATGGGCACCGAAATCTCCTGGCTGCTGCCGGCGGCACTGATCGCGACGGTCGCCGGGCTGTGGTTCACCCGCCGGGCACCGCGTACCGACCGCACCCGTGCGGCACTGGTGCTGTGGGGCGGCTGGCTCGTGGTGACCGGGCTGGTGTTCAGCTACATGCAGGGCACCATCCACCCGTACTACACGGTCGCGCTCGCACCGGCGGTGGCCGCGCTGGTCGCGGTGGCCGGACGAGAACTGTGGCGGGGGCGCGACCAGTTCGCCTGCCGCGTGGTGCTGGCCGGGATGCTGGCGGCCACCGGGACGTGGGACTTCGTACTGCTCGCGCGTACGCCGGACTGGCTGCCGGCGCTGCGGTGGGTGGTGCTCGTGCTGGCCGGTGCGGCTGCCCTGGCGGTGCTGTTCGGGCGTCGGAGCGGCGTCGGTGTGGCGGCACTCGCCCTGGTCGGCAGCCTGCTGGCGCCGGCCGCGTACACGGTGGCCACGGCAGCCGTCCCACACAGCGGTTCCATCCCGACGTCCGGGCCGACCACGACGGCTTTCGGCGGTGGCGGTGGCCCGACCGGGCAGTCTTCTCCGGCGCTGGTGGCCGCGTTGCGGGCCAGCACGACGAGGTGGGCCGCGGCGACCGTCGGTTCGCAGTCGGCGTCGCCACTCGAACTGGCCAGCGGGGCGTCGGTGCTGGCGATCGGCGGGTTCACCGGCTCGGACGACTCGCCGACGCCGGCCCAGTTCGAGGCGTACGTGCGGGCCGGCGAGATCCACTATTTCGTCGCGGGCGGCGGATTCGGTGGCGGTGGCGGTCCTGGCGGCGGTTCGGGCGCGGCCCAGCAGATCACCGCATGGGTGATCGCGCACTACACCGCCACGACGATCGGTGGACAGACCGTGTACGACCTCACCACATAGCGGCCAGATGGGTCACCCACCAGCGTGAACACCCGTTTCCGCTGGCCAGGGTCGCGGGTAGCCAGCACGGGCCAGAGTGGACAACCCACCGAGGAGGTCGCCATGGGTATGGACGAGAACATGGACAAGCTCAAGGACATGGCCAGCAAGCACCGCGATCAGGTCTCCCAGGGCCTGGACAAGGCCGGCGAGTTCATCGACGAGAAGACCGGACACCAGCACTCCGACCAGATCGACAAGGGTCGGGAAGAACTGGAGCAGCGACTGGGGCAGTCCGACCAGCAGCGGTGAACGGCAGCGGTGGGCCGCGCCGAGGCGGCCCACCGCTGTGTCCGGAGCTCGACACCTCACTCAGTGAATGCATGACCCGGCATAGACTGGGCTCTCAGGAGGGCACCGTTGACCCTGGTGCGGCCGGATGAACACACTCGACGAACTCGCGGCCGTCGCGCTACTGGCCGAGCCGGTGCGGCGCAGGTTGTACGAGTACGTACGGGACCGGCACCACGCGGTCGGCCGGGACGAGGCCGCCGAGGCGGTCGGGATCTCCCGCAAGCTCGCGGCGTTCCATCTGGATCGGCTGGCCGACGTGGATCTGCTCGCGGTGGACTACCGCCGGCTCTCCGGTCGGGTCGGTCCCGGTGCGGGTCGACCGGCGAAGCTGTACAGCGTGTCGTCTCATCGGTTCTCCGTGACGGTGCCGCAGACCGGTTACGCCCTGGCCGCCGCGATCATGGCCACCGCGCTGTCCCGGCCCGACCTGAACGGTGACGGTCGGGCGGCCGTGGAACGGGTGGCCGCCGAGGTCGGCGAACGACTGGGCAGAACCTTGCGCGCCGAACATCGGGGCACCGCCGCCCGCAGGGGCGCGCTGGAACGCACACTGGCCGAGCTGGGCTGCCAACCGCACCAGCGGGAGAACGAACTGGTGCTGGGCAACTGCATCTTCGCCGAACTGGCCGAATCGGAACGCGACCTCATCTGCGCCCTGAACAAGGCGCTCGTCACCGGCATGCTGACCGGCGCCGAACTCACCGGCCTGCGCGCCGTCTCCGGCCCCATCGACGGCGGCCTCTGCTGCGCCCGCCTACTGCTCAGCGCCTGACGTTCAGACCGGCGTCCGGGCCGGCAGCGGGCTCAGCGCCCGGGCCAACGTCTCGACCAGCTCGCCGTCGCCGGTAGCGGCCGCATCGAGCAGCGCCTGCGTGGGCGCGTGGATCAGCCGGTGCACCGTCCGGTGCACCGCCGACTCCAGCAGCGCACGGGCGTCCGCTGGCAGCCGCCCGGCCACCCGGTCGTACTCCTGCCGGCCTACGTCATCGGCCTCGGCCCGGAACCTGCGCACGACCGAGGCAGCCGAGCGGCCTCTCAACCAACGGCCGAACTTGTCCAGCTCAGCCGCCAGAACCCCTTCGGCCACCGCCACGTCCGACGCCAGCACGGCCGCGTCGGCGGAGCCGGAGCCACGCAGGTCGGACAGGTCGAGCAGCTCGACGCCGGGCAGCTTGCGGACATCAGGGTCCACGTTGCGCGGCACCGACAGGTCCACCAGCACGACCGGCGACCCGTGGTGGGCCCGCACCCGGCCCAGCATCTGCGCGTCGATCAGCCGGTGTGGCGCCGCCGTTCCCACGACGACCACGTCGGCCCGGCTCAGGTGGTCCTCCATCGCGCCGAGATCCACCACGGTCGCGCCGACAGCGGCGAACCGCGAAGCGTGCCGCAGGGTGCGGTTGCAGACGGTCACCTCCGCCCCCGACCGAGTGGCCCGCGCGACGACCGCGTTGGCGATCTGGCCCGCGCCGACCGTCAGCAGCCTGCGCCCGGTCAGTGCGGTCTCCGTCGCCGGGTCGCACATCGGGCACATCGACTCGCCGTCCGACCTGAACCGCAGCGTCCGCTCCGCCCACCACGCCTGCGCCGCGTCCACCGCCGTCGCGCCCACCGAGCGCCCGGCCGTCTCGAACGACGTCTCCCGGTGCACCCGCCGGGCCGCGCTCACCGCGGCACGCAGCAACGTGTCCAGCTCGGCACCGCACACCCCGGCGTCCCTGGCGATCTGCGCCGCCAGCCGGACCTGCCCGATCACCTCGGTCTCGCCGAGCACGAACGACTCCAGACCGCTGGTGACCCGCAGCAGGTGCCGGGCGCACTCATCGTCCCGCCACCACGTCAGCGCGTCACGCACCGTGTCAACCGGCAGTCCGCGGTCGGCGGCGAAGGCCGCGACCAGCCGGTCCGGCTCCGGCCGGTCCGACCACACGACGTACAGCTCGGTGCGCTGGCAGGTGGACAGCACGGCGATCTGGTCCGCGCCGCAGGCGGCGCGCAGCGCGGGCAGCCGCTGCGCCAACTCGTCGCCGACATAGGTGGCCCGCTCCAGCAGGTCCAGCGGTGCCCGGCAGCCGCCGAGCGACGCACAGTCCACAGTGGTCATTTGCTCGGCGCCTCCGCGATCAGGGCAAGCAGAGTCTGCACGTCCTGCTTGTGGGAGCCGAACGGCGCCGCGGCCAGGTAGGCGTCCAGGTCCTGCCTGGCCGGGACGGGTTGCTTCAGCCCGATCAGCTCGACCAGCCCTCGGGCGTAGAGCGCCTCCGGGTACTTGGGGTCGGCCGCCAACACCTTGTCCAGCATCGTCTTGGCGTCGGCCGCATGTCCGCCCTGGAAGGCGATCAGCGCCAGACCGGTGCTCGCCTCCGCATTGCCCGGCTGGAGCTGGGACACGGCCAGGTACTCGATGGCGGCCTGGTCGGGCTTGTTCGCCGACAGGTACGCCGCGGCAAGGTTCAGGTGGGCGGTGACGTCCTGCGGATTCCGCGTCACCTGGGCCTGGGCGGCGGCGATCGCGGCGGTCGAACCGTTCGACGCACCGGACGGGGCTGGTGCGGCCGGCGCGTTCCGGGCGATCCCACCGGTCTCGGTGCCACCCGGCTGCCGGGCGCTCACCGTGCCGGTGAGCAGGGCCACCGCCCCGCCGACCACGACCAGCCCGGCCGTGACCCCGATGGCGAGCCGAAGCCGGCGCCGGCTTCGCGGTACCAGCGCAGGCTTCGGGACCGGACGGATCTCCCGGAGACCTGTGGCGAGTTCCCCGCTGCCGACCCGCCGGTCGATTCGACGCAGCACCGCGACCGCCTCGGACTCCACCGGCGCCCGCAGCGCCCGGTGTTCCTCGTCGGTCAGTTTGCCTGCGGCCTGGTCGTTGTCCAGGTCGCGGAGCTGGCGCAGCAGCCCGCGGCGCAGGTCCTCGTCGGGGTCGACGTCGGCGTGCAGCGCAGCGGACCGGCCGCCCGCGAACGGGCGCAGGACGGCCAGTCCGGCCAGGCAGGCCAACGCGATGACCACCAGGGTGATGATCACGGTTCCTCCTCGCGCAACCGGGCCAGTGCGTCGGCCAGCCGATCGCGGTCGGCGACGGACGGATCGGCTTGCCGCGCGCCGGGTTTGCCTCGGGCCACCCGTTGTCGCCGCTTGTTGCCGCGCAACAGCAGCACGGCCGCGAGCACACCCGCCCCCAGCACCACGAACGGCAGCACGTAGGCGATCTGCCCGATGCCCTGGTGCGGCGGGGACAGCAACACCGTGTCGCCGTAGGAGGCCACGAAGTTCGCCCGGATCTGGTCAGCTGTCCTACCAGCCTTCAGCTGCTGGGTGATCTGCTGCCGCATCTGCCCGGCCAGCGGGGCGGGCGAGTCGGCGACCGACAGGTCCTCACAGATCGGGCAGCGCAGCGTGGCCGCGATCTGGTGCGCCTCCTGGGCGATCGTGGCGGGTGGCGGCTCGCCGCGCACCGCGACCACGATCAGCGCGATGAGCCCGGCGACCAGCACGGCCAGCGCCGCCAACCCGACCGCGCCGGCCCAGCCGGTCAGCCGGGCCGGCAGCGGGCGGCGCCCGGTGCTCATTGCGCACCTCCGCCGACCAGCAGGTCCAGGGTGTGCTCCAGGGTGGGCGCGTCCACCGCGCCGATGATCCGGTCGACGATCCGCCCGGACCGGTCCAGCACGTAGGTCTCCGGCACACCACGGACGCCGAAGGCCAGCGCGGTGTTCGAGTTGGCGTCCACCACGACCGGGTAGTCGCTGCCCTCACTGGCGATGTAGTCACGCGCGTCGGCGTCGTTGTCCTCGAAGTCGACGCCGAGCACCACGACGCCGGAATCGCGGAACCTGGCCCAGGTCGCGTTCAGGGCGGGTTGTTCGGTATGGCACTCGGTGCACCACGACGCCCAGAAGTTCACCACGACCACCTGGCCGCGCAGGGCGGCCAGGTGGACCGGCGGACCGTCCAACTCCGGCAGGGTGAAGTCGGGTGCGGCCCGGCCGACCAGAGGTGACGCGGTCGCCGACGGGTCGTGGCGCAGCCCCGAGGTGAGCAGGGCGGCGACGATCGCCACCACTGCCAGCACCCCGGTCAGCAACAGTCCACGCCGGACTCCGACGGACATCAGTTCGCTCCCGTCTCGACGAGTGGCCGGCTGTCGTCGGCCGGTTTCGTGGTGTCCGCCGAGTCAGAGCCCTTGCGCCGGCGCCGGGCCGGCAGGGCCGCAAGGAGACCGAACAGCACCATGATCGCCCCACCGACCCAGATCCAGGTGACGCCTGGGTTGACGAAGAAGCGGAACGTGGCCGACTTGCCGTTCTGCTCCAGCCCGATGACCGACGAGTACAGATCCTTGAACACACCGTGCCGGATGGACGGGGTGCCGATGGGTTCGGAGTTCGACGGGTACAGGTTGAGCGACGGGTGCAGGGGGCCGAGCCGGGTGCCGGCACTGTCGGTGACCGCCACCTGGGTGGTGAGCACCTGCCGCTGCGGCTCCTTGACGTTCCGCAGGGCCGTGTAGCGCAGGGTGTACCCGGCGAACACGGTCGACTGGCCCTGTTTCAGGGTCACCTCGGTCTGCAAGGCGAACGTGGACGACCACGCGATGCCGACCACGACGATCGCCAGCCCGATGTGCACGGCCAACCCGGCGTAGCGGCGCCTGCCGTTGCGCAGCGCGGTCCACCAGCTGCGGTCCACCCCGCGCCGGGCGGCCATCAGCCCGGTGGCGATCTCCGCGCCGTTGCCCACGGCGACCGCGGCGGCCAGCGCGAAGCCCGCGATGGCATACACGTCCCGGATGCCGGCCAGGGCCAGCACGATCACCGTCACACCGCCGACCGCTCCGGGCAGTCGCAGGCGGCGCAACGCGCTGGTCTTGTTCGCCACCCGCCAGGGCAGCAGCGGCGCACCCGCCACCAGGATCAGCAGGAGCAGGAACACCGGTGCCAGCGACTGCTGGAAGTACGGGCCACCCACGGTGACCTGCCGGTTGGTGATCGCCTCCACCACGAGCGGGAAGGTCGTGCCGAGCAGGATGATCCCGGTGACCACCAGCAACAGGACGTTGTTGCCGACGAACGCCGCCTCCCGGGAGATCGCCGAGTCGATCTTGGCGGGCGAGCGCAGCGTGGGCAGCCGCCAGGCCACCAGGCCGAACCCGACCACCAGCACCAGCGCCAGGAAGCCGAGATACGCCGGTCCCACACCGGTCTGGGAGAAGGTGTGCACAGAGGACAACACGGCGCCCCGGGTGAGGAACGTGCCGAACGTGGTCAGCGCGAAGGCACCGATCACCAGCACCACGTTCCACAGCCGGGCTATCCCTCGTCGCTCCTGCAGCATCACCGAATGCAGGAACGCGGTGGACACCAGCCAGGGCAACAACGCGACGTTCTCCACCGGATCCCACGCCCAGTAGCCGCCCCAGCCGAGCACGGAGTACGACCACAGGGCGCCCAGCAGCAGCCCGACGCTCAGGAAGCACCAGACCATCAGCGTCCAGCGCCGGGTCAGCGCCGCCCAGTGGTCCGATCCGCCACCGACCAGCAGGCCGGCGATGCCGAACGCGAACGGCACGGTGAACCCGATGAACCCCAGGTAGAGGAACGGCGGGTGCACGGCCATCAACGGGTGGTTCTGCAGCAGGGCAGGCGGTCCGACGCCGTCGGCGGGCGGGTTGGCCAGGGTCTGGAACGGCCGGGACGGGCCGTTGACCAGGATCAGGTAGAAGATCTGCACCGCGTTGAGCACGGCCAGCGCGTAGGGGAACGTCACCGGCCGGTACTTGCGGAACCGCAGTGCCACGGCGGTGATGTAGCCGGACAGGATGAGGTTCCACAGCAGCAGCGAGCCGTCGTCGGCCGCCCACAGCGACAGCACCTTGAAGAAGACCGGCGTCTCCAGCGACGAGTTCTCCGCCACGTAGCGGATCGCGAAGTCGTTCTGCAGCAAGGCGATCACCATGGCGACATTCGCCGTGAGCACGCAGGCCAGCAGGACGAACGAGGTTCGCCGGGCACTGTCGACCAGGGCCGGTCGACGGGTGCGGGCACCGACGGCCGCGGCCACCATGCCGTAGGTCGCCAGGATCACGCCGAGCAGCAACGCGAAGCGGCCTAGCTGGTCCATGTCAGCCTCCCTGGCTCAGGTCTGCGCTGTTGGGCGGCTTCTCCCCCGGACTGGGCGGTGCGTAGTCGCCGTTGTGTTTGACCAACACCGTGTCCGAGTGGAACCGGCCGTCGCTGCCCAGTGATCCCTCGACCACGACGCCCTGGCCCGCCTTGAACAGTTCGGGCACGCTGCCGGTGTCGACAACGGTCATCGACTTCGTGCCGTCGGTGACGGTGAACTTCAGCAGTTGGCCGTCGCGGCCCACGGTGCCGGGCAGCACGTAGCCGCCCAGCCGGATCCGTTGGCCCACATCGGCCTTGTGCTGGCTGATGTCGGTCGGGGTGAGGTAGTAGACGAGGTTGCCGGTCAGGCCGCGGACCGCCACCCAGCCCAGCGCGGCGACGACGACGGCGAGGCAGGCGATGATCCGGACCTGCGCCGGCCGCGGCCGGCGCCGTCGCGGCATCGGATCGGGTTGGAAGTCCTCGGGCGTCAGGCTGTCGATCCGAGCCAGGTCGTCGGGCTGCACGCCGTCGCCGGCGAGCTGGCTCATCTCGATGTCCCGGCGGCCCTGCGTCCGGCCGCCGCCCGAATCAGTGAGGTTGCCCGGCGGGACCGGGCGGCCAGCCGCCACCGGTAGCCGACGATGCCGACCGCGGTCGCCGCATAGCCGGCGATGATGTAGCCGACGTCATGCATCGTCGCCACCTCCGGGCGTGCCGACCGACGCCACCGGACGCGGCGCGCGGGTCCTGGGCGCGGGCGACGACACGACGGTGCTGGACGCGCGGTCCTCCAACCGGCCCACCCGCATCCGGACGGCCATCAGGTAGCCGTAGACGACGGTGAACACGACCAGGGAGAACATCAGCGTGGCAAGCATGCTCGGCGCGATGGTCGGCGTACCCAGTTGCAGGACGGTGGGCCCCTGGTGCAGGGAACGCCACCAGGTAACGGATTCGTGCGTGATCGGTACGTCGACGAAACCCACGATGCCGATCACTGCCGACCAGTGGGCGCGCCGGGTGGGGCTTTCGGAGACCCTGCGCAGGGTCAGGTAGCCGATGTAGATGAGCAGCAGGACCGCGGTGGTGGTCAGCCGGGGATCCCAGGTCCACCAGGTGCCCCACACCGGGCGACCCCACAGCGACCCCAGGACGATCGTCAGGACGCAGAACAGCACACCGATCTCGGCGGACGAGACAGCGACCCGGTCCCAGCGGGTCCGCTTGGTGCGCAGGTAGGCGATGCTGGCCAGGAAGACCACACCGAACGATCCGAACGCCAGCCACGCCGAGGGCACGTGCACGTACAGCAGCCGTGCGACGTCGCCTTGGGTGGCGTCCGGTGGGACCACGAACAGGGCGAGCACCCCTGCCACGGTCAGGCCAGCCACGGACGCCCAGCCGAGAATGCGCTGGGCGCCGCGGCTGCCGGCCTTGGCGAGGGCGGTTTGCACAATCTTCACAACCGACCTCCAGGTTCGGCAGGTACTAGCGAGTGCTACCGGTTTGGTGCGTCTTACAGGGACAGCAGGTACTGGACGAGGTCGTTCTCCTCGGCCGGTGTGAGGTTGAGATTGAAGGTTGTGTTGTAGTGCTGGACCACTGCGAGCAGGGTCGGGAAGCGACCGTCGTGGTAGAAGCCACCCTTCTGGTGCGTCCACAGGCCGGCGAGCGGACTCGTCCGGTACATGTGGGTGGGCGACCGATCGGCCTCGAAGTTGTCGATGCCGATCTCCGAACCGGAGTGCAGGTTCTCCCCTGGTTCGGTGAAGGTGGGTGCTATGTGGCAGGAAGCGCAGTTGGCCTTCCCGTTGAACAGCACCTTGCCTCGTGCCGCGGCTGCCGGATCGAATGACCCCTTCGGTGGTGTGGGCGCCGCCAGTGACAACTGGTAGGCCTGGAGGGCCGGTAGCTTGCCCGATACCAGGTCGTTCGTCGTCCGGACATGACCGAAGTTGTTCTCCGCGGCTATCGGGAACTGTGCCGCGTTGTCCAGCCTCGCATCGGTGAAGTTCCCTTGCCCGTGCATTTCGAGGATCGCTACGAAGGCATTCCAGTAGGGGACGGATCCCCAACCGGTCCAGGTATGCAGGTTCACCCCGGCCAACCCGAACGCGGGCGGTATCAACGCCGCCGCGGAACGACCGTCGGGTTGGAATCCCTTACCGTCCAGGAACAGCTCGGCGTCGAACTTGCCGGGCCCCCAGGCGGCGAGCACCTTCTTCACGGTGGGAACGTCGGTGTGCAGCAGGTTGGCGATGGGTGTCAGATTCGGCGACAGGCTGATGATCGTTCCCACGTTCAGGTCCCGGTTGGCCCAACCGTCGAGCCGTTGACCGATGCCCGGAGCGAAGGAGTTGTCGACGGTCGAGTGACACAGCGCGCACTCGATGCCGACCGCCTGGAGGTTTCCTGCCGAATTGAACGTGCCCTTGACCCCGACCACCGCGTTCAGTTTGAGCAGAGCCACCGTGGTAGCCGGGTCGTTCAGGTCGACCGTGCCGTTCTTGATCCCGGTCTTCACCGCGGCCGGGAGAGCGTTCACGTCGACCTTCAGCCCGACGGCGAGGGCGGTGGCCGGGCTGACGCCAGGACCTTCCCCACCGTTGGCTGCTCCTTCGATGGCCTTGTCCAGTTGCAGGGTGCCGCTCCAGAACGGCTCATCGCCGAACGTGTCGAAGCGGAACGTCTGCTTCCCGTCCTTGACCAGGGCCTCGTTGGCGTCTTCTGCGCTGTCGTGACCCTGACTCTGTGCGTGCGCCGGCCCGGGGGAGGCCGCCGCCGCGCCATCGATGGACTTGAACGCCACCGCTGCGACAACACCGAAGGCCAAGATCCCGAGGACGAACAGCAACCGGCGAACGGCCCACTTGTGCGGGCTGAACTCGGTCTGTTCTTCCTCGACTGCCGGCTCGGTGCTGTCAGGATCAGCCATGATCATCACCTCCGAATCTATGACTAAAAACTTTTAGTGTTAGAAGCCTCCACCTGCCCCCTGGCACTGTCAAGGGATCGGTCCGACCTGGGCGGTCAGTCCTCCAACAGGTGGGCGAAGACCAGGAATCCGGTGGCCAGGAAGACCGCGTCGAATGCGACCAACAGGCCCAACCAGCCACCGACCTGCGCCGTACTGCCGGTGCTGAGCAGGGTGGTGGCCTGGATCGCGGCGATCAGTACGGGGCTGACCAACGGCAGCACGAGCAGCGGCAACGCGGCCTGCCGACTCCGGGCGGCCACCGAGAGCAGCCCGAGTAGCGAGCCCAGCGCGGCCAGCCCGACCGTGCCCAGCAGCATGGTCAACGCCAGCAGGCCGGGCCGGGGGCCGATGGGCAGGCCGAACAGCAACACCACGAGCGCGGTGGTCGCGGCGAACAACACCAGGAGTTGCACCGCCGCGGCGAGTGCTTTCCCCAGGTATATGGCGCCTTTGTCCACCGGAGCGAGCAACAGTCCTTCCAGGGCGCCGCCGTCCGCTTCGGCCTGGTAGGAGCGGTGGAACAGTTCCATGGCGGCGAAGAGCGCGGCCAGCCAGAGCAGGCCGGGCGCCGTCTGCACCAGCAATGTGCGCCCCGGCCCGAGCGAGAACCCGAACGCGAGCAGCATCGTGGCCGCGAACGGGAGGACCGACACCAATGCGTAACGGCCGCGCAGCTCGATCCGCAGGTCCTTGGCCGCGATCGCCCAGGCGGCCGAGGCTATCCGCAGCGACTGCCTGTCCTCGATGTCCGCTTCGATGTCCATTGTGGTCATCGGGCCGCCCTCCGATCGGTCTGTCCGGTGCGGGTGTCTCCGGTGATCTGGCCGCCGTCGATGGTCACCGTCCGGTCGATCAGCGCCGCAGGCGGCGGTTCGTGGCTGGCCAGCAGGATCGTGCGGCCCCGGTCGCGGGCGCCGGCCAGCAGGTCGTCCACGACCACCCTGGCGTCCACGTCGAGTCCGGCGTAGGGCTCGTCGAGCAGCAGCAGGTCGGGGTCGCGCAGGCGGCAGCGGGCCAGCGCCAGTCGCTGGCGCATGCCCTGGGAGAACCCGCCGGTGCGCACGTCGGCCACCTCCTGCATGCCGACGCCGTCCAGGGCGGCGGGGATGCCTACCGGATCCAGGCCGTGGAGGGAGCAGGTGAACCGGAGGTTCTCCGCGGCGGTGAGGTCCTCGTAGAGCCGGAAGTGGTGGCCGAGCAGGTCGGTGCGGGCCCGGATCCTGGCCCGGCCCCGGACCAGGTCGCTGCCCAGCACGGTGCCCGAGCCGAACGTGGGCGACAGCGCGGTGGCGATCACCCGCAGCAGCGTCGACTTGCCCGAGCCGTTGGGCCCGCACAGCCAGACCGTTTCGCCCCGCTCGACGTCCAGCGTCGCCCGGACCAGGCCGGGCAGGGCCCCGAACAGGCGGGTCACCCCACGGAGTGCCACCGCTGTGGCGGTCGTCGTACCCGACACCGGACGAGCCGTCCGGACCGTGCGCTCCCGCAGGCCCATGGCACCCCCTTGACGGAGTATCACCAACTATCATTGGCGTTACAGAACGGTATTCCTACTGACACCGCCGGTCAACGCCCCATCTTCGGGCGCTCGGTGCGGCCGGCAGGGGTTCCACTGGTCCTGTCTAAGGTGCATAGTCTTTAGCCATAGATGTGTCCAGAGGAGGCCGGGGTGGCGGGCGGGATCAGCTATGCGATCGCGTTCGGCGGCGGGGTCGTGTCGTTCCTGTCGCCCTGCGTGCTGCCGCTGGTGCCGGTGTACCTGTCCATCACCACCGGCATCGGGGTGACCGAGTTGTCCGACGGTGGGCGATCCACGGTGCGCGCGGTGACCCGCGGAACGGGTCTCTTCGTTGCCGGGTTCTCGCTCGTGTTCATCGCGCTCGGGCTCTCGGTGACGGTGCTGGGCGCGACGCTGCTGCGCAACCAGGTGGCGATTACCCGGATATCCGGCGTGATCGTCATCGCGATGGCGGCGTTCCTCCTCGCCGGCACGGTGCTGCACCGGAGCTGGCTGGTCCGGGAGGCCCGGTTGCACCCGAGGCTGTCCCGGTACGGCCCGTGGGCGGCGCCGGTGGCCGGTGCCGCGTTCGCGTTCGGGTGGACGCCGTGCATCGGTCCGGTGCTCGGCTCGGTGCTGGCGATCGCGGCGACCGAGAACGGAATCGCGCGAGGCGGCCTGCTGCTGGCGGTGTACTCGGCCGGACTGGCGGTGCCGTTCCTGGTCACCGGGTTGGCGTTCCACCGGGTGGTGGGAGCGCTGGCGTGGACGAAACGGCACTCGGTGGCGATCGTGTCCTGCTCCGCGGTGCTGCTGTGCGCGTTCGGTGTGCTGTTGGCGTTCAACCAACTGACCTGGCTGACCCTGCAACTCCAGACCGCCGCCCGAGGAGTCGGCCTGGGCTGGCTGGTCACGTTGGGCTGAGCGCGAGTACGACGGCGGCGAGCACCACCGTGGCCACGCCGAGCAGGATCGACGTCATGGTGGACAGCCCGCCGACGGTGAGGGAGCCGATGGTGAACCCGGACGCCTGGGCGACGACCGCGTAGGAGAAACCCTCCGACTGCCGGCCGGCGGGCAGAAACCGTTGCAGTTGCGTGGATGCGACGGTGCCCAGAGGTGCCGTCGCCAGGCCGATCAGGGCGGTGCCGACGAGCAGGCCGGGCCAACTCCTGGTAGCCGCCACGATCAGCGCCCCGGCGACGAACATGCCGAGCAGGCAGACGGCCTGCACCCGCCGGGACGACCGGCGCGATCGCCGTCGCCGCGCCGAGCCGGTGCACGAGCGGTACCGGGGCCACCTCGATCGTGGACAGCAGGTGCCCGATCGCGTAGACGGTCGCCAACCACCCGACCACCGGACGGAACCGCAGGCGGGTGGCGGCCATCGGTGCCGATGCCGATGCCGACTCCGGACGCGGGACCGCGAGCGCGGGCACGAAGACCAGCGACAGCAGGCTGGCCAGCGCCATCACCACCACCGGCAGGACGGGCGCGACCAGCGAGGCCGTGCTGGCCACCACCGACCAGACCGGGCAGCAGGACCAACGCGACCACGACCGGTTCGGGCGCACCCAGCGCGGCGGCAAGAGCCAACCCGGCCAGACCGGTCGACGCGCCGGCCAGTGCCAGCCGCACGCCACGGGCCGGGCAGATCCGGTCCAGCACCCGCCCACAGGGCACCGCCCCGGCCAACTCGGCCGCGCTGAACACCGCCATCATCACGCCGCCCAACCGGTACGACCCGGTCGTGGCGGTGGCCAGCGGCGCCATCGCGGCGGGCAGCCGGGCGAGCTGCGCGCCCGCCGACCAACGCAGGTACGCGCCTGCGCGCAGTGATTCCGTGACGGGAGCGGCCACGCAGCAACCGTGCCCTGACCCGATCGGCTGGCACACTGATTCGGAGATACCCGAATCCAAGGGGTGGCCCGTGATCGAACTGGTGCTGGGCTCGATCGGCGTGCAACGGCTGCGGTTCGCGATCTCACCGCTGGAGGAGGCCATGGGCGCGATCGAGGTGATCCTGGGCCACCGCACCCATCCGCCGCACCTGCCGTGGCTGCGGTGCGCGGCCACCCGGGCGCAGGAGCTGCCACTGGCCGAGCTGTTCCGGGTGTTCGGCGCGAAGTCGTACCGACCACCGCGGCCATTCGCGAATTCGTGCTGGCCGCGCTCTGACATCGTCGCGCATGTGTCCAACCCTGGGATCGCAGCTGGTGCGACCGTACCGCCGCCCTCCTGACAACGCTCTCAGCCCGTGGTCTCCAGTTCGGCGTCCTCCTCCTGCGCGATGCGGATCTCCGCCGCCAGATCGATGGAGCGGCTGAACAGCCAGTACAGGCCGCCGGCGACCGCGAGGCCGACGAAGAACGAGATGTCCGCGCCGCCCAGTGCCTTCGCCGCCGGACCCTCGAACAGCGTGCCCACGCTGAAGAACGGGACCATCCCGCCGAAGCCGATCAGGTAGGCGAGGATGCCCCGCCAGCCCCACCGGCCGTAGATGCCGTGCGGATTGAAGATCTCGCGGATGGCGTAGTGGCCTCGGCGCACGATGTAGAAGTCGACCAGGTTCACCGCCGTCCACGGGACGAACAGGTAGAGGATCAGCAGCAGGAAGCTGTTGAAGTTGGTCAGGAAGTCCGAACTCGCGGCCAGCGCGCCGATCAGCGACAGCACGGCCGTGATCCCGACGGTGACCGCCCGCACCGTCACGGTCGGCTTCAGCTTCTTGATCGAGTCGATGCCGCAGATCAGCGTCAGTGAACCGCCGTACATGTTCAACGCGGTCACCGACACCAGACCCAGCGCTGCGAACACCAGCACGACCTTGCCGTAGCCGCCGAAGACGTGGTCGCCGATCTGCTCGATCTCGGCGATGCCCGTCCCGTCGAACTTCTTGCCCGCCCACGCCGCCAGCACCGCGCCGACGATCATCATCCAGGCGCCGCCGACCGCCGAACCCCAGTACGTCCAGAAGAACGTCTTGCGCACCGGCACGTCGGCCGGCATGTACCGGGAGTAGTCGGACACGTAGATCGCCCAACTGATCTGGTAGCCCGCGCACACGCCGAACTGGCCCAGGAACGGGGTCAGCTGGAACGTGCCGACGTCGAACGTGCCGGCCGGGTAGTGCACCAGGAACAGGGCGACGGTGAAGATCCCGAAGATGAGGATCATCGCGTACGTCAGCCACCGCTCCGCCCGGTGGATCAGGTCGTACCCGATCAGCGCCACCCCGAACGCCACCACGGTGACGAGCACGAGCCACAGCTTGGTCCCGCCGTGCACGGTGGTGTCCATCGCCTCGCCGCCGAGGACCGTGTTGAAGACGTTGAACCCGGCGTACTGGATGTACGCGAACAGCCACACCAGCAGCGCTCCGACGTAGCCGAACTGCGGCCGCGACTGGATCATCTGCGGCAGCCCCAACTGCGGCCCCTGCGCCGAGTGGAACGCCATGAACAGCGTCCCGACGAGCACGCCGACCACGATCGACACCACCGACCAGAACAGCGAGGCACCCGCGCTGATGCTGATCAGGCCCACGGCGAGTGTCGCCAGCTGGGCGTTCGACATGAACCACAGCGGACCGAGGTGCCACACCTTGCCATGCCGTTCGGACAGCGGGACATAGTCGATCGACCGGGCCTCGAGGCCGTCGATCTTCGGTGACGTCGTTGTCATGCGCGACAGTGTGCGGTCAACTCCACGTGCCAGCCAAGACCTCGTGCACGATCGTTTGCTGATCGACAGCCTGGCCGATCGTCTGCGGGCCAGGCGCGGGTACGCGATCATGTGCGTGGACGAACGCAGGGAGGCAGGGCCATGGCGGGTGGCGTGTGGGGAATGGTGCGCAACGCGGTGTCGGCGAGTCAGGTGTTCGCCGAGCCGGTGGAGCGTGACGGGACGACGTTGATCGGCGTCGCGCGGGTCTCCGGCGGTGGCGGCGGCGACCAGCTGGCCGACGGGTCGACCGACGGCGGTGTCGGCCTGATCGCCGCGCCGGTCGGCGCCTACGTGATCAAGGACGGCCAGGTCAGGTGGATGCCGGCGGTGGACGTGAACCGGCTGATCGTCGTCCTGACCGTGATTCTCATCGTGATCCTGGTGCGCCGGGCGCGCAGGCGGCGCCGGAAGGCCGTCGCGCGGGAGCAGTGAGGCGTCACCCGGCGTGGTGGCCGGCGAACTGGGCGATCAGGTCGGCCAGGGCGTCGGGGCCGAAGCACAGGATCAGGTTCCTGGCCGACTCGTCGGCGGCCCGCTCGGCGCGCGGGAACAGGTCGCGTTCGTAGGCGGCGAGCGCGGCCTCGGTGTCGTCGGGGTGGGCCAGCAGTGCCATGGCCAGTTGGGCTCCGTCGTGCATGGCGAGGTTGGCGCCCTCGCCGGCGAACGGCGACATCACGTGCGCCGCGTCGCCCAGCAGCGTCACGCCGGGCACCCGGTGCCAGCGGTGGCCGACCGGCAGGGCGTGGATCGGCCGGGGCACCAACGCGCCGTCGGCTTCGGCGACCACCGCCCGCAGCCGGGGATCCCAGTCGGCGAAGTGCGCCAGCACCGAGGATCTCGCGGCATCGTGGTCGGTGAAGTCGATGCCCGCCAACCACTCCGGGCCGACCCGCCGGGCGACGTAGGCGTGGACGGTGTCGTCGCCCTCCCTGTGGGTGATCACGCCCTGCTGGTCGGCGAACGCGAACATCAGTCCACGGCCGACCAGGTCCGCGGTGGCCCGGTAGCCGGCGGCGGACGGGCGCAGGTCGGCCTCGACGAAGCTGACGCCGGTGTAGGCGGGCACGTCCGTGGACACCAGCGAGCGCACCATGGACCAGGCACCGTCGGCACCGACGACCACGTCCGCGGTGGCCGTGCCGCCGTCGGCGAAACCCAGTTCGTGCCGACCGTCGACCGCGTGCACCCCGGTGACCTTGGCGCCCCACCGGATCATGCCGTCGGGCAGTGAGTCCAGCAGGATGCGGCGTAGGTCCTGGCGTTGCACCTCGGGCCGGCCGCCGTGACCGTCGTCGGTCTCCTGGTAGCGCACGACACCGTGCTTGTCCATCACCCGCATGTCCTCGCCACCGGGATGGACGGCCGCCAGGAACCGGTCGTACCGGCCGGCCGCCCGCAGCGCCGCCTGGCCGGACTCCTCGTGGATGTCCAGCATGCCGCCCTGGTCGCGGGCGGTCGGCGAGGCGTCCAGTTCGTACACCGTCGCGTCGACACCGTGCGCGTGCAGCACACTCGCCAGCGTCAACCCGCCCAACCCGGCCCCGACCACCGCGATCGACGTCACGCGAACCCCCTGACCTGCACCGACAGCGCTCGCCGTCAACCTAGGTCATCCCGCATCGGTCCGCCGGGCGATAGGGTGCGCCTGAGTGTCGGGGTGCTGTTGCCGCTGTTGCGGTGGTTGACGACCGTGACCGACCCGGAGCACCGTGGCTTGGCCGTGCCCGGCAGCACCGCCAACGGCGTGTACCGGTCCAGGTCCGGCCAGAATCTGGACGACGCGATCGACGCCCGGTTCGAGGCTTGACCTTCGAGTCGACTCCAAGGTTTACCGTCGAGGTGTGGCGACCTACCGGATCTCCCAGTTGGCCGAACGGGTGGGTATCCCGTCGACGACGTTGCGCTTCTACGAGCAGGCCGGCCTGTTGCCGGCCCGGCGGTCGTCGGCCGGCTACCGGATGTACGACGACTCCGCGATCGGGCGGTTGCGCTTCGTCGTCGCCGGGAGGCGGCTCGGCCTGCCGTTGACCGAGATCCGGGACCTGCTGGCGGTGCGGGACGTCGGCATGTGTGCCGACGTGCGGGACCGGTTGCGGCCACTGCTGGTCGCCCACGTCGCCGAAGCCGAACGGCAGTCCGCCGAACTGGCCGCGTTCACCGACCTGCTGCGCCGGGCAGTGGTCGAGGTGGACGGATCGGACCGGTCCGGGCCGTGCGGGCCGAGTTGCCTGGAGATCCCGGACGAGCCCGCGATCGCCTGCTCGCTGACCAGTGAGGGCCAGGCCGAGCGCGGCGAACAGTGGCGGGCGTTGCTGGCCGACGCGACAGGTCACACGCCGATCGAGAACGGTGTGTGCATCACACTGCCACCGAGAGTCGCCGGACAGGCGGCCGAACTCGCCGCGGCCGAACAGGAATGCTGCCCGTTCTTCGACTTCCGCCTGCGGTTGACCGCCGGTGAGCTGCACCTTGAGGTGCGTGCGCCCGCGGAGGCCGCGCCCCTGGTGGCGGAGCTGTTCGCTACCGCCGGGTAAGCCGCCGTACGGCGTACCGCCAGTGGGGTCCTGTTTCGTGACAGCGCGGAAGTGGAACAACTACCTCGACAGTGCTGACCAACGTGGATCACCTGGAGGACGTCATGTCGACGGGCCTGATCATCGTGATCGTCGTCGTAGTTGTGCTCGTCGTAGCCGCTCTCGTCGTGCTGCCGGGCCAGATGCGAAGTCGACGCCTGAAGAACCGGTTCGGCCCCGAGTACGACCGCGCCATGCACAACGCCGATGACCAGCGCGCCGCGGAACGGGCACTGGCCGAACGCGAGCAACGGCACTCGCGGTTCGAACTGCGGCAGCTCTCCGACAGCGACCGCACCCAGTACCTGCAGCGCTGGTCGACCATCCAGGAGCGCTTCGTGGACGCGCCCGCAGAGGCGGTGCGCGCGGCCGACGGCATGGTCACCGAGGTGATGGCCAAGATGGGCTATCCGACCGAGGACGGGTTCGACCAGCGCGCCGACGACCTTTCCGTGCGCTACGCCCACGATGTCGACAAGTACCGCGAAGCCCACGAGCTGGCCGCGGACACCGACGCCGCCGGCACCGACGGCCTGCGCCGCGCGCTGCTGAACTACCGCGAGCTGGTCGACTCGATGCTGGGCGCAGACCACGAGCCGGCCGCCACCCGCGACGGCGTCACCCAGGACGATGCGACGGCCGCGGCCGGGCCGCGCACCCAGAAGGGACCGATTTCCCATGACTGACGCCAAGAACGCCGACACCGAGCAGCTCGAGGACGACAAGGGCTTCCACTTCGGCCGCGGGCTGGGCGACGACCAGAACGTCGAGGACGAGCGCCTGGCCAGAGGGGACGACCTCGACCCGGACACCGTTCGGGACAGGGACGATGCCGGAATGGACGGTCCGCACCATGGCCTGGCGGAACCGGACATGGCCGAGTCCGACCTGGCCGACGACCCCGTCGACCGCCAGGTCATCGACCGGGACACCACGGCGCCGGCCGGGCCCAGGCACGACGTGGTCGAGCCATCGGCACCCGAGATGCCCGCCGCCCCAACGGCTTCGGGCACCGGCACCCGGTCGGTGGACCTGATCGCGGCCGGTGACGTCGAGCAGTACCGCAACGACTGGCGGACCGTCCAGCACGGATTCGTGGACGACCCCGCGGCCGCCGTCCGGGACGCGGACGCGTTGGTCGGCAGGCTGTTCGACACCATCACCACCCGGATCAACGAGCAGCGCACCGCGCTGTCGGCCCACCGGTCCGACGACGCGGCCGAGCACACCGAGCAGTTGCGGCAGGCGTTGCGCGACTACCGCACCATGTTCGAGCAGCTCCTGCCCGCCCAGCGCCGGTGACCCGACGACGTGGACTCCGGTGGCCGACCGCGGCCGCCGGAGTCCTGGCATGGTGTGCACTCGCCGGTTGCACGTCCGGCCAAGCGTTCAGCGTCGACCGTCCCGCGGCATCGGCGCACGTCGTGTCCGGCGGCACCGCGAATCGTGATCAGGCCGAACTGGACGTGGTCAGCGGGGCCACCACGGTCGCCATCGCCACCGCCGACCTGCCCGACCGGCTCTGTCTGGCGTCCACTCCGGCCGATGCCGGCGTGGCGCCTACGGCCACCCAGAACGGCGGGACCATCGCGGTGAGCCTCACCTCGACCGGCCGGCAGGGACCTGCCGCGTTGCGCATTGTGCTCAGCTCCGGGGTCGACTGGCGGATCCGGTTGGACGGTGGCGCCACCGAGGAGTCGGTCGACCTGTCGCACGCCCGGCTGGCCGCATTGGACTTCGGCGCCGGTGCCAGCCACATCGACGTGTCGCTGCCGCGACCGGTGGGCACGGTTCCGGTCACGATGTCCGGTGGCGCCAGTAGTTTCCAGCTGCACCTGCCCGACGGCGTGCCGGCCAGGGTCCGGTTCGCCGGTGGTGCGGGTTCGGCGACGGTCGATGGCACGGTCGGGCGGGGCATCGCCGGCGGCACCACGATCGACGGTGCCGACTGGACCGGTGCCACTGACCGCTACGACATCGACAACACGGCAGGCGTGTCCGATCTGACCCTGGACCGCGCCTGAAGCGGACCCCCGTGCGTAACGATCGCTACGGCAATCGGCCGTATCCGGGCCAAGAACCGGTTGAAGCCAGCCGAAACGGGGCATCATCCGCGGGTGGGCATTCCGAATGATCCAGAGGCCTACCTGCTGGCGAGCGAGCGGCGGGTGATCCGGGTGCGCCGGCACTGGGCGGTCGTGGTCTGGGACGTGTTCGAGGCGGTGGCACTGCTGGCCGTGGCCGTCATGGTGTCGCTGTTCCTGCTGCCGCCCGGAATGTGGTTGTTCCAGAACATTCTCTGGTACGGCGGCCTGCTGGTCATTCTGCGGCTCGCGTACAAACTGTACGAATGGTGGGACGAGATCCTGGTCGTCACCGACAAGCGGTTCGTCCTGTCCACGGGCGTGTTCACCACGAAGATCGCCATGATGCCGCTGACGAAGGTCACCGACCTGACCTACGAGCGCACCGCGAACGGCCGGATGCTCGGCTACGGCACGCTGATCGTCGAGTCGGCAGGCCACTTCCAGGCGTTCAACCGGATCGACCACCTGCCCCAGCCGGAACGGATCTACGACGCGATTTCCGAGCTCGTGTTCGGCGACAAGCAGGCCCAGGAGGAACGGTTCTCGATGATCCGCGCCCAGCGGCTGGCCCGTGGCAAGCGGATCGTCGCCTGACCCGGCTCAGTCGAGCACCTTGGTGAGCACGGCGAAGTACAGGTCCGGCCGCAGCGCGGCACCGTTCACCAGCTTGTCGTAGGGGAACGGCCGGCGTTGGTCGGTGAGCCGGTAGCCGCGGCGGACATACCAGTCGATGAGCTCCGGCCGTTGTCCGACAACCTGCATCTCCATCACGGTGGACCGCCAGCGCGCTACGACAGTCCGTTCCGCCTCGGCCAGCACCCGGCGGCCGATCCCACCCGCCTGTAGGTCCGGCTCGACGGCGAACAGGCCGAAGTAGGCGGTCGTGTCGGCACGGCTGTGCAACTCGCAGCAGGCGATCAACCGGTCGTCCAGCATCGTGAGCTGCACCAGGCCGTCCGGCTCGGTGATCTTGGTGACGACACCGTCGTGGTCGATCCGCTCGTCGGTCAGCAGGTGCGACTCGGTGGTCCACCCGATCTCACCCCGGTAGGCCCGCGTCACCAGCGACCGCACCGCCGCCGCGTCGGCCGGGACCGCCTGCCGGAACTCCAGGTCACCCATGCCGATCACGCTATCGCCGGTGCCGATCTTCCGCCCGCGTGCCAGAGTGGGCAGATGGATCTGCCGACATCGTCCGGGGCCGTGGCCTGGCGACACGAGGGCAGCGGCCGGCTCGGGCTGGAGACGACGTACTTCCTGCGTCAGGAGGACGGCTGGCTGTTCAACGGGACGACCGACGCCACCGAGGACGGCCGGACCTGGACCGTCGGCTATCAGCTGACCGTGGACTCGGCATGGCGAACCCGACGCGCCCGCGTCACCGTGGCGGACCGGGCCGCCCTCATCGAGGGGGACGGCGAGGGCCACTGGGCGGTCGACGGTGAGCCGGCGCCGGAGTTGGACGGCTGCCTGGACGTGGATCTGGAAGCGTCCGCGCTGACCAACGCGTTCCCGGTGCACCGGTTGGGTCTGGCGGTCGGTGCCGGTGCGGACGCGCCCGCCGTGTACGTGCGGGTGGCCGGGTTGACCGTGGCGCGGCTGGCGCAGCGGTACACCCGGATCGAGGACGACGAGCACGGTTGGCGGTACGACTACGTGGCGCCCGAGTTCGACGTGCACACCGTCGTCGCCTACGACCACACCGGGTTCGTGCGCTCCTACCCCGACATCGCGGTCCGCGTCTGAAATCCGGTTGGCGGCAGCGGCACTGTCGAAGGGTGATCCTGCGAGCCGCCACCGCCGACGACGCCGACGCCCTGGCCGACCAGCGGCAACGCGACCCGTCGCTGTGGCTGCTGGCCGAGTCGGACGGTGGCGCGGTGGGCGCGGTGCGCGCGGGCGCCTGCCGGTCGGGCCTGGATCGCCTGGCTGGGTGTGCTGCCCGAGGCACGCGGTCGCCGCATCGCCGGCGCCCTGCTCGGTTCGGCGTTCGCCCGGTTGCGCGAGCGTGGCCACGCCACCGTCGGCGTGGACGTGGAACACCCACAACGACACCAGTGCCGTCGAGGTGTACCGGCGGGCCGGCATGCGGCCACTCGGCGCGGCCGACCAGTGGTACGTCACCTACGCCTAGCTGCTGTCCGACACAGCCTGTCGGGACGCCTCGGGAGTTCAGTTGGTGGGCTGGGCCCACCGGGGAGCGACCTGTCGCCACTCGGCGTCCCACGCCGCGTACCGGGCACGGTCGAGGCGCCGGTGGATGAGCAGGACGAGAGTGGCCAACCCGGCGAGTATTCCGACCAGTGTGGCCATGGTCATCATGCCGCCGTGGTTCCACGCCTGGTACCGAGTCATCGGCTCGACGATCGCGGTCCCGGTGGGCGTGATCCGCACCGCCACCCTGCTGCCCGCGACGGCGCCCTCGGGTGCGGTGACCGTGCCGGTGTGCCGGTGCCCCGGCGGATACGTCCAGGTGGCCGGTACCGACACCGCCAGGATCGGTTGGTCGCCGGTGGCGACGGGGGCGTTCCGCAGCAGCGTCGCGACGGCCGGGCGGCTGGCCGCGGTCTGCTCGGCCGACACGGCCAGGTCGTGGTGATAGGTCGCGGTGCCCACGTGCGTGGCCAACGGGACGGCCGCGACGGCCAGCGCCAGAGCGGCCAGCACGGTGGCGGCCTCGATCCGGTCCGTTGCCCGGCGCAGGGTGCTGCGGCCCCAGCCGACACGGCGGGTGTGTCCCGCCAGTGTCCGTGTCCATCGCGAACTACTCATGTCACCGTCCGCCTGCGATGAGTGGGTGACCTCCGATCGACACGCTACGGAGACCCCGCGTGCCGGGCGCCACCCTTGGCGGGTGAAC
>DASXCQ010000098.1:0-50420 GCA_036491115.1 Pseudonocardiaceae bacterium
TAACTTTGCATTCGTGATGAAAATCCCTCGGACCTCGTACCCGGTATCAGTCTTGACTGCCAATCCCTCATCGAGGATGAGATTCTTGAGCTCGACATTCCCGGTGGAGTCAGCGAGTGCTTTGATGCCTTGCGGTGAGTCGAACTGCCCCAAGGTTCCTGCGAACTCCCGTAGGGCGGTGTCTCCGAGCGTCTTAGTGGCCTTCTGCATGAGCTTGGCCTGGAACACATAAATAACTTCTAGCGTGGAGTCAACGTAGATGCCATCAACGCCCTTGTCGTCTGGCCCATCGCAGATCGAGTCCTCTACGCTCAACTGCTCAAGACGGAAATAGTTCTCCAAGAACCAGCCCAGGAAGGAACGAGATTCAGTTCGGCCCGGCACCCTATGCTTGCCGAAGTGTTCCAGTATGCCCGGATAGGTCAGATTGAGCGAGGTCACGTGCTTGATACTACCGGTAGGAGGATCGCGGGCTAGGACCCATCGGTTGTGTAGGAAGCTCTGTTGTAGCTCTCGGGTGTACTGGCAGATCTGTTCGCCTTAGATGTGCCATCGTTGCAGGTCGGGCGCGTGTGTCAATTGACAGGTGGTGGGCATACTTGCGCTGACCACGACTCTTTAAAGAGAACGCCCACCCGGCACCTCATTAGGGCGTCATGCCCACCTCGAACCGTAGGACGGGGGTACCGAACAGATGTTCGATATCTGCGCAAAACGCCTGGTCGGCAGTGTAGTCCGTGGTATGCAGTTTGACAACTCCGTACAGGTCGCGGTGCAGCGCGTTCCAGTCGCCCTCCTGGTAGCGCAACAGGATCGGCGTCGGCCGGGTCTGGCCCGCGGCGTGACACAGCTCCAGCCACTCGGCCAGCGTGTCCGGCCATTCCGCGACCCTGCCCAGCCGGTCGTACCAGTCCCGGGCGATCGGCAGCAGCCTCGGGTAGAGCTCCTCGCGCAGCCGCGCCACCGGGTCGGGGAACGGCTCGGCGAAGTAGCGGTACTGGCCGCTGCCGAACCGGTGCCGCGCCATGTCCACGGTGGACCGGAACCGGTGCGGCTCGTCGTACAGCGCCGCGATCGTGGCGCATTCCCCGGCGGTCAGCAGCTCGGGGAGCGCCGCGCAGCCGCGGTCGTCGAGCTCGGCCGCCACCGCCGCCGCCCAGTCGGCCGACGCGACTCGCTTGGCGAACCTGTCCGTCATGCCGTCGCCTCCATCCTCAACAGCGTCCGTTTCACGTCCGCACCACCGACATACCCGCCGAACGAGCCGTCCGACTTCACCACCCGGTGGCAGGGCACCACCAGCGGCAGCGGGTTCGTCGCGCACGCCGTGCCGACCGCCCGCACCGCCCTCGGGCTGCCCGCCGCCGCGGCCACCTGGGCGTAGCTTTCCGTTCGCCCGTAGCCGATGCGCGGCAGGTGCGCCAGCACCGCCTTGCGGAAACCGGTGGCCAGCCGCAGGTCCAGCGGCAGGTCGAACGTCGTGCGGTGGCCGGTGAAGTACTCGTCGAGCTGGCGGCTCGCCGGGTCCAGCCGGCCGGGTGCGCGCAGGATCCGCGGGCTGACCGAGGCGGCCAGCGCGGCCAGCACCTCGTCCACGCCCTGGGTGCCGTAGGCGACCCGGACCAGGCCCTCGCCGGTCGCGGCCAGCAGCAACTCGCCCACCGGCGAGTCGACCGTGCGGTAGGCGACGTCCAGCACGCCGTCCCGTTCGGCGGCCGCCGCCAGTCTGGCGTGCAGCCGGGTGTTCGCGTCCTCGTCCACCGAGGGCAGTGCGTCGAACAGCCCGTCGGTCATGGTGATCCTCCTGGATACGTCGAGCGCAGGGTTCGCATTCCGTCGGCGGCCGCCCTGCGCGCGGCATCCGTGGTCTGTCCGGTGATCTCGGCGATCTCGGCGTACCGCAGGCCGGCCAGGTAGTGGTACGCCACCGCTGTGCGCTGCTTGGTCGGCAACTCGGCCAGCGCCCGCCACAGGTCGCCGTCCCAGTCCTCCGGCCGGCCTTCCCTGGTGGGTCGCTCCGGGACCGTGGCGACGGCGACCGGCCGGCGGGCCGCCGCCCTGGTCACGTCGATCGCCTTGCGGTGCGCGATGGTGACCAGCCATGCCTCGACGTTCGCGTCCGCCGGCAGGTCCGGGTACGCCCTGAGCGCGGCCAGGAACGTCTCCGACCACGCGTCCTCGGCGTCCACCGGGCCGAGCACGGCACGGCACACGCGCAGCACCGTCGGGCCGTACTCGGTGACGACCTGCTCGAACGGCCGCACCCGCGGGCGCCTGCTGGCCACGGCGTGACTCAGAACAGCCTCCCGGCGCTGACCTCGGCCGGCTCCTCCAGTTCCAGCAGGAACCGCTTGCGGTCCAGACCGCCCGCGTAGCCGGTGAGGCTGCCGTCCGCGCCGATCACCCGGTGGCAGGGCACCACGACGGCCAGCGGGTTGCGGCCGTTCGCCTTGCCCACCGCCTGGGCCAGCGCCGGGTCGCCGAGCTCGCGGGCCAGGTCGCCGTAACTGCGGGTCTCGCCGTAGGGGATGGTCTTCAGCAGCTCCCACACCCGCAGGTCGAACTCGTCGCCGCTGGGGCCCAGCGGCAGCTCGAACCCGGTGCGGGTGCCGGCGAAGTACTCGCCGAGCTGTCCTACGACCTCGTCGAATCCGGTGTCGACACGCTCGCCGAGCGCGTCACCGCGTGGCCTGCGGCGCTGGCCGGCGAAGTGGAGACCGGTCAGGTCGCCGTCGTCGGCCACCAGGATCAGGTCGCCGACCGGTGAGTCGATCACCGTGTGCGTCACGCTCATCGTGCCCAGCATCCTCTCGTCCGTGTTCGTCACCAGGTAGACGCTCCGGGCGGACGGAACGTGAGAAACCCGGTCGAGCCGACGTGTCCTGGCCACTACCGTTGCCGGCATGAGCACGTCGTCCACCGCGCCGATGATGCCCCGGAGCCGGGGCCGCTAGCGCTGGACGGACGCCGTCGCGCGACCCCACTCGGGGCCCGTGCGACGTGACCGGAGCCCCGGTGACCACACCAGGAGGTTCCGATGTCCCGCTCGCTGCTGACCACGACCATCCCGTACGTCAACGCGCCACCACACCTGGGGTTCGCGCTGGAGATCGTGCAGGCCGACGTACTGGCCAGGCACGGCAGGCAACTGGGCGACGACGTCCGGTTCGCCACCGGCACCGACGACAACTCGCTGAAGAACGTGCTGGCCGCCGAGTCCTCGGGTGTGTCGACCAGGGAACTGGTGGACCGCAACGCCGCCGCGTTCGCCGCGCTGCGCGGACCGCTGGCACTGTCCTACGACACGTTCACCCGCACCAGCGGCAACGACGACCACCGGCGCGGCGTGGAACTGCTGTGGCAGGCGTGCGCGGCCAACGGCGACCTGTACCGCAAGCACTACGAGGGTCTGTACTGCGTGGACTGCGAGCAGTTCTACCCGCCGGCCGAACTGGTGGCCGGCCGCTGCCCGGAGCACGGCACGCCACCCCGTCCGGTGGCCGAGGAGAACTGGTTCTTCCGGCTGTCCCGGTACGGCGAGCGGTTGCGCGAGCTGATCGCCGACGGTCGGCTGTGCATCGAGCCGGTGGCCCGGCGCAACGAGGTGCTGTCGTTCCTGTCCGCGGGGCTGGTCGACCTGTCCATCTCCCGGTCGGCGGCGCGGGCGCGCGGCTGGGGCATCCCGGTGCCGGGCGATCCCGACCAGGTGGTGTACGTCTGGTGGGACGCCCTGGCCAACTACGTCACCGGTCTGGGCTTCGGCGGACCGGACGATGCCGCGTACGGGCGGTGGTGGGTGGCCGGTGACCAGCGGGTCCACCTGGTCGGCAAGGGTGTCGTGCGGTTCCACGCGGTGTACTGGCCGGCCATGCTGCTCTCGGCCGGCCTGCCGCTGCCCACCGCGATCCTGGTGCACGACTACCTCACCATGGACGGCCGGAAGATCGGCAAGTCCACCGGCAACGGGGTGGACCCGGTCGGGCTCGTCCGGCGGTACGGCACGGACGCGGTGCGCTGGTGGCTGCTGCGCGACGTGCCGCGCATCGGCGACGCCGACTTCACCGTCTGCCGCCTGGTCGCCCGCGCCAACCAGGATCTGGCGGGCGGCATCGGCAATCTCGTCCACCGGGTGGTGACCATGGTGCACCGGTACCGCGCCGGACAGGTCCCGCCGTGGCACGGCGAGCCCCTCGCCGAGTGCCGGCGGGCGCCCGCGCTGGTGCGGGCCGCGTTGGCGGCGTACGACTTCCGCGGTGCGGCGGGCGCCGTGTTCGCGATCGTCGACGCGGCGAACCGGTTCGTCGAGGACGCCCGCCCGTGGCGGTTGGCCGCCGAGGAACGCGAGGGCGCCGCGCGGGAACTGGACCGCGTGCTCGGCGTGCTGCTGGACGCCTGCCGGGTGCTGGGCGAACAGCTGGCGCCGCTGCTGCCCACCGCCGCTGAGGCGATCGCGACGCGATGTACGCCGGTCGGTGGCCTGTTGCCGGTGCCAAGGCCGTTGTTCCCCCGGTGGTAGCGTCACGGCGTTGGTGTTGTGGTTGAAGGTGGTGTGGTTGTGGTAGCGGGCAAAGTGGTGCGGTTCGACGAAATCCGCGGATACGGCTTCGTGGCGCCGGATACCGGTGGCGAGGACGTCTTCCTGCACGTCAACGATCTGCAGTTCGACAAGCGGCTGCTCGGTCCCGGCGCGCTCGTGGAATTCGACGTCGAGGAGGGCGATCGCGGCCTCAAGGCGTCCCGGGTGCGGATGATCAGCAGGGGAACCGACCGGCCGACCCCGGCGACCCGGTCCGAACCGAGGGTCGCGGCCGACGACGAGGTGCTGTGCGACGTCCTGTCGGTGAAGGAGTTCCTCGAGGAGGTCACCGAGACGTTGCTGGACGCGGCGCCCACGCTGACCGGCGAGCAGATCGTCCATATCCGGCAGCGCATGGCACAGGTCGCACACACACATGGCTGGGTGGAGGCGTGACCGCGACCCGCTGAGGCATGATTCGTGGTGGAGCGAACAGCGTCTGGAGGCCGCATGAGCGTTATGGGGACACGGGTTGTCCGGATCGAGGATCAGAAACTGATCACGTCCGGCGGCGTCTATGTGGACGATCTGCGGGAGCCGTTGCTCAACGGCGCCGCACATGCGGCCTTCGTCCGCAGTCCGTTGGCGCATGCGCGGATTCTCGGTATCGACACGGCGGCGGCCCGCGAGGCGCCCGGCGTGGTCGGTGTGTTCACCGCGGCCGATCTGGACATCACCAAGGCCGACGACGATCCGCGCACCGAACCGTGGCTGGCCGGGGACAAGGTGCGTTACGTCGGTGAGCCGGTGGCGCTGGTGCTCACCGAGCACCGTTACCAGTTGGCGGACGCGGCCGAACTGGTCGACGTCGACTACGACCCGCTGCCCGCGGTGATCGGCTTCGACGACGCGGTCAACGGCGACACGCTGCTGTTCGACGGCACCGACAGCAATGTCGCGCAGCGGCACGGCGGCCCGTTCGGCGACGCCACGTTCGACGGCTGCGAGGCCGTGGTGACGCACACGATCGTCAACCAGCGGGTCGCACCGGCACCGCTGGAGACCCGAGGCGCGTCGTGCGCGTGGGGCGAGGACGGCCGGCTCACCGCGTGGCTGTCCACCCAGAACGCGCAGATCGGCCGCGGCGCCATCGCCGCCGGCCTCGGTGTCGATCCGGCCCTGGTGCGGGTCGTCACGCCCGACGTGGGTGGCGGCTTCGGCGCCAAGATCGGTTCCCCCGACGAGGCCATCGTGCTGGGCTGGGCGGCGAAGCGTATCGGCCGGGGCGTGCGCTGGACCGAGACGCGCAGCGAGAACCTCACCTCGATGACGCACGGCAGGGCGCAGCGCCAGGTCGTCACCATCGGCGGCCGGCGCGACGGCACCGTCGAGGCGTTCCGGCTGTATGTCGAGCAGGACATGGGCGCCTACCCCAGGGCGCCGTTCCTGCCCACGTTGACCGAGCTGATGGCGTCGGGCGTGTACCACTTCCCCGTGGTGGAGACAGAGAGCGTGGCCGTCTGCACCACGACGACGCCGATCGGCGCGTACCGAGGTGCCGGCCGGCCCGAGGCCACGGCCGCGGTGGAGCGCGCGATGGACCTGTTCGCCGCCGAGATCGGCATGGACCCGGCCGAGGTGCGTCGGGTCAACTTCATCCGCCCGGAGGAGTTCCCGTTCACCACGGCCAGCGGCGCCAACTACGACACCGGCGAGTACGCGGCCGTGCTGGACAAGGTGCTGGCGGCGGCCGGGTACCCGGAACTGCGGGCCGAGCAGGTCAAGCGGCGTGAGTCCGGTGACGTGGTCGCGCTCGGCATCGGCGTGTCGGTGTACGTGGAGATCACCGGTGGCGACGCGAGCGGGGAGAGCGGCCGGGTCGACATCAACCCGGACGGCACCGTCACGGCCTACACCGGCAGTTCGCCGCACGGGCAGGGCCTGGCCACCACGCTGGTGATGCTGCTGTCCGATCGCCTGGGCATTCCGATGGACCGGATCACCCTCCGCTTCGGCGACACCGACGAGGTGCCCAAGGCGGTCGGCACGTTCGGGTCGCGGTCGCTGCAACTGGGCGGATCGGCCGTGGCGCAGGCCGCGGACAAGGTGATCGAGCGAGCCAGGGAACTGGCCGCCGACCTGCTGGAGGCCAGCCCGGACGACATCGAGCTCAACCTGGCCGACGGCGGGTGGCAGGTGCGCGGCGCGGCCGGCGCCGGCACGGTGAGCTGGTCCAGCGTCGCGGAGCGGGCCGACCCGCCGCTGTCCGAGGACGTGTGGTTCGCCGACGGCAAGCCGACCTTCCCGTTCGGCGCGCACATCGCCGTGGTCGAGGTGGACACCGCCACCGGCAAGGTGCGGGTGCGGCGGATGGTGGCGGTGGACGACGCAGGCCCGGTGCTCAATCCGTTGACGTTCCGCGGCCAGCGGCACGGCGGGCTCGCCCAGGGCGTGGCCCAGGCGCTGCTGGAGATCATGGACTACGACGAGGACGGCAACCCGGTCACCGCGACGCTGGCCGACTACTCGTTCATCACCGCAGCCGAGCTGCCCGACTTCGAGCTGGTCGACTCGGAAACGCCGACCACTCGAAACCTGTTGGGGGTCAAGGGAATCGGCGAGGCGGCCACGATCGGGTCAACCCCGGCGGTGCAGAGCGCGGTGGTCGACGCGCTGGCCCACCTCGGCGTGCGGCACGTCGACATGCCGGCGACGCCGCAACGGGTCTGGCAGGCGATCAACGACGCGAAGGAGGCGGTCTGAGTGATGGTCCACATCGAGGTCAACGGCCGGGCGACCGCCGAAGAGGTCGAGGATCGCACGCTGCTGGTGCACTACGTCCGGGACGTTCTGGGTCTCACCGGCACCAACGTCGGCTGCGACACCACGTCGTGCGGCGCGTGCACGGTGCTGCTGGACGGCGAGTCGGTGAAGTCGTGCACGGTCCTGGCCGCGCAGGCAGACGGTCACGCGGTGACCACGGTCGAGGGCTTGGGCGCCAACGGTGAGCTGCACCCGGTGCAGCGGGCGTTCCGGGAGCAGCACGGCCTGCAGTGCGGCTTCTGCACACCCGGCATGATGATGGCGTCGGTGTCCCTGTTGAACGAGAACCCGAAGCCCAGCAGGGACGAGGTGCGGGTCGCGTTGGAAGGAAACCTCTGCCGCTGCACCGGCTACCACAACATCGTCAGTGCCGTGATGGATGCGTCCAAGCAGGAGGTGGAAGGATGATCCCCGCAGCGTTCACCTACCGACGCGCGTCCACTGTGGACGAAGCGCTGGCGTTGCTGGCCGAACACGGCGACGACGCGAAGGTGCTGGCCGGCGGCCACTCCCTGCTCCCGCTGATGAAGTTGCGGTTCGCCGCCCCCGAGGTCCTGATCGACATGGCGGGTGTCGCCGACCTGCGGTACGTACGCCTGGACGGCGACCGGGTCCGGATCGGCGCGCTGACGCGGTATCACGACCTCCAGCACGACGGCATCCTGCTCGAACATGCCCGCCTGGTCGCGCATGCGGCGGGCGAGGTAGGCGACCCGCAGGTCCGCCACCGAGGCACCATCGGCGGCTCGGTGGCCCACGCCGACCCGGCGGCCGACGTGCCGGCGGCCCTCCTTGCCTCCGACGCCACGTTGGTGATCACCGGCCCGCAGGGCACCAGAGAGGTGCCGATCACCGAGTTCTTCCTGGGCCCCTTCACGACGTCGTTGGGCGCGGACGAGCTGCTCACCGAGATCGTCGTGCCGTCCCATGCCGGCCAGGGCTGGGGCTTCGAGAAGTTCACCCGACGAGCCATCGACTGGGCCATCGTGGGAGTGGCGGCAGTAGGCGGCTCGGTGGCGCTGATCAACATGGCCGGCACGCCACTGCGCGCGCGAGCGGTGGAGGCAGCCCTGGCCGACGGAGCATCCATCGAGGACGCGGCAGCCCACGCCGCCGAGGGCACCAGCCCGGTCGACGAGGCCCACGCCGGCGCCGACTACCGCAAACACCTGGCCGGAGTCCTCACCGCCCGAGCCCTGGAGCAGGTGGCCGGCCGGCCCCCGGCCGGCCTGACCTAGGTCGTCCGGCCAACCGGATCAGGCACCGCCAGCAGCGGATCCGCGGTCCTGCGCAGCAGCCGGGACGGGCCGACCCGATCGGTGAAGCCCCAACGCCGGTAGAAGGGCATCAGCTCCGGTTGGCAGACCAGCTCGATGCTGCGCACGCCGGCCAGGCCGGTGTGCCCGACGACCGCGTCCATCAACATGGCACCCAGACCCGCCGCCCGCCAGGCAGGCGCCACGATCACGTCGAGCACTGGTCGTCGCGGTGCTGTCACCCCTGGCGTACCTGTTGGTGTTGTTCGCGATGCGGACCACACCGATCAGCGTGGTCGCCCCGGTCCGCGAGCTGAGCATCGTCATCGGCAGCCTCGTGGCCTGGCGGGTGCTGGCCGAACCGAACCCGGTCCGCCGCCTGGTGGGAGCCGCGATCGTCCTGTCCGGCATCGTCGGCATCGCCATCGGTTGAGCCGGCGGTCATCGGCGAGCCGGCAACCGGGACGGTCAGTCGCCGGCGACCAGCACCGGACGCAGCCGGGACGCTGCCGTGCCCAGTCCGGTAGGACCGCCGAACCGGCCGCGCGCACCGGGTGCGGTGGCGCGCAGTTCGGTCTCGTCGTAGCGCAGCACGTTCTGGTGCCAGTGCAGGATGGCGGCCATCCAGTCCTGCAACTGCCGCGCGTACCGCAACAGCGCGGCGCGCACCTCGCCGGCCAGGTCGAAGTCGTCGAACAGGGCGGGCAGCTCGACCGCCATGATGTGTTGGAACTCGTTCATCCTGGCCGCGGCCAGGTCAGCCACGATGGCGGTCGCCCGGTCCTGGTCGACGCCGAGGAAGTTGCGCACCACCAGCACCGCGTTGTGCAGCTCGCCCTCGAACTCGATCTCCTTCTGGTAGGAGAACAGGTCGTTGACCAGGCATCCGTAGTCCTGGGCCGCGTTCTCCAGCGAGCTGACCGGCGTGCTGCGCAACACCTCGCGCGGCACGGTCTGGCCGTGCTGGAGCCGAGCCAGGGACGTCGTCAGGTCGGAGCCGAACGTCTTACGCCGCATCTCGACGTAGTCGATCGGGTCGGGGATGTGGTTGACGAGCTGGTTGCCCAGCTCCCACAGCCAACTGTCCAGCATGTCGACGATGGCCTGGCGGAGCGACTGCCGGGCGCCCTCGGTCAGCGGCCCGGCGGTCCGGGTCCAGACGTCGGCCAGGCCGCGTTCCATCGGTGTCAGCGGCGGCGGCATCGTGACCGCGTCCAGCGGCATGAACAGTCCCAGTCGGTCGTTGCTCGCCTTCGCCGCCGCGACGTTGCGGGCCGCGCCGAACACCACCGGGTAGTAGTCGTCGGCGTACGTGCCCCAGGTCAGCCAGCCCGTCGTGATGTCCAGTTCGTCCAGGGTGGCCTCCGGGTGCAGGCCGGCGGCGCACAGCGTCAGGTCGTTGGCCTCGACCTTCCGGGCGTCCCACACGTTCTCGGACAGAAAGCCCATCCTGGCGGTCCACTCCCGGTGGTGCTCCCTGGCCTGGTCCAGGTGTGGATTCAGGTGCAGGGCGTAGGGCATCGGCAGGTCCGGCCAGGTGATGTGGCCGACCGGTTGGAACGGCACGTGGCTGTGCGAGCGCAGCCGCTGCGGTGCTGTGGCCACCAGCGACGAGACGATCCGCGCGGTCTGGGTGCCGACGCCGTTCGGTCCGCCGAGCACGCCGCCCCCCGCCGCGCCGCCGCCGTTCATGTACCGGCTGGAGCGCAGGTGCCACTCGTGGCCGCCGGCCTGCCAGTCCTGCAGGCCCTTCACGTAGGCGGCGGTGTCCGCGCGCCGCTTCGGGTCGACCTGGTGTTCCTCGAACAGCGCGGGCACCTCGATCACCGCGGTGTGCTCGAACTGGTGCAGCCGTGAGGTCAGCAGGTCGTTGACGGCGTCGGCGGCCTCCTGGGTCGTGCACCCGAGGAACCGCTCGAACACCAGCACACCGTTGGACAGCTCACCCTCGTCCTGCACCTCGCGCTGATAGGAGAACAGGTCGTTGCGCAGGTGGACGCCGTCGGCGAAGGTGTCCCGCAGCACCTGCAGCGGCCGGGTGGCCGCGATCGCCGCCGGCACCTCGGCGCCGACGGCGTGCTCGATCAGGTTGGCCGACCACGGCGCCCCGCCCACCTTGCGGCGCATCTCGACGTACTCGATCGGGTTCGACACCCGGCCCTCGTTGATGTTGCTCAGTTCCCACAGCGACTCGTCCAGCAGGTTCGTCGTGCTCTGCACGAACCGCCGCCGGAAGTCCGGCGAGTGGCCGGGCACGGTTCTGGTCCACAGGTCGGCCAGGCCGCGCTCCACCGGGTTGGCCGGCTCCTCGGTGATCACGCCGTCCACCGGCAGGAACGCGGCCAGGCGCGCCAGGTACTTCCGTGCTGCCGCGATGTCGTTGGTGCGCTTGTACAGCTCGACGAAATGGTCGTCGAAGTAGAACACCCACACGTACCAGTCGGTGATCAGGTCCAGGCCCGGCCCGTCCGCGTCCGGGTGGGTGTAGGCGCACAGGAGCGCGTAGTCGTGCGAGTCGAAGTCGTTCTCATCCCAGATCGGGATGCCCTGCTGCGGGACGTCGATCATGTCCATCCGGTAGGCCCAGGCCTTGCTGTGCGTCCGCGCCGACTCCAGGTTCGGGTTCAGCCGCGCCGGATACGGCAGGTAGAACTCCGGCAGCTGGAACGGCTGCGGCATGGCAGGCACCTGGCCTTCCTCGTCACGCGAGTGGTCACCGCAGGCAACCAAAGCCGCACCGGCCGGCCAAGGGTCGGCGCGCTGTTCCACACGATCGGGACGGCCGGATCGCCCGACCGGCCCAGCGGAGTACCCGTGCCGGTGGTGGATGATGCCGCGATGACGACCGACTACGGACTGGGCAGCTGGCCGTGGCGCCGGGCGCGGATCGACCCCGCCGGGGTCGCCCTACGGCAGGGCGATCGGGCGCTCACCTACGCCGAACTGGCCGCTCGGGTGGACCAACTGGCCGCCGGGCTCGTCACCAGGGGCGTCGGACCCGGCGACCGGGTGGCCTACCTGGGACCCAACGAGATCGCCACCTTCGAGGTGATGTTCGCCGCCCACCGGCTCGGCGCGATCTTCACCCCGTTCAACACCCGGCTGGCCGATCCGGAGATCGCGTTCCTGGTGCAGGACGCCGACCCGACGGTGTTCGTCCGCTCGGCGGCCGACCACGCCGAACTGTTCGCCGCCGGCCGGGACCGACCCGTCCCCAGCGCCGACGTGTCCCTGGACGACCCGGCGGTGATCCTCTACACCAGCGGCACCACCGGCCGACCCAAGGGCGTCGTACTCAGCCACGGCAACCTGACCTTCAACACGATGAACCAGTTCGCGCACGCCGACGTCCTGTCCTCGGACACCGCGCTGTGCCTGTGCCCGCTGTTCCACGCCAGCGGCCTCGGCCAGGTGTGTCTGCCGACGCTGTTCAAGGGCGGGACCGTCGTCCTGGTGCCGAAGTTCGACCCGGCAACCGTGCTGGCCATGATCGAGCGGTTGCGGATCGCGTCGTTCCCCGCCGTGCCCACGATGTTGCGGATGCTGTGCGATCATCCCGACTTCGCCGGCGCCGACCTCGGATCGCTGCGCTACGTGATCTACGGCGGGTCGATGGTCAGCGAGCGGGTCGCGGTGGCGTGGCAGCGCAGGGGAGTGGCGATCCTGCAGGGCTACGGCATGACGGAGGCCAGCCCCGGCGTACACCTGGCCACCCCGGAAGGTGCCGCGGACCGGCCGGTGTCCGTCGGCGTGCCGCAGTTCTTCACCGACGTCACGTTCGACCCGGCCACCGACGAGCCGAAGCCGGGCACGTCCGGCGAACTGTTGGTGCGCGGGCTGAACGTGAGCCGAGGCTACTGGCGCCGGCCTGCCGAGACCGAGGCCGCGTTCACCGCGGGCTGGTACCGGTCCGGCGACATCGTCCGGGTCGACGACGACGGCTGGGCGTACGTGGTGGACCGCGTCTCCGACCTGATCATCTCCGGTGGCGAGAACATCAGTCCGTCCGAAGTGGAGGCAGCGATCAACGCGCTGCCCGGCGTGGTGGACAGCGCGGTGATCGGGGTGGCGGACGAGCGGTGGGGCGAGGTGGGTTCGGCGTTCGTCATCGCGACCGACCCGGCCTGGACTGCCGACTCGCTGCGCGCCGCACTGGTCGGTGTGCTGGCCGACTACAAGATCCCCCGGTATGTCCGGTTCGTCGACGACCTGCCCAGGACCGCCGTCGGCAAGGTGCGCCGGCAGGCCCTCCGGGACCGTTAGCCGATCTCGATCTCCGGCGTCGCCACCCGGTCGAAGCCCACCTGCCGGCACGGCCCGGTCATCCGCGACGGCAGCACCGCGCGGATGTCCGCACTGGACGCGCCGACGTGCAGCTCGACGTCTCCGGGATCGACCTGCCGGTGCCCGGCCCGGCCGGTGTACGAGGTGAGGTCGGCGTGCAGGCCGAACGTCACGGTGGCCGCGCTGCCCGGCGCCAGTTCCACCCTGGCCGCCGCGATCAACTGCCGCACCGGCCTGGCCACCTCGGCGACCGGGTCGTGCAGGTACACCTGGACCACCTCGGTGGTCGCGATCATGGCGTCGTTGCGCAGGCTCACCGAAACCCGGCACGCGCCGTCGGTCGGCCAGGCACCCGCGGACGCCGACACGTCCGCCCAGGTGGCCGGCGCGTAGGACAGGCCGTGGCCGAACGGGAACACCGGCGTCGGGTCGACGTTGCTCACCTCGGACCGCTGGCCCAGCGCCGCCGCGAGATAGCTGGTCGGCTGGTTCGCCGCGGCCGACGGGAAGCTCACCGGCAGTCGCCCGGACGGGTTGACCCGACCGGCCAGCACGTCGGCCAGCGCGGTCGCGCCCTCCTCACCGGGGAAGAAGCCGCACACCGCCGCGGCCAGCCGGTCCGCCTGCCGGGACAGCTCGTAGGGCCGCCCCACCAGCAGCACCAGTACCACCGGGGTGCCGGTGGCCAGCACCGCCTCCAACAACTCCTCCTGCCGGCCGGGCAGCCGCAGGTCGGTCGCGTCGCAGCCCTCACCGGAGGTGCCGCGCCCGAACAGACCGGCCAGATCGCCCAGCACCAGCACGCACGTGTCCGCGTCGGCCGCCAGCCCGGCCGCCGCCGCGATGCCCTCGTCGTCACCGCCCAGCACCGGCACACCCGGCGCGTAGGTCACCTCATAGCCGGCCGGATCGTCGCGCAGCGCGGCCAGCACCGTCGACACCCGCACACCCATCGGCACGTCGGGATGGTGCGCGCCGACGTGCAGCGGGAACGAGTAGCAGCCCATCATCGCGCTGGTCTCGTCCGCTCGGGGACCGATCACCGCGAGCCTCGCGCCCGCCGGCAGCGGCAGCGTGTTCTCGTTGCGCAGCAACACGATCGACTTACGGGCCAGGTCCAGCGCGATCGACCTGGCCTGCTCGTCGTCCAGCTCGATCGGCGTGCCGTCCAGTGCCGGCGGTTCCGGCGACCAGTCCGGGTCGAGCAGGCCCAGTTCGCACTTCTGGGTCAGCACCCTGGCCACCGCCCGGTCCACCAGCGTCATGTCGATCATGCCCGCGTCGACGGCCTCGCGCAGCGGCTCGCCGTAGCAGTTGACGGTGGGCAGCTCCACGTCGATGCCGGCGAGTAGTGCGGTGCCCGCCGCGTCGGCCGGTGACCCGGCGACGTGGTGCAGGTCGCGCAGGAACGACACGGCGAAGTAGTCGGCCACCACGGTGCCGGTGAAACCGTAGGTGCCGCGCAGCAGATCGGTGAGCATCGCCGGGTCGGACGCCACCGGCACGCCGTCGTTGTCGGTGTAGGAGTTCATCACCGATCGGGCGCCGGCCCGCAGCGCCATCTCGAACGGCGGCAGCAGCACGTCGGCGATCTCCCGGCTGCCGATGGACACCGGAGCGAGGTTCCGGCCGGCGCGGGAGGCCGAGTAGCCGACGAAATGCTTCAGCGTGGCCACCACCCCGGCCGACTCCACGCCCCGCACGTAGGCGGCCCCGATCGTGCCGACCAGGTACGGGTCCTCGCCGATGGTCTCCTCGATCCGACCCCAGCGCATGTCCCGTGCCACGTCCAGCACCGGCGCCAGTCCTTGGTGGACACCCAGGCGGCGCATCAACTGTCCGATGTGGCGGCCCATTCCGGCCACCGTGTCCGGGTCGAAACTGGCGCCCCAGCACAGCGGCGACGGGTAGACCGTCGCCTGCCACGCCGCCAGGCCGGTCAGGATCTCCTCGTGCGCCATGGCCGGGATGCCGAACCGGCCGGCGGCCATGATCTGGCGCTGGGTGCGGGCCAGGCCGTGCGCGCCGACCGTCGGGTCGACCGGCACCGTGCCGAAGGCGCGGGTGAGCTGGCCGATCCCGTCCTTGATCAGGGTGTCCCAGTCCACCAGCGGATCGGCGAAGTCGTGCTGGTGCGGTGCCACTTCGCCGGCGGCGTCCATGCCGACCCACACGCCGTACAGTTGCGCGATCTTCTCGCTCGCGGTCATCCTGGCCATCAGGTCCCGCACCCGCTCCGCGATGGGTGCGCTCGGATCGCGCCAGGTGCCGACGGCTACGCCACTGTCCAGTGTCACGTCGCTCCGTCCGTCGTCGGTCAAGGGGTGTGCCGGCGGTCAGACCGGTCCGGTCGACCGCCGCACGACGAGACTCGTCGTGAGCGTGAGGTGGACCGGTTCGGAGTCGTCCCCCCGGATCAGCCGGATCAGCATGTCGATGGCACTCTGGCCCATCTCGCGGATCGGCTGGTGGACCGTGGTCAGCGGGGGAGAGGTCAGCGCCGACTCCGGCACGTTGTCGAACCCGACGACCGACAGGTCGTCCGGCACGCGCAGGCCGAGTGTGTGGGCGGTCTCGACGGTCGCGATGGCGGTGATGTCATTGGCGGCGAAGATCGCGGTCGGGCGGTCCGGCCGGGACAGCAGCCGGATCGCGGAGTCGGCGGACACGCCCGCGTCGTAGGCGCCCGGCTCGACGAGGCTCTCGTCGACCGGTACGCCCGCCGAGGCGAGCGCCTGGCGGAAGCCCTCCTCGCGCAGCCGCGCCGACTGGAGGTCGGCGCGGCCGGTGAGCATGCCGATTCTGGTGTGGCCCAACGACAGCAGGTGTTCGGTGGCGAACTGGGCGCCGCGCAGGTTGTCCGAGTCGATGGTGGGCAGGTCGGTCGGTCCGGTGTGCGGGTCGACGGCGACGATGGGCGCGTCGTAGCGGACGTCGACCACGGTGGGCGTGACCAGGATGGCGCCGTCCACGAGCGTGCCGGACAACCGGGACAGGTAACGGCGTTCCCAGCCGACATGGTCGCCGACGCGGCCGCCCGCCGAGTACACGACGAGTTCGAAACCGCTGCCCCGGATCGCGTCCGCCGCGCCCTTGAGCAACTCGGTGCTGAACGGTTCGAGGTCGGCGACCAGGATGCCGATCACGTTGGTGCGGTGGTTGCGCAGGCTCTGCGCCACCAGGCTGGCCTCGTAGCCGAGCTCGTCGATCACGGCCTGGACCCGTGCCGACGTGTCGGCGGCGACCCCGTAGCGCTGGTTGATCACCTTCGACACGGTCGCCACCGAGACGCCCGCCCTGGCGGCGACGTCGCGGATGGTGACGCGGGAGCTCGGCTGCACCGCGTCAGGATAGCTTTATAAAACGTTATCGACAACGATTGACACGCCCTGTGTCTGGGCGCAAACTCTGGAGCCAACCTGGGCTTGCCACGGCCCGGTCCAGTTCGCGCCGACGTCGTCAGGAGTGGACCAACATGCGCGACATCCGTAAATCTCGATTCCTCCTCATCGGGGCATTGGTGGCTGCCCTCGGGGCGGCCGCCTGTAGCAGCGGTGGCGGGGGAGCGGCCACCGCCACCAGCCCGGTCACCTTCACCTGGTGGCACAACACGACGGCCCAACCGGGGTTGGGCGTCTGGCAACAGGCCGCGAACCAGTTCCATGCCGCCAACCCGAACGTATCGTTCAAGATCAGCCCGATCCAGAACGAATCACTGATGACGAAGATCCCGATCGCACTGCAGGGCAACCAACCGCCGGACATCTTCCAGCAGTGGGGCGGCGGATCCGAGGGCAGTGAGGTCCCGTCGGGCAAACTCATGGACATGACGGCGCCCACCGCCAGTTGGATCAAGGAACTCGGACCGGTCGCCCAGGGCTGGGCGGTGAACGGCAAGCAGTACGGCGTCCCGTTCGACCAGCACATCGTCGGCTTCTGGTACCGCAAGGACCTGTTCGCCCAGGCCGGGATCACGTCCACACCGACCACAATGGACCAGTTGACCGCCGACATCGCGCAACTCAAGGCGCACGGCATCCAGGCCGTCGGCCTCGGCGGCAAGGACCGCTGGCCGGATGCCTTCTACTGGGACTACTTCGCCGTCCGGGAGTGCTCCATCACCACGCTCCAGCAGGCGTCCAAGACGATCAAGCTGACCGACCCGTGCTGGGTCAAGGCCGGCAACGACCTCAAGTCGTTCCTCGCCACGCAGCCCTTCCAGACCGGCTTCCTCGGCATTCCGGCCCAGCAGGGTGCCGGTAGCTCGGCCGGCGAGCTGGCCAACGGCAAGGTCGCCATGGAACTACAGGGCGACTGGGAGCCGGGCACCGTGGCTCCGCTGACCAGCGACAAGAGCGTGGCGTCGAAGTTGGGCTGGTTCCCGTTCCCGTCGGTGGCCGGCGGTCAGGGCAACCAGCAGGCGGCACTGGGTGGCGGCGACGGCTTCTCCTGCCTGGCGACGGCCGGACCCTCGTGCCCGGCCTTCCTGAAGTACATCGACAGCGCCCCGGTGCAGTCGAAATGGGCCACCACGGGTAACGGCCTGCCGGTGAACCCGGCGGCGGCGTCGGCCATCACCGACCCGAACCTCAAGCAGATCCTGAACTACAGCCACACCGTGCCCTACGTCCAGCTGTACTTCGACATCGCCTTCCCGACCAACGTCGGACAGGCGTTGGACAACACCGTGGCGGACTTCTTCGCCAAGAAGGGCACACCGCAGTCGATGGTGAGTGACATCGTCAACGCGCAGAACGGCGACAAGTAGGTGTCGCACGCGGATGTCGTGCCTTCGGTGGGGGACTGCGCCGTCTCCCCACCGGAGACCGCGGCACGGGCCGGTCGCATGCCGGTGCGGCCGGCCCGGCGGTCGCGCAGCGTCCGCAAGCGGCTGGAACTGGTTCTGCTGTTGGGGCCGCCGCTGGTCCTGTTCGTCGGCTTCGTGCTCGTGCCGATCTGCTTCGCGGCCTACTACAGCCTGTACAACTGGACCGGCTTCGGACCGCCGACCGACTTCACCGGGCTGCAGAACTACCACGACGCCTTCGCCGGGTCGGTGTTCCGGGACGCGATCCTGCACAACCTGATCATCGTCGTCCTGTCCGTCGTGATCCAGTTGCCGCTGTCCATCGGCCTGGCGCTGCTGTTGAACCGGCGGCTGCACGGCAGGACGCTGCTGCGGATGGTGGTGTTCGCGCCCTACGTCCTGTCCGAGGCGATCACCGCGGTCATCTGGCTGCTCATGTTGCAGCCGAGCGGTTTCGTCGACCAGGCCTTCGGCGCGCTCGGCCTTGGCGGCCTGATCAACCTGTGGTTGGCCAACACGACCATCGTGCTCTACACCCTGTTCGTCGTCATCACCTGGAAGTACATCGGCTTCGGCATCATCCTGCTGCTGGCCGGCCTGCAGGGGGTGCCGACCGAACTGCGGGAGGCGGCCGCGCTCGACGGCGCGTCGTCCTGGCAGGCCACCCGGTTCGTGACGCTGCCGCTGCTCGGACCGACCATCCGGATCTGGATCTTCCTGTCGGTGATCGGTTCGCTGCAACTGTTCGACATCGTGTGGATCATGACGCTGGGCGGTCCGGCGAACGCGTCGACGACGATCGTCAGCTACCTGATCGACCACGGTTTCAAGCGCAACGAGTTCGGTTACGGCAGTGCCGTCGCCGTGCTGCTGTTCGCCATCTGCTTCGTGTTCGCATTGATTTACCAGAGATTCGCGTTGCGCCGCGACACCGACGGCGCACTGACCCGCCCGGTGGGGTGAACCATGTCCGCTGTGGTCGACGTCCGACCAGTGTCCGCACCACGGGCACGGCGGCGGCAGATCAGACCGGGTACGCCGTTCGCCTACCTGGCCGCCATCGTCGTCATCGGCATCACAGTGATCCCACTGCTGTTCGTGGTGCTCGGCGGGTTCCGCACCAACGCGCAGATCAACAACGACCCGGCCGGCCTGCCCGGCCCGTGGGTGACGGGCAACTACCTGACCATCCTCACGTCGCCGGTGTTCTGGGAGGACCTGCGCAACAGCGCGGTGATCGCGGTCATCGCGACCGTGCTGGCCGTGGGTTTCGGGTCGATGGCCGGGTTCGCGCTGTCCCGGTACTCCTTCCCCGGCCGGGAAGGCACGTACACGCTGTTCACGCTCGGCCTGTTGTTCCCGATCAGCGCGGCGAGCCTGCCGCTGTATCTGTTGTTGAAGGATCTCGATCTGCTGGACAATCCGCTCGGGGTCGCCATTCCGGAGGCAGCATTCTCGTTACCGGTCACGATCGTTATCCTGAGACCTTTCATGGCGGCGATTCCGAATGAGATCGAGGACGCGGCCGTGTTGGACGGAGCCAGCAGGCTCGGTTTCTTCTGGCGCGTCCTGCTGCCGTTGTCCAGACCGGCGCTGGCGACCGTCGCCATCCTCGCGTTCGTGACCAGCTGGAACCAGTATTTGTTGCCACTTCTGGTGTTCGACGACCCGACGGAGTTCACGCTGCCGCTCGGCGTCGCCACGTTCCAGTCGCAGTTCTCCCAGGACACCGCGAAGGTGCTCGCGTTCACCGCACTGTCGATGATTCCGACGCTGGGATTCTTCGTACTCGCCGAGCGCAGAATCGTCGGCGGGCTCACCGGCGCGGTCAAGGGATGAAACTTTCCCGCTGAAGCCGGGGGTTTCCCCTACTCGGCGGTTCTGTCGGCCTGCCCCCGTTGTCTTCCCACGTGTTCGCCCAGCATAGTTTCTCCACCCCTGCTGTCACACGGAGGAAACGATTATGCCAGAAAGAAAATCAACTCGATTGTGGGTGTCCGCGGTCGCTGTGGCCGCCGCGGCGGCGGGCACGGTCTTGGCAGCCGTGCCGGCCAACGCGGTACCCACGACGTCGCTCGCGCAACTGGCCGGGGTGCACGGCAAGTACTTCGGTACCGCCCTGACCCAGTCCAACCTGAGCAACCCCACGCTGCTCGCGGTCTCCGACAGCCAGTTCAACATGGTGACCCCGGGCAACGAGATGAAGTGGGACACCACGGAGCCGTCGAACGGGGTGTTCAACTTCGGTCCCGGTGACCAGATCGTGGCGCACGCCAAGTCGACCGGCGCCCGGGTGCGCGGGCACAACCTGGTGTGGGACAGCCAGTTGCCGTCCTGGGTGAGCAGCCTCCCGCTCACCCAGGTGCAGTCGGCGATGGAAACGCACATCACCACCGAGGTCACCCACTACGCGGGCCAGCTCTACGCCTGGGACGTGGTCAACGAGCCGTTCAACGAGGACGGCACGCTGAAGGCCGACGTGTTCGAGCGGGCGTTCAACGGCTCCGGTTACATCGCCGACGCGCTGCGCACCGCGCACGCGGCCGACCCGACCGCCAAGCTGTACCTGAACGACTTCAACATCGAGGGTGAGAACGCGAAGAGCAACGCGATGTTCAGCCTCGTGCAGTCGCTGAAGGCGCAGGGCGTGCCGATCGACGGTGTCGGGCTGGAGAGCCACTTCATCCTCGGCCAGGTGCCCTCGACCATGCTGGCCAACATGCAGCGGTTCGCGGCGCTGGGCGTGGACGTGGCCGTGACCGAGCTGGACGACCGGATCACCCTGCCGGCCAGCTCGGCCAACCTGACACAGCAGGCGAGCGACTTCAGCTCCGTCGTGAACGACTGCCTGCAGGTGGCCCGGTGCGTCGGCGTGACGCAGTGGGGCATCGGTGACGCGGACTCCTGGATTCCGGGCGCGTTCGCGGGCCAGGGCGCTGCCACCATGTTCGACAACGGCTACCAGCCCAAGCCGGCCTACAACTCGGTCGTGTCGACGCTGAGCGCCGGTACGACCACGCCACCGCCGGCCGGCAACACGGTCACGGTGACCAACCCGGGCGGGCTGACCGGCACGGTCGGCACGGCCGCGAGCGTCACCCTGCACGCCACCGACTCGGCCGGCCAGACCCTGCGGTTCGGTGCGACCGGCCTGCCACCGGGCATCTCGGTCAACGCCACGACCGGCGTGCTGTCCGGCACACCGACCACGGCGGGCACGTTCACCGTCATGGCGACAGCTACCGACGGCACCGGGGCATCGGGTTCGGCGACGTTCATGTGGACGATCGCCGGAGGCACCACGACACAGCCGCCACCGGCTGGTGGACCGTGCCACGTGGACTACGTCAAGGCTCCGGAGTGGGCGGGCGGCGTGGTCGCCGACATCACCGTCACCAACACCGGCACCACGGCGATCAACGGCTGGACGCTGTCGTTCACCTTCCCCGGTGACACGAAGGTGACCTCGGCCTGGAACATGGCCCTGACCCAGACGGGCCAGTCGGTGTCCGCGGCCAACCTGTCCTACAACGCTGCGATCCCGGCGGGCGGAAACCAGACGATGGGCTTCCAGGGCACGTGGACCGGCAACGACGCGGCTCCGACGGCGTTCACCGTCAACGGCAAGGCGTGCTCGTGAGGTAGTCGGACCGGCGGCGGCGTCACCGTTGGTGGCGCCGCCGTTGTTCGCGCGGTGCGGCAGTGCTGGCCCGGACCACCAGTTCGGTGGACAGCTCGACCCGCTGGGTGCCGTACTCGCCGGTGTCCAGGTAGCGCAGCAGCATCCGCATGGCCTGCGCGGCCATCTCGGCGATCGGCTGCCGGATGGTGGACAGCTGGGGATTGGTCCACCGGGCGGCCGGGAGGTCGTCGAAGCCGATGACGCTCACGTCGTCCGGGATGCGCAGGCCGCGCTCCCGGATGGCCTGGCACGCGCCGAGCGCCTGCTGGTCGTTGCCGGCGAACACGGCGGTCGGCGGCGAGGGCAGGGCCAGCAGCCGCTCCATCACCCGCTGCCCGGCCTCGTGCGAGAAGTCGCCCGCGTGCACCAGTTCCGGCCGCACGTCCAACCCGGCGGCGTGCATGGCGGAGCGGAACCCGTCGCCCCTGGCGCGGCTGCACTGCAGGTGGTCGGGCCCGCCGACGAAGGCGATGTCCCGGTGGCCCAGCGAGATCAGGTGCTCGGTCGCGGTGAGCGCGCCGGTCCAGTTGGTCGCGCCGACCGACGGGATGTCCTGCGGTGTGCCACCGGTCGGGTCGATGGCCACGATCGGCGTGCCGAGCGAGCGGATCCGGTCGGCCTGCCGCTGGGTCAGATCGGACACGGCGAGGATCACGCCGTCGGACCGGCGGGTGGACAGGTTGTCCAGCCAGTTGCGGGCGGTGGCGCCGTGCCCGTGCATGGCGGACACGACGGTGCCCATCTTCGCCTGGTGCGCGATCTCCTCGACGCCCCGGATGATCTCCACGTCCCACGCGCTGTCCAACTCGGGGAACACCAGGTCGACCAGGCCTGCCCTGCTGTCCTGGCGGCGCGGGCGGCGCGCGTAGCGGTGCTTCTCGATGAGCCGCTCGATGCGGTCCCTGGTGTCGGGCGCGACCTCGTGCCGCCCGTTGAGCACCTTGGACACCGTCGGCACCGACACGCCCGCCTCCCGGGCGATGTCGGCGATGGTCACCCTCGTCCTGGTCACACCGAAAGTTTCGGGCACTCCAGTGCCAGCTGTCAAACCGTGGGTTGACCTCATGACCATCGTCACCTTAGGTTCGATGCGTGGAACTTTCCGATAGTTTCGGACCGGTCCGCGTCGCCATCGTCGGCACCGGTGGCATCGCCGACCTGGCCCACATCCCGGCACTGCGCGCCCAGGGCGACCGGGTCTCGCTCGTCGCCGCGGTCGACATCGATCCCGACCGCCTGGAGAACTTCCAGAGCCGCCACGACATCCCGGCAGGCTACCGGTCCCTGGACACCATGCTGGACATCGAGAAACCGGACCTGGTGCACGTGTGCACGCCGCCCGCGCTGCACGTCGACCCCGTCGTGGCCAGCCTGCGGGCGGGAGCCTGGGTGCTGGTGGAGAAGCCGCCGTGTCTGTCGCTGGCCGAGTTCGACCGGATCGAGGCCGAGGAGCGCGACGGCGGTCCCTACGCCAGCGTGGTCTTCCAGCACCGGTTCGGGTCCGGCGCGCGCCACCTGGCCGAGCTGGTCGCCGATGGCTCGCTGGGCCGGCCGCTGGTCGCGGTGTGCCAGACCACCTGGTACCGCGACGACGCCTACTACGACGTGCCGTCGCGTGGCGAGTGGGCCACCGAGGGCGGCGGAGCCACGATGGTCCACGGCATCCACCAGATGGACCTGATGCTGGCCGTGCTCGGCGACTGGGTCGAGGTGTGCGCCATGAGCGGGACGCTGGCCAGGCGGGTGCGGACCGAGGACGTGTCGATGGCGGTGGTGCGGTTCGCCAGCGGTGCCATGGCGTCCGTGGTGAACAGCGTGCTGTCACCGCGCGAGGAGAGCTACCTGCGATTCGACTTCACCGGCGGCACGGTGGAGCTGACCCACCTGTACGGCTACGACAACGCCCACTGGCGCCACACGCCCGCCCCACACGTGCCCGGCCGCGCCTGGCGGCCGCGGCACGACCGGCGCAGCTCGCACGCCGCCCAACTGCCGCTGCTGCTGGACGCCATGGCCAAGCACGAACGCCCACCGGCCAGCGGCCGGGCCGGGCGGGAGACGCTGGAGCTGATCACCGCGATCTACCGGTCGGCGATCACCGGCCGGCCGGTGCGCCGCGACCAGCTCGGCCCCGCCGACCCCTTCTACCATCGGCTCGACGGCGGCGCATGACTGCCGTGCGGGTCAGTGAACAGGCCGAACGGTGCCGGCGCGGTGGTCCGTTTCCGCGTCCCGGTAGGTCCCGACCGCTCAGTAGTCCATTACTCCGGAAGCCATTCGTCACACCATCACAGTTGGCGGCCGGGCTCGGCCCGCGAAGGATCCGCAATCCGTCTGTGATTGGCGTCTCCGGCCGGAATCAATCCTTGATTCACCACGCGGTCACCCGTACTCCCGCCGGGTACCTCGGAGCCCGAGCGAGTTCGAGGCTCCGGCCGGGACCTGGTGGTCGATCACGAACGGGACCTGGTGCTGATCGCCGGTGGCACCGGGCTGGCGCCGTTGCGCGACTACGCCCGCAGCCTGCCCGGCCTGCGGGTGGTGCCGGTGACATCCGAGGATCCGGGGTTCTCCGGGGAACGCGGCCGGGTGGCCGACATCGCGCTCCAGCACGGCACCTGGCCGAACGATGAGGTCCACCTGTGCGGATCGCCCGAAATGGTGACCAACAGCCTGGCCGCGCTGCGTTCGGCAGGCGTCCCGGACGAAGGGATCCACCATGAGGAGTTCGCCGGTACCTCCGCCCCACCCGCCAGGCCCCGCGGCACCGGCAGGAACAGGCCTGTGTCCGGGGTCCGAGTAGGCAATCCGTATGCAGCCGTCTGAACAGGCCGGCCCCGGGCCGGCGGTGGCGGGCGTCCCTGACCCCGGAACGGGTATGGACCACCGCGTTCAGCCGCTCGTCGCCGGCCCGCCCGGGTTAGGACGTCGACGAGGTGCAGCTGTTCCTGCAACGGGTCGCCGAGGACATCGCCGCTCGGGAGACGGAGAAGGGCAAGCTGCGCGCGGAGATCAACCGGTTGCGCGACTGGTACAAGAACCGTGGCCACGACGTCGACGCGACCCGCGAGGCCAGCCAGGCGTACGTCGCCCAGGCGCAGGCCTACTCGCGCCGGGTCGCCGTGGAGGCCAGGCAGCGGGCGGAACTCGTGCTGCGGGACGCGCAGGAACGCGCCGACGCGGCATCGGAGACGGCGGCGAAGGACTACCGGTACTCGGGCGGCCGCTACGCGGCCGAACTGGAGGAGATGGAGCGGCGCGTGGCCTGGCTGCGCGCCTGCTGCCACGCCATCCAGGTCCAACTGCACGCCGCGACCGACGCGTTCACCCGCGAGGTCGACAAGCTGTCGCAGTTCCCGGCCAACGGTGCTGCGCGACCGGAGGCGGACGACGAGACCACGTCCACCGAGCTGCGGGTGTACGCGCCGGAGACCCGCAACGGATGGCACGGCTGACGGGTCGCCCGGGCCTGCGGGCCGCCGTCTTGAAGATCAACTGGTGACTACGCGCAGTGATATCGTGCGGAGATGGGCGACGGGACCGGTGTGGACGAGCGGGTCAGCGTCCTGCTCGCCCGGCACGGCGGCGTCACCACGGCCCGGATCCGCGACGCGCTCGCCGCGATCGGCTACACGCCGCGCCAGGGCACCACACTGCTGCGGCTGGCCGCCGAACCGGGCCGGATGGGCCAGCAGGCACTCGCGGAGACACTGTGCGTGGACGCGAGCGTGCTGGTCGGCATCCTCAACGACCTGGAGACCGCCGAGCTGGTGGAACGCCGCCGCGATCCGGCCGACCGGCGCCGGCACATCGTGGCGATCACGGCCAAGGGGGAGCGGGCGGCGGCCGACGTGCGGTCCGCGCTCGCCGGGGTGGAGCGCGAGTTGTTCGCCGACCTGGATCCGGCCGAGGTGGCACAACTGCGCCACCTCCTGTCCCGGGTGCACACCCAACCGGACGACCCGGCGTGCACCGAGTAGGTCAGAGCAGGTGCCGGAGATACCGCTGCGGGGCGGCGAGGAAGTCGCGGGTCAGGCGCACCGGCAGCGCCTGGTCGAAGGTGACCTGGTCGATCCGGCCGTCCTCGGCGATCTCGTAGATCGTGGCGCCGGGCAGGGCGAGCAGGATCGGCGAGTGCGTCGCCACGACGAACTGGCAGTCACGTTCGGTGCGATCCGCGAGGAGAGCCAGCACCGCCATGCAGCCGCGCACCGACAGCGCGGCCTCCGGCTCGTCCAGCAGGTAGAGCCCGCGCGGCCCGAACCGGTGGGTGATCAGGTCCACGAACGACTCGCCGTGTGAGCGTTCATGCGGCGAGACACCGCCGTAGGAGGCCAGCAGGGACGGGCCGGGCTCCTGGTCCAGCCGCTCGATCTCGCTGGCCACGTTGTAGTACGACTCGGCGCGCAGGAAGAAACCGGTGCGCGGCTTGCGGGTGCCCCACGTGAGCACCAGGTGGTCGCCCAGGCTGGACTCGCTGGCGTGGGTGGCGAACCGGAAGTTCTGGCTGCCGCCCTCCGGGTTGAACCCGGCCGCCACGGCGATCGCCTCGACCAGGGTGGACTTGCCGGATCCGTTCTCGCCGACCAGGAACGTCACGCCCGGCGCCAACTCCAGCCCGCCGGACCCGGCCAGCCACGCCACGGCCGGCAGGGTGAACGGGTAGCCGGCGGGGCGCGCGTGGGACCCGAGCCGGACCCGCCGGACGAACCCGGTCAGGACCAGTCCTCGCCGCCGTCGATGACCAGCACGGCACCGTTGACGTAGCTCGCCGAGTCGGACGCGGCGAACGCGATCAGGTCGGCCACCTCGGTCGCGGTGCCCCAGCGGTGGCCGGGGGTGGCGATGTCGCGGCCCCACTCGGCGCGCAACGCCGCCGGGTCGGCACCGGTCGAAGCCAGGTCCCGTTCCCACATCGCGACCCGCTCCGGTGTGTCCACCCGGCCGGGCACCACACAGTTCACCCGGATGTTCCGCTCGCCGAACTCCTTGGCCAGCACCTTGGTCAGCCGCACCTCGGCCGCCTTCGCCGGACCCGTGCAACTGGACAGGAACGGTGGTGGCAACACCCGCGTCGCGGTCGCACCGGACACGTTCACGATCGACCCGCCGCCTGCCTCGATCATGTGTGGCACCACGCGCTGGCACATCCGGAACTGCGAGAAGAAGTTGATCTCCATGCCGTGCCTGAGGTCGTCCTCGGTCACCTCCAGGAACGGTTTGTACATCCCGGTTCCGACGTTGTTGACCAGGATGTCGATCCGGCCCAGCTCCGCCATCGCCGTGGCCACGAGCCGGTCGGTGTCGGCCAGCACGGTGAGATCGGCCGACACCGTCGCCATGGTGACGCCTTCGGTGCGCTCGACGTCCGCGACCGCCTCGGCGAGCGCGTCCGCGCGGCGGGCCGCGATCAGCACCCGCGCACCCGCCCTGGCGAACAGGCGTGCGGTCGCCAGCCCGATTCCCTTGCTGCCGCCGGTGATGACGGCCGTCTTGCCGGCCAGCGAGGGCGTCATGCGCCGGCCGCCGCCAGCCGCTGACGCTCCAGTTCGGACACCTGACGGGCGGACAGCGCCAGCAGCGGGTGCGCGCCCACCTCGACGAGCGCGTCGAAGCTCTCGCTGGACAGGATCGCCGCGCTCTCCTGCGGGCGCAGCCCGGCAGCCGCGACGACCGCCTCGGTGTGCCGGACGAACTCGGTGCGGTAGTCCTGTTCGATGATCAGCCGGTGCAGCATCCGGTTGAGCGGCAGGCTGTCCGGTTCGGGGAACCGGTAGTACACGTAGTCGGTCTGGGTGAACTCGTGCCCGCCGTACCGGGGCACGGTCGCGCCGGAACCGAAGCTGACACCGTCGGCGCCCACCGGCAGGAACTGCACCACGCCGTGACCGTGGTGCGACAACTCCTGATAGGACAGCAGTGTCCCTGGCACCCTGCCGATCACGCCCAACGCGGTGAACCACGTCATCAGTTCGCTCTCGCCGACCTCGTCCAGGTTGACCGCGCTCAGGTCGAGCAGGTCGTCCCACCGGCCGGCGGCCACCTCGCCGAGCACCCATTCGTCGAAGGCGAAGTTGGGGGAGTGGTAGCGCGTGGTGCCCGGGAAGTGGGACATGCCGCCGCTGGCGATGACCGCGATCCGTTCCGGACGCGTCGCCAGTGCCCGTCCGATCGCCTCACCCAGTGCGAAAGCCCTGCGCGGACTGGGAATCGGCGGCAGATAGGTGTTGACCAGCAACGGAATGATCGGGATCGGCCGGTCGCCGACGATGTACTCCAGCGGCGTGAGGAACGCGTGCCCGAGCACGGCCTCCTGCGAGTAGGTCAGGTCGAAGTCCTGCGCGATGACACCCTTCAGCAGGTGCTTGGCCAACTCCGTGTGCACCGGCACGGTCTTCGACGTCGCCATGTAGTGCGCGGTGACCTCCGGCGAGAGCACCAGCGTGAACGCGGGCACCGCTTCCAGCCAGAAGGTCTCCAGGTGGTCCAGGCCGATCAGCAGGATGGCGTCCGGCTGCGTCTCGTCGAGTACCGAGCCGAAGCGGCGCAGCGCATCGGTGCTGCCGTCCAGTTTCACCGGATCCTCGTGCGGTGGGCGGGACAGCAACTGGGGTGCGTGCACCGCCGCAGCGGCCGCAACGATCTCTGCCACGTGAGTTTCTCCCTCGCCGACAACGGGAATCAATGATGTCAGCCACCACACGCGCAGTCGAGTGGATGGGGCTGGCCGCCGCCAATACACTCACGATAGGCATCGGCCCGCTACACTGTCAATAAGATTGCTAACAATGTGGGTGGTGCGGTGCGGTCAGTCGGGGCGACAGTAAGGACGAGACGAGCGATGACGGCAAGCGGCGAGACCGAGGCACTGGCCGAGGTCAGTCTCCTGGACAGGCTGCGCCTGGCCATCGTGCACGGCGAACTCACGCCGGGGCAGCGCCTCGTCGAGGCCGATCTCGCCATGCGCTTCAACGGTTCCCGCGGTGCCGTCCGGGAAGCCCTTGTGCTGCTGGAGAACGAGGGACTGATCGCGCGCCAGCGCAACCGCGGTGCCTCGGTCCGCCCGGTGTCGCTGGACGAGGCCATCGAGATCACCGAGGTGCGCGCGGTCCTGGAGGGCCTGTGCGCGGCCAAGGCGGCCACCGGCGGCACGGCGGCCGACCGGCGCAAGCTGAAGTCCATCGCGACCGCGATGCAGAAGGCCGTGAAGCAGAACGACGTCCTGGCCTACAGCTCCACCAGCCAGGAGGCCCACCTCTACATCAGGGAGATGGCCAAGCAGCAGACCGCGAGCATCGTGCTGGACCGCCTGCGCTACCAGAGCGTGCGCTACCAGTTCAGCGTCGCGATGCTCCCGGCCCGCCCGGCGCAGGGACTCAAGGAGCACCTGGCCGTCATCGACGCCGTGACGTCCCGGTCGCCAGACGATGCCGAGCAGACCATGCGGGCACACCTGACCAGTGTGATCGGCGCGCTCCGGCAACTGGCCGCGATGGGCGTGTTCGGCGCGTACGTCCCGCCGGCCAGGTAGGCCTACTGCCGCGGCGCCTGCTCCTGCGGGTGGGTGGCCAGCGGCTGCACGCTGATCTCCAGCCACGGGAACAGCGGCAGCGACGACAGCGCGTCGTGCAGGGCGGTGGCGTCCTCCGCCCGGTAGAGGCCGATGGCGTCGCGGGTGCCCGGCACCCGCCACAGCCGGATCAGGATGCCGGCGTCGCGGAGTTCCTGCGCCCGCTTGCGCTCGATGATCCGCAACTGTTCACGCAGCCGCTGGGACGCCTCGTCCGAGGGCATCCGGTTGGTCTGGTGCACGAGAAACTCCATCATGCGCTTGCCTCCTCGACGGAATCACCCGTGTCTGCGGTGGCCAGCCGGAGCAGCCGTCCGGCGAGCAGTTCGGGATCGGTGACGGGCACCTCGTGGTCGGCGTCCAGTTCCTCGACCGTCCAGCCGAGCGCACCGGCCCGTTCGGCTGCCGGACGAAAGGGTGACGCCCACCCTGAGCACAGCAGATAGTGTCCGTTGACAGTTAACTCACCGGCACCGTAACGGGACTGGTCGGTATAGGTCTTGAAGGGATGATCGGTGAGCCTCGGGGTGAGTTCGTCGATCACGCTCTGGTCGGTGACGCCGAGATTGGCCAGCGGCCGCGGCGGCACCCGCCAGCCGTCGCCGACCTGGGCCGCCGACTCTCGGTAGTGTGCGGCGGCCCGCTCGGGCAGCAGCTCCAGTGCGGTCTCCCCGCGCTGCGGCAGGAATCCGTCCACCACCACCAGGCGATTCACCAGATCACCGAGACAGGCGGCGGCGCCGGTCGCGGCCATGCCGGCGTAACTGTGTGCTACCAGCACGATGTCGCACAGGCCGGCTTCCCGGACGGCGACGTCGATGTCCCGTACGTGCGTGTCCAGGCCGACGTCCGGATTCAGTTCGTCCGCCCGATCGCCGAGTCCGGTCAGCGTCGGCGTCACGACGTCGTGGCCCGCCGCCCGCAGTGGCGCTGCGACGGCGTCCCAACACCAGTCGCCGTGCCATGCGCCGTGGATCAAGACGAACGTGCCCACCGAACACCTGCTTCCGTTGTCCCCGACTGGCTGGCGGCTGCGTCAGAGTACGAAGAGCTCTACCGATCGTCAACCAAACTGCTCACGATCGCGCCCAGCTCGGACGGTGATTCCACTGGTCCGGCCGAACCGGTTCAGACACCGATTCCACCTGGTACAGCGAACATCACCGAATCCACCGTGATCGTCCGCGAGCTGACCATACCGTGCTCGGCGGACCGGGCGCGCCCCGCATCTCACCTGGTTTTGACGTCGCAACACCTGACGATTGGGGACAAAATCGTTGACAGTCGGAAGCAGGTGTATCAGGCTCTAGGAGGTGTGGCCGTGCCTTCGGGCACGGGATCCCAGTCATCGAAGCCGAGGGAACCACTGTCATGACTTACGTGATCAGCGAGGGCTGTCTCGACGTCAAGGACAGGACCTGCCTGGACAACTGCCCGGTGGACTGCATATACGAAGGCGACCGAATGGTCTACATCCATCCGGCCGAATGCATCGACTGCGGTGCCTGCGAGCCGCTGTGCCCGCAGGACGCCATCTACTTCGAACCGCAGCTCCCGGACGAGTTGAGCCAGTACGCTGCCATCAACACGGAGTTCTTCTCCGACATCGGATCGCCCGGCGGCGCGGGCGGGGTGGACTGCACGGACCGTGACCATCCCTCGGTGGCCGCGCTCCCGCACCGATCGGACGACTCGTGACCAGCGAAAACCGGCTCCGCGGCACTGTCCGGATCTGTTGACAGTCTTGTTGACCGTTGTTACGGTCGCCGCACCCTGAGTAACATCCTCCGGCGCCGGCTCCTAGGATTCCGGCGCCAACCCATTTCCGTGCCAGAGAGGCGCATCCAGTGGCACGCCTGACAGTCCGAGGACGCACTGCCAAAGGGAACTCCGGCGCCGACGGCACGCCGGACCGGCCCGTGCTGGTGGCCGCCGACGTCGCCGTCTCGTATGGCAAGCACCAGGCGGTTGAATCGGCGTCGTTCAGCGTCCTTGCCGGCGAGTTCGTCAGCCTCGTCGGTCCGAACGGGCACGGCAAGTCCAGTCTCGTCGGCGCGCTCGCCGGTGTGGTGGCACGCAAGGGCAACGTGCACGTCAACGGCTCGCGACTCCCGTCCGGCAATCCGATCGCCGCCATTCGCGCCGGGCTCGTGCTGGTGCCCGAGCGCCGCCACCTGTATCCGGGCATGAGCGTGCGGGACAACATCCTGCTCGGCCGGTACAGCAAGACCCGCAAGCGCCTGGTACGCAACGCCTGGGACGAGGTGGCCGAGGTCGTCGCACTGTTCCCCGAGGTGGGCCGCCGCTTGAACCAGCACGCCGGCACGCTGTCCGGCGGTGAGCAGCAGATGGTCGCGTTGGCCAGGGGGCTGGCCGCCGACCCGGAGCTGTTGGTGCTCGACGAACCGTGTCTCGGGCTTTCCGAGAGCGTGACGGCGAGGGTCTACGAAGCACTGGTTAGGCTGTCCGCGACCAACGTCAGCATCCTCCTCGTCGAAGAGAATCCGGTGCGTGCATTACAGGTCAGCTCACGGATCCTGAGCGTCCATCAGGGCACGATCACCGGTGAGGACCGCGCCGGTTCGGCCCGGGAGGCGCTGCGGTGAGCAACTTCGGCAATTTGTTGTTGGCCGGCATCACGTCCGGTGCCATCTATGCCGTCTTCGCGGCGTGCCTGTCCATCTGGTTCCGCGTGGCGAACGTGTTGAACCTGGCGATCGGCGACTTCGCGATGATCGGCGCGATCGGCACCGCGGAACTGACCCAGGACGCACACCTGCCGCTGTGGCTGGCGATCCTGATTCCGCTGGTGGCGTCCGGTCTGATCGCGTGGGTGTTCGACTGGGTAGTGCTGCACCCGGCCCTGGACCGTGGTCGCGGCCATTCGGGCATCGTGTCCGTCTTCTTCTACACGTTCGCGCTGTCGTTCATCCTGGAGGGTGCGGCCCGCATCGTGTTCGGCACCGACGTGCACGCCGCTCCCGCCCTGTGGGCGGGCAACGCGCTGTCCTTCGGTTCGCTGCACATCGAACGAGCCGGCATCCTGGTACTCGGCCTGGCGATCGTGATCGGCGGCCTGGCCGCGGGCTACCTCTACTACACGATGTCCGGCAAGGCGGCGACCGCCAGCGGTGAGAGCGTCATCGGCTCCCGCGTGGTCGGCATCAACACCCACAAGCTGCGCCGGCAGATCTTCGTCACCACCGCCGTGATCGCCGCGCTGTTCGGCGTCGTCGAGTCCCCGCTGACCGGGTTCACGTTCAGCTCCGGCCCGACGATCAGCCTGATCGGCGTGGTCGCCGCCGGGTTCGCCGGCTTCCGCAGGCCCGGCAGGGCCGTGGTGGCCGGCCTGCTGATCGGCCTCGCCGAGTCGTTCCTCGGTGGATACCTGAGCACGTCGTACAACGAGATCCTGCTGTACGCACTGCTCGCCGTCGTCATCATGATCCGACCGGGGGTGCTGGGCATTGCAACCGCGCACTGACTGGTTGAGCAACCGATCCGGGGTCATCCCGCTCGGCTACGGCATCGCCGTCGCGGGTGTGGCGATCATCGTGCTGCTGGGCCTGGGCGGTTCGTACGAGGCGAACGTCTTCACGGTGGCCCTCGGCTACGCGATCGTGACCATCGGGATGTCGATCCAGCTCGGCTACAGCCACCAGTTGGCGTTCAGCCAGTCCGCGTTCATGGGCTTCGGCGCCTACGCGGTGGCGATCCTCGAGGTCAAGTACCAGGTGCCGACCGCGTTGGCGTTCCTGGCCGCGATCGTGGGTGCCGCGCTGGTGTCGCTGCTGATGAGTTCGGTGCTGACCAGGATCGCCGGCCTGGCACTGGCCCTGGTGACGCTGCTGATCCCGCAGATCGTGTCCCAACTGGCCACGTTCTCCCACTACCTGGGCAGTTTCGCCGGCATCAGTGGTGTGCAGCCGCTGTACAACGGCGAGACGTTCCAGCAGAGCCTGCTGGGCACCGGGATCGTGGCCGCGCTGGTGCTCGGCCTGGTCACGTTCATCGCGGTACGCATCCTGCGCTCCGGCGTCGGCCTGCAACTGTCCGCCGTGGCGGCCAACGAGGGCATGGCCGAGGGCATGGGCGTGAGCCTGGGCCAGCGCAAGATCGAGGTCTTCGTCCTCGGCTCGGTGCTGGCCGCGCTCGGCGGCGCCGTCGTCGCCAGCGCGCAGAACATCGTCACACCCGACCTGGCCGCCGAGTCGTCCCAGTTGACGCTGCTGGTGATGCTGTTCGTCGGTGGGCGCAGGAGCGTGTGGGGCGCGATCGTCGGTGCCGTCGCCATCGAGTACCTGTCCAACCTCAGCGGCACCATCACCACGAACCTGTCGATCATCGAGGGCGTGCTGCTGCTGCTGGTGCTGCTGTTCGAACCGGACGGTCTCGGCGGCATCGTGCAGCGCGGCTGGCGGGCACTGCGCAACGCCCGGCACCGAACACCCTCTGGCGAACCGGAACGGACCCAGAAGATCGCCCCGGTCGCGTTGCGTCCGGACGCCGTCGCGCCCGTCGGAGGCGGTGACACCGGTGAGTAGCACCGAAACACCGAGCCTGCGGTGTGCACACCTGAGGAAACACTTCGGTGGTGTGACAGCGGTCGACGACGTGTCGATGTCGTTGCCCCGCATCGGCCTGTACGGACTGTGCGGTCCCAACGGAGCCGGCAAGTCGACCCTGTTCAACCTGCTGGCCGGTGCCGCCCAGGCGGACAGCGGCCGGGTGGAACTCAACGGCGTCGACATGACCGCGGCCGGCGCCACGGCGAGGGCCAGGGCCGGCGTCACCCGCACCTGGCAGGCGGTACAACTGCTGGAGGACCGCTCCGTACTGGACAACGTGGCCATCGGCTACGCCCGCAACATCGGACAGTCCATGATCTCCTCGATCTTCCGCGGATCCCTCCGCACGGCACGGGAAAAGGCCCGCGCCGCACTGGACGACCTGAACCTCGGCGGCCTGATCGGCCGTCCGGTCGGGGCGCTCACCCTGGAGGGACAGCGGATGGTGGAACTGGCCAGGGCGGTGGTGACCGAGCCGTTCGTCGTCCTCGCCGACGAACCGGCATCCGGCCTGAGCCGTGGCCAGCGACTCGCACTCGCCGACTTCCTGGTGGAATTGGCGAAAACACGGACGATGCTCGTCGTCGAACACGACATCGAGATGCTGGAACGCATCAGTACGAGGCTCTACGCGATGATCGACGGCCGCCTCGCTTATGAGGGGGACGTCGCCGGCTTCCAAGCCTCTCCGGTTAGATCTGCCCTGCGCGGCACCCCCGCCGCCAACGACCAATTAGTTCGAACAAGGGATGAAAGATGACCAGCAAGCTCTTCGGCCGCGGCAGGATGATCGCCTGGACCGCCATGGCCGGCGTCGGCGCGTTGGCGCTGGCGGCATGTGGCTCCGGAGGGGGCTCGGGGTCCACTACAGCGAACAGCCAGATCATCGTCTGTGAGGTGGCGGCCACCTCCGGCCCGTTCACCCAGCTCGGCAGCACCGACATGCAGGGTGCCGACGCCTACGTCAAGCAGATCAACAAGCAGGGCGGCGTCCTCGGTCACAAGATCACTCTGGTCAAGGAGAACGACCAGTCCAACCCGGCCCAGGCGGCCAGCCTGGTGCGCAAGTGCGTCACCCAGGACCACGCGAACTTCATCTTCGGTCCGGAGGAGACGTCCACCGCGGCCGCGGGCATGCCGGTCGCCGACTCGCTCAAGACCATCATGCTCGGCTGGCAGTCCGGCTGGGAGGACATCGGCCTGAGTGACAGCATCCTGCACTCGCAGTACGTGTTCCCCGCCATCGGTGACGTGTTCCACGCCGACGACCTGGCGACCGTCGAGAAGCTGATCCTGCCGCGTCACTACACCAAGGTCGCGGTGATCGAGGACAACGCCCCCGGTGGTCTGGGCAACGACACCTACACCGGCAGCCTGGCCAAGAACGGCGAGTTCAAGATCGTGTCGACGCAGATCGCCACGCCGGGCTCGACCAACGACACCCCGCAGGCGCTGGCCATGCTCAAGGCCAAGCCGCAGATCATCGTCCTGGGCATGATCCCGGGCGCGGACACGATCACCGCCATCAAGGCCATCCGGGCGCAGGACCCGAACATCCCGATCTCGGAGTGCTCGGGCTGCGCGCTGCCCAGCTTCATCCAGGGCGCCGGTGGTCCGACCGCGATGAAGAACGTGTACCTGCTGGGCTCGCCCGACTCGTTGACCAACGACCTGGCCAACAACGCCACCAACGGCCCGGCCATCGCGGACACCAAGAACTACATCGCCGCGATGAAGGCCGCGGGCTACGACCAGGAGGCCATCAACGGCTCCAGCGAGGGTTGGGACGCCGGCCGCGAGCTCGTCGACGCCATCAAGACGGCCAACTCGATCGACACCAACGCCGTGTCGCAGGCCCTCCAGCACCAGAAGATCGTGGTGGCCGGCCTGCAGGGCTACTACTTCCAGCGGACGCCGGACGACCACGGTGCGATCACCAACACCGTGTCCGCGATGGACATCGTCGGGGCCGACAGCTCGGTGTCGGCGGCGCCAGTGACCCAGTGAGCGTGCACAGGAGTTCGTAGGGTTCGGACAGGAGGTCAAAGGTGCTTTCTCAGCAGGACAACGAAATTCTGACCAGAGTTGGCCCAGGGACGCCGATGGGAAATCTGCTGCGTCGTTACTGGACGCCGGCGTTGCTCTCGGTGGAACTGCCGGGGCCGGACTGTGATCCGGTTCGGGTCCGGCTGCTGGGCGAGAACCTGGTGGCCTTCCGCGACACCGAGGGCACATTCGGCCTCGTCGCGGAAGCCTGTCCGCACCGCGGCGCGTCGTTGTTCTTCGGCCGCAACGAGGAGTTCGGCCTGCGGTGCCCGTACCACGGCTGGAAGTTCGACACCGAGGGCATCTGTGTCGACATGCCCAGTGAACCGCCGAACAGCACGTTCAAGAACCGCGTTCGGCTCACGTCGTACCCGGTGCACGAGTCCGGCGGCATCATCTGGGCCTACCTGGGCCCCGAGGACACGATGACGCCGTTCCGTGACTTCGGCACCGACTCGCTGCCGACCGAGAACGTGTTCGCCCGCAAGATGTTCACCTCGTGCAACTGGGTGCAGGCGATGGAGGGCAACCTGGACAGCGCCCACATCTCGTGGCTGCACCAGTTCAACGGCGTGGAGGACATCCCGGACGACGGCTCGGACAAGCCGGGCTACTCGTCCAACGCGATGTCGTGGAAGTTCTGGCTGCACGACAGGGCACCCCGGCTGGAGGTGGAGGACACCTGGTACGGCTACCGGTACGCCGGTATCCGGGAAACCCCGGCCGGGCACACCCACGTGCGCGTCACCGAGTACGTGGTGCCCTACACGACGGTCGTCGCGAGCCTGCCGTTCACCAGCAGGCAGGGCATGTTCGTGCCGATCGACGACCAGACCTGCTGGCGGTACAACTTCGCCACGCAGGTCGAGGCCAACCCGAACAACCTGGGCGGCAAGAGCCTGTTCGACGTGCCGGCGCCGTTCACCACGCCGTTCCAGGACCGGTCCAGCGGCATCACGCCTCGGCCCTGGACGGCGGAGAACGACTACGGGATCGACCGGGAGGTGCAGCGGACGGCGTCGTTCAGCGGCGTCCCCGACTTCGTCACGCAGGACCTCATGGTGACGGAGACGATGGGACCGATCTACGACCGCACGCAGGAGCACCTGGGCACGACCGACAAGGCCGTGATCCGGATGCGGCAGATCCTGCTCAAGGCGGCCAAGGGCCTGGACGACGGCGTCGTGCCGCCCGCACTGGCCGGTGACCCGGAGCACGACTTCCGGACCATCCGGTCGGCGGAGAAGATCCTGGAGCCCGGCGAGAACTGGCGTGTCCTGGGCACCGACGACGACCCGGTGGTGCAGGACTCGCTGATGGCTCGCGCGGAGTTGGGCGAGAACGGGCAGTCGTGACCACCGGCCGGAACCCGTGGGTGGCGGATGCTCGCCACCCACGGGTCCGGCGGTGACCTGGTGATCCGACACGACCTCGATGGAGCGTTGAAGTTGAGCAGCCCACTGTTGGTGATCAGTGCGCACGCCGGTGACTTCGTCTGGCGGGCCAGTGGTGCCATCGCGCTGGCCACGTCCCGCGGTGACCGGGCGAAGGTGCTGTGCCTGACGTTCGGCGAGCGTGGCGAGTCCGCGAGCGCCTGGCGCGAGGGCAAACAGCTGGCGGAGATCAAGAAGCTGCGCCAGGCAGAGGCGGAGAGTGCCGCGTCCGTGCTCGGCGCCGAGATCGAGTTCCTGGACGCGGGCGACTACCCGCTGCGGGAGACCGACGAGCTGGTGGATCAGATCGTGCGGGTGTACCGGGAGGTCAACCCGTCGATCGTGCTGACCCACCCGCTGAGCGACCCCTACAACGGCGACCACCCGGCCGCCGCGCGGATGGCCATCCAGGCGCGCATCCTGGCCCAGGCCATCGGCTATCCGGCGCCGGGCGACCCGCTGGGCGCGCCGCCGGTGTTCTTCTTCGAGCCGCACCAGCCCGAACAGTGCGGCTTCACCCCGCAGGTGCTGCTGGACATCAGCTCGGTCTTCGAGACCAAGCGCAAGGCGATGGAGTGCCTGCCGGCACAGCAGCACATGTGGGAGTACTACACGGACCTGGCGAAACGGCGGGGCACCCAGCTGCGCCGCAACGCGGGCCCCAACCTCGGCCTGCCGCACAACACCCTGGGTGAGGCGTACATGCGGCTGTACCCGCAGGTGACGGACGTGCTGGCGTGAGTGCCCTCGGGCCGGTCGTGGTGACCGATCCACGGCGGGCACCGATCGAGAAGGTGGACAAGCTCGCCGAGTTCGGCGTGGCCACGGTGCACGAGGCACTGGGCAGGGTCGGCCTGCTGGGCACCGCGCTGCTGCCCATCCAGAAGGGTGCCCGGATCGGCGGCACCGCCGTGACGGTGGTGTGCTGGCCGGGCGACAATCTCATGTTCCACGTCGCGGTGGAACAGTGCCGGCCCGGCGACCTGCTCGTGGTGACGACGACGTCCCCGAGCACCGACGGCATGTTCGGTGAGCTCCTGGCCACGTCGCTGCGCTCCCGCGGGGTGCGTGGCCTGGTCACCGAGACCGGCGTGCGGGACGTGGCCGACCTGCGGCACATGGGTTTCCCGGTGTGGTCGGCCGCGGTGAGCGCGCAGGGCACGGTGAAGTCGACGGCCGGTTCGGTGAACGTGCCGATCGTGGTCGGCGGTCAGCTCGTCCGGCCGGGAGACGCGATCGTGGCGGATGACGACGGCGTCCTGTGCGTACCGAGGGCCGACGTCGAGCGTGGCCTGACCGCGGCCCAGGCCAGGGTCGACAAGGAGGCCGACGCCCGGACCGCGTTCCGGTCCGGCGACCTGGGCCTGGACCGCTACGGCCTGCGGCCCAAGCTCGCCGACCTGGGCGTGCGCTACCTGACCACGGCGGAGTACGAAGCGGAGTCGGGCCCGCACTGAGGTTGGTACGGTCGGGTCATGTCCGGGAGACCGGGGTATCCGACCGGTCACGAACCGCGGATCGACGTGCGCGCGGCGCTGCACCGCTTCGCCGACGTCGCCACCGTCGTGGGCACCCAACGGCCGGACGCCGGTGGCTGCTGGTGCATGTCCTATCGCGACAGCCGGGTGCCCAACCCGGAACGGCCCGCCTACCTGCGGGCCGAGTGCGCGAGCGAGCCGGGGCCGGGCGTCCTCGGCTACGTCGACGGCGTCGTGGCCGGTTGGTGCTCGATCGCGCCGAGGAACAGCTACCGGCGACTGCTGCACTCCCGGACCATCCCGATCCCGGACGACCGCGACACCTGGGTGGCCGTGTGTTTCGTGGTCCGCGCCGGATACCGCGGGCACGGGTTGACGCACCGCCTGCTGGCCGGCGCGGTGGACCACGCCAGGGCGCACGGCGCCGAGGTGGTCGAGGGATATCCGGTGGCGGGCCGGGTCGACGTGATCTCCGGTTACGTCGGGACCGTCGAACTGTTCGAGCGCGCCGGGTTCGAGCGTGCGGCACCGACCACCGGCCGTAGCGGCGGCCGGCAGCGCTGGGTGATGCGCCTGGTGCTGAGCTGAGGCCGATCTGGCCAATCGAGACGTGACGTGCGTCGGGATCGGCTACCGTCGGACCGGATCGGATATCCGTCACACCGGACGAAGGGATGACTCGTGAGCGGCAGCATGTCGGTGCACCCGGGAGAGTTGGACGCCGCGAGCGGGAGAATCCTCGGCCTGGTCAACACAGCTCAGACGACAGCGACCGGCGCCGGCCAGGCACTGGCTCAGATGGCCGGCGCGGCCGGCCTGCCGGACCTGGCCGGCCTGCTCGCCCAGGTGTCGGACGCGGCCACCAAGTCCATGCTGGACACGGCAGCACTGCTCGGCTTCGTCGGCCAGAACCTCAAGCAGACGGCGAGCGACTACGACAAGACGGAGCAGTCCAACGCGACCACGATCACCAGGGCCGGTGGTCCGCGGTGAGCGGGCTGCCCGGGGATCCGGACGCGCTGCTGCGGTTGGCCGATGAGCTGGAGGGCCACGCCGGGACCGCCGGCCAGCTGTCGTCGGACAGCGCCAGCTACTCCTCGCAGGCCAAGACGAGTGCCAACTGGACCGGTTCGGCCGCCGACGCCTACACCGGGTTCACCAACGGCGTCTCCCAGGGCGTCGCCGGCGTTCCCGGGCCGCTGCGCAGCGTGGCCGGCGCGATCCGCGGCTACGCGGGTGTGCTGAAGTCCGCCCAGCAGCGGGTCGCCGCGGCGCAGACCGCCGCGCAGAGCGCGACCGGCGACGCGGTGGCCACCGCGACCGCGACCGCCGACTCCACCACCAAGGCGGCGACCAGCGAACTGGAGCAGTCCGGCGAACAGACCAAGGGCGTGCTGCAGCAGGCGGTCGAGGACCTGGACAAGATCTGGGAGAAGAGCGAACCGGTTCGCGGGTTCATCGAGAAGCTGCACGCGCCATGGGACGCGCTCGGCGCGGACTCCGTGCTGGAGTCGCTGCTGAAGAAGGGCGAGTCGGTCACCGAGGCGGTCGCGGACTGGCAGAAGGAGATGCCCGGCGAGGTCGACAAGTGGTGGGGAGACGTCAGTTCCCTGGCCCACGACGCGGACAACGGGCTCGCGTCGTGGGAGGACGTGGCGTCCATGGCGGACCGCTTCACCTCCAAGGTGAACGCCGCCGAAGCGTTCACCAAACAGTGGGCGTCGGACACCAGCTGGGTGGGCAAGGCGACGGCGGTGGGCGACGTGGCCAGCAAGGTGCTGGGCGTCACGGCGCTGGTCGGTGACGCGGGGACGTTGATCCACCCCGAGGACAGCGGCGTCATGGGCGACGTCGACCGGGCCGCGGCCGGCGTCAACGGCGCCCTGGTCATCGCCAACCTCGCCACCGACGAGATCCCGGTGGTCGGTGAGGTCACCATGATCGCCACCGGTGTCTACCTGGGCGGTGACTACCTCTACCATCACTGGCCGTGGTTCCACGACACCGCCAACACCGTGGGCCACGCGGTGGCCACGGCCGCGACCACCACGGCACACGCGGTGGCATCGGCGGCGACGACCACGGCACACGCGGTGAGTTCGGCGGCCTCCACGGCGGGGCATGCCGCATCGTCGGCCTGGCACGCGGCCACGGGGTGGCTGTGACCGCGCCGGTGTGGCCGACCGATCCCCGACAGCCCGACGTCGCCGAGGTCGAACGGTTCCTGGTGGCGGCGGCCCGGGACGGTGCGGTGGCGCTGCCGGACCTGATCGCGGTCGACCTGTGCGCGCTCGGCGGTGCGTTCCAGGCCGTGTTCGACGAGCCGGTGTGGCGGGCCTGGGTGAACCTGCCCGACGACTACCGGGACGAGTTGGCCGGAGACTCCTTCCGCGGCCTGGTCGGCAGGCGGCTGATGGACCCGCCGCAACCCGAACCGGAGGCGGGCGGCCAGTCGGTGGCGCGAGTCGCCCCGCCGCTCGCGCTGATCATGATGACCAGGTCCCGGCCGGCGTTCGTGGTGCAGTGCACGCTGGACGGCGAGGTGCGTGGTGCGCCCCGGATGTTCGGGATCGCGCAGGACGGCGTCGGCGTGCGGGCCGTGCTGGTGGAGCGGGCCAGCAACGAGCGGGTCGGGCTCGGGGTGCGGGAGCACGTCACGCTGTCCCCGGCCGAGGACCGCGCCCGCGCCGACGACCTGCACCAGCTCTACAAGTACCTGCTGCTCTCGCCGGCCCGCGCGGTGGCCGTGCTGGCGTCGTGGCTGTGCGCCGACCAGCCGGCCGGCACCCGCAGCCTGGACGTCTACCGGCACCGGGACGCGGAGCAGTTGACCCGTGCCACCCTCACCGCGGACCGCCAGCCGGACGGATCGTGCGGGTTCAGCAGGGACGGTGCATGGCTGGGCACCGGCACAGAGCATGATGTGGCCGACGAGCTGACCCATCTGGTGCTGTTGGAGACCACACCGTGACCGAGTACGCCGAGGACCACGCCGCGCTGCGGCCGGTGGTCGTGCTGTTGGGCGTCGGCATGCCGATCATCATGCTGGTGGCGGCCGTGCTCGGCGGAGTGACGGGCCAGGAGGTGTACCTGGTCCCGTTCGTGGTCGCCCTGCTGGTGTGGGTGTTCACCAACACCATCCGGGTCTTCGTGCACTGGCCGACCGGGATCCGGATCGACGCCGACGGCGTGCGGATCGGCAACGTGCGCCGGGCCGGCGCCAACCGCCGGCACCCGCCGGCACCGTCCTTCCAGGCGTACCGCGTCTTCGGCGCACCCTGGGCCGGTGTGTCGGAGCTGCGGGTCGTCCGCGACCCCCGCGAACTGCGGGCGTTCGCCAAGACCAGCCGCCGCGCGCCCACCAGGGGCGTCAAGGCACGCAGCGGCGTGGCCGTCGGGTTCTACCTCGGCATGCTCACCCCGCCGCTGATGCGTGCCGCCCTGGTGGTCGAGGTCGACGGCGAGCACGCGACGTTCCCCGAGTTCCGGGTCCGCCAGGCCGCGGCTGTCGCGACCTCCCAGGTCGGCACTCGGTCGCACACCTGGGTCGCGCCCACCCGCAGGCCCGATCAGCTCGCCGAGGTCGTCGCCGCGATCACCAGTTCGTCGGAGTGGATCGCCCGCCGCATGGGCTGATGGGTCACACCTGTTTCAGGTCGGCGGCGATCTCGGCCAGCCGGTCCAGCCGGGGCAGTGCCCGGTCGCGGTCCAGTTCGGGCAGGACGAACAGGCAACGGGTGATGCCGACCGCCTCGTACGCCTCCATCGCCACCAGGTCGGGCTGGGCACCGAACAGCGTGATCGGCACCGGTCCCCGACCCAGCGCACCGGCCCGGCGTTGCAGCGCCGCCGCCCGCTTGGCGAACGGGCCGACGTTCTCCCTGGTCACGCCCTGCGGGAACCACTCGTCGCCGAAGTCGAGCACCCGGTCCTCCACGGCCGGGCCGTTGCCGCCGACCAGGATGGGCGGATGCGGCACGGTCACCGGCTTGGGCCAGGACCAGATCGGGCCGAAGTCGACGTGCCGGCCGTGGTAGGACGCCTCGTCGTGGGTCCAGATGGTCCGCATCGCGTGCACCCGCTCGGCCAACACCGCCATCCGGTCCGCGGGATGGGTGCCGTGATTGGCCATTTCCTCCCGGTTCCAGCCGGCACCCACGCCGAACAGCACCCGCCCGCCGGACAGGTGGTCCAGGCTGGCGACCTCCTTGGCCGTGATGATCGGGTCCCGCTGGGCCACCAGGCACACACCGGTGCCGAGCTTGAGCCGGCTGGTCGTCGCCGCGACCATGCTGAGCGCGACGAACGGGTCGTAGGCGTGCGCGTAGCCGACCATCCGGCCGTTGTCGTCGTCCGGTTCGGCACCGTTCGCGCCCGGCCGGCGACTGTTGGTCGGAATGTGGGTGTGCTCGGCGAAGAACAGCGACTCGAAGCCACGCTCCTCCGCCGCGCGCCCCAGGCTCGCCGGATCCAGCGCGCGGTGCGTCGGGTACGTGACCAGGCCGAACCGCATGTCGGCCAAGTTACGCCCGTTGACCGCGCCCCCGCCGGGACGCCAGGTCAGCGCACCCGGTGCGAGAACAACCGGGTCGCCCAGGTGACCGTGCCGACGGCCAGCGCGGCCAGGATGATGGCCCCGATCCACACCGAGTTGTCACCCGGATGGCCCACGAACAGCGCCCGCGTGCCGTTGGTCGCCCAGTAGAACGGGTTCCACCAGGCGATGGCGCGCAGCCACGCGGGCGCCAGGGCCAGCGGCAGCAGCACGCCGGAGAGCAGGGCCAGCGGCTGCGACACCACGTTGATCAGCGGGCCGAGCGCCATCGGGTTGCGGATCAGCAGCGCCGCGGCGTACGACACGCACGACGCCCCGACCCCCATCATGATCAGCAGCACGTAGGCCAGCAGGGCGTCGCCGATCGACACGGACAGTCCGAACGGGATGGCCAGCAGCGTGATGATGACCGCCTGGCCGATCAGGGTCGCCACCTCGCTCAGCGACCGGCCCAGCAGCAGCGCGAACCGGCTGATCGGTGTCACCCTGGACCGTTCGATGACGCCCGACGCCAGTTCGGCCAGCAGCGAGAACCCGGTGAAGAACCCGCTCAGCAGCACCAGGATCACCAGCAGGCCGGGCACGTAGATCCGGTACGCCTCGGCGTAGGTCGACGCGTGCAGCGCCGACTTCAGCAGCGGCGCGAACAGCAGCAGGTACGCGATCGGCTGGGCGAACCCGATCACCAGCCGCAGCGGCGTGCGCAGGATCAGCAGCATCTGCCGCTGGAACACCAGCCAGGTGTCCCGGAACAGCTTCGCCGGACCCCGTTGGAACACCGGGCGAACCTGTCCCACCGGGGCGGCGACGGCGCCGTCGACCGTGCCAGCAACCATGTCGTCCTCAGCTTTCCCGCAGTGAGCGGCCGGTCTTGGTCAGGAACACGTCGTCCAGAGTGGGCCGGTTCAGGCCCATGCCGCCGAACGGGATGTCGGAGCCGTCCAGGGTGCGCAGGATCTGCGGGATGGCCGACGCGCTGTCGTCCACGTACAGCCGCAGTCCGTGCTGCGGGTCGATCTCCAGCTTGCGGACGAAACCGCTGCCGTCGAACAGTTCCGCGGCCCTCGGCGCGGCACCGTCCACATTCACCGTGACCACGTCGCCGGCGATCTCCCGCTTCAGGTCGTCCGGCGTGCCCTCGGCGACGATCTCGCCGTTGTCGATGATGGCGATCCGGTCGCACAGCGCGTCGGCCTCGTCCAGGTAGTGTGTGGTGAGGAAGACGGTCATGCCGTCCTCGCGCAGCCTGCGCACCTCGTCCCACATGGTCACCCGGCTCTGCGGGTCCAGGCCGACGGTCGGCTCGTCCAGGAACAGCACCTTGGGTTGGTGGATCACACCCAGCGCGATGTCCACCCTGCGCCGCTGGCCACCGGAGTAGGTGCGGCACTTGCGGTCGGCGAAGTCGGTGAGCTGGAAGGCGTCCAGCGCCCGCTCGGTCCGGCGGTGCGCCTCCGCCTTGTCGATGCCGTACATCCTGGCCTGCAGCACCAGTTCCTCGCGTGCGCTGGCCTCGTCGACGGTGCCGCCGCCCTGAGCGACGTAACCGCTCAGGCGCCGCACCCTGGCCGGGTCGGCGCGCAGGTCGGCGCCGGCGATCACGGCGTCGCCGCCGTCGGGTTCCAGCAGTGTGGTGAGCATGCGCAGGGTGGTCGTCTTGCCGGCGCCGTTGGGCCCGAGGAAGCCGAAGATCTCGGCGTCGCCGACCTTCAGGTCGACTCCGCGCACCGCCTCCACCGTGGTCTTCTTGCGCCGCTTGCCGACCTCGAAGGATTTGCGCAGCCCCTTGGTTTCGATCACGGTGTGCTCCGGGTGTCGCTCGTGCCGGCACGGACTGCCGCGCGCCAGGCTAGGGGTTGGATGTGGCGCCGGACAACGCTCGACGCCCCTGCGGACACGGTTCGCTGCAATCGTTCGACCAGTTCCGCCGCGGTGTCCGCACCACCGGCGGCCCGCATCGCCACGCCGATCCGCCGTGCCGCGGCCCGGTAGGCCGGATCGTCGAGCACGTCGGTGACCGCGGCGGACAGTTGTGCCGGCGTGGCACGGCGGAACCTGACCCGCACCCCGGCGCCGGCCGCGACCACCTGCCTGGCCATCTCCGGCTGGTCGTGCCGGATCGGCGCCAACACCAGGGGAACACCGTTCGCCAGTGCCTCCGACGTCGTGTTCACACCACCGTGGCCCAGCACGACGTCCATGTGCGGCAACAGGTCCAGCATCGGCACCCGCTCGGCGACGAGCACGGTGTCCGGCACGTCCGGCAGTTGTTCGCGCGGTGCGACCACGACGGCCTGCACGGTGTCGGGCAGTCCGGCCAGGACGCGGCCGTGGAAGTCGGCCGTCAGGTCGTCGGCCAGCGTGCCCATGGTGACCAGCAGGTGCCGCCGGTACGGGTCGAGCCGGTCGAACGGGAACGGCGGCGCGGCCCGCTCGCCGATCAGCGGTCCGACCAGCGCGACGCCGGCCACGTCACCGGTCAGCTCGCGCACCGTCTGCGCCAGCACCAGCTGCGGCGACCAGCGCGGGTCGGCGAAGTCCTCGGCGGCCAGCCCGGCGCCGGTCCACAGGCCGACGAGCTGGTCGCGGGTCCACCCGGTGAGCCCGGGCAGTGCCCGGTACGGGTCGGTCAGCTCCATCGCCGAGCACACCAGCGTGGCCCACGGCAGACCGTGCCGCCGGGCCACGATCGCGCCCGCCACCGCGTGCTGGTCCACCACGAGCACGTCCGGTTCGAACGCCCGCACCGCCCGCTCCACGCCGGGCAGCAGGAACTTGGCGTACGGCACGATGAACCGCGTCCACAGCGACCGGATCGACGCGATCCCGGTGCCGCCCTGCTCGCGGAACAGCCGCGAACCGGTCCGCAGGATCACCGCGTCCGGGCCGAGCATCGGCCGCAGCATCAGCTCCGAACCGGCCCAGGCCACCTCGTGCCCGCGCGCGGCCAGCCGCCCGGCCAGCGCGGCGGCCGGATTGGCGTGCCCGGCAAGGGGAAGCGTGACGATGAGGACCTTCACGCCGCGACCGCCGCGACGTGCTCGGCCAGTCCGGCCGCGGTGAGGTCCACCAGCCGGTCGACGTCCAGGGTGGCCAGGAAGCCGACCAGGTCGACGTCGTAGCGATCCCGCAGCCGCACGGCGAGGTCGGCGACGTCCAGGCTGTCCAGCCCGAGATCGCCCTCCAGCGTGGCGTCCGCCGGCACCGTGTCGGCGCCGGTGAGGGCCGCCAGCATCCCGGTGATGTCCGTGAGCAATTGTCGGTCGGCCACCCGAAAACGGTACCGCGAGCCGTGACCGTCAATATTGCACATTTCTTTGCAACGATCGCCCGACAAATTGTGTTCGCATGGGTCATGGCGGGATATTTGCGCCTGCCCTCGGCGAGCCAGGAGACAAACGATGGTGGACCGGATCATGGTGACGTTCGCGGCGGACGACGATGGAGAGGATGTGCTGTCCTGGGGCCAGCAGTCGATCTGGGACTCGATGACCAACGCGGGCAGCGCCCTGCCGGTCGGTGACTGGGTCGCCGTGCCGCCGGACACCACGGTGGACCTCATCGTGGCCGGCCTGCGCTACGTGATGACCCGCCACCAGTCGCTGCGCACGCATGTCGTGACCGGCGCGGACGGCGTGCTCCGGCAGCGGGTGGCCACGTCCGGCGTGGTGCCGCTGGAGGTGATCGACGCGGCCGGCGACGATGCGGCGGAGATCGCCAGGCGGACCACCAGGCGGTACTACAGCGAACCGTTCGACTACGTCGACGAGTGGCCGATCCGGATGGCCGCGGTGTGCGTCGGCGACCGGGTCACCCACGTCGTCGCCGTGTACTGCCACATCGCGGTCGACGTGCACGGCCTGCAGGCGCTGGTCACCGACCTGGCCGGGATGGATCCGGCGACCGGCGAGCCGACCGGTCCGATCGGCGGCCTGACCCCGCTGCAACAGGCCGAGCGGCAGCGCTCACCCGGCGCCGTGCGGCACAGTGAGGCCGCCGTCGCCTACACCGAGCGGCTGGTCAGGCAGATCCCGGCCCGCCGGTACAACACGTCGGCCGACCCGAGACGGCCCCGGTGGTACCAGGTCGGGGTGCGCTCCCGCGCCGCCTACCTGGCCGGCCGCACGGTGGCCGCGCGCAACCGGATGCAGACCTCGCCGGTGCTGTTCGCCGCGTTCGCGGTGGCGTTCAGCGAGGTGACCGACGTGAACCCCGCCGTGGCGCAGATCGTGGTGAACAACCGGTTCCGGCCCGGACTGGCGCTGGCCGTCGGGCCGGTGTCCGAGGCGTGCGTCGCCGTGGTCGACACCGAGGACAGCACGTTCGACGAGGTGGTGGGCCGCGCATGGCAGGCGGCCACCAGGGCCGCCAAGCACTCCTACTACGACCCCGACCGGATGGCCGAGATGTTGGCCGAGGTCAACGCGGACCGGGACGAGTACGTCGACATCGACTGCTACTTCAACGATCGCCGGCTGGCGTTCCAGAACCCGCCGGTGCTCACCGAGTTCCCGACCGCCGCCGAGATCGAGCGGGCCCGCCCGGAGACGGAGCTGCGCTGGGAGGAGAGCATGGAACTCTACGACCACACGATGTTCTTCCACGTCAACGACGTGCCGGACGTGTTCGACTTCTCCATGTGCGTCGACACCCACCGGCTGGCGCCGGCCGAGATGGCGGCCATGATGTTGCGCATCGAGGACGTGCTGGTCACCGGCGCCGTCGAACCCGCGGCACGTGTTCGTGACATCGGATCGTTGTCACGAAAGGTGGCATCCGTCCAGTGTTGACAGAATTCGGTGTTCTCACAAAAATGCGACCTGCAACCAATTGACGATCTGATGATCGCGGGAGAAAACGACATGCCTCATCAGATCCTCGTTTCTTTCTCGGGTCCCGGTTCCGGAACCGACAAGCTGTCCTGGGGGCAACGGGTAATCTGGCGGACCGTCGCGTACACGGGAGCGTCGGAATACCTCGGCGGGGTCACCCGCCTGCCCGAGGGCCACACCCTGGACGAGATGATCGAGTGTCTGCGGTTCGTGGTGAACCGGCACCAGTCGTTGCGCACCCGCCTGGTGTTCGACTCCGGTGACGAACCACGCCAGCGGGTCTTCGAGTCCGGTGAGATCCCGCTGGAGATCGCCGAGGCGGGCGATGTCGACCCCGTCGAGGTCGCGGCGCGGATCCATCGCCGGTACGAGAGCACCAACTTCGACTACGAGCACGAGTGGCCGCTGCGGATGGCGGCCGTGTTGCGGCACGGTGTCCCCACCCACTCGGTCGCCGTCTACAACCACATGGCGATCGACGCGCTCGGGCTCGCCGTGCTACTGGCCGACCTGATGACCATGTTCACCGGCGACATCCGGCCGGTGACCGCGATGCAGCCGCTGGAACAGGTGCGGCAGCAGCGGACCGCGGCGGCCCGCCGGCAGAGCGCGAGCGCCCTGCGGCACTGGGAACGGGTGCTGCGCGCGGCGGCGCCCCGGCGGTTCGGCGACTCGGCCGACCGGCGGGAACCCCGCCACTGGCGGCTGACCTACCGCTCGCCGTCGGCCGACCTGGCCATGCGGCACATCGCGGCACGCACCGGCACGGACACTTCCCCGGTGTTGCTCGCCGCCTACGCCGTCGCACTGGCCAGAACCGCCGGCAACAACCCGGTGGTGCTGCAACTGGCGGTGAGCAACCGGTTCCGGCCCCGCTTCGCCGACTCGGTGAGCCCGCTCGCCCAGGCCAGCCCATGCCTGCTCGACGTCGCGGACCTCACCTTCGACGAGGTCGTCGCCAGGGCGGTGCAGGCCGCGATGTCCACCTACCTCAACGCCTACTACGACCCGCTGCACCGCGTCGCCCTCGTCGAGCAGGTGGCGGAGGAACGCGGCGCGGAGATCGAACTCGACTGCTACTTCAACGACCGCAGGGACGCCGAGCGGATGGCCGTCGGCGAGGTGCCCACCACGGCGGAGATCGTGGCCGCCCTACCCGAGTCGGCCCTGTACTGGGGCGAGCCCACCGATGTGGCGCAGCCCGCGCTGTACCTGAACGTGGACGCCCCGCCCGGCGCCATCGAGTTCACCCTGATCGCCGACACCCACCGCCTGTCCCCGGCCGATATGGAGTCGGTCGCGCGCACCCTGGAGGCCGTCGTCGTCGAGGCCGCCCAGGACGCCACGGCGACCACCGGTGTCACCGAAGGTGCGCGGGTGTGACAGCCCTGGAGGCCGTGTCGGCCTACCTGCCGGCCCAGCGGGTGCCGATCGAGGACCTCGCCGGCCGCCTGGCACTGGGGGAGCGGCAGATCAAGGTGTTCCGCCGGTTCCACGGGCTGGCCGAGGTGTGCCGCGAACCGGACGGCACGCTGCTGGACCTGCTGTTCGGCGCCGCGTCCGGGCTGACCGAACTGCGCGGGCAGGAACACCGCGTCCGGTACGTGATCTACGCCCGCGGCATGCCGGTCGGCGTGCCGTACCCGATGAACCCTGTGCACGACCTGTGCGGCACGCTCGGGTTGGGCCACGCGATCGCGTTCACCGTGACCCACCACGCCTGCGCCAGCGGCCTGCTCGCGATCGACGTCGCCGGCCGGCTGCTGGCCGCCGACGGTGAACCCGGCGCGCTGGCCATGGTGTTGGCCGGGGAGAAGACGTTCACCCGGGACGCCGAACTGGTGCCGGAGACGTCGGTGTTCGGCGAGGGCGCGGCCGCGTGCCTGGTCTCCGCGGACGGCGAGCACGACCGGCTGCTGTCCTACGTGAGCCGGATCCGGGGCGACTTCGACGGTCGCCTGATGGCCGACGCCGACCTGCTCGCCCGGTTCCAGAAGGAGTATCCGGAGGCGCTGGCCGAGGTGATCCTGTCCGCGGTGGCGGAGGCCGGCCTGCGGGTGGCCGACCTGCGGCTGATCCTGCCGCACAACGTGAACGTCGTGTCGTGGCGGCGGATGTGCAAGCGGATCGGCTTCCCGGTGGAGCGGGTGGTGCTGGACAACGTCCCGCTCACCGGCCACAACTTCGCCGCCGACCCGTTCATCAACTACCGCACCGCCGTCGAACGCGGCCTGCTCCGGGACGGTGACACCTACCTGGTCGCGGCGGCCGGGCTCGGCGCCATCTTCTCGGCCATGGTCTTCCTGCACTAAGCACAGCAGCACTAGACAGCAGATGGGAACGCAGCGATGGAACAAGCCACCGTCGTATCGGACGCGCAACTGCGGCAGCGGGTCGTGGACAGCATCGGCACGCTGCTGCCCAAGGTGCTCAAGCGGGACGTGCCCGCCATGCCGGAGCAGACCCGCCTGTTCGACGAGCTCGGCCTGAGCTCGGCCAGCACGCTGGAACTGCTGCTGGAACTGGAGGAGGACCTGGACATCCAGATCGACGTCGAGGAGATCGACCAG